>NZ_JBSFDD010000002.1:0-577474 GCF_053593715.1 Streptomyces sp. NPDC002125 | reverse complement strand
GCTCCTTCGACTGGACGAAGAGCAACCCCGTCTCCGGCGACTACAACGGAGACGGCAAGGACGACCTCGCCGTCTTCTACAACGGCGGCCAGGCCACCGACGGCAAGGCCATCTCCCTGGCCTTCACCTTCACCAGCACCGGCACCGCCTTCAACAACCCCACCACCGCCTGGACCAGCTCCGGCTCCTTCACCTGGTCCAAGAGCCTGGTGACGGCTGGGGACTACAACGCGGACGGCAGGACAGACCTGGGCGTCCTCTACGAAGGCGGCACCACGGCCGACGGCCGCCGCACCGACACTCTCTACACGCTCACCAGCACCGGCACCACCCTCAAGGCACCCGTGAAGCACTGGAGCGGCAGCGTCGTCTGACCTCTCGACCGCATGGAGCTACGCCCGGGCCTTTCGAGGCCCGGGCCACCGGAGCAGGCACGGTGACAACCTCGGCACCACAGCCCCTCCGTCCCCGGTGCCTCACGCCCACGCGTCATTCACGTGTGCGGCGTGGGGCACACGGCCGCCACGGACCGACTGTCACGACTGTTAACCGTGTGTACGCACCCGCGCGCCACTCACACATCTTGGCGTGACGCACGTCACGCATGCCCCGATGCCCCCCACCGCCCTGCACGTCGCACACCGCAGGACCTTCTAGGATTTCCCGCACATCCGCATTCTCGGAAGGCGCAGCCCGTGAACTACAGAGTCCAGCCCACCGCCCAGGTCGACGACAGTGCCGAGATCGGCGCCGGGAGCAGCATCTGGGAGCTCGCGCAGATCCGCGAGGAGGCTCGGCTCGGTGAAGGCTGTGTGGTCGGACGCGGCGCATACGTCGGTACCGGAGTACAGATCGGCAACAACGTCAAGATCCAGAACTACGCCCTCGTGTACGAGCCGGCGGAGCTCGGTGACGGCGTGTTCGTCGGTCCCGCCGTGGTCCTCACCAACGACCACAACCCCCGCTCCGTCGACCCCGAGGGCAAGCAGAAGCGCGGCGGCGACTGGGAGGCCGTCGGCGTGAAGGTCGAGGAGGGCGCCTCCCTGGGGGCTCGCTCGGTCTGTGTCGCGCCGGTACGGATCGGGCGTTGGGCCATGGTGGCGGCCGGCGCCGTCGTCACCAAGGACGTACCGGACTTCGGCCTGGTGGTGGGGGTCCCCGCGCGGCGGATCGGGTGGGTGGGGCACAGCGGGGTACGCCTGGTGGCGAGTGACGACGAGCCCGGGGTCTGGCTGTGCCCGCAGTCGGGTGCCGCATACGTCGAGAACGAAGGGGTGCTCTCCGCCCGCTGACCGGACATCACAGATCCCTCACATTGCCCGCAGCTTTCACATACGATCCCCCGATCAGTGATCTTTGTGTGGGGGGTTGTCTTCGTGACCGAACAGCAGCATGCCGACGTCGGGCGGCGGAATTTCATCAAGGCGGCAGGGAGCACGTTCCTGGGGGCCGCGGTCCTGGGTGGCGGCGTCGTCGCCGGCTCCGCCCCGGCGGCGGCTGCGGGTGTCTTCGCCACCCCGAAGCCCGACCCGTACATGGGCATGCCGAAGTCCTTCGTGCTGAGCCTGCCGCGCACGAACGGCCAGCCCGCACTGCCCCCTCTGCCCGACCAGCTCGCGGAGGGCACCGTCCGGGCGCCCGCCGCCCGGACCCGCATTCCTTACCAGGACTCCCCTCCGGACCCGAAGCTGGTCGCGGACGAGATCCCCACAACGCTTCCCTTCGAATTCAAGACGTCCGGCTACGTCTGCGCCCCGGATCTGCCCGAGACGATGCGGCCCTGGCGGGACAGGCCGACGACATGGGCCAACATCACACCGGACAACGAGCACACCTACATCGACGCCGAAGGCGTCATCATGTACCGGCCCAGCAAGACGGCTGCCGGATACAACCAGCCGGTCACACAGATCCAGTTCGGTCTCGGCTGTGTGACCAGTTACCGCAACGAGCAGGACACCTCACGCAAGGCGCTCTTCCTCCAGCGTGCGAAGGCACAGGCACAGCGGCTGATCGACACGCGTGTGGAGTCCAGGGGCGCCTGGTACTTCCCGTACCCGTTCGACTTCACCCACGGCACTCACGGCGGCGTGACCTACAAGGCCCCCTGGTACTCAGGCATGGCCCAGGGCGAGGCCATCAGCCTCTTCATCCAGCTCTCCCAGCTGGACGGGATCAGCGAGGACGAGCGCACCCTCTACCGGGCCGCCGCCGACGCCGCCTTCGCCTCACTGCTGCGCGCCGACGACGCCAAGCCGTGGGTGGTCAACAAGGACGCCGGGGGGTACCTCTGGATCCAGGAGTACCCGATCGACGCCCCGGGCACCTCCGACTACACGTACAACGGCATGATCTTCGCGATGTTCGGTCTCTGGGACTACGTCATCGAGACGGGCAACCCGCTGGCCGCGCAACTCTACGACGGGTCTCTGACCACGATCCGCGACCACTTCCCGGGACTGCGGAACACCCGCTGGTTCTCGTACTACTGCGACACGCACCGCATTCCGGCGCCGACGTACCACCAGCACCACATCAACCTGTTCCGACAGCTGCACTGGCAGACCGGAGCCCCGGAGCTCGCACGCCAGCACGACACGCTCCTCGACGACTTCCCCGCTCCTGTTCTGCGCGCCGGCGCGACGATCGCGTTCGCCGCGGGTACCCATACGCTCTACCAGTTCGACACGGCTGGGGAGGGCTCGAACTTCGGCTGGACCGCCTCCAAGGGAGACGCGCAACTCGCGTCGAAGACGGTCGAGTTCGCCCGGGCGACGGAGGCTCCGGCCAACGTGCGCCGCCGCATCCAGGGGCGTGGCGTCTACTACCGCATCAACGCCGGTGCCTACACGGGCTGGTGGGTGGGTGAGTACTTCCCCAAGGTGTTCCTGCGCGGTGAGTACCTGACCACCGTCTACCGCCCGCACCGGACGGCCACCTTCCCCGCCGAGACCGACATCGTCTGTTACAAGTTCGGCACAGACGGCAGCACGGGGAGCACAAGGACGGTGCGTTTCGCCAACAGCTCCAACGCGCCGTTCGACCGGCGAGCGTTCGTGAACGGGCGGGCCATGGTCCAGATCACCGCAGGCGGGCTGACCGGATACTGGGTGGCGCACGCCGACCTCATCCTGGACGGCGTCTGAGAGTCAGGACGAAAGGTGCGTCCTGCCGGATATCCGGCAGGACGCACTGCGTTTCCCTCCCGGGACACGGCCGGTCGGCATTTGGTCGCCCGATCGTTACTCTGGGCCCGTCGGGGCCTGTGGGAGCGTCCCGACGCAGGTGACGGCGCTGCGGCCGCCGCCGGGAGTGCGGCGGGCGCGATCATCGGCGTCCACGCGATTGCCTACCATTGCGCTGACACCTCGCACGTGACCTGACCCAGAAGAAGAGTGCTCAGTGAAAGTCATCAGCATCGTCGGTGCCCGTCCACAATTGGTGAAGCTGGCGCCCATCTCGGCAGCCTTCGCAGGCACGGAACACGAGCACTTCATCGTGCACACGGGACAGCATTACGACGCCGACCTGTCCGATGTTTTCTTCGACGGACTCGGCATCCCCGACCCCGATGTGCACCTGGGCGTCGGCTCCGGAAGCCACGGAGCCCAGACCGGATCCGTGCTCAGCGCGCTCGACCCCGTTCTCGAGCGCGAGCAGCCCGACTGGGTCCTGGTCTACGGCGACACCAACTCCACCATCGCGGGCGCACTCTCCGCCGTGAAGATGCACCTCCCGGTCGCTCACCTGGAAGCCGGGCTGCGTTCCTTCAACCGACGCATGCCGGAGGAGCACAACCGGGTGCTGACCGACCACTGCGCGGATCTGCTCCTGGCGCCGACCGAAGAGGCGATGCGCCACCTCGCGGCGGAGGGGCTCTCCGAGCGTTCCGAACTGGCCGGCGACGTCATGGTCGACATCTGCCTGCGGATCCGTGACGCGGTCCTCGCCGGTGAGCACCCGGCGCCGGCTCTGCCCGAGGGCATCGACCCCTCCCAGCCCTTCCTGCTGGCCACGCTGCACCGGCCGGACAACACGGACGACCCGGCGCGCCTGTCGGCGATCCTGGAGTCCCTGGCGGGCCTGCCGGTCCCCGTCGCGCTGCTCGCCCACCCTCGCCTGGTGGCCCGTGCCGAGGAGCACGGCATCAAGCTGGACCAGGGGTCGGTCCACGTCGGCCGCCCGCTCCCGTACGCGGGTCTGGTCGCCGCCGTACTGGCCTCCACCGGTGTCGTCACCGACTCCGGCGGCCTGCAGAAGGAAGCATTCCTCCTCGAGCGGATCACGACGACGATCCGCCCCGAGACGGAGTGGGTGGAGACGGTGGACACCGGCTGGAACGTCCTGGTGCCCGATCCGCACGCAATGGACGCGGACGCCTGGGCGGAGACCGTGACCCGGGCCGTGCCGACGACCGACCCCGGCACGCCCTACGGCGACGGGCACGCGGCTGAGAACGTCGTGCGGATCATGGAAGAGTGGAAGGGGGGAAGCCGGCGCGCGTGACATGCGGAGCGCCTCGAGCGGCGCTTATACGCAAATGTCACCGTGCTAGCGTCATACGCTATGTCAGCGTCTCCCAGGTCAGGGCTGCCCGTGAAGGGCACACGGCCCCATGTGATCTACCTTGCCATCGGTTTCCCGCCGGCTGCCAAAAGCTGCGCCTACCGCATGCGTGAGACCGCGAACCAGTTCATCAACGCTGGCTGGGACGTCACCGTCGTCACCATCGCCCAGGACTCCTGGGAGCGGGACTCCGGCGTCGACCTCACCCTTCTGGACCAGGTCGACCCCCGGGTCAAGATCGTCGAGCTCCCCCTGGTGAGGGAGGACCTGGAGACGGACATCCGTCTCTACGACGAGGCGCGTGCCCTCCGGCCGGCCGACTGGGTCGCGAAGCTCCGCGTACGGCAGACGGAAACCTTCCCCGAGCCGAACTTCGGCGAGTGGCGAGGTGCCCTCGAACAGGCCGTCGTCGACATCCACGAACGGCACCAGGCCGACCTCCTGCTGGCCAGCTGTGTTCCCTACGTCAATCTGGCCGCGGCCTGGAAGCTGTGGGAGCACGCTCGCGTTCCCTATGCCGTGGACTTCCGCGACGGCTGGTCCATCGACGTCATCGACGGTGTGGAAGCCTTCTCCCGCGAGTCGGAACTGGGCCGCTGGGAGCAGAAGATCCTGGACCACGCGATCTCCCTCTGGGTGGTCAACGACCCCATCGCCGAGCACTACCGAACGCGCTACCCGGAATTCGCCGACCGGGTCCGCGTCGTGCGGAACGGCTACGACGCGGACAGCGCCCCCGGCCGTATGCACGCGGCTGACCCGGAGGCCGGTCTTGTCTTCGGCTACCTGGGCACGGTCAACTTCACGGCCCAGCACCTGGAGACGGTACTCAGTGCCTGGCGGGCGGCCCGCGAGCAGGAACCCCTGCTCACCGGGGCACGCTTCGAGGTACGCGGTCACATCGGCAACGGTTCGGGCCGCGAGGCCAACCGGCACGCGGAGATCCTCAAGCAGGCCGAGGAGGACGGAGTCCACTTCGGCGGCCCGGCGGCCAAGGCCGAGGTCGCTTCGGTATACGCCCGCTGGGACGCCATGGTCCTCATCCTCATCGGCGGCCGTTACGTGACGTCCGGCAAGGTGTACGAGTACATGGCGACGGGTCTGCCGATCGTCTCCGCCCATGTGGTCGAACATGACGCTTCGAACATCCTCCAGGGGCACCCGTTGTGGACCGGTGCCGTCGGTCTCGACGTCGAGGCGCTGACCCAGTCGTTCGTGCGCGCCGCCCACATGGCCGTCGAGACCAGCGACGCAGTCCACGCGGAGGCGATGGCACACGCCGACCAGTTCACCCGGGAGACACTGATGGCTGCCGCGGTGAAGGAGCTGATCGAGCAGCTGAACGTGGACTCGGCATCGAACAGGACCGCCACGAACACGCCTGTCCTCGCTGAGAAGTCGACTGTCACCGGAGGACCCGCATCGTGACCGAGGTTCTGTTCATCGCGAGCAAGAGACCGCAACTGGGCCTCCTCAAGGATTCCGTGGCCAAGTTCCGGGCCCGGGATGCCGAGGTGTATCTGGCCGGCACCTTCCACGTCTCACCGGTCTCCGAGGAACTCGCCGAGATCCAGCTGGCAGGCGTGCACCAGCTGCCGCGGAACCTCTCCAAGAGGAGTGGTGCGCTGCGACGCAAGGCTGCCGGCTCTCCCGCCGGCATGAGGGTGTGGCTGCAGTCCCAGCGCGACCGGTGGCTTCGGCGCCGCGCCCTGAACGCCCAGGTTCTCGTGGCACTGGACCCTGGCGCCGTCTACACCGTGTGGCGGCTTTCCCAGTACGCGCCCGCGGCAGAAGCACACTTCGGTATCGCCGCGGCCCTCACCGCACTCGACAAGCTCAAGCAGCGCGGGGCGACGGCACGCCAGGCGGCGCTCCCGCCGCTCGGTGCCGTCGCCAAGGACGTTCGCCGCACCATCGATGGCCTGCCGGCCGTCATGATGCGTACGGCGACCGCTCGGCCTGTCATGCGCTCGACTCTGGGCGCCAGGTTCTGGCGCTCCGCCGTGACTGTGCCGGGCATGCCCGTCAAGGCGCGCGTGGCTGCCTCCCGGTACGTAGCCGAGGGCATGCAGTGGGCCGGTCGGACCAGCGGTGCGGCCATAGCGCTCACGGAGGCCGCTTCCAAGATCTCCGACCTCGCGGTCAAGGCCGAACTGCTCGACGAAGGCGTCATGACGGAGATCGCCAAGGGCATCAGCCCTCGCGACCTCAGCAGGGCGGTCGATGCCCACCTTGCCCGCGCGGACGCACAGCAGGCACAGGGCAACCACGAGATTGCTTCCGAGGCACTGAACCGAGCGCTCTTCCTCGGCTTCCACCGGGTACTTCACATAGACCAGCTGAGTTCGCCCCTCGCCAAGGACGCCCAGAAGTACGTCGAGCGTTTCCACCGCTCCACCGCGTTCCAGGCGGTTGCCCGGCCACGCGGCAGGAAGAAGCCTCCGGCGGCCCCGCCGACTGATCGCCCGTTGCGTCTGCTCGTCACCACGAGTGCCAACGCCAACTTCCTCAAGCACATCCTGGCGCTCTACGAGGACCACCCCGAAGTCGAGCTCCGTTACCTGGACCTCGCGGCGCAGAGGGCGCTCAAGCGGATCTCATGGGCCGCCCGCCTCATGCTGGAGGACCGGCTGGCCGACGGCCCGACCGCCTACCAGGCGGATGTCGAGCGGCTGATGCGTCCGTACCTCGACTGGGCGGACACCGTGTTCCTCGACTGGTCGGTCGGCCCGGCCTCGATGCTGACCACCATCGATCCCGGTGACACACGCATCGTGGTGCGACTGCACAGTTACGAGGCTTTCACCCGTTGGCCGCACATGACGGACTTCTCACGCATCGACGACCTGATCTTCGTGGCACCCCACGTCCGGGATCTGACCACATCGCTGGTGCCGCAGCTGCGCGGGGACGCCGCGCCACGCATGCACGTCCTCGACAACGCCATGGACCTGTCGGGATTCGTCCGCCCGAAGACCGCCGACGCCCGCTTCAACCTCGGGCTGATCGGCGTCAGCCAGGTCGCCAAGGACCCCCTGTGGGCCGTGGAGGTGCTCAAGCTGGTACGGGAGCGGGACGAGCGGTACCGGCTGCTCCTGGTGGGCGGTGACATGGACCCCAAGACCAGCAAGGCGACCGCCGAGTACCGGACGGCGCTGGAGCGTGAGCTCAAGCCCCTCGTCGAGTCCGGCGCGGTGGTACGGCAGGGCCCCACCGACGACGTGCCCGCCGCGCTCACCGACATCGGGGTGATCCTGAGCTCCTCCGTTCGGGAGGGATGCCATGTGGGGCTGATGGAAGGTGCGGCGAGTGCCGCACTGCCCGTCGCCCGCGACTGGCCGTTCTACGCCGGGCGGGCCAACAGCGCCCGGACCCTGTATCCGGAAGGCTGGGTCGTCGGTTCCCCCGAGGAGGCGGCCCGGCGCATCCTGGAGGTCACCTCCAGCGAGGAGGCGTGGCTGGAAGCGGGCAAGGCGGCTTCCCGGCACGCTGTCTCCTCCTGGGACTGGAGCGTCGTCCAGAAGCAGTTCGACCAGCTGTTCCTCGGCGAGAGCTGACAGGACCGCAACGACGCGTGAGGGTCCGTACCCCGGCTCGGGGGTACGGACCCTCACGCGTGTGCGGGACCGGTGTGTGTCACACGTCCACGGGGTGCCTCAGAAGCCAGCCGGCCCACGCCGAGGTCACCATGTCCCGGACGTCGTGGCGCGAAGTCCAGCCGAGCTCCAGCCGGATACGGTCTGCCGCGGCCACGACGCGGGCCGCGTCGCCGGCCCGACGGGCCTCGACCACGGGCGACAGGTCACGCAGACCCGCGACATCCTGGATCACGGCGACCATCTCGGACACCGAGACCCCCTGCCCGCGCCCTATGTTCAGAGTGAGGGAAGCGGAGGTGTCGTCGACGAGCCGCTGGGCCGCAGCCACGTGTGCGGTAGCCACGTCCTCGACGTGGATGTAGTCGCGGACGCACGTGCCGTCAGGGGTCGGGTAGTCGTCTCCGAAGACCCTCGGCGCTTCCTTCTTGGTCAGGCGCTCGAAGACCATCGGCACAAGGTTGAACACCCCGTCGTCGCCGAGCTCTGCCGAGCCCGCCCCCGCGACGTTGAAGTAGCGCAGCGAGGCCGTGGCCATGCCGTGCGCCCTTCCTGCCGCCGCGACCAGCCACTCGCCTGCGAGCTTCGTCTCCCCGTACGGGCTGAGGGGCTTGCACGGAGTCTCCTCCGTGACGAGGTCGACATCGGGCATGCCGTAGACCGCTGCCGACGAGGAGAAGAGGAAGCGCCCGACACCCGCGTCGGCCGCTGCCTCCAGGAGCGTGCGCAGCCCGTCGACGTTTTCGCGGTAATAGTGGAGCGGGCGCTCGACGGACTCGGCGACCTGCTTCTTGCCTGCGATGTGCACGATGCCGGTCACCCCGTGCTCGACCAACACCCGGTCGAGCAGTTCCCGGTCCAGTACGGAGCCGACGACCAGCGGCACGCCGTCGGCCAGCCGCTCGGCCCGGCCGGTGCTGAGGTCGTCCAGGACGACGACCGGCTCACGGACGGCCATCTCCTTCACCACGTGCGATCCGATGTAACCGGCTCCGCCGGTGATCAGCCAGGTCATCGGGGATCAGCCGCCGATGACGACGCGGCGCACGCCCGCCCAGTTGGCCGGGTCGGTCGTGCGGCGTCCGTCGACCAGGACACGTACGTCCGGCAGGTCGGCGGCGGCGAGCTCACGGTACTCGGCGTGGTCGGCCTGGAGGATCGCTGCGGTCACGGCCTGGCCCTCGTGCGGCACGAGGCCGTGCGCGGTCAGCTCGTCGGCCGTGTACATCGGGTCCGAGACGAACGGAACCGCGCCGCGCGCCTTCAGCGCCTCGACCACACCGAAGACGCCGGAGAAGGCGGTCTCCTTGACACCACCGCGGTAGGCGGCGCCCAGCACCAGGACCCCGACGCCGTCCAGGTCGCCGTAGGCGGCGGCCAGCAGGTCGACGGAGTACTCGGGCATCGCGGCGTTGGCCTCGCGGGCCGAGCGTACGACGGTGGCCTCGGGGTCGTTCCAGAGGTACATCCGCGGGTAGATCGGGATGCAGTGACCGCCGACGGCGATGCCGGGCTGGTGGATGTGGCTGTAGGGCTGGCTGTTGCAGGCCTCGATGACCTTCTTGACGTCGATGTCGTTCTTGTCGGCGAACCGGGCGAACTGGTTGGCCAGACCGATGTTGACGTCGCGGTAGGTGGTCTCGGCGAGCTTGGCGAGCTCGGAGGCCTCCGCCGTACCGAGGTCCCAGACGCCGTTCGGACGCGGCAGGTCCTCGCGCTCGTCGAAGTCGAGCACGGCCTCGTAGAACTCCACGCCGCGCTGCGAGGACGCCTCGTCGATGCCGCCGACGAGCTTGGGGTAGCGGCGCAGGTCGGCGAAGACGCGGCCGGTGAGCACGCGCTCCGGGGAGAAGACGAGGTGGAAGTCGCGGCCCGGGGTGAGGCCGGAGCCCTCGGCGAGCATCGGCGCCCAGCGGGTGCGCGTGGTGCCGACCGGGAGGGTGGTCTCGTAGCTGACGAGGGTACCCGGCTTCAGGCCCGCGGCGATGGCCTTCGTCGCGGAGTCCATCCAGCCGAAGTCCGGCGTTCCCTCGGCGTCCACGAAGAGCGGGACGACGACCACGACGGCGTCGGACGCGGCGACCGCGGCCGTGGTGTCCGTCGTCGCGGAGAGCAGGCCGGCGCCCACGGTCTCCTTGAGCTTGACGTCCAGGTCGTGCTCGCCGGGGAACGGCTCGGTGGCAGCGTTGACCAGCTCGACGACCTTCTCGTTGACGTCGGCGCCAATGACCTTGTGGCCCTTGGCGGCGAACTGCACGGCGAGCGGAAGGCCGATCTTGCCGAGCGCGACTACACAGATGTTCATCGGGTTACTTTCCTCTTCAGCCTGGACAGCATGTGGCGCAGGCGCCTGAACACACCCGTCTTCGTCTCCCACAGAGGAGCGGTCGTGATGACGAGACGGCCCTTCGGATTCACGTTGGCGGCGACCCGGTGCGGTACCGGTCCGCCCCAGCGCCGGGCCAGCGGCATCGGGAGGCCGTCGGTCCGCACGGGGATCTCGTACACCGAGCCTGCCACGTCGACGTAGACGCGCACACCGCGCTTGGCATTGACCGGATCGATGGGGATGCGGGCAGTCAGCCGGGACCGCGTGCCGTCCTCCGCCGCCTGCCTGTCGAACTCGCCTGCCACGCCCTGCGGCTGGGCCTTGTCCGGCAGCCTGCGTGCTCCGGGCTTGTCCGCGCTCTTGGGCATCGCGCCACGCGCCAGCGCGACCACTGCGGAGGAGGTGTCGCCGATGACACCGAGCCGCAGGACGAGCGAGAGGGACAGCTTCGTCCCCTCCTGCTCCCACTCGGCGGATTCGAGTTCCGTGTGCCGTGCGAGCCGGCCGGCCACCCCCTCGCCGAGGACCTCGTACCAGTGGTCGGGCAGGCCGGTCTCACTGTCCCTGAAGCCCGGGTACGTCGCGAACGCCCTCCCGTCCTCGAGGAGGAAGGGCGGGGCGCCGTGCTCCGCTTCCTCGGTGAGAGCAGCGGAGAGTTCGTCGACCGCACCCCTCAGGGCCAGGCCGAAACGCACGCGCCGGGTGACGCCCGTGCCGTCGCGGAGAGCGTCGGTGTAGTAAGCGTCCAGGAGTGGGGCTATCCCCTCGCACACCTGGCGTTTGGTATCCGGATCGAGAGAGGCGAAGTCTTTCTGCAGGAGCTTGGAGAGCTCCCACTCGAAATGCCGCTTGAATACGGCATCACGCTTCGGACCGGGCTCGATCAGGCCTGCGGTGTGCTCCATGATCTTCGTGACGCAGCGCAGCCGGGCCAGGTGATCGGCTCGGTAGGTGATGTTACTGGCGTCACCGCGTTTGACCGCGTAATAGTACGTGTAATCAGCGAGTACTGAGATCTTTCTCGCCCGGACACAGGCCTCGATGGTGAACGGCTGGTCGCTGCCGACCGGCATGTCCTCGGGAAAGCGCAGCTTGTGCTTCTCGACGAGGTCACGCCGGAACAGCTTGGTATTGGCCAGTGTGTACGGAAGCGCCGATTCGTACAGGCTGACGTCCGGATTGCTCTCCGCGTAGAGCTTCTGGTGCACATAGCGGCCGTTGGTGCCGACCATCTTTCCCACGACCACGTCGGAACCGTGCTCGTCGGCGCACGCCACCATTCGCTCCAGTGCTTCCTCACCGAGGTGGTCGTCGGAGCCGATGAAGTACACGTAACGACCGGTGGCCACGTCCAGAGCCCGGTTGCTCGGTGCGGCCGGGCCGCCGGAATTGGCCTGGTGCAGCACGGTGAAAGTGCCGGGGTACTCCGCTGCGAAGCGGTCGAGTTCCGGCCCGCTGCCATCCGTCGACCCGTCGTTCACGGCGACGACCTGCAGGCGGTCGAGCCCGATGCTCTGCCCTGCCAGCGAGTTCAGACACTCGGTCAGATACGGCATGGTGTTGTAGACGGCTACAACGACAGTCACATCCGGTGTGGTCAACTCCCCAGCTCCTGACCGGCTTGTCGTCCGTCCGAGAGGCGGATGGTGGTGCTACTGGCAGCCGACTCCAGCACCGAAGCCGCCACCTCCACGGTACGCAACCCCTGCCGCAGCGTGCAGATATCGGCCGACTCGCCCAGCACGGCGTCCCGGAAGAGCTCGTGCTCGACCAGCAGCGGCTCGCGCTTCGGGATCGCGTAACGGATCATGTCGCCCTCGGAGACCCCGCGGAAGGCGCGCAGCGCCTCCCATTCGGTCGCCACGGCCGCGTTCGAGTGGAACGTGAGGTCGGCGGTGAGGGTGTCGGCGATGTAGCAGCCGCGCTCGCCGGTGACCGAGGTGAAGCGCTCCTTGAGCGGACTCAGCCAGTTGACCAGGTGGTTGACCATGGTGCCGTCGGAGAGCTGGCCCACCGCGGAGACCATGTCCTCGTGCTTGCGGCCGGACTTGGAGACCGTGTGGGCCGCGATCGAGGTGTACGTCTGGCCGGTGACCCAGCCCGTGAGGTCGATGTCGTGCGTCGCGAGGTCCTTCACCACACCGACGTCGGCGATGCGGTGGGGGAAGGGCCCCTGGCGGCGGGTGACGACCTGGAACACGTCACCGAGCTCGCCGGCCTCCAGGCGGCTGCGCAGGGAGCGCAGGGCCGGGTTGCAGCGCTCGATGTGGCCGACGCCGGCCACCAGGCCGCGCGACTCGAAGGCCTCGACGAGGCGGCGGGCACCCTCGACGGTGTCGGCCAGCGGCTTCTCGATCAGGGCGCAGACGCCGGCCTCGGCCAGCTTGAGGCCGACCTCTTCGTGGAGGGCGGTCGGGCAGGCCACGACCGCGTAGTCGACGCCGAGCGCGATGAGCTCCTCGACGGTCGACAGGACGGGGGCGCCCTGCGCCCAGCCGTTCTTGTCGCCCATCGGGTCGACGACGCCGACCAGGGTCACGCCTTCGAGTCCGGCGAGGACACGGGCGTGGTTGCGCCCCATGGAACCGAGGCCGACGAGGCCTGCCCTCAGTACGGCGGTCACAGGTTCTCCCCCAGCGAGTTCACGGCGTCGGCGATGCGCGCGAGGTCACCCTCGCTCAGCGACGGGTGGACGGGCAGCGAGACGACCTCGGCGGCGGCCCGCTCGGTCTCCGGCAGGTCCCAGTTACGGCCGGCCTTCTGGTCCGGCTCCCAGTACGGCTTCAGCCGGTGGATCGGGGTCGGGTAGTAGACGGCGTTGCCGATGCCCGCCTCGGTGAGCTTGGCCATCGCGGCGTCGCGGTCGCCCTGCACCCGGATCGTGTACTGGTGGTAGACGTGGCGGGCACCCTCGGCGACCGGCGGCGTCGTGACGTTCGGCGCGGTGATGTGCGCGTCGAGGTAGGCGGCGTTGGCGCGGCGCTGCTCGGTCCAGCCACCGACCTTGGTGAGCTGGACGCGGCCGACGGCGGCGGCTACGTCCGTCATGCGCATGTTGGCGCCGACGATCTCGTTGGCGTACCGCGCCTCCATGCCCTGGTTGCGCAGGAGGCGCAGGGTGCGGGCGAGTTCGGCGTCTGCCGTGGTGACCATGCCGCCCTCGAGGGAGTGCATGTTCTTGGTCGGGTAGAAGCTGAACGTTCCGCCCGCGCCGAACGCGCCGACGGGGGTGCCGTTCAGGGCCGCGGCGTGCGCCTGGCACGCGTCTTCGACGACGGCGAGCTTGTGCTTCTCCGCGATGGGCATGAGCTTGTCCATGGCGGCCGGGTGGCCGTAGAGGTGCACCGGCATGACGGCGGCGGTGCGCGGTGTGATCGCCGCCTCGACGGCGGCCGGGTCCAGGCCGTAGCTGCCGGGCTCGATGTCGGCGAACACGACGTCGGCGCCGACGAGTCGGACCGCGTTGGCGGATGCCGCGAAGGAGAAGGAAGGGACGATCACCTCGTCGCCCGGGCCGATGCCGAGGGCGAGCAGCAGCATGTGCAGTGCGGAGGTACCGGAGTTGACGGCGACGCAGTGACGTCCGTCGACCAGCTCGGAGAAGCCTTCCTCGAAGGCAGCGACCTCCGGGCCCTGCACGACGCGACCGCTGCGCAGCACGCGTACGGCTGCCTCGATCTCTTCTTCACCGATGACCGGGCGGGCAGCAGGAATCGGCTGCTCGTTGATGCTCGTCATGGACGTCCTCCTTGAACACCGCAAGAGCTCTTCACAGGCAGAGGTCTGGGGTGCGGGACGTCTCACGAGGCCGCGCATAACCCCACCGGCAGAATGCCGACGCCCTACCAAGGAAACTTGGGTCCGGTCTGTCCTGAACCGGGCCGGTCACCGACCGTAGTTCCCTTCCAGGAACTTCACAGCCAGCGACCGCCGTCACATTATCAGGGATTTCTCAGGCGATTTCGGGCCTGTTAACCGGCTAGTGCATCAGTTCTGAAACAAAGCACGTGTCCCGCCCCGAAGGGTTCGGGGCGGGACACGGATCGATGAACAACCGGTTACGAAAGGCTCGGTCGGCGATTCACTCCGAATCGGCGGACGGAGCGGAAGCCGTCACGGAAGGCGACGACTGCTCGGCCGCGACGGTCTTCTTCGCGGCCGCCTTCTTCGTGGTCGTCTTCTTCGCGGCGGTCTTCTTCGCGACCGTCTTGGCGGCCGTCTTCTTGGTGGCCGCCTTCTTCGCCGTGGCCTTCTTCGCGGTCTTGCGCGCTGCCGTCTTCTTGACCGGGGCCTCCGACTCCGCCGCCTCGGCCTCGGGGGCCTCGGGCGTGTCGGATTCGGTGCCCGCGACCACGACGACCGCGGCCTCCTCGGCGCCGGCGGGCGACCCGGCCGGAGCGGTGACCTTGCGGGTCACCCGGCGACGGGCGCGCGGCGGGGCCGCCGGAGCGGGCTCCCCCTCGGCCGCGGGGGCCTCGGGGGCGGCCGCCTCGGGCGCCGGCGTCTCCTCGGACGGAGCGGGAGCCGGGGCCGCGGGGGCCTCGACGACCGGGTCCTCGACCGCGACGGGCTCCGCCGCGGGCTCGGCCGGCTGGACCGGGGGCGTCACATCGGCCGACTTGGGCGAGCCCGCCGGAGCGGTCGCCTTCCGGGTCGCCCTGCGACGCGTGCGCGCCGGAGGTGCGGCCTCGGGAGCGGGGGCCTCGGCCTCGGGCTCGGCCGGAGCCGCCACCGGGGTCTCGGCGACCGGCTCGGGCTGCGGCTCCTCGACGACCGGGGCCGGAGCGGGCTCCGCCACCGGAGCGCCGGCCGGAGCCGTCACCTTGCGGGTGGCACGCCGGCGGCCACGGCCGCGCGACGCCGCCGCCTCCGCCTCGGCGGGGCTGCTGTACAGCTCCTCGTCGGCCACGAACTCCGGCTCGGGCAGGGCCACCGGTGCGGCGACCTCCGCCGCGACCTCGGCCTCGGTCTCCGCCTCGTGCTGCTCGGCGTGCTCGTGGTCCTGGCCGTGCTCGTGCCCGGCACCACCGCGGCGCTTCTTGGAGCGCTTGCCACCGCCACCGGTGGAGGTCGGCTGCTCCATGTGAACGATGACGCCGCGCCCGTTGCAGTGGACACAGGTCTCGGAGAAGGACTCCAGGAGACCCTGGCCCACCCGCTTGCGGGTCATCTGGACCAGGCCCAGCGAGGTGACCTCGGCGACCTGGTGCTTCGTACGGTCGCGTCCCAGGCACTCCAGGAGGCGCCGCAGCACCAGGTCCCGGTTGGACTCCAGCACCATGTCGATGAAGTCGACGACGACGATGCCACCGAGGTCGCGCAGCCGCAGCTGGCGCACGATCTCCTCGGCCGCCTCCAGGTTGTTCTTGGTGACGGTCTCCTCGAGGTTTCCGCCCTGCCCGGTGAACTTGCCGGTGTTGACGTCGACGACGACCATCGCCTCGGTCTTGTCGATCACGAGCGAGCCGCCGCTGGGCAGGTAGACCTTGCGGTCCAGCGCCTTCATCAGCTGCTCGTCGATGCGGTACGTCGCGAAGACGTCGACCTCGGAGGTCCAGCGCGAGAGCCGGTCCGTCAGGTCGGGCGCCACGTGCGAGACATAGCCGTGGATGGTCTCCCAGGCGTCGTCACCGCTGACGATGACCTTGGAGAAGTCCTCGTTGAAGATGTCGCGGACGACCCGGACGGTCATGTCCGGCTCGCCGTAGAGCAGCGTCGGCGCGTTGGAGCTGCTGGTGTTCTTCGACTTCTTCTGGATCTCCTCCCACTGCTGCTGGAGACGCTCGACGTCACGGCGCAGCTCGTCCTCGCTCGCGCCCTCGGCGGCGGTGCGCACGATGACGCCCGCGTCCTCGGGAACGATCTTCTTGAGGATGGTCTTCAGCCGGGCGCGCTCGGTGTCGGGCAGCTTGCGGCTGATGCCGGTCATCGAGCCCTCGGGCACGTAGACCAGGTAGCGGCCGGGCAGCGAGACCTGGCTGGTCAGGCGGGCGCCCTTGTGGCCGATCGGGTCCTTGGTCACCTGGACGAGGACGGACTGGCCGGACTTCAGCGCGGTCTCGATGCGGCGCGGCCCGTGGGCCATGCCGAGCGCCTCGAAGTTGACCTCGCCCGCGTACAGCACGGCGTTGCGGCCCTTGCCGATGTCGACGAAGGCGGCCTCCATGGACGGCAGGACGTTCTGCACCTTGCCCAGGTAGACGTTGCCGACGTAGCTGGTGGCCTGCTCCTTGTTGACGTAGTGCTCGACGAGCACGTTGTCCTCGAGGACGCCGATCTGGGTGCGCTCGCCGCTCTGGCGGACGACCATCACGCGCTCGACGGCCTCTCGGCGGGCCAGGAACTCGGCCTCGGTGATGATCGGGACACGGCGGCGGCCCTGCTCCCGGCCCTCGCGCCGGCGCTGCTTCTTGGCCTCCATACGGGTCGAGCCCTTGATGGACTGGACCTCGTCGAAGCCGGTGCCGGGCTCGCGCTCGGCCTCCTTCTTACGGGGCTCGCGGACCTTGACGACCGTACGCTCCGGATCGTCGGAGCCCGTGCCGTGGTCCTCGCCGGAGGCGTCCCCGCTGCGACGGCGACGGCGACGGCGGCGACGGCTGCTGCTGGAGCCGGCGGAGGACTCGTGCTCGTCGTCCTCCTCTTCCTCGTGCGCAGGCTGCTCGTCCTCGGAGCGGTCCGACGCGGCATCGTCGCTCTGCTCGGCGTCGTCCGCGTCGGTGGCCTCGCCGCGGCGGCGGCGACGGCCACCACGACGGCGGCGGCGCGAGGGGCGGTCGCCGTACTCGTCCGACTCGTCGCCCTCGTGCTCGGCTTCGGTCTCCTGCTCGTCCTCGTGCTCGTCCTCGACGGCGGTGGAGGCTGCGGGCTGCTCGGCCGGGAGCGTGACCGGGGTCGCGGCCGGCTCGGTCTCGACGGCCTCGCCACGACGGCGCCGACGGCGGCGGGAGCCGCCCTGCGGTGCGGCCTCGGCAGCCTCGGCGGATGCGGCGGCCTCGGGGGCCTGCTTGGCCTCGGCCTTGCGCGGCGCCCGGTCCGAGGTCTTCTGCTCCTCGAAGTCGTCGCTCTCGTCGTACGGCGAGGCGGAACCGGCGGCGGCCGCGGCGGCGGCAGCGGTCTCCGGGGTCTGGAACATCGGCTCGGCGAAGACCGGGGCCTGGAACACGGCGACGGCGGGACGCGTCGCGCGGCGGCCCTTGCGGGCCGGCTCCTCGGCCTTGCCGGTGAACTCGGGTCGGCCCGCGGCGGCGGTGGCCCGGCGGCGCTGACGGCCTCGCGGCGCGGCTTCCTCGACCTGCTCGGTCTCGGTGGCCAGCTCCTCGGCGACGGCGGCGGGGAGGCTCTCGGCCTTCTCGGCCGCCGCCTCGGCGACCTCCTCGGCGGGCTGCGGCGAACCGGCCGGGGCGCTCGCCTTGCGAGATGCCCGGCGGCGTCCGCGGGGAGCCTCGGCGGCGGGGGCCTCCTCGGCCGCGGCGGGCTCCTCGACCGGGGCGGTCCCGGCGACCGGCTCGGCCACGGTCTCGGCCGGGGTCTCGGCGGACTGGGCGGCCTGCGGCGCACCGGCCGGGGCCGACGCACGGCGCCTGGTGCGGCCACGCGGGGCCGCGGCGGGCTCGGGCTCGGCCACGGTTGCGGCGGGCTCGGCGGCCTTCACCGGCTCGGCCGCGGGGGTCTCCTCCGCGACGGCCGCGACGGTCTCGGCGGACTGCGGGGCGCCCGCCGGGGCGGTCGCCTTACGGGTGGCGCGGCGGCGGCCACGGGGCGCCTCGACGACGGGCGCCTCGACGGTCTCCTCGGCCTCCTCGGCCTCTTCCTCCACGGGGGCGGTCTCGACGACCGGCTCCACGACCTCGGCGGTCTGCGGAGCACCGGCCGGAGCGGTGGCCTTGCGGACCGCACGACGGCGGGCGCGCGGTGGCGCGGCCTCGGCGGGCTCAGCGGCGGCGGGCTCAGCGGCAGCGGCCGGCTCGGCGGCCGGGGTCTCGGCCACCGGCTCCACGACCTCGGCGGTCTGCGGAGCACCGGCCGGAGCGGTGGCCTTGCGGACCGCACGACGGCGGGCGCGCGGCGGCGCGGCCTCGGCGGGCTCGGGGGTTGCGTCGGCAGCGGCCGGTACGGCCGGCGTGACGTCCTGGGCGGCGGGGGCGCCCGGCGCGCCCGACGGCGGTCCCGCGGGGCGGGAGGCCGCGCGGCGCCTGCGGCGCGGAGGCAGCTTGTCGCCGGGGGCGTTGTTCTCTTCGGTGTTCCCGGTCGTACCGGGTTCGTTCGGCTCGTGCATGCGGGCGGTTCTCCCGTCGCGCTCCCGGGCGCCGCGCCTGGTTCCGGTCCGGCGCGATTCGCGTGATGTGCGCGATACCGCCGTCCGGGGCGCGGGCGCCGCACGGGAGCTGATGTCTGGCTCGCCGGTTCCGTACGCACTGCGTACGGCCTGGCGAAAGTCTTATGGGGCGGTGCGCGGCCCGACCCAGGTGGCTCCCGAGTCCGAGGGCTGCGCTACAACGACCGCCTTACGCGGAACCTGCACCTTCCGGCGCCGTCGCGGCGGCGGCCGGATCGGCCGTGGATACGGCCGGGGCAGCCTCGCGGTCGGGCGCGAGCGGGTCGGTCACCGTGCCGGACTCCTCGTCGAAGAGCCCCTGCGCCAGCCTGGTCACCGCTGCGGGGACCGGCGGCGTTAGGTCGGCCACAGCTCGGAGACCGGACAGGACGTCGTCGGGTCGCACGGCAGGTGTCACGTGCCGCACTACCAGGCGCAGTATCGCACAGGGCCGGTCCCCGGGCCTATCAGGCTGTGGATCAAGAGCCTGCAGGTCGGCCACGGCCGCGCGGGCGTCGAAGCTGCGCATGCCGTTCTTCGCCCGGCGCTGGACCTCGACGGTCTCGGCTGCCAGGAAGGCGGCCACGGCCTTCTCCGCGTCCTGCACGGCGACGCCGTCGAGCCGCATCTCCCATACGGAAGCGGTCAGCCGGTCGGCGAGGCCGGAGGTACGGGCCTCCACCGCGTCGATGACGTCGAGCCCGTCGGGCATCGACTCGTCGAGCAGCCTGCGCAGGGTGTCCGGATCCCGCGCCTCGGTGAGGGCGATCTCCAGGAACTCGGCCTCGCTGCCCGTGCCCGTGGGGGCGGCGTTGGCGTACGACACCTTGGGGTGCGGGGTGAAGCCGGCCGAGTAGGCCATGGGCACCTCGGAGCGGCGCAGCGCCCGCTCGAAGGCGCGCTGGAAGTCTCTGTGACTGGTGAACCGGAGGCGGCCCCGCTTGGTGTAGCGCAGTCGGATGCGCTGCACCGCCGGTGCGGGCGGCGGGCCTTCGGGCTGTCGCTTGCCCAGTGGTTCTTCTCCTCGGTGCGGGGCGGCCGCGGTGGCGTGCCGCCCACGAAATACGGGGTGCCCCGGGGTGCCGCTCCGGCTCACCCCCGCCTGACGTCTGTGTCGGCAGGCAGGGAGATCTCGGAGGCGGGCGCCGCGCTGGGGACAGTCGTTGTCCTACCCAGGGTACGCGCAGCGGACCCTCCGAGTTCCCGCGAGTCCGTGACCTGGGGCGCTCCGGCGAGCGCGCGCCACGCGTCGCGGCGCGCCGTGCGCAGGGTCTCGCGGGCCGCGGACGGCGCGGCGCGTCCCGCCTCCAGGGCCGTCATCGGGCTCCCGCCGGGAATGCCTGCTTCACATCCAGGTGCCGGAGGGCGCGTCCCGGTCAGGTGCGGGCGGGATCGACCAGGCGGAACATGCCCGTCATGTCGCCGGTCGTGAAGCCGCTCCTCCGGTAGAGCGGGACGGCGCCGTCGGTGGAGAAGAGCCCGACGAAGGCCGGGGCCGGGGCGGTGCGCTCCACGTGGTCCAGCAGCCGGCGCAGCAGCGCTGTCCCGATCCCGCCCCCTGGTGGGCGGGCAGCACCGCGAGGTCCTGCACGTAGAAGTACTTCACGCCGTCTCCGACCATCCGGCCCATGCCGACGACCTGACCGTCGCGGACGGCCACCGCGCCGGCCGGCGATCCGTCCAGTGACGCGGGTACGGTCCCCCACGCGAAGGCGTGCCCCCAGCCGACCGCCTCGGCGATCCGGCGGTGTTCGCCCGGGGTGGGCAGGCGGTCGAGAAGGGTGTGGGTTCCGGTCACGTCGCCGATCGTGGAGCAGGCGCCCGGCGAAAGGCAAGGCAGTGCGCGGGACGCGACAGCGCCGGTCCGCGGACGCCGAGAGGCGCCCGGACGGGATCGTCCGGGCGCCTCTTCACGCCGTGCGCCCACTCGGCGGCCGGGACGATGCCCGAAGCCTCCGGTCCATGGGCCCCGGCTACTTCACGACCGTGAGCGGCAGGAGCTTCTTGCCGGTCGGGCCGATCTGGATGCTGGTGTCCATCTGCGGGCAGACGCCGCAGTCGAAGCACGGGGTCCAGCGGCAGTCCTCGACCTCGGTCTCGTCGAGCGAGTCCTGCCAGTCCTCCCAGAGCCAGTCCTTGTCGAGACCGGAGTCCAGGTGGTCCCAGGGCAGGACCTCCTCGTACGTCCGCTCGCGGGTGGTGTACCAGTCGACGTCGACGCCGAAGCCGGGGAGCGTCTTCTCGGCGCTCCGCATCCACAGGTCGTAGCTGAAGTGCTCACGCCAGCCGTCGAAGCGGCCCCCCGACTCGTACACCGCGCGGATGACGGAGCCGACGCGGCGGTCGCCCCGCGAGAGCAGGCCCTCGACGATGCCGGGCTTGCCGTCGTGGTAGCGGAAGCCGATGGAGCGGCCGTACTTCTTGTCGTCGCGGATCTTGTCCCGGAGCTTCTTCAGCCGGGCGTCGGTGTCCTCGGCGCTGAGCTGCGGGGCCCACTGGAAGGGGGTGTGCGGCTTGGGCACGAAGCCGCCGATGGAGACGGTGCAGCGGATGTCGTTCTGCCCGGAGACCTCACGGCCCTTGGCGATGACGTTGACCGCCATGTCACCGATCTGGAGGACGTCGTCGTCCGTCTCGGTGGGCAGGCCGCACATGAAGTACAGCTTCACCTGGCGCCAGCCGTTGCCGTACGCGGTGGCGACCGTGCGGATCAGGTCCTCCTCCGAGACCATCTTGTTGATGACCTTGCGCATGCGCTCGGAGCCGCCCTCGGGGGCGAAGGTGAGACCGGACCTGCGGCCGTTGCGGGTCAGCTCGTTGGCCAGGTCGACGTTGAAGGCGTCGACGCGGGTGGAGGGCAGCGAGAGACCGATCTTGTCGTCGGTGTACCGGTCGGCGAGGCCCTTGGCGATCTCACCGATCTCGGTGTGGTCCGCGGAGGAGAGCGAGAGGAGGCCGACCTCCTCGAAGCCGGTGGCCTTGAGGCCCTTCTCGACCATCTCGCCGATGCCGGTGATGCTTCGCTCCCGCACGGGGCGCGTGATCATGCCGGCCTGGCAGAAACGGCAGCCGCGGGTGCAGCCGCGGAAGATCTCGACGGACATCCGCTCGTGGACGGTCTCGGCGAGGGGGACGAGCGGCTGCTTCGGGTACGGCCACTCGTCGAGGTCCATGACGGTGTGCTTCGACACACGCCACGGCACACCGGACCTGTTCGGCACGACGCGGCCGATACGGCCGTCGGGGAGGTACTCGACGTCGTAGAAGCCGGGGACGTAGACGCCACCGGTCCTCGCGAGCCGGAACAGCACCTCCTCGCGCCCGCCGGGGCGGCCCTCGGCCTTCCAGGCCCGGATGATCTCCGTGATCTCCAGGACGGCCTGCTCGCCGTCGCCGATGACCGCGCAGTCGATGAAGTCCGCGATCGGCTCGGGGTTGAACGCCGCGTGGCCGCCCGCCAGCACGATCGGGTGATCGACGGTGCGGTCCTTGGACTCCAGCGGGATGCCCGCGAGGTCCAGGGCCGTGAGCATGTTGGTGTAGCCGAGCTCGGTGGAGAAGCTCAGGCCGAACACGTCGAAGGCGCCGACGGGGCGGTGGCTGTCCACGGTGAACTGCGGCACCTCGTGCTCGCGCATCAGCTCCTCGAGGTCCGGCCACACGCTGTACGTGCGCTCGGCGAGGACGCCCTCACGCTCGTTGAGCACCTCGTAGAGGATCATGACGCCCTGGTTGGGCAGTCCGACCTCGTAGGCGTCGGGGTACATGAGTGCCCAGCGGACGTCGCATTCGTCCCACGGTTTGACGGTGGAGTTCAGCTCACCGCCGACGTACTGGATGGGCTTCTGCACATGCGGGAGCAGAGCTTCGAGCTGCGGGAAGACCGACTCGGCAGACATCTGTGGACCTTCGTAGCTGGCAGGGGTGACCATCAAGCGTAACCCGGTGCTCAGCCTTTCAACGCCGCCCGGAGCCGGGGGTCCGCCGCCCGGGCCCAGGTCCCGGGCAGTTCGCGTTCCCGTGCCGCCGCCGCGGCCTCCTCCCGGCCGTACAGCAGTCCCCAGGTGAAGGCGGACTCCCCGGCCCCGTGGGCCTGGACGGCCAGGGTGCGCAGGGCGTCCCGGGCGACGACGCTGTCCTGGTGGTCGCCGAGGACCTTCTGCACGGCCTTCATCCTCCGGGCGAACTTCTTGGCCGGCTTGCCCAGGGCGGGCTTCGCCGCCTCCGCGGCGTAGCGGACGCGCTTGGCGGCCTTGCGCGCCTCGTGCATGGCCACGTCGCGCTCCTCGCCCGGAGGCTGCTCCAGGGCACCCGCCATGCGGGTGGCGAGGCGGTCGTACTCCTTGAGGACGGCGCGGGGCAGCGTGTCCCCGGGCGCCCTGCCCGCGGCGGGGCGCAGCGGGGGGTCGGCCAGCAGGGCGTCCAGGGAGTCCAGCAGGGCGAGGTAGCGGTCGCCGTCGAGCACGGAGGCCACCTGGCTCCGGGCCCCGCTGCGCCGGGCGACGAAGGTGAGCTTCAGCCGGGCGGCCACCGGCCCGAGGACCAGGGTGCCGGGCAGCCCGGCGACGCGGGAGCGGAGCCGTTCGTCGAGGACTTCCTGGTCCCGGTCGACGCCGAGCTCCCCCGCGAGCCATTTCAGCTCCTCGCGGAGCGGATCGGTGACGGTCCGGTCGAGGACCGGGCGGTACGTCCGCAGGGCGCTGCGCAGCCGGCGGGTGGCTACCCGCATACTGTGCACGCTGTCGGGCAGGTCGCGGCGGACGGCCGGGTCGAGCTCGACGACGGCCTCGGCCTGGGCGCGTACGTAGGCGAGCACATGGTCGCCGGCGCTGCGCGGGGAGGCCGCCTTCCGGGGCTTGCGGCGCTTCCCCGGTGCCGTCTCCTCCAGCGCCCTGGCCAGCTTGGACGGCGCGGCCGACGGCCGGACTCCGGCCTTGCGCAGGCGCCGCTCGACGGCGTCCAGGAGCGCGGGATCGCCGTCGTCGGCCAGCTCGACCTCCAGTTCGGTCCAGGCCGAGGTGGTGCCGTGGCCCTCTTCGGTGAGGCGCTCGGCAAGCACCTCGTCGACGCTGAGCTCGGCGAGGAGGCCGCCGTCCTCGTCGAGGAGGTGGTGGACGTCCCGCGCGGAGAGGATGCGGACGACGGGGACGACCGGGGTGTTCCGCACACGGGAGCGGAGCAGCGCGGTGAGTCCGGACGGCAGGGCGTCGCTGAGCGGGGCCCTGATCTCGTCGCGGACATCGGCGGAGACCGGGATCTTGAGGTGCCAGCCGGCGTCGTCCCCGCCCGTCCTGCGGCGCAGCGTGAGGGAGGCGGCGGCGAGCCGGAAGTCCTCGGTGTCGTAGTAGACGGCGTCGAGTTCGGTGACGCCCCGGTGGGCCACGGCCGAGACCCCGGCCGCACGGGTCAGATCCGGCAGCCGGGTTTCGGGAGTTGCTTCGTACTTCCGTTCGACCTCGCGCTTCGAGTCCGCCATACAACGAATCTATCCGCGATCGGCGCGAACATGCAGGAGGGAGCGAACCGCTCAGGCGCTTATCGGCCGTTGCACCCGGATCGACTGGAGGAGCCCGATCGCCACCCAGACGGCGAACATCGACGATCCTCCGTACGACACGAACGGCAGCGGGAGCCCCGCCACCGGCATGATCCCGAGGGTCATCCCGATGTTCTCGAAGGACTGGAAGGCGAACCAGGCGATGATGCCGGCGGCCACGACCGTCCCGTACAGTTCGGTCGTCTCGCGGGCGATCCGGCAGGCGCGCCAGAGGACGACACCGAGCAGGACGATGATCAGTCCGGCACCCAGGAAGCCGAGCTCCTCCCCCGCGACGGTGAAGACGAAGTCGGTCTGCTGCTCGGGGACGAACTGGCCGGTCGTCTGGGAGCCGTTGAAGAGCCCGGTGCCGGTGAGTCCGCCGGAGCCGATGGCGATGCGGGCCTGGTTGGTGTTGTAGCCGACGCCGGCCGGGTCGAGTGCCGGGTTGGCGAAGGCCGCGAAGCGGGCGATCTGGTAGTCGTCGAGCACTCCGAGCTGCCAGACGGCCAGGGCGCCGGCCGTGCCCGCCCCGAGGAGCCCGAAGATCCAGCGGTTGGACGCCCCGGAGGCGAGGAGCACCCCGAGGACGAT
The DNA here is from genome assembly GCF_053593715.1 of Streptomyces sp. NPDC002125. Classification (NCBI taxonomy): domain Bacteria; kingdom Bacillati; phylum Actinomycetota; class Actinomycetes; order Kitasatosporales; family Streptomycetaceae; genus Streptomyces; species Streptomyces sp. NPDC002125. The sequence goes on along the minus strand of NZ_JBSFDD010000002.1, from coordinate 552,536 downwards.
GACGGCCATGACCATGACGGAGCCGAGGTCGGGCATCAGCATGACGACACCCATCGGGATGACCGCCAGGCCGAGCGCCTTGGCCACGGTCCGGTGGTCGGGGTGCAGCTGGTCTCCCGCGTCGACGCGGGCGGCGAGCAGCATCGCCATGCCGAGGATGATCGTGATCTTGGTGAACTCGGAGGGCTGGAGCGAGAAGCCCCCCGGGAGGAGGATCCACGCGTGCGCCCCGTTGACCGTGGCGCCGATCGGGGTGAGGACCGCGAGGACGAGCAGGACCGACAGCCCGTAGAGGACCGGCACCGCTCCCCGCAGGGTGCGGTGCCCGAGCCAGATGGTGCCGATCATCAGCGCGAAGCCGATGCCGGTGTTGAGCGCGTGCCGGAACAGGAAGTAGTACGGGTCGCCGTGGGTCAGCGACTCGCGGCCGCGGGTCGCCGACCAGACCAGGAGCGAGCCGACGAAGGACAGCGCGACCGCCGATCCGAGCAGCGGCCAGTCCAGCCGCCGCACGACGGAGTCCCGGGCGGTGAGCCTCACCCAGAGGGAGCGGTCCTCGGGGCCGTAGCCCGAGACGGAGAAGCCTGCCATCAGTCCCGCCTCCCCAGGGCCCCGGGGAGGGCCGCGGCGAGGGCCTGCGTGCCGTCCTCGGCGGGCGGCTCGGGGGTGTAGGGCTTGATCTTGGGCGACACGATCTGGCCGTCCGGCCTGATCGTCGGCAGCGCCTTCTGGGGCTTGGGCAGCAGGGCCTTCTTGAGGTCCTGCTTCCCGGTCGCGTCGAGCCCGTAGAGCGCGTTGTAGATGTTGCGCACGGCGGGGCCGGAGGCGCCGGAACCCGTACCACCCTGGGAGATCGTCATGACGATCGAGTATTCCTTGGTGTACGTGGCGAACCATGAGGTCGTCTGCTTGCCGTAGACCTCGGCCGTGCCCGTCTTGGCGTGCATCGGGATCTTGTCCTGGGGCCATCCGCCGAATCGCCAGGCGGCGCTGCCCCGGGTCGCGACTCCCGCGAGGGCATCGTCTATCTTGTCGCGCGTGTCTCCCTTGAAGGGGAGCTTGCCGTGGGCCTGGGGCGCGATCTCCTGGACGGTCTTGCCGTCGCCGCTGACGATCGCCTTGCCGACGGTGGGGTCGTACAGGGTGCCGCCGTTGGAGATCGCGGCGTAGATCGTCGCCATCTGGATCGGGGTGACGAGCGTGTCGCCCTGGCCGATCGAGTAGTTGACGGAGTCACCGGCGCGCATCTTGTTGCCCTCGATGCAGCCTTCGTACGCGATCTTCTCGACGTACGTCCCGTCCTTCTTGCCCTGCTTGCACCAGGAGGCCTTGTTGGCGTCGTAGAAGTCCTGCTTCCACTGGCGGTCCGGGACGCGGCCGGAGACCTCGTTGGGGAGGTCGATGCCGGTCTCCTTGCCGAGGCCGAACTGGTGGGCTGTCTTGTAGAACCAGTCCGCCGGGTTCTTCTTCGGCTTGTTGCCGCCGTCCTTGGCCCACTCCTTGTGCGCCAGGCCGTAGTAGACCGTGTCGCAGGAGACCTCGAGGGCGCGCCCGAGGTTGATGCTGCCGTAGCCCTGGGACTCGAAGTTCTTGAAGACCTGGCCGCCGATGGAGTACGAGCTCGGGCAGGGGTAGTTGCCGTCGAAGTCGTATCCGGCGTTGACCGCGGCGGTCGACGAGATGACCTTGAAGATGGAGCCGGGGGCGGCGGTGCCCTGGATGGCCCGGTTCAGCAGCGGGAAGTTGGACTTCTTGCCCGTCAGCTTCGCGTAGTCCTTGGCGGAGATGCCGCCGATCCAGGCGTTGGGGTCGTACGTCGGCAGGGACGCCATCGACACGATGCGGCCGGTCTTGGCCTCCATGACGACGACGGCGCCCGAGTCCGCCTTGTACAGCTCGTTGGTGTTGCGGTCCATCTCCTTGCGGGCCGTCTCCATCGCCTTGTTCAGCTCGTACTCGGCGACGGCCTGGACCCGGGCGTCGATGGAGGTGACGACGCTGGCCCCGGGCTCCGCCTCGTCGTTCTGCGCCTGGCCGATGACCCGGCCGAGGTTGTCGACCTCGTAGCGGGTGACGCCCGCCTTGCCGCGCAGCTCCTTGTCGTAGGTGCGCTCCAGGCCGGAGCGGCCGACCTGGTCGGAGCGGAGGTAGGGCGAGTCGGTGTCCTGCGCCTTGGTCACCTCCTCGTCGGTGACGGGCGAGAGGTAGCCGAGGACCTGCGCGGTGTTGGCCTTGCCGGGTGCGGCGTAGCGGCGTACGGCGGTCGGTTCGGCCGTGATGCCGGGGAAGTCCTCGGCGCGCTCACGGATGGTCAGCGCCTGCTGGGTGGTGGCCTCGTCGGTGACGGGGATCGGCTGGTAGGGCGAGCCGTTCCAGCAGGGCTGCGGGGTCTTGGCGTCGCAGAGCCGGACCTTGTCCAGGACTTCCTTGGGCTTCATGTCGAGGACGTCGGCCAGACGGGTGAGGACGGCGACGCCGTCGTCCTTCATCTTCATCAGCTCGGTACGGCTCGCGGAGACGACGAGGCGGGTCTCGTTGTCGGCGAGGGGCACGCCGCGCGCGTCGAGGATGGAACCCCGCACGGCGGGCTGCACGACCTGCTGGACGTGGTTGTTCTTCGCCTCGTCGGTGTACTCCTGCCCGTTGCGGATCTGGAGGTACCAGAGCCGCCCGCCGAGCGTCAGGAGGAGCGAGAAGACGAGGACCTGGATCACGACGAGACGGATCTGGACCCGCTGGGTCCTTCCGGTCTCCGGAATATTGCTCACGGAGCGCCCCCGGTGGTGGTGGTTCGGCCGGGGCCACGGAGGTCTCCCCCGGTGCTCGTCCGGTGCCGGTACTGCCTCACAGTCGCTTGACCCCCTTGATCCTTCCCGCGCGTGCGGCGCGGCTGCGGGCCGCCCTCAGGCGCATCCCGCCACGCTGGCTGCCGATCCGCAGCCCGGTGCCGGACGCCAGCCAGCCGGCGGCGACGTCGCCGCTGCCGGAGCTGTCGGCCACCGGGTCGTTCTCGGTGCGTCTGGCGAGCGCCATGATCAGCGGCACGGTGAACGGCGCCAGCAGCAGGTCGTACACCACGGCGGTGAACAGCAGGCTGCCGAGGCCCACATGGCGGGCGGCCGTGTCGCCGACGAGGGAGCCGACACCGGCGTACAGCAGCGTCGATCCGATCGCCGCGACGACGACGAAGGCCATCGGGGTGAAGGCCGACTTGAGCTGGCCGTTCTCGGGGCGTGCCATCCCGGCGAGGTAGCCGATGACACAGAGGACCAGGGCGTAGCGCCCGGCGGCGTGGTCGGCGGGGGGTGCCAGGTCGGCGAGCAGTCCCGCGCCGAAGCCGATGACGGTGCCGCTCACGGGCCCGTACACGAAGGCCAGTCCGAGGACGACGAGGAGCAGCAGGTCGGGGGTGGCCCCGGGGAGCTGGAGGCGGGCGAGGACGGAGACCTGGATCACGAGGGCGACCACGACCAGGGCGACGGAGAGCAGAGTCCTGTTCAAACGCATGGGGATCAGCTCTATTCCTGCTCGTTCGCCGCGTCACCTGCGGCCGTGTCGGCGTTGCCCGAGGCTTCGGGGGAGGCGCCGGGGGACGCGGAGGCACCGGGCTTCTCGTTGATGTTCCCGACGACCTTCCCGCTGCCGTCGACGAGGTCGCCGTTCGGCTGGACGGTGACCGTGACGGTCGGGGTGGGCTTGGGCTTCTCCGGCTTCTTGGGCTGCGCCGGCAGGACCATGTCGCGGGGGTTCTCGCGGGGTGCCTGGACGACGATGCCCACGATGTCGAGCTTGGTGAAGCCGACGAACGGGCGGACGTAGACCGTACGGGTCAGGTCACCGCCCGACGGGTCGACACGGACCACCTCGCCGACGGGCACGCCCGGGACGAAGGGCTTGTCCTTGCTGGACCCGAAGGTGACCAGCCGGTCGCCCTTCTTCACGTCGGCCTTGCCGTTGAGGAACTGGACCGAGAGCGGCCGGGACCCCTGTCCGGTGGCGAAGCCGAGCTCGTCGGTCTTCTCCAGCCGGGTGCCGACGGTGAAGTCCGGGTCGTTGGCCAGCAGGACGGTCGCGGTGTTCGGGCCGACGGTGGTGACCCGCCCGACGAGCCCCTCGCCGTTCAGCACGGTCATGTCGCGCTTGAGGCCGTCGTTCGCCCCCGCGTCGATGGTGATGGTCCAGGAGAAGCCCTGGGCCGCTCCTATGGCGATGACCTGGGCCGCCTTGATGCCGTACTGGCCGGCCCCGGCGCTCTTCAGCATGGTGTCGAGCTGCTTGACCTTGCTGGTGTTGCGGTCGTCGCTGCCGAGCTTCGTCTTCAGCTCGGCGTTCTCGTGCTCCAGGGCCGCGATCCGGTCGTGCCGGTCCCCGGAGTCCCGTACGGCGCCGATGGCGTTGCCCACCGGGTCCACCGCGGCCGCGACGCCGTTCTCGACCGGTCCGAAGACCGTGGCGGCGGCCTGCCGGGCTCCGTCCACCGGTGACTCCTCGCCACCGCGGATATCGACCGTGATCAGGGCGAATGCGATGGCGATCAGCAGCACCAGGAGCAGCCGGCTCTCTCGTGTGTCCCTCACGTGCGGCGGCCGTGCCTTCCTCGTCGGAATGTTCGTGCCTGTATACCAACGTTCCGCCGCACGGGGCGGCAGCGCCCGTACGGCGGAACGTCGTGTTCTACCGTCGGGGCTGGGCGTCCAGCACCTGCTGGAGCGCCTCGAACTCCTCGACGCACTTGCCGGATCCGAGGGCCACCGAGTCCAGCGGGTCCTCGGCGATGTGGATCGGCATGCCCGTCTCGTGGCGCAGCCGCTCGTCGAGCCCGCGCAGGAGCGCGCCGCCGCCGGTGAGGACGATGCCGCGGTCCATGACGTCGCCGGAGAGCTCCGGCGGGCACTTGTCGAGCGTCGTCTTCACGGCGTCGACGATCGCGTTGACCGGCTCCTCGATGGCCTTGCGGACCTCGGTCGCGGAGATGACGACGGTCTTGGGAAGCCCCGAGACCAGGTCGCGTCCGCGGATCTCGGTGTGCTCGTCCTTCTCCATCTCGAACGCCGAGCCGATCGTGATCTTGATCTGCTCGGCGGTGCGCTCACCGAGGAGGAGGGAGTACTCCTTCTTGATGTGCTGGATGATCGCGTTGTCCAGCTCGTCGCCGGCGACCCGGATCGACTGGGCAGTGACGATTCCGCCGAGCGAGATCACGGCGACCTCGGTGGTGCCGCCACCGATGTCGACGACCATGTTCCCGGTGGCCTCGTGGACCGGCAGACCGGAGCCGATGGCCGCTGCCATGGGCTCCTCGATGATGTGCACCTGACGCGCGCCCGCCTGCGTCGACGCCTCGATGACGGCGCGTCGCTCGACCCCTGTGATGCCGGAGGGCACACAGACGACGACCCGGGGGCGGGCGAGGTAGCGCCGCTTGTGGATCTTGAGGATGAAGTAGCGGAGCATACGCTCCGTGATCTCGAAGTCGGCGATCACGCCGTCCTTCAGCGGCCGCACGGCAACGATGTTGCCGGGCGTGCGGCCGATCATTTTCTTTGCCTCGGCGCCGACCGCCAGGATTCCGCCGGTGTTGGTGTTGATGGCCACGACGGACGGCTCGTTCAGAACGATGCCGCGCCCCCTGACGTACACCAGCGTGTTGGCAGTCCCGAGGTCGATAGCCATGTCACGGCCGATGAACGACATTGAGTTCCCCTTGTTCCCCATGAGGATGCGTCGGGCCTTCCCAAGAAGCGAAGAATGGCTTGTTTTGAGTAGGCGAGGGTTGGCGCTGCGGGCGTGGAAGCTTCCATCGTAGTGCCGTGAGCACGGACACAGCGCGAGGGTCCTTCGCCATGGCGAGCGGAACGGCTGCCCGTTCCACCCATGGTGACGTTACGTCGGAGGGATGCGTTCCCGCGATACGTGACCCTATGCCGAAGGGCGACCGAATTACTTCGGTCGCCCCAGGTCATGAGCGCTGATTGGCCGAGCCGAAGTCAGGAAAGTCCGGGAAAGAAAAGCTTCAGTTCTCGCTCTGCGGACTCCTCGGAGTCCGAGGCGTGGATGAGGTTCTCCCGGGTGATGGTGCCGAAGTCGCCCCGGATCGAGCCGGGCGCGGCGGCGATCGGGTCGGTCGGGCCGGCCAGGGCGCGGACACCCTCGATGACTCGCTCGCCTTCGGCCACAAGAGCGACGACGGGGCCGGATGCCATGAATTCGACGAGGGGCTCGTAGAACGGGCGGCCCTTGTGCTCGCCGTAGTGCTGCTCCAGGGTCTCCTGGTCCAGCGTGCGCAGCTCCAGCGCGGTGATCGTCCAGTTGGCCTTGCGTTCGATGCGGCCGACGATCTCGCCGATCAGCCCACGCCGGACGGCGTCGGGCTTGAGAAGGACGAGGGTGCGCTGAGTCATGTGCGGCTCCTTGCGGGCTTTCGGTGCGGGTGGGGGCGAGATTACAGGGATACGCCGACGGCCATGCGGCCGGGCTCACTCTGCGTCAACCTTGGGCCGGAGCCTCTGCGCTCTCCTGTGCCTCGGCCTGCGCCGCCCACCGCGCCTTGGCCGCGTCGATCTGGCGGCCGTAGTGCACCGATGCCCACCACAGGACGACGAAGAGCACTCCCAGGATGAACATCATGGGGACGAAGAAGCCGCTCAGCACGAGCAGGATCTGAAGCGCCCAGCCGAGCTGAATGCCGCCCGGACGGGTGATCATTCCGCAGAGCAGGACGGACAGCAGCATGCCGATGCCGCAGACCGTCCAGACCGTGGCCATGGACAGATCGTCGGACTTCATCGCGACGAGCCCGGCGAAGCCGATGACGAAGAACTCACTGATGAGTGTCGATGCACAGAGCGTACGCACAGGTCAGCGCCTTCCCAGAAGCAGCCGGGCCTCGCCGACCGTGATCACGGACCCGGTCACCAGGACTCCGGCGCCCGCGTATTCGGCCTCTTCCTCCGCGAGGGTGATGGCCGCCTCCAGCGCGTCGTCCAGGCGCGGCTCGACCTGCACGCGCTCGTTGCCGAAGACCTCGACCGCGACCGCGGCGAGCGCGTCGGCGTCCATGGCGCGCGGGCTGGAGTTCTGCGTGACGACGATCTCGGCGAAGATCGGCTCGAAGGCTTCCAGGAGTCCCCGGACGTCCTTGCCGTCGCTCGCGCCGACGACCCCGATCAGCCGGGAGAAGCTGAACGCCTCCGAGATGCCCTCGGCGGTGGCGTGGGCTCCGGCCGGGTTGTGCGCGGCGTCCAGGACGACGGTCGGGCTGGACCGCACGACCTCCAGCCGGCCCGGCGAGAGCACCGAGAGGAAGGCCTTGCGGACCACGTCCACGTCGAGGCTGCGGGCCTGCTCCGCGCCGATGCCGAAGAACGCCTCGACGGCGGCGAGCGCCACCGCCGCGTTGTGCGCCTGGTGCGCGCCGTAGAGCGGGAGGAAGATGTTGTCGTACTCGCCGCCGACTCCCCGCAGGGTCAGCAGCTGGCCGCCGACCGCGATCTCGCGGGAGACGACACCGAACTCCATGCCCTCGCGGGCCACCGTGGCGTCCACCTCGACGGCCTTCTTCAGCATCACCTGCGCGGCGTCGACCGGCTGCTGGGCCAGGATCACCGTCGCGTCCTGCTTGATGATCCCGGCCTTCTCGCCCGCGATCTCGGCCGGAGTGGTGCCGAGGCGGTCGGTGTGGTCCAGCGAGATGGGGGTGACGACGGCGACGGACGCGTCGATGACGTTCGTCGCGTCCCAGGTGCCGCCCATGCCGACCTCGACGACCGCGACATCCACCGGCGCGTCGGCGAAGGCCGCGTACGCCATGCCCGTGAGCACCTCGAAGAACGAGAGCCGGTAGGGCTGCTGGGCGTCGACCATCTCGACGTACGGCTTGATGTCGTTGTACGTCTCGATGAAGCGCTCGGGGTCGATCGGGGCGCCGTCGAGGCTGATCCGCTCGGTGATCGACTGGACGTGCGGGGAGGTGTAGCGGCCGGTGCGGAGCTCGAAGGCGCCGAGCAGGGCCTCGATCATGCGGGCCGTGCTCGTCTTGCCGTTCGTCCCCGTGATGTGGATCGAGGGGTAGGCGCGCTGGGGCTCGCCCAGCACGTCCGTCAGGGCCGCGATACGGGTCACCGAGGGTTCGAGCTTGGTCTCGCCCCAGCGGCCGGCGAGCTCCTGCTCCACGGCGCGCAGCGCCCGGTCGGTCTCCGGGTCGGCGGGGCGGTCGGGGACCGCCTCACCCTGGGGCGGTCCCGACTGGGTGCGCAGCGTCCGGCTCCCGGCCTCGATCACCGCCAGGTCGGGGTCGCGCTGGGTCTCTTCGTCGACGATCTCCGCGAAGGTGTCGTCGGGATCTGACGCGTCGTGCCGGTCTGAAGGGCGGGGCTCACTCACAGGGCCAGTCTACGGATGGGCGCGGACATCGTGCGCAGCGCCCGGGGCCGGGGGCCCCGGGGCACGGCGAAGCCCCCACGCTCCCGGTCGGTCGGGGGCGCGGGGGCTCCGGCTCTACGTCATCAGCCCTGCGGCAGATTCGCCAGCTGGGCGGTGATCCGCTCGATGTCGGCCTCCGCCTTGGCGAGCCGGCCACGGATCTTGTCGACCACGTTGTCCGGCGCCTTGGCCAGGAAGGCCTCGTTGCCGAGCTTCCCGTTGGCCTGGGCCTTCTCCTTCTCGGCGGCGCCCAGGTCCTTCGTGAGGCGCTTGCGCTCGGCCTCGACGTCGATCGTGCCGGACAGGTCGAGCGCGACCGTGGCTCCGGCGACCGGGAGGGTGGCCGTCGCGTGGAACCCCTCCTCCGCGGGCTGGAGCCGCAGCAGCTGGCGGATGGCCGCCTCGTGCGGGGCGAGCACCGTGCCGGTGACGGTCAGCTCGGCCGGGACCTTCTGGCCGGGCTGGAGGCCCTGGTCGGAGCGGAAGCGGCGGACCTCGGTGACGACCTGCTGGACGAGCTCGATCTCCTTCTCGGCGGCCTCGTCACGGAAGCCGCTGTCCTTGGGCCAGTCGGCGATGACGACGGACTCCTGACCGGTGAGGGTCGTCCAGAGCTGCTCGGTCACGAACGGGACGATCGGGTGCAGCAGCCGGAGCGTGACGTCCAGGACCTCGCCGAGGACCCGGGCGGACACCCGCGCCTGCTCGCCCCCGGCGAAGAACGTGGTCTTCGACAGCTCGACGTACCAGTCGAAGACCTCGTCCCACGCGAAGTGGTAGAGGGCGTCGCTGAGCTTGGCGAACTGGAAGTCCTCGTAGAACGCGTCGGCGTCGGCGACGGTCTTGTTCAGCCGGGACAGGATCCAACGGTCGGTGGCCGAGAGCTGCTCGACGGGCGGGAGCTCCCCCTCCACCGTCGCGCCGTTCATCATCGCGAAACGGGTCGCGTTCCAGATCTTGTTGGCGAAGTTGCGGGAGGCCTGGACCCAGTCCTCGCCGATCGGGACGTCGGTGCCGGGGTTGGCGCCCTTGGCGAGGGTGAAGCGGACGGCGTCGGAGCCGTACGTGTCCATCCAGTCCAGCGGGTCGACGACGTTGCCGAAGGACTTCGACATCTTCTTGCCGCGCTCGTCACGGACCAGGCCGGTGAGCGCGATCGTCTTGAACGGGGCCTCGCCGTCCATGACGTACAGGCCGAACATCATCATCCGGGCGACCCAGAAGAAGATGATGTCGTGGCCGGTGAGCAGGACGTCGGTCGGGAAGAACTTCTTGAGGTCCGGGGTCTCCTCGGGCCAGCCGAGCGTGGAGAACGGCCAGAGGCCGGACGAGAACCAGGTGTCCAGGACGTCGTTGTCCTGCGTCCAGCCCTCGCCCGTGGGCGGCTGCTCGTCGGGGCCGACGCAGACGACCTCGCCCTCGGGGCCGTACCAGACGGGGATGCGGTGGCCCCACCAGAGCTGGCGCGAGATGCACCAGTCGTTGAGGTTGTCGACCCAGTCGAAGTACCGCTTCTCCATCTCCTTGGGGTGGATCGCGACCCGGCCGTCGCGGACCGCGTCACCGGCGGCCTTGGCGAGCGTCTCGACCTTGACCCACCACTGGAGGGAGAGGCGGGGCTCGACGGTCGTGCGGCAGCGGGAGCAGTGGCCGACGGAGTGGACGTACGGGCGCTTCTCGGCCACGATCCGGCCCTGTCCGCGCAGCGCGCCGACGATGGCGGAACGGGCCTCGAAGCGGTCGAGGCCCTCGAACGGGCCCGCGACGGTGATGACACCGCGCTCGTCCATGACGGTCATCGACTCCAGGCCGTGGCGCTGGCCGATCGCGAAGTCGTTGGGGTCGTGCGCCGGGGTCACCTTGACGGCGCCGGTGCCGAACTCCGGGTCGACGTGGTGGTCGGCGACGACCGGGATCGTGCGGTCGGTCAGCGGCAGCTTGATCCGCTTGCCGATGAGGTGCGTGTAGCGCGCGTCGTCCGGGTGGACGGCGACCGCGGTGTCACCGAGCATCGTCTCGGCGCGGGTCGTGGCGACGACCAGGGTCTCCTCGCCCTCGCCGTAGGTGATGGAGACGAGCTCGCCGTCGTCGTCCTGGTAGTCGACCTCGATGTCGGAGATCGCGGTGAGACAGCGGGGGCACCAGTTGATGATGCGCTCGGCGCGGTAGATCAGCTCGTCGTCGTAGAGCCGCTTGAAGATCGTCTGGACGGCGGCGGACAGCCCCTCGTCCATGGTGAAGCGCTCACGGGACCAGTCGACGCCGTCGCCGAGGCGGCGCATCTGGCCGAGGATCTTGCCGCCGTACTCTTCCTTCCACTGCCAGACGCGCTCGACGAAGTCCTCGCGCCCCAGGTCGTGGCGGGACTTGCCCTCCTCGCCGAGCTGCTGCTCGACCTTGTTCTGGGTGGCGATGCCGGCGTGGTCCATGCCGGGCAGCCACAGCGCCTCGTAACCCTGCATCCGCTTGCGGCGGGTGAGGGCGTCCATGAGCGTGTGCTGGAAGGCATGGCCCAGGTGGAGGGAACCGGTGACGTTGGGCGGCGGGATGACGATCGTGTACGGGGGCTTCTCGCTCTCCGGGTCCGCCGTGAAGTAACCGCGCTCTACCCAGCGCTCGTACAGCTTCCCCTCTACGTCGGCCGGCGCGTACTGGGTCGGCAGTTCGGGGGTGCTGGCTGGCTGCTGCGCTGCGTTCTCGGTCACGGCACACAGTTTAGGGGCGTCACAGTCGTGCACTGAAACCGGTTTGTTCAGTAACGGTGTACGTGCGGATTCCCTATGTGAGCGCCGCTTCCGCCAGGATGTTCGGAACGCATAAGCATTCGGAGGGGACAGCGCCATGAGTCACAACCAGCCGGGCCCGTACGGCGGGCAGCCGCCGCAGGGTCAGCCCGGACCGTACGGCCAGCAGCCGGGTCCGTACGGCCAGCAGCCCAACCCGTACGGCCAGCAGCCGCCCCAGGGCCAGCCCGGCTACGGCTACCCGCAGCAGGCCCCCCAGGGCGTCCCGCCGCAGCAGCAGCCCCCGCAGGGCTACGGCTACCCGCAGCAGGGACAGCAGCCGGGTCCGTACGGCCAGCAGCCCGGCCCCTACGGCCAGCAGCCGCCCACTCCCCCGTACGGCGGCCAGCCCGCCTACCCCGGCATGCCGCCGCAGCCGGATGCGCCGAAGAAGAAGACCGGGCTGATCATCGGCGCGGTCGTCGTGGCACTCGCGGTGGTCGCGGGCGGGGTGTACTTCATGACCTCGGGCGGAGGGTCGGGCAACAGCGACGTGGCCGATTCCACCAAGGGATACAAGATCACGCCGGCCGCCTCGGTGGACACCTACAAGCTGGACAAGAGCAAGACGTCCTCGGCCACTCCGACGAGCAAGGAGAAGGCGGAGGCCGAGGCCCTGGGGATCAAGAACCCCCAGAAGGCCGAGGCCCAGTACGCGAGCGGTGACCTGGAGAAGAACCCGCTCACGACCAAGATGCTCATGCTCTACGGCAATTGGGGCGAGGTCAGCGACCCGGCCAAGGCACTCGACGGCATGTTCGCCCAGGCCAAGGCCGGGATGGCCGAGGACGAGGACGGGGGCCAGACCTCCCTGGTCGGCAGCCCCAAGAACGTCACCCCCGAGGGCTTCGAGGGTGCGCTGATGAAGTGCCAGGACATGAAGGTGGTCAACGACAAGGCCGACGGCACCGCGGCGGGCGGCCCCAAGGAAATGGTCATGCCGGTCTGCATCTGGGCCGACTACAGCACGGTCGGCGCGGTGATCGGCCTCGACATCGGCGCGGCCCTGACCAACAAGTCGATGACGCAGGAAGAGGTCTCGGTCCTCGCGGCCAAGCTCTACAACACCTCGCGCACCAAGGCCTGACGTACGACGCCGAAGGGGCGCCCGGCCATGTGGCCGGGCGCCCCTTCGCGTGTCTCGTCGTAACCGCCGCTACGCGGACTTCTCGTGGCGTCCGCCGTCGTTCTTGCCGATCGTGCGCGGCTCGCGCGGGACCAGCGTCGGGTTGACGTTGTCGCGGACGACGTCCGGGGTGATGACGACGCGCGCCACGTCCTTGCGGGACGGCACCTCGTACATCACGGACTGGAGCACTTCCTCCATGATGGCGCGCAGGCCACGCGCGCCCGTCTGGCGCAGGATCGCCTGGTCGGCGATGGCCTCCAGCGCCTCGCGCTCGAAGTCCAGCTCCACGCCGTCGAGTTCGAACAGGCGCTGGTACTGCTTCACCAGCGCGTTGCGCGGCTCGACGAGGATCTGGAGCAGCGCCTCGCGGTCCAGGTTGTGGACCGAGGTCAGCACGGGGAGGCGGCCGATGAACTCGGGGATCATCCCGAACTTCACCAGGTCCTCCGGCATGACCTCCTGGAACTGGTCGCTCGCCTGGATCTCCAGCTTGGAGCGGATCGTGGCGCCGAAGCCGATGCCCTTGGCGCCGACCCGCGACTCGATGATCTTCTCCAGCCCGGAGAAGGCGCCACCCACGATGAACAGGACGTTCGTCGTGTCGATCTGGATGAACTCCTGGTGCGGGTGCTTCCGTCCGCCCTGCGGCGGCACGGAGGCGGTGGTGCCCTCCAGGATCTTCAGCAGGGCCTGCTGCACACCCTCGCCGGAGACGTCGCGCGTGATCGACGGGTTCTCGCTCTTGCGGGCGACCTTGTCGATCTCGTCGATGTAGATGATCCCGGTCTCGGCCTTCTTGACGTCGTAGTCCGCGGCCTGGATCAGCTTCAGCAGGATGTTCTCGACGTCCTCGCCGACATAGCCGGCCTCCGTCAGCGCCGTCGCGTCGGCGATGGCGAACGGGACGTTGAGCATGCGGGCCAGCGTCTGCGCGAGGAGCGTCTTGCCGGAGCCCGTGGGGCCCAGCAGCAGGATGTTGGACTTGGCGAGCTCGATCGCGTCGTCACGGTTGCCGCCGCCGTTCTCCCCGGCCTGGACCCGCTTGTAGTGGTTGTACACAGCGACCGAGAGGGCCTTCTTCGCGGGCTCCTGCCCGACGACGTACCCCTCGAGGAACTCGTAGATCTCGCGCGGCTTGGGGAGCTCCTCCCACCGCACCTCGGAGGTCTCGGCGAGCTCCTCCTCGATGATCTCGTTGCAGAGATCGATGCACTCGTCGCAGATGTACACACCGGGTCCCGCGATGAGCTTCTTCACCTGCTTCTGGCTCTTTCCGCAGAACGAGCACTTGAGCAGGTCGCCGCCATCACCGATGCGTGCCACGAGGTGCTTCCCCTTCGCCTGGGAGCAGCCTGGTTCAGCGGCTCCTGGTGCCTCTATCCGACGGTACCTTGCCTGGCCCCCCGTTCGGGCCCCCCTTGGCACGGTTCACACGGCCGGGGCCGTGGATACGGAATGTGCCAAGGGGAAAGACCGACGTCAGACGGACGCGCCGGCTGTGGTCTTACGGGTGGAGACAATCTGGTCCACCAGACCGTACGCGAGTGCGTCGTCCGCGGTAAGGATCTTGTCGCGCTCGATGTCCTCGCTGATCTTCTCCAGCGGGGTGGTGGAGTGCTTGGCCAGCATCTCCTCCAGCTGGGTCCGCATGCGCAGGATCTCGTTGGCCGCGATCTCCAGGTCGGAGAGCTGCTCACGGCCGGTCTGCGAGGACGGCTGGTGGATCAGCACACGGGCGTGCGGGAGCGCCATGCGCTTGCCCGGGGTGCCCGCGGCCAGCAGGACGGCGGCGGCGGAGGCCGCCTGGCCCATGCAGACCGTCTGGATGTCCGGCTTCACGAACTGCATCGTGTCGTAGATCGCGGTGAGCGCGGTGAACGAGCCGCCGGGGCTGTTGATGTAGATCGAGATGTCGCGGTCCGGGTCCATCGACTCCAGGCACAGCAGCTGCGCCATGACGTCATTGGCCGAGGCGTCGTCGATCTGGACGCCCAGGAAGATCACGCGCTCCTCGAAGAGCTTCGCGTACGGGTCGTACTCGCGCACACCCTGCGAGGTGCGCTCCACGAAGCGCGGGACGACGTAGCGGTTGTCCACCTGCGGGCCGGTGTAGAGGCCGCTCGCGGAGGCGCCGGAGAAGTTGTTCATGTGGGTCTTCACCATCCTGGTGGCGTATCTGTGGGCTGGGGGTCTCGGCGTACGAGAGGGAGCGGGGTGGCGCACGCCCGGATCAGGCGCCGGTGCCGCCGCCGCCCGGGATGCCCGACGCGACCGAGATGATCTCGTCGATGAGGCCGTACTCCTTGGCCTCCTCGGCGGTGTACCAGCGGTCGCGGTCGCCGTCGCGGATGATCGTTTCCACGGTCTGGCCGGAGTGGTGGGCGGTGATCTCGGCCATCCGCGTCTTCGTACGCAGCAGGTACTGCGCCTGGATCTTGATGTCCGAGGCGGTACCGCCGATGCCGGCCGAACCCTGGTGCATGAGGATGTCGGTGTTCGGGAGCGCGAAGCGCTTGCCCGCCGTGCCGCCGGTGAGCAGGAACTGGCCCATCGAGGCCGCCATGCCCATACCGATGGTGACCACGTCGTTCGGGATGTACTGCATGGTGTCGTAGACCGCCATGCCGGCCGTCACCGAGCCGCCGGGGCTGTTGATGTAGAGGTAGATGTCCTTGTCCGGTTCCGCGGCAAGGAGCAGAAGCTGTGCGGTGATCTTGTTGGCGATGTCATCGTCGACCTGCTGACCGAGGAAGATGATGCGCTCGCCGAGCAGTCGGCTGTAGACCTGGTCACCGAGGCCTCCACCGAGGGACGGCTCTCCGGCGGCGTAGGGCATCAGATTCGTCACGTATCCACCTGCTCGTCTCTGACGGCTCCGGCCGTCTCAGCGTCTTCGTACCGGGTGGGCCGGGACTACCCGACCCTTCCTCTTCATGGACCCTAACGCGCAGGTGGGACAACGCCATCCCGCTTCCCCAACTGTTCGCTGGGAGCGCAAGGTAAGCCAGTGGGCACAAGGGTTCCCGGGTGCGTCACCGGCCTCGGCCCGGCCTCGGGCCGATACGACGGCGGGCCCCGGACGTGGTACGTCCGGGGCCCGCCGCGTGGATCGGATCAGCGAGCGGAACGGGCTCAGGCCTCGTTCTTCTCGTCCTTCTCCTCGGCCTTCTCGGTGCCCTCGGCGGCCTCGGCCGTCTCGGTGCCCTCCTCGGCCGTCTCCTCGTCGTCCTCGAGCTCGACGATCTCACCGTTGGTGTCGACGACCTTGGCGGCCTCGACGACCACGGCCAGCGCCTTGCCGCGGGCGACCTCGCCGACGAGCATCGGAACCTGGCCGCCCTCGACGACGGCCTGGGCGAACTGGTCCGGGCTCATGCCGGAGGAGGCCGCACGCCGCATGAGGTGCTCGGTGAGCTCCTCCTGGTTGACGTTCAGCTTCTCCTTGTTGACGAGCTCGTCGAGGATGAACTGGGTCTTGATGCCCTTGATGGCCTGCTCGGAGGTCTCGTTCTCGAACTCCTCCAGCGTCTTGCCCTGGATCTCGAGGTACTTCTCGAGGTCGAGGCCCATCTGACCGAGCTGGTGGTGCTCCAGGTTGTGCTTGCGGGTCTGGACCTCGTCCGCGAGGAGCTTCTCGGGGATCGGGACCTCGGCCAGCTTCAGCAGCTCGTCGAGGACGCGCTCCTGGGCCTGGGTGGCCTGGTCGTACTGCTTGGTGTTCTCGAGGCGCTTACGGCTGTCCTCGCGAAGCTCGGCGAGCGTGTCGAACTCGCTCGCCATCTGCGCGAAGTCGTCGTCCAGCTCGGGCAGTTCGCGGGCGGCGACGGCGGTGACCTTGACGGTGACCTCCGCTTCCTTGCCCTCGGCGGAGCCGCCCTTCAGCTCGGAGGTGAAGGTGGCCTCGCCACCGGCCTCCAGGCCGGTCACGGCCTCGTCGATGCCGTCGAGGAGCTCGCCGGAACCGATGGTGTACGAGACACCTGCGGCCACGCCGTCCTCGAGGACCTCTCCGTCGACCTTGGCCTCGAGGTCGATTGTCACGACGTCGCCCTCGGCGGCGGCGCGCTCGACCGGGTTGGTCGAGGCGAAGCGCTCGCGGAGCTGCTCCACGGCCTTCTCGACGTCCTCGTCGGTCACTTCGAGTGCGTCCACGGTGACCTCGATGCCGGAGTAGTCCGGAATCTCGATCTCGGGACGGACATCCACCTCGGCGGTGAAGACCAGCAGCTCGCCGTCCTTGAGTTCGGTGATGTCGACCTCGGGCTGGCCCAGAACGTTGAGCTCGCCCTCGTTGACAGCCTCGGTGTAGAACTTCGGGAGGGCGTCGTTGACGGCCTCCTCCAGCACAGCACCACGGCCGAACCGCTGGTCGATGACCCGGTTGGGGATCTTGCCCTTACGGAAGCCCTTCACCGTGACCTGCTGGTTGATCTTCTTGTACGCCGCGTCGAGGCTGTCCTTGAGCTCCTCGAAGGGCACCTCGATGCTGAGCCGAACCCGAGTCGGGTTCAGGGTCTCCACGGCGCTCTTCACGGTTCGGTCTCCTTGGTGGCTGACTTCTTGGGGTTCTGCTGGGCCGCCGAGAGGCGGCTTCGCGGATCGAGCCCGGTACATCAGACACACGGGCACGCAATTTGCATAGTAACGGCAAGGAGGATGACTCCCACAATGCGATCTTGCCGGGATCCTGCTGGTGGTCGGGGTGGCCGGATTCGAACCGACGACCTTCCGCTCCCAAAGCGGACGCGCTACCAAGCTGCGCCACACCCCGTCGGTGCGACACGTAGGGTACATGCCGACGAGCAGTGCGTCGGCCGCTTGACCGAAGGCGTCGCCGAGGCCGTCGCCGGGCCGGCCGAGGAGGCCGCGCGAGAGGCGGTCGCGAGAGTGGTCACGGGGCTGGTCAGGGAGGCCCTGCCGGAGGCGGTCGCGGGGTCCGGCCCGGGGGCACACCGATACGGGTGTGCGCGCACCGACCCGGAGCCGCTACGATGCTGTCCGTACCGAGGTCCGCGGACCTGTGGTGCGACGTGCGGGCGTAGCTCAATGGTAGAGCCCTAGTCTTCCAAACTAGCTACGCGGGTTCGATTCCCGTCGCCCGCTCCACGGCTCAGGGCCGGCCGGAGGATTCTTCCTCCGGCCGGCCCTGACGCGTTCCACGCGCTATGCGGGAGGCAGTGCCTCCCGCATAGCCTGCACGGCCCCGGCCGGGTCGTAGCCCTCGGGGACTCCCTCGACGAGGATGATGTCGCCCTCGATGTGCCGCGAGCGCAGCGGTGCGATCTCCCGGTACGCGGGCGAGTCCCACCAGGCCCGCGCCTCCTCGATCCCGGGGAAGCCGATCATCACGACGTGCCCGGGCCAGCTGCCCTCCCTGACCTCGTGCGGCGTCATGTGCACGAGGTAGCGCCCGCCGTGGGCCTCGAACGTGCCCGGGAGCCGCTCGATGTATTCGGCGATGTCCGGGTGGGGTGCGGCCTCCTGCAGACGGGCTATGGCATAAGCGGGCATGACGTCCTTCCGGTCGGATCCGGCCGGAGGCACGCGCAGATCCGCGACCGGCCCGCGCATGCCTGCCGCCCGGCGGGCGGTCACCCGTCGGGGCCGGTCGCTTCCGCGTGACCTCAGAAGCTGATCTGGTTGATCGTGTCGGCTATCGAGTTCATGAATCTGTTGATCGACGGCGCCATGCCGGTCGAGGCGAGGAAGAAGCCGAAGAGCACGGCGACGACCGCCGGCCCGCCCTTGATGGATCCGCCGCGGATCAGCACCACCAGGACGATCCCCAGCAGAAGCACCACAGACAGTGAAATGGCCACGACTGATCACACCCTTGGTCGGTCCGCCTTGCCGGCCCGGTGGCGTGCGGCCCGGCACACCTCCGTCGCGTCCATCGTGCCACCAACTCCCCTGTGGGTGCTGCCGGGTGACGGAGAGAGATGGCCGGATCGCGCCAATCCTCGCGCCCGCGCGCACCCGGCTTCCGCGCGGCTCGGGCGCCGCACACGGGGGCATGGAAGGGCGCACGCGAAACCTGTGCGCCCGCTGTGCGGCCGGGAGTTCGAATAGCGGAAGGTGTGACCGTTTCCATATCCCCACACTTCATTCACAGCGATATACCGGCGGTTCGTGCGACGAAATTCACTCTCATCAACCACCCGCCGATATGCCCCATTTAAGGGGGATGAATCCCTACGTAACGGGCAGTTGTCGGTAGTTTCATTTTCGAATGGGCGGGAACACGCGATATCTCTTGCTTGATTTACGCATACCGATCAACGGGTCTAAGGTGCATGAGATGTCCCAAGCTCCGAGCGAAATTCAGAGGGCCCCGATCACCCCGGAGAGCCGGGAGGCGGAGCCCAGACACGAGCAGCCCCCGACTGCCGCCGGGGCCACCGCCACCGCTGCGACCAAGGCCGCTCCGGCCCGCACCGGGGCGCCGGCTCCGGCCAAGCGCCGGGACGCGTACTTCGACAATGTGAAGTACCTCGCGATCGTGCTCGTCGCCGTCGCCCACGCCTGGGAGCCGGTGATGGACGGCAGCCGCACGACCCGTGCGCTGTACATGGTCGTGTACACGTTCCACATGCCGGCCTTCATCCTGGTCTCCGGCTACTTCTCGCGGTCCTTCGACATGAGCGCACCCAAGGTGAAGCGCCTGGTCACCGGGGTCGTCGTGCCCTATGTGCTCTTCGAGACCGCGTACTCGCTCTTCAAGCGCTACGCCGGCGGCGTCGAGGACACGCCCATCACCCTGCTCGACCCGCTGTTCCTCACGTGGTTCCTGATCGCGCTGTTCATCTGGCGGGTCACCACTCCGCTGTGGCAGTCGCTGCGCCATCCGCTGCCGGTCGCCCTCGTGATCGCCGCGCTCGCCTCGGTGACGCCCGGCATCACCGACGACCTCGACCTGCAACGCGTCTGCCAGCTGCTGCCGTTCTTCGTGCTCGGCCTGCTGATGAAGCCGGAGCACTTCCAGCTGATCCGGCGGCGCGAGGTACGGATGCTGTCCGTGCCGCTGGTCGTCGGCGCCCTGCTCTTCGCCTACTGGGCCTCTCCCCGCGTGGGGCTCGGCTGGTTCTACCGCAGCAACAGCGCCCAGGAGATGGACTTCCAGTGGTGGGCGGGTCCCGTGATGACCCTGGCGATGTTCGGATGCGCGCTGGCCCTCACGATCGCGTTCCTCTCCTGGGTTCCGCGCCGCCACATGTGGTTCACCGTGCTGGGCGCCGGGACGATCTGCGGCTACCTGCTGCACGGCTTCCTGGTGAAGGGTGCCGGCTACTACGGCCTGTTCGACCGCTACGAGTGGCTCACGGGCCCTCTGGGACTGGTCGTCGTCTCCCTCGTCGCGGCCGCCGCCGTGACCCTGCTGTGCACCCCGCCGGTCAGGCGGGTACTGCGCTTCGCCACCGAGCCGGACATGAAGTGGGCGTTCCGCAGGACTCCCGCCAAGCACTGACCCCGTCCGGACCGCCGAACGCCGACCCTGTCCGGATCGGCCCCGTCCCTCCGGGGGCGGCGCCGTCCGGGGGTCACCCTCCGGCGGGGTTGGCCTGATCCCGCCCCTCGGCGGGCCGTTGGCTCCCGTCGAGCCCCAACAGCCCTCGTACCAGCGCATATTTCTCGGTCAGCCGGGTACGGGTCGCGGGCTCCAGCACAGCGAGCCGGTCCGGGTCCGCGTTGTGCGCCAGGTCCGACTCCTTGATCAGCAGCGCTCCGGGCGTGGCGAGAATCCGCCCGGTGTACGCGAAGAGGTCCTCGCCGTCCCGCTTGGTGACGGCGAGGACCATTTCCTTTGTCCACGCGGACAGCGGCGCCTCGTCCAGCCATTGGCGCGAGAGCGCGCCGTCCTCGATCGCGTCGTGCAGCCAGGCCGCCGCGATCTGCTCCTCGGCGCCGCCCCGGGCCCGTACCCCCTCGGCGACCGCGGCGAGATGCCCGGCATACGGCCGCCCCGCCTTGTCGGTCTGCGCGCGGTGGGCCTCGCGGGCGATCGCCTCCACCTCGGCCAGGGTCAGATACGGGTTCGGCATGGCGCCGACTGTACGTGGACGGGCCCGTCCTCCGAAGGGTCGCGAGGGCACGGGTAATCGTTCGGTAAACTAATTACTGACGATTCCTTGACGCCCTCTTGACCGAACGAAGGAGACAGGCTCATCGGACACGCAGACACGCTCATCGCCATGGGAGGCGCGTTCCTCGCCGCTGCCGTTCTCGCCCGCGTCGGCGGCCGCATCGGACTGCCGACCATCCCGCTGTTCATCCTCGCCGGGATCCTGCTCGGCCCGCACACCCCCGGGGTCGTCCTCCTCGACGATCCCCACGACCTGGAGATGCTCTCGGCGCTCGGCCTGGTGCTGCTGCTCTTCTACCTCGGTCTCGAATTCCATCTGGACGACCTCAAGACGGGCGGGCGCAAGATGGCGCTCGCCGGCGGCACCTATCTCGCGCTGAACGTCGGCGCGGGTCTCGGCTTCGGTTTCGCGCTGGGCTGGGGCACCTCGGAAGCGCTGGTGCTGGCCGGTGTGCTCGGCATCTCGTCGTCGGCCATCGTCACGAAGGTCCTGGTCGACCTAGGCCGGATCGGCAATCCGGAGACCCGGCCGATCCTCGGCATCATCGTCGTCGAGGACGTCTTCCTGGCCCTCTACCTGGCCGCCCTGCAACCGATCCTGTCCGGCGCGGACAGCCTCGGGGCCGCGGTGATCGACGGCGGCAAGGCCTTCGGCTTCCTGCTGCTGCTCGCGCTGGCGGCACGTTTCGGCACCAAGCTCATAGGCAAGCTGATCCACACCAAGGACGACGAGCTGCTCGTCATCTCCTTCCTGGGCGCCGCCGTCTTCATGGCCGGGGTCTCGGAGTGGTTCGGGGTCGCCGACGCGATCGGCGCGTTCATGGTCGGCCTGATGCTGGGCAGCACCACATCGGGTGCCCGCATCCTGAAGCTGGTGCACCCGCTGCGGGACGCGTTCGGCGCGATCTTCTTCTTCGCGTTCGGGCTGTCCATCAACCCGGGCGACCTTCCGAGCGTGGTGCGGCCGGTGCTGGCCGCCGTCGCGGTGACCTTGGCGATGAACGTCTTCGCCGGGCTGGCCACCGCGAAGATCTACACCTTCGGTCCGCAGGCCACGGCGAACATCTCCACCACGCTGCTGGCGCGCGGTGAGTTCGCGCTGATCCTCGCCACGATGGCGGCGGCCGCGGGGCTCGACGAGCGGCTCTCCCCGTTCATCGCGGGATACGTGCTGGTGCTCGCGGTGCTCTCGCCGCTGGCGGCCGGCCGCTCGCAGTGGCTGGCCCGCATCCTGCCCGGTGGGCGGGCGCGGGACCAGGAGCCCGAGAAGGAAGCGGTGCCGGTCTGAGGGGCGCCGGCAGGACCCGGGTGCGCGGGAGCAGGATGTGAGCCGGCGCACCCGGGACAGCACGGAACGACTTCACGAACGGGTGATGGACAGGCTTCCCATTGACGCCTGTACGGTTTCCGCCGCTTCCGTACGGTTCAGCCGCGACGGGAGAGCAGCAGCAGCGCGCGGTCGTCGTTGACGTCCTTCGCGCAGGCCTCGATCAGGTGCCAGGCCGCGCCCTCGAAGCCGGTCGCCACGTAGCGGTCGGCCTCACCGGTCAGCCGGTCGATGCCGTCGGACATGTCCCGGTCGGACGCCTCCACCAGCCCGTCGGTGAAGAGCATCAGGACGTCGCCGGGCGCCAGCGAGCCCTTCACGGCGTCGAACTGCGCGCCGTCGTACACCCCGAGCAGCGGCCCCTCCGCGGCCATCTCCTCCCACCGGCCGCTGCCGGAGTGCAGCTGGAGCGCGGGAGGATGGCCGGCCGAGAGGAGCTCGTAGTCGCCGGACTCCAGGTCCAGTACGAGATGGATGGAGGTGGCGAAGCCCTCGTCCCAGTCCTGGCGGAGCAGATAGCCGTTGGCCGCGGGCAGGAAGCCGTGCGGCGGCAGGGAGCCCAGGAGTCCGCCGAAGGCTCCGGAGAGAAGCAGGGCCCGGGAGCCCGCGTCCATGCCCTTGCCCGAGACGTCGGTGAGCACGACCTCCAGGGTGCGCCCGCCGTTCGTACGGGCGGCGACGACGAAGTCCCCGGAGAAGGACTGGCCGCCGGCCGGGCGGAGCGCCATCTCCCGGTGCCAGCCCTCGGGCAGTCTCGGCAGGGAGCTCTGCACCCGGATCCGCTCGCGCAGGTCGAAGAGCATGGTGCCGCCGCGCCGCCACGGGACCCCGACCCTGGCCCGGAACTGGGCGAGGACCAGCCCGAAGAAGCCGCAGGCCGCGACGACGAGGACGGTGCCGGGGGTGACCCTGGCAGGGCCCTCCGCGTAGGGGCCCAGGGCGATGGACTCCACGATCAGGGCGGTGGCCGCGGTGGCGTAGAGGCCGAGGAGACTGGCCGGCCGGAGCAGCAGGCCGCCCGCCACGATCGGCAGTGCCAGGGCGGTCGGTGAGCACCAGACCGGGTTCAGCAGAGTGACGCAGGTGATGACCGGAACGATGACCAGGAGGCCGGCCAGGGCTATCCAGTCGGAGCCGTCGCCGCGGAAGTAGTCGACCCCGGACCGGCGCAGCGCGATGCGCGCCCGGTGCATCGATCTGCGCCACCGGGCGGTGTAGGTCTCTGGTCCTCCGCGACGTGCCATTGTCGGGACCTTATCCACCCGACGGCCTCCGGTGCAGGGGGACCCGGAGACAATGTGTTCGAAACCGGGTCGCCCGGATGGCGGAGCGCTGGTAAGCAGGGCTCATGAACACTGAGATACGGGTGCTGTCGCACGCCGACTGGGAACCCTGGCTCGGCGCCGTCGAGCTGGCCTTCGGGGGCGTCCCCCTCTTTCCCGAGAGCCGTGAGATGTACGCGGCGCTGGCCGAGCCCGAGCGGGCGGTCGGCCTCTGGGACGGCGCGGAGTGCGTCGGGACGACCGGGGCCTACAGCTTCCGGCTGACCGTCCCGGGCGGGGCCGCGGTGCCGACGGCCGGCGTCACGATGGTGAGCGTCGCCTCGACCCACCGCAGGCAGGGCCTGCTGACCTCGATGATGCGGCGCCAGCTCGACGACGTGCGTTCCTGGGGCGAGCCGCTCTCCGTGCTCCTGGCCTCGGAGCCGGGGATCTACGGGCGCTTCGGCTACGGCGCCGCCACCACCGAGACCTCTCTGCGGATCGACTCCTCCCGGGTCGGCCTCATGCTGCCTCCGGGCACGGACGAGGTGCGGGTGCGCCGGTCGTCCCCCGCGGACGCGCTCGGCGCCTGCGAGGCGGTGTACGCGCGACTGGCGGCGGAGCGGCCGGGCACCCCGGTCCGGCAGCCCGGCTGGGAGCGGGTGCCCGTGAGCGACCCGGAGGGTGGCCGGCAGGGCGGCTCCCCGTTGCAGTGCGTGCTGGCCGAGCGGGACGGCGAGGTCACGGGGTACGCCACGTACCACATCAGGCCCGCCTGGGAGGACGCCGGCCCCAAGGGCACGGTGGCGGTGCGGGACCTGGCGGGGCTGGACCCGGCCTCGTACGCGGCGCTGTGGCGTTTCCTGTTCGGGATCGACCTGACCTCGTTCGTCGAGTGCCACAACCGGCCCGCCGACGAGCCCGTGCTCCGGCTGGTCTCCGATGTCCGGCGCTGCGAGGTCAAGCAGCGGGACGGGCTGTACGTGCGCCTCGTCTCGCTGGACGCGGCGCTGGAGGCACGGAGCTACCGGACCCCGCTGGACCTCGTGCTGGAGGTGGAGGACGCCTTCTGCCCGTGGAACGAGGGGCGTTGGCGGCTGACCGCAGACGCCAAGGGCGTGGCCACCTGCCGGCGGACGGCGGACGAGGCCGAACTGGCGCTCTCCGTGAAGGATCTGGGGGCGGCCTATCTGGGCGGGGTGTCGCTGTCGACGCTCGCGGCCGCCGGACTCGTCCGGGAACTGCGGCCGGGCGCGGTGTCCGAGGCGGCCCTGGCGTTCTCCTCGGACGTCCAGCCGTGGTGCCCGCACGGCTTCTGATCCGGGGCGGGCCGGGGCCGGTGCGGCAGGGCGCGGCTACCGGCCCGACGCGGACGGCTGGCAGGCGGGGCACCAGAAGAGGTTGCGCGCCGCCAGGTCCGCCGTGCGGATCTCCGTACCGCAGATGTGGCAGCCCTGCCGGGCCCGCCGGTAGACGTACACCTCGCCGCCGTGGTCGTCGACCCGCGGGGGGCGGCCCATCGCCTCGGGCAGGTGCTCGGGGCGGACGGTGTCGATCCGGTTGTTCCGTACGCCCTCGCGCATCAGCACGCCGAGGTCGGCCCAGACCGCGTCCCACTCGGCGCGGGTGAGGTCCTTGCCGGGGAGGTACGGGTCGATGCCGTGCCGGAAGAGGACCTCCGCGCGGTAGACGTTGCCGACGCCCGCGACGACCTTCTGGTCCATCAGCAGGGCGGCGACCGTGACCCGGCTGCGTGAGACGCGCCGCCAGGCGCGCTCGCCGTCCTCGTCGGCGCGCAGCGGGTCCGGGCCGAGCCGGTCGTGTATCGCGCGCTTCTCGGGGCCGGTGATCAGGGCGCAGGTGGTGGGGCCGCGCAGATCGGCGTAATGGGCGTCGTTGAGCAGCCGCAGCCGGACCGTGTCGGTGGGCGGCGGCGCGGGGACCGTGCCGAAGCCGAGCTTGCCGAAGAGCCCGAGATGGATGTGGACCCAGGCCGAGCCCTCGAAGCCGAGGAAGAGGTGCTTGCCGTGGGCGTCGACGCCGGTGAAGGTCCGGCCGTCCAGCAGCGCCGCGCCGCCGGAGAACTTGCCCTGCGGGCTGCTCACGCGCACCGGACGGCCCGCGAACCGCTCGTGGTGGTCCGCCGCGAGGCGGTGGATCGTATGCCCCTCGGGCACGGCAGGTCTCCTGGAAACGCGCTCGTGCCGCCGGGTACGGACCCGGCGGCACGAGGGAAGCGGGTGCGGGCCTCTCAGCCCTGCTGCGGGTGGTGGGCCGGGATCGGGGGGAGTTCGCCGGTGGTCTCGTAGGCCGAGAGCATCTCGATGCGGCGGGTGTGGCGTTCCTCACCCGAGTACGGGGTGCCGAGGAAGATCTCGACGAACCTGGTGGACTCCTCCACCGTGTGCATCCGACCGCCGATGGCCACGACGTTGGCGTCGTTGTGCTCGCGGCCGAGCGCGGCGGTCTGCTCGCTCCAGGCGAGCGCGGCGCGGACGCCCTTGACCTTGTTCGCGGCGATCTGTTCGCCGTTGCCCGATCCGCCGATGACGATGCCGAGGCTGTCCTTGTCCGCGGCCGTCCGCTCCGCGGCGCGGAGGCAGAACGGCGGGTAGTCGTCCTGGGCGTCATAGATGTGGGGACCGCAGTCGACGGCCTCGTGGCCGTTGGCCGTGAGCCACTCGACGAGGTGGTTCTTCAGTTCGAAGCCGGCATGGTCGGAGCCGAGGTACACGCGCATGGAGCGAAGTGTGACACGGACGGGCCCGGGTAACCGTCAGCGGGGTCGGGGCGCACGGCACCGCGCCGGGCCCCGGGCCCGCGGACCTCGGTCCGTGGGCAACACCACTCACGCAACGATCGGGTCAAGGAACTGGAGGAGGGGGTTCCGGTTCCGGCATCGCTCGGGCTTGAATGCGTGGCCGTGCCCGCGCACCACCCCCGCAGCGGGCACGACCCGACACACGTGATCAGAAAACGTAAGGATTCGATCCATGACGTCGCAGACGACTCTGGCCGGGCCGGGCCAACAGCCCGGTGAGCCGGGTAAGCCGGATTCCCCGGACGGGCTTCAGGCCGGTCTCAAGAACCGTCATCTCTCGATGATCGCCATCGGCGGTGTCATCGGTGCCGGGCTCTTCGTCGGCTCCGGCGCGGGTATCGCCGCCGCGGGACCGGCCATCCTCCTTTCGTACGCACTGGTCGGCGCGATGGTCGTCTTCGTGATGCGCATGCTCGGCGAGATGGCCGTGGCCCGCCCGAGCTCCGGCTCCTTCTCCGCCTACGCCGACCGGGCGCTGGGCCGCTGGGCCGGCTTCTCCATCGGCTGGCTGTACTGGTTCTTCTGGGTCGTGGTGCTCGCCGTCGAGGCGACGGCGGGTGCCAAGATCCTGGAGAGCTGGGTCCCCGGCGTCCCGCAGTGGGCCTGGGCCCTGATCGTCATGGTGGTGCTGACCGCGACCAACCTGGTCTCCGTCGGCTCGTACGGCGAGTTCGAGTTCTGGTTCGCCGGGATCAAGGTCGTGGCGATCGGCGCCTTCGTCGTCGTCGGCCTGCTGGCCGTCTTCGGCATCCTGCCGGGTTCGGACAACGCGGGGTCCGGCCTCGCCCATCTCACGGACACCGGCGGGTTCTTCCCCGAAGGGCCGGGAGCCATCCTCACCGGTGTGCTGATGGTCGTCTTCTCCTTCATGGGCAGCGAGATCGTGACGCTGGCAGCGGGTGAGTCCGAGGACCCGCAGCGCGCCGTCTCCAAGGCGACGAACAGCGTGATCTGGCGCATCGCCATCTTCTACCTGGGTTCGATCTTCGTCGTCCTCACCCTGCTGCCGTGGAACGACCCCTCGATCGTCGAGGACGGTTCGTACGTCGCCGCGCTGAACGCGATCGGCATCCCGCATGCCGGACAGGTCATGGACGTCATCGTGCTGACCGCCGTGCTGTCCTGTCTGAACTCCGGCCTCTACACGGCCTCGCGCATGGCCTTCTCGCTCGGACAGCGCGGGGACGCCCCGAAGGCGTTCGCGACGGTCAACAAGCGGGGCGTGCCGCAGGCGGCGATCCTGTCCTCCGTCGTGTTCGGCTTCGTCGCCGTGTTCTTCAACTACCAGTGGCCCGACACGGTCTTCGCCTTCCTGCTGAACTCCTCGGGCGCGGTCGCCCTGTTCGTGTGGCTGGTGATCTGCTTCACGCAGCTGCGGATGCGCGGCATCATCCTGCGCGAGTCGCCCGAGAAGCTCGTCGTGCGCATGTGGCTCTTCCCGTATCTGACGTGGGCGACGATCGCGATGATCTCCTTCGTCCTCGTCTACATGCTGACCGACGACGCCGGACGCGAGCAGGTGCTGCTCTCGCTGCTGGTCGCGGCCCTGGTGGTCGCGGTCTCCCTGGTGCGCGACGCCCGCGCCCGGAAGGCCGCGGCGCCGGTCGAGTGACCGTCACGCATACCTGACGG
This sequence comes from Streptomyces sp. NPDC002125, assembly GCF_053593715.1. Lineage (NCBI taxonomy): Bacteria > Bacillati > Actinomycetota > Actinomycetes > Kitasatosporales > Streptomycetaceae > Streptomyces > Streptomyces sp. NPDC002125. Next base: position 525,081 of record NZ_JBSFDD010000002.1, on the reverse strand, counting down.
CAGATGTCAGGTATACCCGGAAGGCTCTCCCCCGCACCGCGATCCCGCGAGCGAACGGAGAGCCTTCCTCATGACCACCACCCCCGCAGTGGACAGCTTCCAGACCGGCTTCGCCATCCGCCCCGGCCTCCTGGTGGAGGCCTCCGACGCCCCCGGCGTCCGGGCCGCCGTGCGGGAGGCCGGGGCGCGCGGCCTCCCGGTGCGCGTCCACGCGACCGGGCACGGGCTGCCCGGCCCGGTCGAGGGCGGGGTGCTGGTCTCCACCCGCCTGATGGACCAGGTGGAGATCGATCCGCTCACCCGCACCGCGCGCATCGGGGCGGGCGCCACCTGGGGCGGGGTGATCGCCGCGGCGGCCCCGCACGGACTCGCCCCGCTGAACGGCTCGTCCCCCGGGGTCGGCGCCGTCTCGTACACCCTGGGCGGCGGACTGGGCATCCTGGCCCGGGAGTTCGGTTACGCCGCCGACCACGTCCGCTCGCTGGACGTGGTCACCGCCGACGGCGTGCTGCGCCATGTGACCCCCGGGACCGAGCCGGACCTCTTCTGGGGTCTGCGGGGCGGCGGCCACCGGCTGGGCGTCGTGACGGCGCTGGAGACCGGGCTGGTGGAGGTGGCGCGGCTGTACGGTGGCTCGCTGGCCTTCGACGGGGACAGGGCCCCGGAGGTGCTGCGGCGCTATCTGGAGTGGACCCGTACGGTGCCCGGGACCTGCACCTCCTCCGTGGCGGCCCTGCGCTACCCGGACATGCCGCAGCTGCCCGGGACGCTGCGGGGGCGGTACGTGGTCTCGGTGCGGGTCGCGTACACCGGCGGGGCCGCGGACGGCGAGGCGCTGGTGGCGCCGCTGCGCGCGATCGGGCCCGCACTCTCGGACTCGCTGCGGGAGATGCCGTACACCGAGAGCCACACCATCCACAGCGACCCGCCGTTCCCGCACGCCTACTACGGCGAGGGCCTGATGCTCCGCGACCTGGACGCCGGCACCGCCGGGCGGGTGCTGGAGCTGACCGGGCCGAAGGCCCCGATGATGACGGTGGTCCAGCTCAACCACCTGGGCGGCGCCCTGGCCGCCCCTCCCGCGCACGGGAACGCGGTGCCCCACCGGAACGCCGGTTTCCTGCTGCGGCTGCTGTCACCGCTGGACGGTACGGACGTGACGGCGGTGCGGGCGCTGTACGCGGAGGTGGCCGGGGCGGCGGCGCCACGGGTCCTGGGCCGGTCGCTGAACTTCTCCTTCGGCGGAGGGGACCGCGCCCGGACGTACCACGGCCCCGGGACGCACGAGAGGCTCGCCGGTCTGGTGTCGCGGTACGACCCGGCGAGCCTCTTCGGTGGCGCCTACGGCGCCCGGTGAGCGGGGGTGCCCACTCGCTGTCAGCCGCGGCGCCCGACGAGCTTCCAGGAGGCCGGCAGCGCGCCCATGGCCAGCGCCGCCTTGACGGCGTCGCCGATCAGGAACGGCACCAGGCCGGCCGCGACGGCGGCGCTCATCGACATGCCGGTGGAGAGCGCCAGGTAGGGCACGCCGACCGCGTAGATGATCAGGGAGCCGACCGCCATCGTGCCCGCGGTGCGCAGCACCGACCGGTCACCGCCCCGGCGGGCCAGGCCGCCGACGACCGTGGCGGCGAGCAGCATGCCGAGGACGTAGCCGAAGGAAGCGCCGCCCGGGCCCGAGGTGCCCTCGGAGAACCACGGCATGCCGGCCATGCCGACGAGCGCGTACAGGGCGAGGGAGAGGAAGCCGCGGCGGGCACCGAGCGCGGTGCCGATGAGCAGCGCGGCGAAGGTCTGGCCGGTGACGGGGACCGGGGAGCCCGGGACGGGCACGGCGATCTGTGCCGCGATGCCGGTGAGGGCGGCGCCGCCGACGACCAGCGCCGTGTCCACGGCGTAGCGGTGCCGGGCTGCGGGCAGCAGGTCGGCGAGGACCGCTCCGGAACGGACGGGGGCGGCAGCAGTACTCATCGGGGACTCCGCAGGTGAGGTCGGCAGGCAGGACTGGGGGTGACGTTAGCCGACACCCTGTCGCCGGATCACCATCAGCCGCCCACAAAGCGGCGGTTGAGGGTCTAGTTGGGTTCGGACAAAGAGCGTTGCGCAATCACGTGCGGGCGTGATGCTGGTCACTGAGGTGAGGGTGTGCCAGGACCTCCGTTGGGGAAGGGCCGCCGTGCCGTGAGACTGTAGGTTCCCCATAAATGATCCGAGAGTGATCCGCAGCTCATGCACGACGCGCCCCCCACGCACTCCCCCGTACCGTCCGAGCCCCTGGCCCACGGCCTGAAGCAGCGCCATCTGACGATGCTCGGCCTGGGCGGGGTGATCGGCGCAGGTCTCTTCGTCGGGTCGGGCGCCGGGATCGCCGTCGCCGGGCCCGCCGTCGTCGTCTCGTACCTGATCGCGGGAACGCTCGCGATGCTGGTGATGCGGATGCTCGGCGAGATGTCGGCCGCGATGCCCGCGTCCGGGTCCTTCTCCGTGCACGCGGAGCGCGCGCTCGGCCGCTGGGCCGGTTTCAGCGTGGGCTGGCTCTACTGGTTCCTGCTGGTGGTGGTGCTCGCCGTGGAGGCGACGGCCGCCGCGCAGATCGCCCACGGCTGGGTGCCCGCGGTGGACCAGTGGCTCTGGGTGCTGCTGTTCATGGTGGTGTTCACCGTGGCCAATCTGACGGCCGTGAAGAACTTCGGCGAGTTCGAGTTCTGGTTCGCCGCGCTCAAGGTCGTCGCGATCGTGGCCTTCCTGGTGCTCGGGCTGCTGGCCGTCCTCGGGGTCCTCCCGGACACCGCCCCGGTGGGGCTGACGAACCTGACCGGCCAGGGCGGCTTCCTGCCCAACGGCTGGGACGGGGTGGCCTCCGGCGTGCTCACGGTGGTGTTCGCCTTCGGCGGGCTGGAGGTCGTGACGATCGCCGCGGCCGAGACCGACGATCCCGCGCGTGCCGTGGGACGTGCGGTGCGCAGCGCGCTGGTGCGCATCCTCTTCTTCTACGTCGGCTCGATGCTGGTCATCGTGACCGTGCTGCCATGGACCGCGCAGCAGGCCGGACTCAGCCCGTATGTGAAGGTCCTGGACTCGATCGGGGTGCCGTCGGCCGGGCAGATCATGAACATCGTGGTGTTCGTGGCGCTGCTCTCGGCGCTCAACGCCAATCTGTACGGCTCGTCCCGCATGGTCTTCTCGCTGGCCGAGCGCGGCGAGGCGCCGCGCGGGCTGCTGAAGGTGTCGGGCGGCGGGAGCGGCGGCGGGGTGCCCAGGCGGGCGGTGCTGGCCTCGGTGGCGTTCGGTTTCGTCTCCGTGCTGCTCAATCTGAAGTGGCCGGACACCGTCTTCCTCTACATGCTCAACTCGGTCGGCGCGGTCCTGCTGTTCGTCTGGGGCCTGATCGCCGCCTCGCAGCTGCGGCTGCGGCGCCGGCTGGAGCGGGAGGCGCCGGGCGCGCTGACGCTGCGGATGTGGTGCTTCCCGTATCTGACCTGGGTGACCCTGGCCGGTCTGCTGGCCGTCCTGCTGCTGATGCTGACCGACGACGCGGCGCGTGGGCAGGTGCTCTGGTCGGCGGCGGCGACCGGGCTCGTGCTGCTCGTGGCGGCCGTACGGGAGATCCGCGCGAAGCGGTAGGTGTCCGGGCGGCGGGGTAGGCGGGTGAGCACCTTGTGTGAGCCTCGTGACCGTATAGCGGACGGATGTTCCCTCTGATCGGTGCGCGTGGCCAGACTGTGGACGACCTCTGTCCCGACCAGTGAACTGAGCCTGTCCATGTCCCGGACCTCCGCGCCGCCCCCCACGGACGCAGCAGCCCCCACCGTCGACTCCGCGCTCACCCACGGCCTCAAACAGCGCCACCTGTCGATGATCGCCCTGGGCGGGGTGATCGGAGCGGGTCTCTTCGTCGGCTCGGGCGCGGGCATCGCCGCCGCCGGCCCCTCGATCGTCGTCGCCTACGGCGTCTCCGGGCTGCTGGTCATGTTCGTGATGCGGATGCTCGGCGAGATGTCGGCCGCCAATCCCGCCTCGGGCTCCTTCTCCGTCCACGCGGAGCGGGCGATCGGACCGTGGGCCGGGTTCACCGCGGGCTGGGCGTTCTGGGTGCTGCTCTGTGTGGCCGTCGGGCTGGAGGGCATCGGCGCCGCGCAGATCGTCACGGGCTGGCTGCCGGGCACGCCGGAGTGGGCCTGGGTGGCCCTGTTCATGGTGATCTTCCTCGGTACGAACCTCGCCGCCGTGAAGAACTTCGGCGAGTTCGAGTTCTGGTTCGCCGCGCTCAAGGTCATCGCGATCACGCTCTTCCTGGTGCTCGGCCTGCTCGCGATCCTGGGCGTGCTGCCCGGCACGGACGCCCCCGGCACGTCGAACCTCACCGGCGACGGCGGCTTCATGCCGAACGGCTCCGAGGGCCTCATCATCGGTCTGCTCGCCTCGGTCTTCGCCTACGGCGGTCTGGAGACCGTCACCATCGCGGCGGCCGAGTCCGAGAACCCGGTGCAGGGTGTCGCCAAGGCGGTGCGTACGGCGATGTGGCGCATCGCCGTCTTCTACATCGGCTCGATGGCGGTCATCGTGACCCTGGTGCCGTGGGACGCCCCGGAGGTCGCCGAGGTGGGGCCGTTCTACGCGATGCTCGACCACATCGGCATCAGCGGCGCCGCCGAGATCATGAACGTGGTCATCTTCGTCGCCCTGCTCTCCGCGATGAACGCCAACATCTACGGCGCCTCGCGCATGGCCTGCTCCCTCGTCGCCCGGGGCCAGGGCCCCAAGGTGCTCGGCAGGGTCTCCTCGGGCGTCCCGCGCAACGCGGTGCTCGTCTCCTCGGTCTTCGGCTTCCTCTGCGTGCTGCTCAGCTACTGGCGCCCCGACGACGTCTTCCCCTGGCTCCTCAACATGATCGGCGCGGTCATCCTGGTCGTCTGGATCTTCATCGCCGTCTCGCAGCTGATCCTGCGCAGGCGGACGGAGCGTGAGGCCCCGGACCGTCTCGTCGTCCGGATGTGGTTCTTCCCGGTCCTGACGATCGTGGCGCTGGCGGCCATGGCCGGCATCTTCGTCCTGATGCTGCGCCAGCCCGACACCCGCGACCAGCTCCTGGCGACGGGCCTGCTGACCGTCGTGCTGATCGCGATCGGCGTCGTACGGCAGAAGCGGGCGGAGCGCGGAGCCCCGGCCGGGGGGTGAGCGGGGCCCCGCCTCAGCCCGGCTGGGCGCGCAGGAGCACCTCGGCCGCCTCGGTGCGGAAGTAGAGGACCGAGCGCCCCGCCCTCCGGCGCCCGGCCAGCCCGGCGTCGAGCAGGACCTTCAGATGCCGGCCCACCGACCCCAGGCCCTGGCCGGTGAGTTCCACCAGCTCCGTGGTGCTCCTGGGGCGGTCCAGCCGTACGAGGACACCGGCCCGCGCGGACCCGAGCAGCCTGCCGAGGCTGTCGGGGACGGCGGGCCGGTCCGCGTCCGACAGGGTCCCCGAGCAGGAGTGGACGATGGCGTAGCGCTGCTCTTCCGCGTCCCAGGAGACCCAGCCCTGCCGAGGGGTGACGGGGACGAACACCAGCCGTACGGCGTCGAGTTCGCGCGGCGGGTAGGCGCGCGGGTTGACCTGGAGCCGGCTTCCGCCCAGCCAGCGCATGCCCGGGTTCATGCTCTCCAGCGCGGCGGCCCATCCGCCCTGGCTCAGCTGTCCCGCGCGGGCCACGATGTCGGCGTCGATGATCCGTCGGCGGCGCGGCCAGTCGGGGCGCACGATGCGCTGCCACACCCACTCCAGCAGGTCCGCCGCCTTCTGCGGCAGGTCGGGGCGGTGGAGCACCGCGGGGAGCGGCCCGCCCCTGGAGACCTCCAGGTCGGCGCGGGCGTCACCGGGCGGTGTCCCGCGCACCAGGGCCAGATCCTGGGCGAACGTGGTCCCGCCGGTGGGTGTGGGGGTGAGGAAGTCCGCGTTCCACTGGCCGCCCAGGCCGGTCCGTACGAGCTGCGCGGTGACCGGGTCGTCCGCGAGTAGCGCGCGGTAGGCGGGCCGGTGGGCGTCGAACCACGCGCGCTCGGCCGGGTGCGCGGGCACGCCGCACTCCAGCGCCTGGAGCGTCGCCGTGGTCTCGGACAGCTCCGACACGACGAAGCGCCCGGCGGCCAGGGTGTCCGCGCCGACCTGCCACCAGCCCATGGTTTCGCCTCCGCGCGAAAGAGTAACGGCCTCGCGGGCGGGCCTCCGAGACTCCCGGGCATGCTCACCTACCGGGACGTCTTCCGTGTGCCCCAGTTCGGCCCCCTCTTCGCGACGAGCGCCCTTCAGAGCGCCGCCTCGACGACGAGCCAGCTGGCCCTGGGCGTGCTCGTGTTCGCCAGGACCGGTTCGCCGCTGCTCTCCGCGCTCTCCATGTTCGGCTCCTCGCTGGCGCAGCTGGTCGGCGCGACCCTGCTGATGTCGGCCGCCGACCGGCTCCCACCGCGCGGGGCGCTGGGCGGGGCGGCCCTCGCCTTCGGCGCGGGGACCGCCGTGCTCGCCGTCCCCGGCCTGCCCCTGCCCCTGGTGTTCGCCGTCGTCCTGGGCGAGGGCGTCCTCGCGGCCGTGATCGGCGGCGTACGGTACGGCCTTCTCCACGAGGTGCTGCCCAAGGAGGGCTTCCTGCTGGGGCGTTCGGTGCTGAGCATGTGCGCGGGCACCATGCAGATCTGCGGCTACGCGGCCGGAGGCGTCCTGGTGGCCGTGGCGTCCCCGCGCGGGACGCTGCTCGTCGCGGCGGCCCTGTACGTCGCCGGGGCCGCCGCCGCCCGGTTCGGGCTCGCGCGGCGTCCGCCCCGGGCGGCCGGCCGGCCGTCGGTGGCCGCGACCTGGCGGACCAACGCGCTGCTGTGGTCCTCGGCTCCCCGGCGGCGCGTGTACCTCCTGCTCTGGGTGCCCAACGGGCTGGTCGTCGGCTGTGAGTCGCTGTTCGTGCCCTACCGGCCGGACCGGGCGGGGCTGCTCTTCGCCTGCGCGGCACTGGGGATGCTCGCCGGGGACACGGTGACGGGACGGTTCGTGCCGGCGCGGTGGCGAGGGCGGCTGGGCACGCCGCTGCTCCTGCTGCTCGCCACGCCCTATCTGCTGTTCGCCCTCCGCCCCGCGCTGCCCCTCGCCCTGCTCCTGACCGCCCTCGCCTCCACCGGCTTCTCGGCGAGTCTGCTGTTCCAGGAGCGCCTGATGGCGCTGACCCCGGACGCGATGACGGGCCATGCCCTCGGCCTGCACGCCTCCGGGATGCTCGCGGCCCAGGGCGTGACGGCGACCCTCGCGGGGGCCCTGGCCCAGCACAGCTCGCCGTCCACGGCGATCGCGGTGATGGCCGCCGCGTCGGTCGCGGTGACGCTGACGGTGGCTCCGGCGCCGCGGGCGCGCGACGGAATCAGGACCAGGACCAATGGTTGATCACTTCCGGGCCCTTCCTCCTGCTAGCCTGCAATTGCGAAAGACATGCAATAACAACCAGCCAGCAGTTGGAGGGTTCGAACCCATGGCCACGTACACGCTCCCGGAACTCCCGTACGACTACGCGGCGCTCGAACCGGTCATCAACCCGCAGATCATCGAGCTCCACCACGACAAGCACCACGCGGCGTACGTCAAGGGTGCGAACGACACCCTGGAGCAGCTGGAAGAGGCCCGTGACAAGGAGGCGTGGGGCGCGATCAACGGCCTCCAGAAGAACCTCGCCTTCCACCTGTCCGGCCACATCCTGCACTCGATCTACTGGCACAACATGACCGGCGACGGCGGCGGCGAGCCCCTCGCGGCGGACGGGGTGGGCGACCTGGCGGACGCGATCGCCGAGTCCTTCGGTTCGTACGCCGGCTTCAAGTCGCAGCTGACGAAGGCCGCCGCCACCACGCAGGGCTCCGGCTGGGGCGTCCTCGCCTACGAGCCGGTCAGCGGCAGGCTGATCGTCGAGCAGGTCTACGACCACCAGGGCAACGTGGGCCAGGGCTCCGTGCCGATCCTGGTGTTCGACGCCTGGGAGCACGCCTTCTACCTGCAGTACAAGAACCAGAAGGTGGACTTCATCGAGGCCATGTGGCGCGTCGTCAACTGGCAGGACGTGGCGAAGCGCTACGCCGCCGCCAAGGAGCGCGCCGACGTCCTCCTGCTGGCCCCCTGACGCACCTGAGACGTCCTGCCTCGTGATCGTCTTCTCAACCTTCACCCGGCAGGCGGATGAACGGAGAACCCCCGCGAGGACCTGACTCGCGGGGGTTCTCCCATGGGCGGGGGTGTGCCGGGCCGTCAGCGGCCGTAGACCCCGATCTCGTTGAGCGAGTACCGGTTGTCCGTGCCCCGCTGAGTGGCGTACACGCGCACGTACCGGGCCGTTGTCGGGGTGAACGCGCGGTTCTCCACGCCCCCGCGTCCCGCCGTCGTGGTGTGCACGGTGCGCCAGGTCGCGTTGTCCGCCGAGACCTCGATCCGGTACTGGACGGCGTACTGGTCGGACCAGTTCAGCGCGACCCTGCCCACCTGGCGCGAGGAGCCGAGGTCGACGGTGATCCATGCGGTGGAGACCGTTTTCGACGCCCAGCGCGTCGACACGTCACCGTCGACCGCCTTCTTCGGCGGGTACGAGACGACCACCGCGTCCTGGTAGTCCGACGCGGTGACGGCCGCCCCGGTGGCCAGGTTGGTCAGATCGTCCGTGCGCCGGGCCGGGAACTCCACCACCTGCTGGTACGTCGGCCGGTTCTGCCAGGCGACGCGGGGCACGGTGATACCGCCCATCGCGCGGTGCACGATCGAGTCGGCGCACACCTGGTCGCCCGCGGTGGAGCAGGACTTGTCCGCCGGGTAGACCTGTGCGGCCGGAACGGCCGCGGCCGTGGTGAGGGTGGAGAGCAGGACCTGCCTGCACGCGGCGAGGGCGCCCGATCCGCAGAAGGTGGTGTTGAGCGGGCTGCCGACGCTCCGGCCGAGCACCGATCTGAGGTCCTTGTCGACATAGGCCCACCAGCCGTGCTGGAAGGCCGAGCCCTTGTGCGCCTCGCCCGCCGCGATGCCCGAACCGGTGGACCCGGTGCCGTTCTGGCCGCCGGACGGCGATTCGTTGATCGGGGCGACCGCGGTCAGCGCCTGGTAGAGGTCCGTGCCCAGCCCCGGTGTGAAGACGCCCTCCACCAGCAGCGGCCACCAGGCGTCCAGGACGCGGATCGCTTCGGCGTGCGCGTAGGTGCCGGACCCCTTGGCGGTCTCCCGCCGGTGCCCGCCGGCCGCCTCCCAGGCGCGCAGCTTCTCCACGGTGGCGGACAGGGCCGGGTCGGTCACCGCGGCGGAGCCGATGACGTCCAGGACGGTGGGCAGCACCTGTTCGGCCCGCAGGTCGACGGTGGCCGCGTCCTCCATGGCCCTGACGAGCGCGGTGCGGGTGACGCCGCCCGCGTCGACCAGGGCGGAGACCCGGTCGTCGAGGATGTCGGCGCGGTGCACGGAGCCGTTGCCCCACGCGGAGGCGAAGCCGTCGGCCTGCTTGTTGTTCCAGCTGATGTAGTAGTCCTGGTCCACGGACTGCGGGTGCTGGGCGGGCGGTGTGACGGCCGAGGTGTTGAGCGCGGGGTCCCAGTCCTTCCACTCGTACGCCGTCGAGGCCAGGATCGGCTTGTCGGGGTCGGTGTTCACGGCGCGGACGGGGTTGGCCCCGGAGTTGTAGTACGCCGTGTGGTCGGCGTCCACGTAGAACCAGTTGAAGGTGTAGCCGATGTTCTGCGCGGCCTTCTGGAAGGTCTGCGCGGAGGTGATCTTCCCGGGGTCGTTGAACTGCTGGAAGCCGATCACCGAGTCGAGGTCGTGGTGGTAGGTCGAGCGCAGCGCGGTGAAGGCGACCGGCTTGCCGCCGACCTTGCCCGTGTGGGTGACCAGTCCGTACGCCGTCCGCTCGGTGACGAGGTCGTAGGACCCGGCCTTGGTGGCGTCGGCGGTCGTCGGGGACCAGCTGTTCTTCTTGGTCAGCGTCTCGAACGGGGTGCAGACGCCGCGCAGCAGGTAGTTCTTCGACGCGGTCGTGGGCGTGGCGCCGGAGGGCTCGCAGAGCTCGACGGCGAAGGTGTCGGTGATGTCCTGGTTGGCCGAGGTGGGGCTCCAGGAGTAGTCGAGGCCGCGGCCTATCTCGACGTAGAAGCTCAGGCCGGGGAAGGAGGCGCCGCGCGAGCGGAGCCCCGGTCCGTCGAGCTCCTGGACCATGAGCAACTGGGGTGCGTAGTAGCCGGTCTGGGGACCGTAGACGGCCACGGGGTGGCCGGACGCGGTGTGTTCGCCCGAGACCACCAGGGCGTTGGACATGCCCTTCTTCGCGGTGATCAGGTCGGCGGGCAGGATGCCCTCGGCGGTGGCCCCGGCCGTGGAGGCCTTCGTCGCGGAGACCACGGAGGCCGCGGAGGCCGTCGCGGCGCCCGTCCCCGTGCCGTTGCGCGCGTGCTGGAACGCGGCGACCGAGCCGCCGTCCGGCACGGCCACCCCGACCGGGGACGCCGGGGAGTTGGCGTACGGGTAGGTCCCGCTGTGCTGGGTCGTCGTGGCCTCGCTGTCGGTCTGCGCGCGCCACGCCTTGTACGCGGCCTTGCCGGCGGCGGCCCCGTAGTGCTGCTGGAAGGCGAGTTCGGCGAGGGCGTTCTCGACCTCGCCGCCGCCTCCGCCGCCGAAGATGGCGCCGATGACGGAGGAGATAGCGACGACGTCGGTGGCGGTGAAGTCCTGGATGGAGGAGCCGTGGCCGGTCAGCTCGTACTCACCGGGGTAGGTGGCGGCGCCGACGGTGTCGTCGATGAAGGCGTTGATGCCCGACACGTAGTCCTGGATGTCCTGGTAGGCCTGGGCACCCTCCGCGCCCGAGGCGCGGACCCGCTCCAGCTGGGCCTTCAGGTCGTTCTCGGTGTACGGGGCGACCGCCCAGAGGCTCTGCTCCAGGGTGCGGTTGCCCGCCGCGCCGCCCGCGAAGGACGACAGCTCACCGCGTCCGACGTGGCGCAGTACGTCGATCAGCCACAGGCGGTCCTGGCCGGCCGCGTAACCGGCGCCGAACTCCGTGCCCGAGCGGGTGGTGCCCTTGATGTGCGGGGTGCCGGTGGCCTTGTCGCGGGTGATGGTGACGTCGGAGCGCGGTGACACCGTGCTCTCCACCTGGCCGGGGGCCACTCCGAACGAGGCGTCGTTGAAGTAGGCCGCGAGCTGGTCCTCGGTGAGGCCGGAGTAGTTGTGCAGCAGGTTGTCGTACGGCTCGATCTGGTCCGCCGAGTGCTTGGGGCGGGTGCCGACGGTCTGGTGCAGCAGGATTCCCGCGAGGGTCGCGTGGCCGTTCTGGCCCGCCGGGAGGATGTCCTGGCACTGGCCCAGGCACGGGTCGCCGGCGGTCGGTACGGGGTCGACGCCCGCCGCGGCCTCGGCGGGGACGGCCGTGGCGAGGGGGGCGAGCAGCGTCGCCGCGGCGAGCGCGGAGAGCAGCGCGGTGCGGAGTCTCGCGCGGCGCCGTGGCGGCGGGGGAACGGGGGCAGGGGTCACCGGAACCTCTTCGGGAAGGAACGGGGGCGCGGGGGGCGCCGGAACAGTAACCGTGCCCGGCCGCCCCCGGACAGAGCGGCGGCCGGTCTTCCTCAGGACTGCAACAGCCCGTTCACGCAAGGCAGTTGATGTCCTGTTCCGTCATGCGCGCCGACTACGGGACACGGAAGACGGAGCCTATGAACTCGGCGAGCAGCCGCTCCTTGAGAGCTCCGGGCAGCGCGTCGAGCAGGACGAGCACGGGGGCCATCCGGGCGGGGAGCCCGGCGCCCCCGCCGAGTCCGGCGAAGGCCAGGACGCCCGCCACGTCGTCCGGTCCGAGGGTGTCCGGATCGAGCTCGGCGGCGAACGCGGCGAGCGCCGGGTCCACGGCGACCGGCTCCAGCGCGCGGGCCTTCACCAGGGCGGCCGCGAGGTCGTCGAGCAGGGTGCCGACCTGGCCGACGGTCGCGGGGGTGAGCGTGAGGTGGAGGTTGGGCGGGAGGCCGTCGAAGGAGAGCTGCGGCTGGAGGTACCAGCCCAGTTCGCGCATCTCGTCGGCGAGATGGAGCAGCAGGCCGAGGTCGGGCTCGCCGTCCTCCTCCCGGGCGACGGTGAAGGCGACGAGCCCGGCGGCGGGGTCGCCCAGCACCCGTACGCCGTCGAGGGCACGCAGCCCCGCCAGCAGCCGGTCGGACGCCTCGGCGACCCGGCCCGCGAGCGCGGTGTAGCCCTCCTCGCCGACGTAATGGAGGACCGCCCAGGCCTGGGCCAGCAGGCCGCCGGACTTGGTGCCCTGCACCGTGGGGTTGACCACGGGGTAGCCGGGCCAGCCGGCGTGCGCGAAGTACTGGTGGCGGCGGAGCTCCGCGTCGCGGTAGAGGACCACGGAGGCGCCCTTGTCGGCGTACGCGTATTTGTGGAGGTCCACCGAGAGGGAGGTGACGCCGGGGACGGAGAGGTCGAAGGGTTCCACCTCCCGTCCGGCGCGCCGCAGGTACGGCAGGATCCAGCCTCCGATGCAGGCGTCCACATGGCAGAGCACCCCGCGTGCGGAGGCGGCGGCGGCGATCTCGGCGACGGGGTCGACGACCCCGTGGGCGTACGAGGGCGTGGAGGCGACCACCAGCGCGGTGCGGTCGGTGAGCGCGGCGGCCATGGCGCCGGCGTCGGCGCGGAAGGTGACCGGGTCGACGGGCACGACGACGGTCCCGAGGCCCAGATAGGCGGCCGCCTTGTGGAAGGCGGCGTGGGCGGTGGAGGGCAGCACCAGCTGGGGTTCGGTGATCCCGCGCACCGTCCTGGCGTGGTCGCGGGCGGTCTTGACGGCGAGCAGGATGCTCTCCGTGCCACCGCTGGTGAACGTCCCCTGGGCGCCGGGGGCGCCGAGCAGGGCGGCGACGGCGCCGACGACGTCGTTCTCCAGCCGGGCCACGCTCGGGAAGACCGTGGGGTCGAGCCCGTTGACCGTCGCGAAGGCGGTGTACGCCTCGGCGGCCAGCTCGTCGAGCCCCTCCAGCCCCGCGTCGTAGACATAGGCGAAGGTGCGTCCGCCCCGGGTGGGCGCGTCCGCCTCGCGCAGGGCGCGCAGTTCGGCGAGCACCTCGGCGGCGGGGCGGCCGTCGGGCAGGGCGGGTTCAGTCGGCACGGACGGGCTCTTCCTGGAGGGGGCGGGACGGGCTCGGGGACGCGTGGTAGCGGTGCAGCAGCAGGAGGCTCGCGGCGGCGATGACGGCGGGCAGCACGCTCATCCCCGCGGTGATGCCCGTCAGTGCCGCCTCCGGCTGTTCCACCTGGTGCGCGGCGTCGGACGAGCGGAAGCCGGTGACGGCGAGGACGAGGGCGAACACCCCGGCGCCCAGGGCGAAGGCGAGGGTCTCGGCCGCCGTCCACAGCCCGGTGAAGGTGGCGGCCCTGCGCCGTCCGGTGGCGACGGCGTCGGCGGCCAGGGTGTCCGCGAGCATCGTCAGCGGCAGCAGCTGGAGTCCCGCGTAGGCGATCCCGACGAGGACGACCGCCGCGTAGCCGACGGCGGGGCCCGCGACCCCGGTGAAGGCGAGGAGCACCGCCCCGGCCGTGTAGAGCAGGGACGCGCACCACTGGGCGTACGTCACGCCCTTGCGGCGGGCCAGCCTGTTCCACAGCGGCATGAAGAGGACGAGCGGGCCGATCAGGCACGCGAACAGCGGGGTGACGGCACCCGCCGATCCGAGGGTGTACGTCGCGAAGTACTGGACCCCGGCGAGCATCACGCCGATGGCCAGCGCCTGGAGCGTCCACATCCCGGCCAGATACAGGAACGGCCGGCTGGAGCGGGCGGCGGCGAGCTGGGCGCGCAGGGAGGGTTCGGCCTCGCTGCGGGCGGCCTGCGGGGCGCGGCGGGTGGCGGCCCACGCCCCGAACATGCCGAGGGCGAGCAGCACGGCGACGACGGCACCCATCAGCCGGTAGCTCCCCGGGGTGTCGCCGTCGGCGTGGGCGATGGCAGGGGCGAGCGCCCCGGACAGCAGGATGGCGACGCCGAGGAAGCCCACCCGCCAGCCGAGGACGCGGCCCCGCTCGTGCGGGTCCTCGGTCATCTCGGCGGGCATGGTCACGTACGGCACCTGGAAGACGGCGTACGCGGTGGCGGCGAGCAGGAACAGCGCGGCGACATAGCCCGCTGCCGCCGCGCCCCTCAGCGGCGGCGCCGCGAAGATCAGGGCGAAGAGCGGCGGGAGGGTGCAGGCGCCGATCAGCAGGAACGGCCTGCGCGGTCCGCCGCGCAGCCGGCTGCGGTCGGAGACCGCGCCGACCAGGGGGTTGATCAGGACGTCCCAGGCCTTGGGCAGGAAGACGGCGGCCCCCGCGACGGCGGCGGGCACGGCGAGGACGTTGGTGAGGTAGTAGAGCAGGATCAGGCCCGGCACGGTCGCGAAGGTGCCGGTGCAGAGGGAGCCGAGCCCGTAGCCGATCCGCACGGTGGGCGGGAGGGGCGGGGCCGAGTGGAGGTCGGAACCGGCCGCTGGCATGGGGCAGATCTTGAATGATGTTCATCTTTTCGGCAATACCCGTGCCGCCCACGACACATGATCGCCATATCCGCGGGCCGGGCACGGTGTCCCGGCCCGCGGCGGGCGCACGGTCAGTCGAAGACGGGGCCCTGCGTGCGGGTCCGCTTGATCTCGTAGAAACCGGGGATGGACGCCACCAGCAGCGTGCCGTCCCAGAGCTTCGCCGCCTCCTCGCCCTTCGGGGCGGGAGTGACGACCGGGCCGAAGAAGGCGATCTGCTCGCCGTCGGGGCCGGGCACGGCGATGACCGGGGTGCCGACGTCCTGGCCGACCTTGTCGATGCCCTCCTGGTGGGAGGCGCGCAGCTCCTTGTCGTACGCGTCGGAGTCGGCGTACTCCAGCAGCTCGGCCGGGAGGCCGACGTCCGCCAGGGCGCCCGCGATGGCCTCGCGGGTCGGGCCCTCGCCGTTGTTGTGGATGCGGGTGCCGAGGGCCGTGTAGAGCGGGCCGACGATCTCGTCGCCGTGCTTCTGCTGGGCCGCGACCACGACCCGGACCGGCGCCCAGGCCTGGGTGCGCATCATGTCCTGGTACTCCTCGGGCAGCTCGTCGAGCTTGGGCTCGTTGAGCACGGCGAGGCTCATCACGTGCCAGCGCACCTCGACGTCCCGGACCTTCTCCACCTCCAGCATCCAGCGGGAGGTCATCCAGGCCCAGGGACAGAGCGGGTCGAACCAGAAGTCGGCCGGAACCTTGCCGGCGGCAGTGCTGTTCTCGGGCATGTCTCTCCTCATGAGGTCGGTCTGCGCCTGAGTCCCGGAACACCGTCGGCACCGCCGGCCATTCCCGTGCGGGGCCGCCGGCAGCCGCATGGGAGGATCAATGTGTTCGAACGAGACACGAAGGAGTGCTCCGTGCCCGGTGAAAACCTGTCCCGCGACGAGGCCCGTGAGAGGGCCGAGCTGCTGACCGTCGATGGTTACGAGGTCGCCCTCGACCTGCGTTCCGCCGTCGGTGAGCCCGACGGGGGCGACGGGGAGGCCGGTCCGCGCACCTTCCGTTCGCAGACCACCATCCGCTTCCGCGTGGCCCGCGACGGCGCCTCGACCTTCGCCGATCTGCTGGCGCCCGCCGTGGACGCGGTGACGCTGAACGGCAAGGACCTGGACCCCGCGGCCGTCTTCGACGGCACCCGGATCGCCCTGGACGGCCTGCCCGCCGGCGAGAACGTCCTGGTGGTCGACGCGCGGTGCGCGTACAGCAGGACCGGCGAGGGCATGCACCGCTTCGTCGACCCCGAGGACGGCGAGGTCTACCTCTACACGCAGTACGAGCCGGCCGACGCACGGCGGGTTTTCGCCAACTTCGAGCAGCCCGACCTCAAGGCGCCCTACCGCTTCGAGGTGACGGCGCCCGAGGGCTGGCAGGTCCGGAGCAACGGCGCGGAGGAGTCGGTGGAGGGCGGGGTCCACCGGTTCGCGGAGACCCTGCCGATCTCGACGTACATCACGGTGGTCGTCGCGGGCCCGTACCACTACGTGAGCGACACCTACACGCGCACGTTCGACGACGGGTCGACGCTGGAGGTCCCGCTCGGCGCGATGTGCCGCAAGGGGCTCGCGCGGTACTTCGACGCGGACGACGTCTTCCTGATCACCAAGCAGGGCCTGGACTTCTTCCACGACCACTTCGACTACCCGTACCCCTTCGGGAAGTACGACCAGGCGTTCGTGCCCGAGTACAACCTCGGCGCCATGGAGAACCCGGGCCTCGTCACCTTCCGCGAGGAGTACATCTACCGCGGCAAGGTCACGTCGGCGTCCTACGAGCGCCGCGCCAACGTCATCCTGCACGAGATGGCGCACATGTGGTTCGGCGACCTGGTGACCATGCAGTGGTGGGACGACCTGTGGCTGAAGGAGTCCTTCGCGGACTTCATGGGGACGTTCTCGATGGTGGAGGCGACCCGCTTCACCAACGGCTGGATCACCTTCGCCAACAACCGCAAGGCGTGGGCCTACCGCGCGGACCAGCTGCCCTCCACCCACCCGGTCACGGCCGACATCCGTGACCTGGAGGACGCCAAGCTGAACTTCGACGGCATCACGTACGCCAAGGGCGCGTCGGTGCTGAAGCAGCTCGTCGCCTATGTGGGACGGGACGCCTTCCTGGAGGGCGCGCGCCGCTACTTCAAGCGGCACGCGTACGGCAACACGCAGCTGGGCGACCTGCTCTCGGTGCTGGCCGAGACGTCGGGGCGCGACATGACGGCATGGTCGCGCTCCTGGCTCCAGACGGCGGGGGTCAACGTCCTGACGCCGGTCGTGACGTACGACGGCGAGGGCAGGGTCGCCGAGCTCGCCGTGACCCAGGAGGCCGCGGCCTCCCACCCGGAGCTGCGTCCGCACCGCGTCGCGGTGGGCCTGTACCGGCTCTCCCCCGAGGGCGGACTCGTGCGGTACGCCCGCGCGGAGACCGATGTCGCGGGCGAGCGGACCGTGGTGGCCGAGCTGGCGGGTGCCGAGAGGCCCGACCTGGTCCTGGTCAACGACGACGACCTCACCTACTGCAAGGTCCGCTTCGACGAGGTGTCCCTGGCCACCCTGCGCGAGCACCTCGGCGACATCACCGATCCGCTGGCCAGGGCGCTGTGCTGGTCCGCTCTGTGGAACCTGACGCGGGACGCGCTGCTGCCCGCGCGGGACTTCGTCTCCCTGGTGCTGTCCGCCGCGGGCCGCGAGTCGGACATCGGCGTGCTCCAGATGCTGCACGCCTGGGCGCAGTCGGCGCTGGTGCACTACGCCGCGCCGGCCTGGCGCGCGGAGGGCGGCCGGGCACTGGCCGAGGGCGCGCTGGCCGAGCTGCGGCGAGCGGAGCCGGGCAGCCAGCACCAGCTGACGTGGGCCCGGTTCTTCGCCGCCGTCGCCGAGTCGGACGCGGACTTCGAGCTGCTGGGCGGGCTGCTGGACGGATCGGCCGTGATCGAGGGCCTCGACGTCGACCAGGAGCTGCGCTGGGCCTTCCTCTCCCCGCTGGCCTCGCACGGCAAGGCCGACGAGGCCGCCATGGACGCCGAACTCGCCCGTGACGACACGGCGTCCGGCAAGCGGCACCACGTGCGGTGCCTGGCCTCGCGCCCCTCGGCCGCGGTCAAGGCGCAGGCGTGGGCGGCGGTCGTGGAGTCGGACAAGCTGTCCAACGCCCTCGCGGGGGCGACGATCGCCGGCTTCGGGCAGCCCTCCCAGCGTGAGCTGCTCGCGCCGTACACCGCCTCGTACTTCGAGGCGATCGAGCGGGTCTGGGCCGAGCGGTCCATCCAGATCGGAATGGACGTGGTCCGGGGCCTGTTCCCGGGGCTCCAGGACGACCCGGCGACGCTCGCCGCCACGGACGCCTGGCTGACCTCGCACCCGGACGCGGCACCGGCGCTGCGGCGTCTCGTCCTGGAGGCGCGGGACGATCTGGCGCGGGCGCTGCGGGGGCAGCAGCGCGACGCGAGGGCGTGAGCGCCGGGCGCACGCCCCGCACACCAGTGCGGGGCGTGCGCCGTACAATCCCTGCCGCGATGACTCTTTTCGGTAGTCGAACTGCCGTACTTTAGGACGGCGTTGTCCTGGATTGTCGACGGGCGTGTAACACGGGTTACCGCGCAGCGGGCCTGCGGGAACCTCCCCGGCATGACCCAGAACACCCCGCTGTCCCCCTGCCCCGTCCACGATGTGCGCCACCGCGTGCAGTCGGCCGCACAGTTGCGCGCCCGGGGCGTGACAGCCGCGCAGACCGCCGCCCAGTGCCTCCCCGGCGGGCCGTGGCAGCAACTGCTCCCCGGCGTCTACCTGCTGCACCCGGGCCCGCCGACGAACGAGGACCGGGTGCACGGAGCGCTGCTCTACGCGGGGCGGCCCCCGGCGACCGCCCGCCGGTCCGTGCCCCCGCAGTCCGGGCCGGGTTACGGCGAGGCCATGGTCACGGGGCTGGCGGCACTGGCCCTGTACGGCTTCACGTCCGCGCCCCCGGTGATCGCGCTGCACCGGATCGACGTACTGGTGCCGCGCACCCGGCGGCCGCGCTCCACCCGCTTCGTCCAGGTGACCCGGGCAGCCGTCCTCCCCCGGCCGCAGCGCCGGCTCGGGGTGCCGCTGGCCCCGGTGGAGCGGGCCCTCGCCGACGCGGTGGCCGCGCTCACCGATGCCTCGACGGTGCGCCGGCTCCTGACCGAGGCGGTGCGCGACGGGCACTGCGAACCCGCGCCGGTGGTACGGGAACTGAACGCGGCGAAGCTGCTGGGCCGGGCCCATGTGGTGGACGCCGTCGACGCCCTGCTCGTCGAGGGCCGGGCGGTGGCGGAGAGCAGGCTGTACGAGATGGTGCGCGGCCACAGGCTGCCCGAGCCGGTGTGGAACGTGGAGCTGTCACTGCCGGGCGGCGGTGTCCTGGGCGGGGTGGACGCCTACTGGCCGGAGCAGGCCGTGGCCCTGGAACTCGACGCCCGCTCCCGCCGCGAGGACCACGTCGCCTTCGCCGCCGAGCGTGAGCACCTGGAGAGGCTGGGGGTCACCCTGGTGCGGGTGACACCGAAGCAGCTGCGCGAGTCGGCGGCCCAGCAGGCGGTGGTGGTGCGTACGGCGCTGATGGCGGCCGAGGACCGTGAACCGGCGGCGTACGTGGTGGTATTGCCACGTTGAGTGGCGCAATGGGCGCAGTGGCGGATCTACGCCATGTCCCGTTCTCGTCACCGTCAACTCTCCACAAACCCCTGTCATTTACGAAAGGCTGAGCGGTCATCGGGTACCGAATTCCGGACTCTCTCTTTCTTTCACAAACAGGGATGCTGATGACCAAGGAATCCCCCAGCTCCATACCCGGGGCGAGACGCGCGGCGCGCATCGCGGCCGCGGCCGGTCTGGCGGCCGCGCTGACGGCCTCCGGCGCCGCCCCGGTCTTCGCCGCCGACGACCCGGCCGCCTCTCCGGTGAAGCCGGCCGCCACGAGCACGAAGGGCGACAAGCTGGGCGAGGCCGACGCCGATGTGCTGGCGAAGGCCGAGGCCAAGGGCGAGAAGAACATCACGATGATGGTCGCCACCGCGCCCGGTGCGACCGAGCAGGTCACCGCGCAGCTGGAGGCCGTCGAGGGGTCCGTGCTGGGCCGGACGTACGACAAGCTCGGCTATGTCCGGGCGACCGTGCCGACCGCGACCGCCGACGCCACCATCAAGGCGGCGCAGAAGCTCTCCTCCGTGTACGGGATCGATCTCAAGCAGGAGATCGAGCTCGACGACCCGACGCCCTCGGCGGACCGGGCCGCCGGAGCGAAGCAGAAGGCGGCCACGGGCACCTACCCCGCGCCGGACAGGAAGACCCCGGCGAAGAACCCGTACAACCCGTCCTTCGAGACGGGCGCGGTCGACTTCGTCAAGCAGCACCCGAAGGCGGACGGCCGCGGGATCACCATCGGTGTCCTGGACTCCGGTGTCGACCTCGGGCACCCCGCGCTCCAGAAGACCACCACGGGCGAGCGCAAGATCGTCGACTGGGTGACCGCCACCGACCCCGTCAGCGACGGCGACGGCACCTGGCTGCGGATGACGGCCTCGGTCGCCGGTCCGACCTTCACCATCGGCGGCCGTACCTATTCGGCGCCGGAGGGGTCCTACAAGATCCAGCTCTTCTCCGAGGCCGCCACCCGCGGTGGCGACATGGCCGGGGACCTGAACCGGGACGGCGACACGACCGACGTCTGGGCCGTGCTCTACGACCCGGTCGCCGGCACCGCCCGGGTCGACCTGAACAACGACGCGGACTTCGGCAACGACGCCGCGCTGAAGCCCTACAAGGACGGCCACCAGGTCGGCTACTTCGGCACGGACAACCCCGCGACCGAGGTCGTCGAGCGCATCCCGTTCGTCATCGAGACCCGTAAGAACGTCGTCTACAACGCGGCCGGCGCCACCGCCGACTACGTGAACATCGGCGTGATCGAGAGCGAGCACGGCACGCACGTCGCGGGCATCACCGCGGCCAACGGCCTGTTCGGCGGCAAGATGAACGGTGCCGCGCCCGGCGCGAAGATCGTCTCCTCGCGCGCCTGCACCTGGTCCGGCGGCTGCACCAACATCGCGCTGACCGAGGGCATGATCGACCTCGTCGTCAACCGCGGTGTCGATGTCGTCAACATGTCGATCGGCGGCCTGCCGCCGCTCAACGACGGCAACAACGCGCGCGCCGAGCTCTACAAGCGGCTCATCGACATCTACGGCGTCCAGCTGGTCATCTCGGCCGGCAACGACGGCCCCGGTGTGAACACCATCGGTGACCCCGGTCTCGCCGACCACGTCATCTCGGTGGGCGCGTCCATCTCCAAGGAGACCTGGGCCGCCAACTACGGCTCGAACGTCACCAAGAAGTACGACATGCTGCCCTTCTCCTCGCGCGGTCCGCGTGAGGACGGCGGCTTCGCGCCGATCCTGACCGCCCCGGGCGCCTCCATCAACACCACCCAGACCTGGCTGCCCGGCGGCCCGGTCAAGGAGGCGGGCTACTCCCTCCCGGCCGGCTACTCCATGCTGCAGGGCACCTCGATGTCCTCGCCGCAGGCCGCCGGAGCGACCGCGCTGCTGCTGTCCGCCGCGAAGCAGAAGAACATCGAGCTGCCCCCGGCCGACCTGCGGACCGCGCTGACCAGCACCGCGACCCACATCGACGGGGTGCCCGCGCACGCCCAGGGCTCCGGTCTGATCAACATCGTCGGCGCCTGGAAGCAGATCGAGAAGAAGGGCGCCCCGGCGCACGAGTACGCGGTGAAGGCCCCGGTCGACACCGCGATCGACTTCGCGCTGAAGACCCCGGGCTTCGGCACCGGCCTGTACGACCGTGAGGGCGGCCTGAAGGCCGGCGAGAAGAAGTCGTACGACGTCGTCGTGACCCGCACCACGGGTCCGGACACGGCCGTGAAGCACAAGCTGTCGTGGAAGAACAACGACGGCACCTTCTCCCTCACCGGTTCGAGCACCGTCTCGCTGCCGCTGGGCAAGCCGGTCACCGTCAAGGTGCAGGCGAAGCCCCGCACGGCGGGCGTCCACAGCGCGATCCTGGTGGTGGACGACGCGAAGACCTCCGGCGTGGACCAGCAGATCCTCTCCACGGTGGTCGTCGCCAAGGACCTGGTGAAGCCTGCCTACGCGTTCACGGCGAGCGGCTCGGTGCAGCGCAACGGCACCACGTCGTACTTCCTGAACGTCCCGGAGGGCGCCGAGACCCTGGAGGTCGCGCTGAGCGCCCTTCGCTCGGGCAGCCAGACCCGGTTCATCTCCATCCACCCGTACGGTGTGGCGGTGGAGGACAGCTCCACGATCTACTGCTACCCGAACTACGAGAACCCGGCCAACACCTGCCGCCCGGACACGCGCTCCTACAAGGACCCGCAGCCCGGCGTCTGGGAGATCGAGGTCGAGTCCCGCCGTACGTCGCCGCTGCTGGACAACCCGTACAAGCTGGATGTCTCGCTGCTCGGCGCCTCCTTCGACCCGGCGGTGCAGACCATCGCCGAGGCGAAGATCGGCACCCCGGCCCCGGTCGAGTGGACGGTCACCAACAACGCGGGTGACCTGGAGGGCGCGCTCAAGGGCGGCTCGCTGGGCTCGGCCGACGTCGAGCGTCCGTCGATCGCCACGGGTGGCGAGTACGTCAAGGAGGTCACCATCGGTGAGGGCGTCGAGAAGCTCGACATCGCCATCGGCAACACCTCGGACGCCAACGCCGACATCGACCTCTACGTCTACCAGGGCAGCACCGAGGTCGGCGCGTCGACCTCGGCGGGCTCGGAGGAGTCGGTCAGCCTGGTGAACCCGGCGGCCGGCACCTACACCGTCGTCATCGACGGCTACTCGGTCCCGGCCGGTACCACCGAGTACGACTACCGGGACGTGTACTACTCCACGTCGCTCGGCGAGATCAAGGTCGACGAGTCGAAGGCCGTGAACCTGGCCAACGGCGCGTCCGCCCAGGTCGGCGCCGAGGTCGTGGTC
The DNA here is from genome assembly GCF_053593715.1 of Streptomyces sp. NPDC002125. Lineage (NCBI taxonomy): Bacteria > Bacillati > Actinomycetota > Actinomycetes > Kitasatosporales > Streptomycetaceae > Streptomyces > Streptomyces sp. NPDC002125. The sequence goes on along the minus strand of NZ_JBSFDD010000002.1, from coordinate 502,574 downwards.
GCCGGAGCGGCTCCCGAGGGCCGGCAGTTCTTCGGCGAGGTGCAGCTGGTGAACGCCCGCGGCACCGCGGCGGGAACCGGCAGCGTCGTGATCGAAAAGGTCGCGCCGTAGCCATCCGGACGGTGTGATCCGCACGACACCGGACACTGTGGGGCGGGGGCTCTCAAGGGCCCCCGCCCCACAGCTCTGTGCACCCGCCGTCCGCCTGCCGGACAATGGATTGGACAAGGAAGCCGTGGACATACGCATCATGGACCGGCAACCGTGCCCGTTCTTGTCTGTTTCGTGTCTGTGAGGAGTTCCCGTGAAGGTCGGAATCGTCGGCGCCACCGGTCAGGTCGGCACAGTCATGCGCAGGATTCTGGCCGAGCGGAAGTTCCCCGTCGCCGAACTGCGGCTCTTCGCCTCCGCACGCTCCGCGGGCTCCACCCTCGCGTACGAGGGCAAGGACATCACCGTGGAGGACGCCTCCACGGCGGACTACACGGGGCTCGACATCGTGCTGTTCTCGGCGGGCGGGGCCACGTCGAAGGCACTGGCCGAGAAGGTCGCGTCGCAGGGCGCCGTCGTGATCGACAACTCCTCCGCCTGGCGCAGGGACCCCGAGGTCCCGCTCGTGGTCTCCGAGGTCAACGCCCACGCGATCAGGAACCGCCCCAAGGGCATCATCGCCAACCCGAACTGCACCACCATGGCGGCCATGCCCGTGCTTCGCCCGCTGCACCAGGAGGCGCAGCTCGACGCGCTGACCGTCGCCACCTACCAGGCGGTGTCCGGTTCCGGTGTCGCCGGTGTCGCCGAGCTGCACGGCCAGGCGTCCAAGGTTGTCGCCGAGGCGGACAAGCTGACGCACGACGGAGACGCGGTCGACTTCCCCGAGCCGGGCGTCTACAAGCGCCCGATCGCCTTCAACGTGCTGCCGCTCGCCGGCTCGATCGTCGACGACGGCTCCTTCGAGACGGACGAGGAGCAGAAGCTCCGCAACGAGTCCCGCAAGATCCTGGAGATCCCGGAGCTCAAGGTGTCCGGCACCTGCGTCCGGGTCCCGGTCTTCTCGGGCCACTCCCTCCAGATCAACGCCCGTTTCGCCCGTCCGATCAGCGTCGAGCGCGCCTACGAGCTGCTGAAGGACGCCGAGGGCGTGGAACTCTCCGAGATCCCGACCCCGCTCCAGGCGGCCGGCAAGGACGCCTCGTACGTGGGCCGCATCCGGGCCGACGAGACCGTCGAGCACGGCCTCGCGCTGTTCGTCTCCAACGACAACCTGCGCAAGGGCGCCGCGCTGAACGCGGTGCAGATCGCGGAGCTGGTGGCGGCGGAGCTCAAGGGCTGACCCCCTCCCCACCCGCGCGAAGGGGGCGGCCACCGGCATCCGGTGGCCGCCCCTTCGCGCGCCTCGGGTCAGAGGGCGAGGTGCCTGCGCAGGGCGGCCTCGATCTCCCCCATCCGCTGACGCGGCACGGTCCCGACACGCTTCAGGAACCGCTCGTACGCCATCGCGCGGACCTGCTCGCACTGCACTTTGCTGTCCTTGGGCAGGCCTGACTCGTCCGCCTGCAGCAGCACCTGGAAAGGGTAGACCCGAGAGGTGTTGGAGGTCAGCGGCACGACCGTGACCACGCCGCGCCCGGTCCGGTCCACCACCGCGTTGGCGCCGTCGTTCGAGACGATCACCGAGGGCCTCGCCTTGTTGGCCTCACTGCCTCGGACTGGTTCGTACTCGACCAGGTAGATGTCACCGCGCTTCATCGGTCAGCCCGTCCCCGGAGAACCGGTCCCAGAACGCGGCGTCCTCACTCGCGTCCCACTCCGCGAACGCGGCCTCGTAGTCGGCCTCCAGGTTGGAGGCGCGCAGAGCCTCGATGGCGGCGTGTATCACCGCCGACCGGGAGTCCGCCTCGGTCTTCGCGGCGTACTCGTCGAGGAAGGCGACGTCCTCCTGCGGCAGGCTCACGCTGATCTTCATGCCAACCATCCTACCGCCGGTAGGATGCACGTGGCTACCTCAGGTATCAGTCCCTGCGCACCTCGAAGTGGTAGCACCCGTACTCCACGGCCCGTACGTGCACCAGCATCACCTCCGGGTCGGCGAAGGCCTCCGAGAGCGCCTCGTCGAAGCCCCGCTCCTCGTCGTCGGGGATCTCCAGGAGCCGGCCTCCGACGATCGCGCCCTCCGCGTCGTAGCGCCGTACCGTGCGCAGGGCGCCCGCGCGGGAGAACGGGTAGCCGCCCCGGTCCCCGGCCGGACCCTCGCACTCCTCGGCGTGGATGAAGACCGGCCCCTGTTCGTCGTAGGCACCCGGGCGGGCCCCGGTCCGTGCCGCCCAGCGCCGCAGGGGCGCGTACGAGACCAGTGCGATCCGCTCCCCCGCCTCGGCGCCGCGCAGGCAGCAGCGCAGAGGGGCGCCGCTCTCCGTGGCGGTGTACGGGACGCAGGGACGTCCCGCGTCGTCGGCGGTGCGGAGCTCCGGCAGGGTGCCCGGACCGATGGGCCGGGCCGTGTAGGTGGTCATGGTCCGAGGGTGCCCCCGATCCCCGCGCCGGTCCGGCGGAAAACGGACATCGCGCTGCGCCCTCCTCACGTGGAAGGATGACCGAAAACGTCACAGATCAAGGAGATGACCGCGTGCCTGGCACGAATCTGACCCGCGAAGAGGCACAGGAGCGGGCGCGCCTGCTGACCGTGGACGCGTACGAGATCGATCTCGACCTCTCCGGCGCGCAGGAGGGCGGCACCTACCGGTCCGTCACCACCGTGCGCTTCGACTCCGCCGAGGCCGGTGCGGAGACCTTCATCGATCTGGTCGCCCCCGCCGTGCACGATGTCGTGCTGAACGGCAAGGACCTGGACATCGCCGCCGTCTTCCGGGACTCGCGGATCGCGCTGAAGCACCTCAAGGCCGGCGCCAACGAGCTCAAGGTCGTCGCCGACTGCTCGTACACCAACACCGGTGAGGGGCTGCACCGGTTCGTCGACCCCGTCGACGAGCAGGCGTACCTCTACACCCAGTTCGAGGTCCCGGACGCCCGCCGGGTGTTCGCCAGCTTCGAGCAGCCCGACCTGAAGGCGACCTTCCGCTTCACCGTGAAGGCGCCGTCCGGCTGGACCGTGATCTCCAACTCGCCGACGCCCGAGCCCGTGGACGACGTCTGGTCGTTCGAGCCGACGCCGCGCATCTCGACCTACATCACGGCCCTGATCGCCGGTCCGTACCACGCGGTGCACAGCAGCTACGAGAAGGACGGCCAGACCGTCCCGCTCGGCATCTACTGCCGCCCGTCGCTCGCCGAGTACCTCGACGCGGAGGAGATCTTCGCGGTCACGCGGCAGGGCTTCGACTGGTTCCAGGAGAAGTTCGACTACGCGTACCCCTTCGCCAAGTACGACCAGCTCTTCGTCCCGGAGTTCAACGCCGGCGCGATGGAGAACGCGGGCGCGGTCACCATCCGCGACCAGTACGTCTTCCGCTCGAAGGTCACGGACGCGGCGTACGAGACGCGGGCCGAGACCATCCTCCACGAGCTGGCCCACATGTGGTTCGGCGACCTGGTCACCATGGAGTGGTGGAACGACCTCTGGCTGAACGAGTCGTTCGCGACGTACACCTCGATCGCCTGCCAGGCGGACGCCGAGGGCTCGAAGTGGCCGCACTCCTGGACCACCTTCGCCAACTCCATGAAGACGTGGGCCTACCGCCAGGACCAGCTGCCCTCGACGCACCCGATCATGGCGGACATCCGGGACCTCGACGACGTCCTGGTGAACTTCGACGGGATCACGTACGCCAAGGGCGCCTCGGTCCTGAAGCAGCTCGTGGCGTACGTCGGCAAGGACGCCTTCTTCAAGGGCGTGCAGGCGTACTTCAAGGCGCACGCCTACGGCAACACGCGCCTGTCGGACCTCCTCGGCGCGCTGGAGGAGACCTCCGGCCGCGATCTGAAGACCTGGTCGAAGGCGTGGCTGGAGACGGCCGGGATCAACATCCTGCGCCCGGAGATCGAGACGGACGAGAACGGCCACGTCACCTCGTTCACCGTGCTCCAGGAGGCCCCGGCGCTCCCCGCCGGCGCGAAGGGCGAGCCGACGCTGCGCCCGCACCGGATCGCGATCGGCTGCTACGACCTCGACGGGGCCGGGAAGCTGGTCCGCACGGACCGGATCGAGCTGGACGTCGACGGCGAGCGCACAGACGTGCCGTTCCCGGCCGGCAGCCCGCGCCCGGCGGTCGTCCTGCTCAACGACGACGACCTGTCGTACGCCAAGGTCCGCCTCGACGAGGAGTCGCTGCGGGTCGTCACCGCGCACCTCGGCGACTTCGCCGAGTCCCTCCCCCGCGCCCTGAGCTGGGCCTCGGCCTGGGACATGACGCGCGACGGCGAGCTGGCGACGCGCGACTACCTGGCGCTGGTGCTCTCCGGCATCGGCAAGGAGTCGGACATCGGCGTCGTACAGTCCCTGCACCGCCAGGTGAAGCTGGCCCTGGACCTCTACTCCGCCCCCGAGTGGCGCGAGGCGGGTCTGAACCAGTGGACCGAGGCGACCCTCGCGCACCTGCGCGCGGCGGAGCCGGGCAGTGACCACCAGCTGGCCTGGGCCCGTGCCTTCGCCGCGACGGCCCGCAGCCCGCTCCACCTGGACGTGCTGCAGTCGCTGCTGGACGGCACCCAGGAGATCGAGGGCCTCGCCGTCGACACCGAGCTGCGCTGGGCGTTCGTGCAGCGCCTGGCCTCGACGGGCCTGCTCGACGAGGAGGAGATCGCCGCCGAGTACGAGCGTGACAGGACGGCGGCCGGCGAGCGCCACGCGGCGTCCGCGCGGGCGGCCCAGCCCTCGGAGGAGGCGAAGGCCGAGGCGTGGGCGTCGGTCGTCGAGTCGGACAAGCTGCCGAACTCCCTCCAGGAGTCGGTCATCGACGGCTTCGTGCAGACCGACCAGCGTGACCTGCTCGCTCCCTACACGGAGAAGTACTTCGCGGCGGTCAAGGACGTCTGGGACTCGCGCAGCCACGAGATGGCCCAGCAGATCGCGGTCGGCCTCTACCCGGCCCTCCAGGTCTCCCAGGAGACCCTGGACGCCACGGACGCCTGGCTGGAGTCGGCGCAGCCCGGCGCCGCCCTGCGCCGGCTGATGTCGGAGTCCCGGGCAGGCGTGGAGCGTGCGCTGAAGGCGCAGGCGGCGGACGCGGCGGCGGCCACCGCCTAGCCGGCTGGGAACCGCCCGGCGGACAGGCGCGGTCGCGCAGCCGTCCGCCGGGCGGGGACCTGGGGTGGGGCGGGCGGGCCCTGGTCTGCGGGACCGGCCCTACGGGCGGGCCCTGGACCGCGGGACTCGCCCCACGGGTGGGCCCTGGACCGCGGGACTCGCCCCTACGCGGCCGATTCGCGGTGGCGGCGGGCCAGCTCGGCCGCGCCCGCCTCGGTCGGCGTGCCGTGCAGGCGCATCCGGGCCACCCCTCCGTCGGGGTAGGCGTCCAGGCGGACATGGGTGACCACGGCCTCGGCGTCCAGGACGAAGCGGTGCGGGGTGTCCGGCTGGAGCCTGGTGCGGGGGATGATCTCGAACCACTCGCCGGTGTCGCCGTCGCGGCCGTGCAGGCTGATCCAGCCCGCCGCGTTGCCCTTGAGGCAGGCGGTGTCGATCTCGACCGCGCGTACGGCGCCCTGGGCGGGCAGCCGGAAGCGGACCCAGTCGTTGGTGTCGCGGACCCTGCGGCGGCGGTTCTCCCAGCCGTCGTCCATCTTGCGGGAGGTGCCGGGCAGGATGATCTGGGCCGGCGAGGAGTAGAAGCGGTCCGAGGCGTCCTCGTACATGCCGCCGTTCAGGATCGAGATCAGGTCGATCGTGCCCAGTGCCGCGAGCCAGGCCGGGTCGGGGACGACCTCGCCGTGGACGCGGAGGCGGGCGATTCCGCCGTCGGGGTGCTGGCAGACGCGGACGTGGGTGTAGCGGCGTCCGCCGGTGACCTCGAAGCCGTTGGCGGCGTGGCCGCGCACGGGGGCCGGCGGGACGATCTCCTCCCACTTCACGTCGTCGGCGAGGAGTTCCCCGGGCCCGGGGGCGCCCTCGACGGCTGTCGCCTGCACGGAGACGCGCTGCGGGTAGTTGCCGCGGAAGTGGGCGGTGTCGACGACGACGCCCCTGATGATCCCGGGGGCGCCGAGCCGGACGATCGCCCAGTCGTGCTCCTCGGGGGCGGGGAAGGGGTGGTCCGCGTCCGCGCCCCTGCGGCGGCGGGTCTCCCAGCCGTCCATGATCTTGCCCTTGTGGCCGAAGCGCTCGGGGTCGAAGACGGCGGGTTCACGGATCAGGAGATTCTCGCGCTCGGCGAAGAACTCGTCGTTGGCGGCGATCACGCCCGCGCCCAGGCGGCGGTCGGCGAGGTCGACCAGCTCGGTGAAGGCGAAGTCGCCCGCGCGGTAGTCGGCGTACGGGTCGCCGCCTCCGTAGGGCGCCGCGTCGTTCGCGTGGGGGTCGGTGGAAGGGAGCTCCGTCTGATTCCTGTCGGTGAGCATGGGCCTACTGTGCTGGCCCGGCTTCCATCAGGTCCATCGAAAGTTTCCGTACGGTTCTTTCAGTTCTGCTGAACGGATCGCGCCGCCACCCGCTGCAGCGCCGCCAGCACCCTGGCGGTCGCCGGACCCTGTTCGGCGCCCTGCCGCACCGCGGCCACCACATGGCGGTACGGCCGGTCGGCCGCCAGGACGCGCATCGCCACGCCCTCGCGCGGCCGGTCGGACGCGGAGACCATCCGGGGGATCAGCGCGACGCCCATGCCCGCGCGCACCATGGCGAGGATCGTGGTCCAGCCGGCGGCGCTGTGGGCCTGCTCCGGGACGAAACCGGCGGCCTCGCAGGCGGCGGTGGTGATCTCCGACCAGGGGCCCGATCCGCCGAAGATCCAGGGTTCGCGGGAGAGGTCCGCGAGGCGCAGCGTGGACGATCCGGCGAGGGGGTGCCCGGCGGGCAGGGCCACGTCCAGCGGGTCGGCCAGGAGCGGCAGCAGGGTGAAGCGCGGGTCCCGGGCCGTGGGGGCGTGCGCGGCGAGGGAGAGCGCCAGGTCCACCTCCCCGGCCGACAGCAGTTCGTACGCCTCGGCGGCCTCCGACTCCCGCACGCGCACCTGGGGCCCCGGCCGCTCCTCGGCCCCCAGGAGCGTCACGGCGGGCACCACGAGGGCGGACACGGCCGTCGAGAAGGCGCCGACCCTCACCAGGCCCGCCTCACCGCGCAGATAGCCGGCCAGATCGGCGTCGGCCCGCTCCAGCTGGGCGAAGACCGCCTCGGCGTGGCGCAGCACGAGGTGCGCGGCGTCGGTGAGCCGGACCCTGCGGCCCTGTGCCTCCAGGAGCGGCACGCCGAGCTGCCTGGACAGATTGGTCAGCTGCTGGGAGACGGCCGAAGGCGTCATGAGGAGCGCCTCGGCCGTCGCCGTGACCGTTCCCCGGTCGCGCAGTGTGCGCAGGATGCGGAGCTTTCTGACGTCCCACTCGGTCATGGCCGAAACCTATCGGTGCCCGGACATGCCGGTGCGCCGCGCGGCACTGCGTACCGGCGGCGCACTCGGTGGAACGGCTGCTAGGCCTGCTTCTTGGACTTGTCGAGGACCATGACGAGGCCCGCGATCACCGCGAACAGGACGATCGGTGCGGCGACGTAGAGACCGAGGGTCTCCAGCACGCTCAGCCCCGTGCCGGGGTCGTCACCGTCGTCGCGGGTGAGGGCGAGCGCCGGGGACGACATGAGCAGCATCATCAGCGTCGTACCGGCCGCAACGGCGCCGGCGCGCATAGCGTTCTTCTTGTCCACGGTGCAAACGTAGCGAACGCCTACGAGGGGCGCGCGCCCGGGGGTGCCGTACGGGCCTTGGGGCCGCCGGGAGACCCCGTGCCGCCGGTGCCGTCCGGGGCGGCCGGCAGGACCTCCATGAGCCGGTGCAGCCGGGGCGATGCCGCGATCTCCTCCAGGGTGAGCGGGTGGCCCTCCGCATCGGCGACGGGCAGGCGCCAGTTGGGGTACTGGTCCCAGGTGCCGGGGAGGTTCTGCGGACGGCGGTCGCCCACGGTGTCGGGGAGCCAGACCCCCACCATCCTGGCCGGGGTGCTCAGCAGGAAGCGGTGGACGGCGCGGACGGCGGCCTCCTCGTCCCCGTCGCCCTCGGGCAGCAGCCGCAGTCTGGCGAGGTAGCCCAGCCACTCGGCGGTGTCGGCGGCGTCCTCGGCGAGCTCCTGCTCCAGCCCGCGTGCGAGCAGCCCGAGCCGGTGGCGGAGCGTCACATGGTCGCCCGTCAGCCGGGCGGCGGTGGACGGCAGATCGTGGGTGGTCGCCGTGGCCACGCAGTCGCGGCGCCACTGCTCGGGGGCGAGCGGGCGTCCGGTGCCGTCCCAGTCGCGCTCGAACCAGAGCACGGAGGTGCCGAGCACCCCGCGCCGGGCGAGCGCCTCGCGCACGCCGGGCTCGACGGTGCCGAGGTCCTCCCCTATGACGACGGCACCGGCCCGGTGTGCTTCCAGGACGAGCACGGCGAGCATCGCCTCGGCGTCGTGAGCGACGTACGTGCCCTCGGTCGGCGGGCGGCCCTCGGGCACCCACCAGAGCCGGAAGAGGCCCATGACGTGGTCGATGCGCAGGGCCCCCGCGTGGGCGAGGAGGCCGCGCAGGAGGTTGCGGTAGGGGGCGTAGCCGGTCGCCGCGAGGGCGTCGGGGCGCCAGGGGGGCAGCCCCCAGTCCTGGCCGTGGGCGTTGAAGGCGTCGGGCGGCGCGCCGACGGACATGCCGTGGGCGAAGGCGTCCTGCTGGGCCCAGGCGTCCGCGCCGTCCGGGTGGACGCCGACGGCCAGGTCGTGGACGATCCCGACGGCCATCCCGGACTCTCGCGCGGCGCTCTGCGCCGTGGCGAGCTGGGTGTCCGTCAGCCAGGCCAGCCGGCAGTGGAAGTCGACCCGCTCCAGGAGCTCGGTGCGGGCGCGGGCGCTCTGCGGGGAGCGGGGGTCGCGCAGCCCTTCGGGCCAGGTGCGCCACCGGGGGCCGTGGACCTCGGCCAGGGCGCACCACAGGGCGTGGTCCTCCAGGGCCCGGCCCTGTCCGGCGAGGAAGTCGCAGTAGGCGGCGCGGCGGCCGGGGGTCAGGGGGACCTGGTGGACGATCTCCAGGGCCTGCTTCTTGAGTGCCCAGACGGCGTCCCGGTCGATCAGCGCGCCCTTGTTGAGCACGGCCTCGCGCAGTGCGGCGGCCTCCTGGCGCAGGTCGTCGAGGGCCGCCCTGCCGGGCTCGGGGACGTGCCCGTACTCCGGGACCGACTCGATGTGGAGATGGACCGGGTCGGGGAAGCGCCGTGAGGAGGGGCGGTACGGGGAGGGGTCGGTCGGGCTGCCGGGTACGGCGGCGTGCAGCGGGTTGACCTGGACGAAGCCGGTCCCGAGCGTCCGCCCGGACCAGGCGGCGAGGTCGGCGAGGTCCGCGAGGTCGCCCATGCCCCAGGAGCGGGCGGAGAGCAGGGAGTAGAGCTGGACGAGGAATCCGTGCGTGCGGCCGGGCGCCCGGGGTACGCGGTCGGGGGCGACGACGAGGGTGACGGTGGCCCGGCGGTGGTCCGGTGTACTGACGGTCAGCCGGTGGACGCCCAGGGGCGGTTCGGTCCACCAGGACGGCCTGCCGGGGGCGCTGGACGGCGGGGCGGAGGTCACCCGCATGCGCAACGGCACGGGCGCGTCGGTGGTGCCGGCCTCGTGGTCGACCGTCAGCACCGCGCCGGGCGGCAGTGCGGTCAGGGCGGCCGGCAGCGGCTCTCCCGACCAGGTCACCACCGTCGGCGGGAGCAGTCGGGAGGCCGCTGCCGATTCGGCCGCGTCGAGTGATCTCCGCACGTCCGCGGGAGTGGCGGCGTCGACGCCCAGGGCGGCGAGCACGGCGGTGACCGTGTCGTCGGGGACGGGGACCGTGACATCCGCGGACGGGGAGAAGGAGGTGGCGACGCCGTGCAGTGCGGCGAGCCGGGACAAGCCCATTCAGACTCCTGGGGACTCCAGACCCCCTGCGGTGCCGGGCGCTGTCGGCTCGCTCGTCAGAGGGGCGGTGGCGGCGAGCGGTGGCTCGCTCGTGAGGGGTGTGGCGTCGGCGAGCGGGGGCTCGCTGGTGAGCGGTGCGGCGTCGTCGGCGAACGCCGGCTCACCGGTCAGGTGGGAGACCTCGGCGAGCGGGAGCTCACTGATCATCGGAGGGGCGGTGGTGGTGTACGTCTCGCGCGCCAGCGGACCGGGGCCCGTGAGGCTCGGCACCTGTTTGGAGAGGGCGGAGAACAGAAGCTGCGCGGAAGCGGGCACGTTGGCCTCCTGGCCGTGGACAACAGGACACAGCAGGCCTACCCAGAGGGCGCGGGAGCAGGCGTGGACGTGACATAGGCGTTATGACAACGAGCCCAACGTGCCGTGGGTCACATTCCGTTCCCCAGAGTGCCTGGTATGGGCGCTTTTTGGCCAACTGGCGTCGCCCGGCATGCTCTTCTCCGAACACCCTCGAACACCCATGCGTCACGCCATGCGCTGAATCGGGCATACACACCAGAACGGCCACGCACATTGACACCCTCGCGCCCCGGGTGGTGGGCTCGGACGTCCACTGCCGGGCGAGGTCAGGACGAGGGAGTACGGCGTGCAGCTCGGGCGCAGGAGGCATGCGACGGCCGTCGCCGTCGCGGTGATCGGCGGGCTGCTCGGGCCGTTCGCACCGGCCGCAGTCGCGGCCCCCGTCGCCCCCGCGGCGACCACGTCGGACACGAGCGGCGCGTCGGCCCTGCCGTCCGTCTGGCCACGGCCGCAGTCCCTGAAGGCGTCCGGGCAGCCCGTGCACCTGGGCACCGAGGTCACCCTCCTCGCCGGCGCGGACGCCGATCCGTACGCCGTCGACGCGCTCAGGACCCTGCTGCTCGACGCCGGCGTACGCACCGTGCACGACGCGCTGCCCGGCGGCGGTCCCGTGATCCGGCTCGGCGGCACGGACGCGGGCCGGGCACTGCGGGCCCTCGGCGCACCCGAACGGGCCGATCTGCCGGCCGGTGGCTACCGCGTCGCCGTGGGCAGGGTGGAGAACCGCCCCTCGGTCGCGCTGGACGGCGTGGGCGAGGACGGCCTGTTCCACGGTGTCCAGACCCTGCGCCAGCTCGTGAAGGACGGCACGGTCGCCGGAGCCGTGGTCCGCGACTGGCCGGGAACCGCCGTCCGCGGGATGGCCGAGGGCTTCTACGGGCAGCCCTGGACCCGCGAGGAGCGGCTCGCCCAGCTCGGCTTCATGGGCCGCACGAAGCAGAACCGCTATCTCTACGCCGCCGGTGACGACCCCTACCGCCAGGCGCGCTGGCGCGAGCCGTACCCGGCCGAGGAGCGTGCCGACTTCCGGGCGCTGGCCGCGAAGGCGCGGGCCGAGCATGTGACGCTGGGCTGGGCCGTCTCCCCCGGGCAGGCGATGTGCCTGGCCTCGGACGCGGACGTGCGGGCGCTGAACCGGAAGATCGACGCGATGTGGGCGCTGGGGGTCCGTGCCTTCCAGCTGCAGTTCCAGGACGTCAGCTACAGCGAATGGCACTGCGACCTGGACGCGGAGACCTTCGGCAGCGGGCCGGAGGCGGCGGCCGGGGCGCAGGCCCGGGTCGCGAGTGCGGTGGCCCGGCATCTGGCGGACCGGCACCCCGGCGCGGAGCCGCTGTCGGTGATGCCGACCGAGTTCTACCAGGACGGGGCCACCGACTACCGCACGGCGCTCGCCGCTCAGCTGGACGACCGGGTGCAGGTGGCCTGGACCGGTGTCGGGGTCGTGCCCCGGACGATCACGGGCAAGGAGCTGGCGGGCGCGCGGGAGGCCTTCCGCCACCCCCTGGTCACCATGGACAACTACCCGGTCAACGACTACGCGCGGGACCGGATCTTCCTCGGCCCGTACACCGGCCGCGACCCGGCGGTGGCCGGTGGTTCCGCGGCGCTGCTCGCCAACGCCATGCAGCAGCCCTCGGCGTCCCGCGTGCCCCTGTTCACGGCGGCCGACTTCGCCTGGAACCCGAAGGGATACCGCCCCCAGGAGTCCTGGCAGGCGGCCATGGACGAGCTGGCGGGCGGAGACACGGCGGCACGGGCGGCCCTGGGAGCGCTGGCGGGCAACAGCGCCGCCTCGGTGCTGGGCGGTGACGAGTCCGCGTACCTGAAGCCGCTGCTGGCGGCCTTCTGGGCGTCCCGCTCGACCGCGGAGCCGGCGGACACGGCGGCCCGCGACAAGGCGGCACGCGAGCTGCGGGCCGCCTTCGGAGTGATGCGGCAGGCCCCGGAGCGGCTGAGGACGGCGGCGGACGGGCGGCTGGAGGACGAGGTACGGCCGTGGACCCGGCAGCTGGCCCGGTACGGCCGGGCGGGTGAGATCGCCGTCGATCTGCTGCGGGCGCAGGAGCGCGGCGACGGGGCGGCGGCCTGGAAGGCCCTGCTGGCGCTGGAGCCGCTGCGCAAGGAGATCGCGGCGAGCGGGGCGACGGTCGGCAAGGGTGTCCTGGACCCGTTCCTGGACCGGGTCCGCAAGGAGGCCGACGCCTGGAACGGCACCGACCGCACGGCCGGGGAGGTCAGCCGGGACGAGCGGAGCTACACGGTCCGGCTCGGCCGGGCCCGCCCGCTGGAGGCGGTCACCACGCTGGCACGGCCGGGCGAGGGGGCCGAGGACGCGGTCCTCGAAGCCCATGTGCCGGGTGAGGGCTGGCGCGGCCTCGGCGCCCTGTCGGCACAGGGCTGGACCCAGACGGCGGTGAAGGGCCTGCGCGCGGACGCGCTCCGGGTCTCGGTCCCCTCGGCCCGCCCGTTCCTCACCGGCCCCCTGGCGCCGGGCGTCACGGGCACGGACCCGGACCGGGCGCCGGCGCGGGTGCGGGCGCTCGTCCCCTGGTTCGGCGATGAGCCGGCCGCCCGGCTCGGCCTCGTACGCGACCGGACGGACGCCGTGATCGGCGGCGGCCCGCAGCGGGTCGAGGCGCGGCTGGACGGGGGGCGCCCCACCGAGGTCAAGGGCAGGTTGAAGGCGAAGGCCCCCAAGGGCATCGAGGTGAAGGTGCCGAAGCAGACGACGGTGGCGCGCGGCTCCCGCGCCGACGTCCCGGTGGACATCACCGTGCCGGCGGACACCCCGGCGGGCGAGTACGAGGTGCCGCTGAGCTTCGGCGGCGAGGAGAGCACGCTGACCGTGCGGGCCTTCCCGCGCACCTCGGGCCCCGATCTGCTCCGTACGGCCAGGGCGTCCTCGTCCGGCGACGAGACCCCGGACTTCCCGGCGTCGGCGGCCTCGGACGGCGACCCGGAGACCCGCTGGTCCTCCCCCGCCGAGGACGGCGCCTGGTGGCAGGCCGAGCTGCCGGGACCGGTGCGGCTGGGTCAGGTCGTGCTGCGCTGGCAGGACGCCTACGCCGCCCGCTACCGCGTCCAGGTCTCGGCCGACGGCCGCACCTGGCGTACGGCGGCGACCGTGCGGGAGGGCGCGGGCGGGCGTGAACCGGTCCGGATGGACGCGAAGGACACCCGCTTCATCCGGATCCAGGGCGACGGACGCGCCACGGAGTACGGCTACTCGCTGTGGTCGGTGGAGGCGTACGCGGTCGAGGACTGAGGGCCCCGGAACGCCGACGGCCCGGTCTCTCAGGCGGAAACGCCATCGATCCGGGCCATCACGTCGTCCGCGCCGAACGGCTGCAGGTAGGGCAGCCAGCGCGGGTCCCGGTGCCCGGTCCCGATGATCCGCCAGGCGAGGCCGCTGGGCGGTGCGGGCTGGTGGCGCAGCCGCCAGCCCAGCTCGGGCAGATGGCGGTCGGCCTTGACGTGGTTGCAGCGGCGGCAGGCCGCCACCACGTTGTCCCAGGCGTGCTGGCCGCCCCGGCTGCGCGGAATGACGTGGTCGACGCTGGTCGCGGCGGCCCCGCAGTACATGCAGCGACCGCCGTCCCTCGCGAAGAGGGCACGGCGGGTGAGCGGTACGGGCCCCCGGTAGGGGACCCGTACGAACCGCTTGAGACGGATGACACTGGGCGCCGGCAGGGCCCGGGTGGCGCTGTGCATGAACGCGCCGGACTCCTCGAGGCAGATGGCCTTGCTCTCGAGGACGAGGACGAGCGCGCGGCGGAGAGGTACGACGCCGAGCGGCTCGTACGAAGCGTTGAGAACCAGGACGTGCGGCACGTGGATGCCTCCTTGTACGCCGGCGACGCGTGGCTCGCGCCGGGACGATCCGATCCAAGTCTCTCCTCATGCCTGGTCCGAGCGCCACCACGTGCGGGTAACGGGCCGGAAGGATTTTTCTCACCGGCCCGCCGCGGACACCCCGAAGGACACCGGAACAGCCGCTTCAGCAGGGCGGCCGGTGCCTCTGTGTGATCGGACACACCCGCCGCCCCTCGGGGTGAGACGTGTATCTCCTCCCTCGGCGGCAACGAACCACTCCCGCCTCTTCGTTAATGTGGTTGGTCTGCTGTCGCCCCATCTGGAGGTCCCCGCCGTGTCCCTGTCCGCCCTCTTGGCCGCGGCTCCGTCCCCCGGGGCAGCCGGATCGCTGGACGAAGCCGCCGAACGGGCCGGGAACGCCGCAGGCTGGGTCGAGGAGAACTGGTCCACCTGGCTGAACACCGGTCTGCGCATCATCCTCATCGCCGCGATAGCCATCGTGCTGCGGTATCTGATCCGGCGGGCCCTCACCAACCTCATCGACCGGATGAACCGCAGCGCCCAGGCGGTGGAGGGCACGGCGCTGGGCGGCCTGCTGGTCAACGCGGAACGCCGCCGCCAGCGCTCGGAGGCGATCGGCTCCGTACTCCGCTCGGTCACCTCGTTCCTGATCCTCGGCACCGCGGCCCTGATGATCCTGGGCGCCTTCCAGATCAACCTGGCCCCGCTGCTGGCCTCCGCGGGTGTCGCCGGTGTGGCACTGGGCTTCGGCGCCCGCAACCTCGTCACCGACTTCCTCTCCGGCGTCTTCATGATCCTGGAGGACCAGTACGGCGTCGGTGACACGATCGACGCGGGCGTCGCCTCCGGCGAGGTCATCGAGGTCGGGCTGCGGGTCACCAAGCTGCGCGGCGACAACGGCGAGATCTGGTACGTCCGCAACGGCGAGGTGAAGCGGATCGGCAACCTCAGCCAGGGCTGGTCCACGGCCGGTGTCGACGTCACGGTCCGCCCCACGGAGGACCTGGACCTGGTCCGCAAGGCGATCACCGAGGCCGGCGAGACGATGACCAAGGAAGAGCCCTGGTCGGAGCGGCTGTGGGGCCCGGTGGAGATCCTCGGCCTGGACGCGGTCCTGCTCGACTCGATGACCGTACGGGTGACGGCGAAGACCATGCCGGGCAAGTCCCTGGGCGTCGAGCGCGAGCTCCGCTGGCGGATCAAGCAGGCGCTGGACGCGGCGGGCATCCGGATGATCGGCGCCACCCCCCTCCCGACCGAGGGCGAGTCCACCGCCGACCCGACGGCGGCGATGGCGGCTCCGTCGGCGTACGCGTCCACGACGTCGCCGCAGTCGCTGGCGGCGACGCCGATACCGCCGCCCACCAACCTGACGAAGTAGCGCAGG
The DNA here is from genome assembly GCF_053593715.1 of Streptomyces sp. NPDC002125. Taxonomy (NCBI): domain Bacteria; kingdom Bacillati; phylum Actinomycetota; class Actinomycetes; order Kitasatosporales; family Streptomycetaceae; genus Streptomyces; species Streptomyces sp. NPDC002125. The sequence goes on along the minus strand of NZ_JBSFDD010000002.1, from coordinate 486,988 downwards.
CACGGCAAGGGGCGCCCCGCGAGACCGCGGGGCGCCCCTTGCCGTTCCCCGCGTCACGCTCCGGTGTCGCTGCGCCGCACCCCATTGACGATCCGGCGGCCAGGGTCCTACCTTCCTCTCATCCAATAGGAAAGTTTCCTAACAGAGAGCTGGTGCGTGATTCATGGCCGGAACCACCCCGGGCACCCCCCGCGTCCTGCGCGCCATGAACGACCGGACGGCACTCGACCTCCTGGTCACCCAGGGGCCCCTCACCCGCACGCGCGTCGGCGAGCTGACGGGCCTGTCCAAGCCCACCGCCTCCCAGCTGCTGGCCAGGCTGGAGGAAGCGGGTCTGGTGCGCTCGACGGGCAGCCAGAGCGGGCGGCCAGGGCCGAACGCCGTGCTGTACGAGATCGCCCCGGACGCCGCCCATGTCGCCGCGCTCTCCGTCGGGCCCACCGGCATAGACGCCGTGGTCGCCGACATCACCGGCACCGTCGTCGGCTCCTGCCGCGTGGAGGTCGAGGCCGTCGCGGAGGACGTACGCCACCGCACCGCCCAGCTCGTCGCCGAGGCCGTGGACGGCGCCCTGCGTCCGACCGGTCTCGGCCACGACGACCTCTCCTCCGTGGTGATCGGGACGCCGGGCGCGATCGACCCTCACACCGGACAGCTGCGCTACGCCCCCCATCTGCCGGGCTGGCACTCCCGCACCCTGCTCGCCGACCTCGCCGAAGTGGTCGGACGGCCCGTCGTCATCGAGAACGACGTGAACCTCGCGGCGATCGCCGAGCAGTACGAGGGCGCCGCGCAGGACCACGACCACTTCGTCCTCGCCTACGTCGACGAGGGCGTGGGGGCCGCGATCGTCCTGGGCGGCACCCTCCTGCGCGGCGCGACCGGCGGCGCGGGGGAGATCGGCTACATGCCGCTGCCCGGCGCCCCCCTCGCCCGGGGCGGCGCGGCCGACTGGGCGGGCGCCGACGCGGGAGGCGGCTTCCAGAGCCAGGTCTCCGGCCCCGCCGTGCGTGCCCTGGCCGGAGGCAGGCCGCTGGACGAAGCCCTCGCCGACGCGTCCGTGCGGGCCGAGGTCGCCCGGAGGCTGGCCACCGGCCTCGCCTCCGTCGTCGCCGTGGTCGACCCGGAGCTGGTCGTGCTCTCCGGCCGGGTCGCCCAGGCCGGCGGGGAGGAGCTCCGCGCGCTCGTCGAGGCCGAGATGACCGGCCTGGCACTGCCCCGGCCGCTGCTCCGCGTCAGCGACATCGAGGGCGACCCGATCCTGACCGGAGCACTGCGGACGGCACTCGCCCAGGCCCGCGACAGCGTCTTCGACACCGCCTGAACCCGCCTCCACGCACCACCGCGCCGCCCGCACGGGGCGGTGCGTACGGCACCCCCATACCCGGAGGGCTCCCCGCCTCCCGTCCCCCCCGAAGTACCGCCGCAAAGGAAGTCCGCTATGGCGCTCTGGCGCTTTCGTACCCGCGTGCCCCTGGTGCTCGGCGCAGCCGCGTTGCTGCTGTCCGGCTGCGCCAATCCGAGTACCGGCAGCAACACCGATGACCCCACGGAGCCCGTCACGCTGAAGTTCTGGCACGGCTGGTCGGCCCCCGGTGAGGTCAAGGCGATCAACGAGAACATCGCCCGGTTCGAGAAGCTCCACCCGAACATCGACGTCGTCTCCACCGGCAACGTGAGCGACGAGACGATCAACCAGGCGCTGCGTGCGGGCGGTGGCGACGCACCCGACGTCGTCACGTCCTTCACCACCAACAACGTCGGGCAGTACTGCTCGTCGGGCATGTGGGTGGATCTCGACCCCTTCATGAAGAAGAGCGGGATCGACAAGGCGAAGGTCTTCCCGAAGACGCTGCTGGACTACACGCGGTACGAGGGCGTCCAGTGCGCGACGCCCCTGCTCGCCGACGCCTTCGGCATGTACTACAACAAGGACGCCTTCGAGGCGGCGGGCATCACCCGGCCGCCGCGCACCATGTCCGAGATGAAGGCCGACGCCGTCAAGCTGACGCAGAGGAACAAGGACGGCTCCCTGAAGCGGGCCGGCTTCATGCCGAACTTCCAGCTGTACCAGAACTCCCCCGACCGGATGTTCGCGCAGTGGGGGCCCGAGTACTTCGACGACGAGGGCAGGGCGAAGCTCGCCGACGAGCCGAAGACCCAGGACTTCTTCACCACCATGCGCGAACTCAGCGACGCGCAAGGGGGCTACGCGGCCATGGAGAGGCTCCGCGCCCGCTTCGGTGACGAGATGTCGTCCCAGAACGGCTTCCTGACCGGCAAGCTCGCCATGCACCTGGACGGTGAGTGGCGCGGGCTGATGCTCGACGAGGCGAAGGCGGACTTCGACTGGGCGGTCGCCCCGCTGCCGGTCCCCGACGACCAGGCGGACACCTACGGGCGCGGCTATCTGACGGGCACCGTGGCCGGCATCGCGCACAGCAGCATGCACCAGAACGCGGCCTGGGAGCTGGTGAAGTACCTGACGATCGACACGGAGCCGGTCGTCCACTTCGCCAACGCGATCCACAACGTGCCGTCCACGTTCGAGGCACTCGAATCTCCCGACCTGGACGCCGATCCGGCCTTCCGGGCCTTCATCGAGATCGCCCAGAACCCGCACAGCCAGGCGGTCCCGCCCTCGAACAACGGCGGGCAGTACATCACCTCGTTCGGTGACTTCTCGCAGTCCGTGGAGGCCGGCAGGACGAAGGACCTGCACCGCGCCCTGAAGGACCTCGACGAACAGATCGACGCCGACAACCTCCAGTCGGAAAACTGAGGAGCCGAGTCATGGCACTGTCCCTCTCCACCCCGGCGAAGTCCGCCGGGCGGGCGGCCGAACCGGGCCCCCGCAACTCCCCCCTGCGGCGCAAGCGGAACCGCGAGCGGCTGCGCACCCTGGGGTTCCTCTCGCCCTGGCTGGTCGGCTTCTCCGTCTTCTTCGGGTACCCGCTGATCGCGACCGTCTACTTCTCGTTCATGCACTACAACCAGATCAAGGCGCCCACCTTCGTGGGGCTGCGGAACTGGCGGTACGTGCTGGAGCAGATGCCGCTGTTCGGCCCGGCCCTGTGGAACACGCTGTGGCTGGTCGTCGTGATGGTCGCGCTGCGCGTGGTCTTCGGCCTCGGCATCGGCCTGCTGATCACGAAGATCAAGTCAGGTACCGGGCTGTTCCGCACGGCCTTCTACATCCCGTACCTGGCCCCGCCCGTCGCGGCCACCGTCGCCTTCGTCTTCCTCCTCAACCCGTCCACCGGACCGGTCAACGAGGTGCTGTCGTGGTTCGGCCTGCACGGGCCGAACTGGTTCAACGACCCGAACTGGTCCAAGCCCTCGCTGGTCCTGCTCTCCCTGTGGGGCATCGGCGACCTGATGGTCATCTTCATGGCCTCGCTGCTGGACGTCCCCAAGGAGCAGTACGAGGCCGCCGAGCTGGACGGCGCGGGTTCCTGGACGAAGTTCCGCTACGTCACCTGGCCCGCCATCACCCCGATCGTGCTGTTCGCCGTCGTCACCGGGGTGGTGCAGACGATGCAGTACTACACGCAGGCCCTCGTCGCGGGGAAGCTCGCCTCGGGCGTCTCCATCGGACCGGGCACGGTGATCCAGCCCGGGTATCCGGACCACTCCACCCTGACGGTCCCGCAGCTCGTCTACTCGCTGGGCTTCCAGAACTTCAACACCGGCGCCGCGTGCGTCCTGTCCCTCGTGCTCTTCGCCATCGCCATGGCCGTGACCCTTCTGCTGATGCGCAAGAGCGTCGGCCTCATCCCGGCGGAGGACTGACATGACACCCACCACCACGCTCACCAGGCCGGACACCACGGTGCAGAGCCGTCCGAGCGGCCCCGACACGGCCCGCCAGCGCCGCAAGCGGATCCTGAACTGGATCGCGGTCCATTCGGTGGCCGTCGCGCTCGCCCTGTTCTTCGTCCTGCCGTTCGTGTTCGTCTTCCTCACGTCCGTGATGAGCGACGACCAGGCGATGAGCGGCGATCTGTGGCCGGGCTCGTGGAACTGGTCGAACTACTCGACGGTCTTCCACACCCCCGGATTCCTCGACTGGTGGCGCAACTCGCTGATGTACGCGCTGCTGGGCACCGTCTTCACCGTGTGCTCGTCGGTGCCGGTCGCCTACGCGCTCGCCAAGTTCCGCTTCCGTGGCCGGCGTACCGCGATGATCCTCGTCATCTCCACGATGATGCTGCCGCCGCAGGTCATCATCATCCCGATGTACCTGGTGTGGGCCCAGCAGTTCCACCTCTCGGGCTCGCTGTGGCCGCTGATCATCCCCATGGCGTTCGGCGACGCCTACTCGATCTTCCTGCTGCGCCAGTTCCTGCTGACCATTCCGCAGGAGTACATCGAGTCGGCGAAGGTCGACGGGTGCGGTGAGTTCCGCACCCTGCTCAGGATCGTCGTCCCGATGGCCAAGCCGGGCATCGCGGCCGTGGCGCTCTTCCAGTTCTTCTACTGCTGGAACGACTACTTCGGGCCGCAGATCTACGCCGCGCAGAATCCGGGTGCCTGGACCCTGAGCTACGGCCTGGAGTCCTTCAAGAGCGCCCACGCGGTCAACTGGAACCTGACGATGGCGGCGACACTGCTCGTCATGGCGCCGGTCGTCATCGTGTTCTTCTTCGCACAGAAGGCCTTCGTAGAAGGCGTCACCCTCACCGGAGTAAAGGGCTGAGAACCATGAAGCTCGCAGTAGTTGGTGGCGGGTCCACCTACACACCCGAACTGATCGACGGTTTCGCACGGCTGCGGGACACCCTGCCCGTCGAGGAGCTGGTGCTCATCGACCCGGCGGCCGACCGGCTGGACCTCGTCGGCGGCCTGGCACGGCGGATCTTCGCCAAGCAGGGGCACCCGGGGAAGATCGTCACCACCTCCGACCTGGACGCGGGGGTGGAGGGCGCGGACGCGGTGCTGCTCCAGCTCCGCGTCGGCGGGCAGGCCGCGCGCAACCAGGACGAGACCTGGCCGCTGGAGTGCGGCTGCGTCGGCCAGGAGACCACCGGGGCCGGCGGCCTCGCCAAGGCGCTGCGTACCGTGCCCGTCGTCCTGGACATCGCCGAGCGGGTCCGGCGCACCAACCCGGACGCCTGGATCATCGACTTCACCAACCCGGTCGGCATCGTGACCAGGGCCCTTCTGAACGCCGGGCACAAGGCCGTCGGGCTGTGCAACGTCGCGATCGGCTTCCAGCGGAAGTTCGCCCGGCTCCTGGACGTCGCTCCGGGCGAGGTGCACCTGGACCACGTCGGGCTGAACCATCTGTCGTGGGAGCTCGGGGTGCGCCTCGGCGGCCCGGAGGGCGAGAACGTCCTGCCCGCGCTGCTCGCGGAGCACGGCGACACGATCGCGGGCGACCTGCGCATGCCCCGGCAGATCGTCGACCGGCTCGGCGTCGTCCCCTCGTACTACCTGCGGTACTTCTACGCGCACGACGAGGTCGTCCGGGAGCTCGGCACCAAGCCGTCACGGGCGGCGGAGGTCGCGGCGATGGAGAAGGAACTCCTGGCGATGTACGGCGATCCCGCGCTGGACGAGAAGCCGGAGCTGCTCTCCAAGCGGGGCGGCGCCTTCTACTCGGAGGCGGCCGTCGACCTGGCCTCGGCCCTGCTCGGCGGGGGCGGTTCCCCGGTGCAGGTGGTCAACACGTACAACAACGGCACCCTGCCCTTCCTGCCGGACGACGCGGTGATCGAGGTGCAGGCCCGGGTGGACGGCACGGGCGCCGTCCCGCTCGCGGTCCCGTCGCTGGACCCGATGTACTCGGGGCTGATCTCACACGTGACGGCGTACGAGGACCTCGCCCTGGACGCGGCGCTGCGCGGCGGCAGGGACCGGGTGTTCAAGGCGCTGCTCGCGCACCCGCTGATCGGTCAGTTCGAGTACGCCGAGTCGCTCACCGACCGGCTCCTCGCGCACAACAGGGAGCACCTGCCGTGGGCGTGAACGCTTCGGTCCTCGCCATCGACGCGGGCAACAGCAAGACGGACGTGGCTCTGGTGGGCGAGGACGGCACGGTCCTGTCCACCGCCCGCGGCGGGGGCTTCCAGCCGCCGACGGTCGGGGTGGAGGCGGCCGTGGACGTCCTGGCCTCCGCGGTCGGTGAGGCGCTGGCGGGCTGCGCCGAGCCGGTCGGGAGCGTGGCGCACGTGTCGGCCTGTCTGGCCAACGCCGATCTCCCGGTGGAGGAGGCCGAGTTGGCCGAGGCCCTGCACGCCCGGGGCTGGGGCGGCACGGTGGAGGTGCGCAACGACACCTTCGCGATCCTGCGGGCCGGGGTGGACGAGCCGCGCGGCGTGGCCGTGGTCTGCGGCGCCGGGATCAACTGCGTCGGGATGGTGCCGGACGGCCGGACCGCGCGCTTCCCCGCGATCGGCCGCATCTCCGGTGACTGGGGCGGGGGTTCGGGACTCTCCGAGGAGGCCCTGTGGTTCGCGGCGCGGGCCGAGGACGGCCGCGGGGAGCCGACCGAGCTGGTGCGCACGCTGCCTGGACACTTCGGGCTCGGTTCGATGTACGAGCTCATCGAGGCGCTGCACCGGGGCCACATCCCCGGCGGGCGCCGGCACGAGCTGACCCCGGTGCTGTTCGCGACGAGCGCGGCCGGGGACCCGGTGGCGGGCGCCCTGGTCGACCGGCTGGCCGACGAGGTGGTCGCCATGGCGTCGGTGGCCCTGGACCGGCTGGGGCTGCTGGCCGAGGAGGTGCCCGTGCTGCTGGGCGGCAGCGTCCTGGCCGCGCGCCACTCCCGGCTGGACGGCAGGATCGCCCAACTCCTGGGCGAACGCGCCCCGAAGGCGGTGATCCAGGTGGTCGCCCAGCCTCCGGTCCTCGGCGCGGCACTGCTCGGCCTCGACCGTACGGGTGCGGCCCCCGCGGCACACCGTAGGCTGCGTGCCCATTACAGCTGACAGACTGGCGGCGGACATGGCGGCGGACATGGGGGCGTCGGGCCACGGGAGGCACCCCCGGCTCCGCCCGGGAACCGATCGGATGCCTCGAACGTGTTCATGAGGGGGAGATCGATCCGACGCGGGACACGGGTGTTCCTGGTGAATACCGTTCTGTCCGGCCATACTTCTGGCCGGACAACAGTCCTCCCATCGGCCGGGGGGCCGTGCCGCCGTCAGTGACCGAGGGGGAGGTCGAGTGACATACCCGCCGAGCGGGACCGTGCTGCGGGAGCCCGAGCCGGATCGGTCGGCCGCGCCCGTGAGCGTACCCGCGCAGCGCCGTGCCGGCCCGTCCGAGGCGGTCCAGCGGCTGCGCGCCGCCGCGACGACCGAGCCGGGCAGGCTCCAGATCATCGGCGCCGCACTGGCCCTGCTGGTCGTGGTGTTCGGAGCGGTCACCTTCCTGGAGATCTCCGCGCGGGCCTCGGCCGCGCACGACGTGGTGGAGCGCAGCCAGCCGCTGAGCGCGGACGCGGCGGACATCTACCGCTCGCTCGCCGACGCGGACACGATGGCGGCGAGCGGCTTCCTGGCGGGGGCCGAGGAGCCCGAGGACGTGCACGAGCGGTACGAGCGGGACATCAAGGAGGCCTCCCGGCTCCTGGTCCAGGCCGCGGCGAGCACCGACGCCTCGACCTCCTCGCACCGGGAGATCACCACCCTGGGCGAGCTGCTCCCCGAGTACACCGGTCTGATCGAGCGGGCCAGGGCCAACAACCGGCAGGGGCTGCCGCTCGGCGGCGCCTATCTGCGGTACGCCAACCAGAAGATGACGAACGAACTCCTCCCGGCGGCCGAGCGGCTGTACGCGGCGGAGACCGGCCGGCTCGGCACCGACTCGGCCGACGCCCGGCGGTGGCCCTTCCTCTCGCTGGCTGCCGGGGTACTGGCGCTGGCCGCGCTGGTGTGGATGCAGCGGCGCAACTACCGCAGGACGAACCGCGTCTTCAACCACGGGCTGCTCGCGGCGACGGCCGCCGCCACGGTGGTCCTGCTCTGGCTGGCCGTGGGACACACGGTCGCCAGGGCCGAGCTGCGTGCGGCGATGACTCAGGGGCAGGAGTCACTCGATGTCCTGAACAAGGCCCGGATCAACTCCCTGAAGGCGCGGGCGAATGAGAACCTCACGCTGGTCGCCCGTGGTGCCGTGCTCACCCCGGACGGCACGCGGGACAAGTACGAGACCGACTACAGCACAGGCATGAAGGAGCTCGGCGCGCAGCTGAGGACCGCGGAGAAGCTCGCGGGCGACGACTCCGCGGGGAGCGAGCCGGTGGGGGACGCCATGGCCGATGTGTCCGAGTGGCAGGAGCGTCACAAGGAAGCCCGGGCGACGGACGACCGGGGTGAGTACGATGCCGCGCTGAAGCAGATCATCGGCCCGAAGGACACCACGGGTGAGTCCTTCGAACAGGTCGACGAGGCGCTGCGGAAGGCGCTCGCCCATGAGCAGGACGAGTTCGACGCGGCGGCTCAGGACGGGCGCGGGGCACTGGGCGGGCTGCCCGTCGGGGCAGCCGTGCTCGCCGTGCTGGGAGCGGTCGCCGCGATCGTCGGGGTCAACCGCAGGCTCTCGGAGTACCGGTGAGGGGACGACCGATGACCAGGGCGAAGGGCCGGGCCGTACGCGGCGGACTGCGCGGCTGGGGCGGGGTGACGGGGATGGCGGTCGCCTGCGTCGTCACGGCCTCGCTCACCCTGCTGCCGCTGGCGCACGGGGACGGGACGTTCGGCGGGCAGAGCGCGGGCAGCGGTGCGGCGTCGGCGGTGCCGGCCCGTGCCGACGACTGCAAGGACCCGGAGGCGAGCGTCCCCGCGTCGAGCGCCGACGGACCGAACATCAAGAAGATCCAGGAACGCGGGAAGCTGATCGCGGGCGTCGACCAGAACAGCTTCCAGTGGGGATACCGGAATCCGGAGAGCCGCACGCTCGAAGGCTTCGACATCGATCTGGTGCACGCCATCGCGGAGGACATCCTCGGCGACCGGGACGCGGTGATCTTCCGCGCGATACCCACCAACCAGCGCATCGCGGCGCTGGAGAACGACAAGGTCGACGTCGTCGTGCGCACGATGACGATCAACTGCAAGCGGATCGGCCAGGTCGCGTTCTCCACGGCGTACTTCCAGGCGGGCCAGCAGGTCCTGGCTCCCAAGGCGTCCACGATCGAGGGCTACGACGAGTCGCTGAAGGGCAAGCGCGTCTGCACGGCGGAGGGCTCCACGGCCTTCGAGGCGCTGAACGAGAAGTCGTTCGGCGCGGTGTTCAAGGACGAGCACGAGGACACCGAGGAGGACCGGGACCAGCTGACCGTCCCCAACCAGCTGGACTGCCTGGTGCGGTTGCAGCTGGGCGAGGTCGACGCGGTGGTCACGGACAACGCCCTGGCGGCGGGCCAGGCGGCCCAGGACCCGGCGGTGGAGCTCAAGGGCGACGGGCCGTTCACCACGGAGTACTACGGCGTCGCGGCGAAGCTGGGCTCCGACGACCTGGTGGCCCGGATCAACCATGTGCTGGACGAGTACCGCCAGGGCGGCAAGGACAGCCCCTGGATGACGTCGTACCGCACCTGGCTGGCGACGGGGCTGCCCGGGATCACGGGCCCCCCTGCTCCCAAGTACCGGAGCAACTGAGGCGGTCCGGGCCCCCGGGCCCGGCGGCATGAGCGGAGAGGTGATCGATGGGCGTGGCGGGTTCCTTCCCCGGCTTCGCGGGGAGGCCCCCCGGCCCGGTCATGGACCGGGACGAGGCTGACCGTGCGCTGGCCCGGCTCGGTGCGGAGCACGAGGCGATCGAGACCTCGCTCCTGGCCTTGCAGGACCACGCCGGCCGCCGGCTCCTGGAGGGCGCCGACCTGACCGGGGTCACCAAGGAACGCTGGGCCGCGACCGAGCAGTCGATCACCCTGCTGTGGGGGTACTTCGACGCCTACGCGGGCGCGCTCTCCAGGGCGCGCGGCATCCGTGCCGGGCGCCGTCATCCCAGCAAGGACGATCTGGCGGCCCTGACGGAGCTGCTGCGCGGCGACAGCGTGACCGTCGCCAACCCGGGCGCGGTCGTCCCCGCGACTTCGGCCGGCGGCGTGGCCAGGCTCTCCGAGCGGTTCACGCTGGAGGAGCTCGTCGCCCGGATGAACGACCTGTACGCCCGGTCGCTGGACATGGTCGTCGCCGCGGACTCCGTGTGGTCGGCGATGCCCGCCCGCATAGACCTGCTCGCCGCGGAGCTGCGCCGCACCCGCTCGCTGGCGCACTCGGTCGGGGTGCGGCCGGGGGAGCATCCCGCCGGGGACGACCTGGAGTCGATCACCCAGGAGCTGACCACGCTGCGGGTGCAGGTGATCTCCGATCCGCTGGCGTTCTGGCTGCCGGGCCCCGGCAGCGCCGCACCGGGCGGCGGGCGCCCCGACACCACGCGCTACGACCGTGCGGCCCGCGCCCTGGAGGACGTACGCCGGGAGATCGAGGCGGTGCTCGCCGTCCGGCAGGACGCGGAACAGCGCCTGGTCCAGCTGCGGGACGTGCTCTCGCGCGCCGATCGCACGCTCGCCGAGGCGCGCTCCGCGCGGGGTGAGGTGCTGGCGAAGATCGCCGCCTCCGAGGTGCCCGCGGTCAGCGGCCCGCCGACCGCCCTCCAGGAGCGGCTGGCCGCCGCGTCGGAGTACCGCAGGCACGCCCAGTGGAACCGGCTGTCGCCGCTGCTGGACTCGCTGGAGCGAGAGGCCGAGGACGAACTGCTGCGCGCCCGGGAGTCGCTGACGTCCGTCACCGCGCCGCTCGCGGTCCGTGCGGAGCTGCGCGGCAGGCTGGACGCCTACAAGGCGAAGGTGGCCCGGCACGGGCTGGCGGAGGACCCGTTCCTGATCGAGCGGTACGACGCGGCCCGCCGGATGCTGTGGAGCGCGCCGTGCGACCTGCGCGTGGCCGAACAGGCGGTGCTGCGCTATCAGCGGGCCGCGACGGACCTGCTGACACCGCGTCGTCGGGGCGAGCACGACGGACAGGGGGAGACATCGTGAGTACGCAGTGCCAGCGCCCCGCGTGCGAGGGCGCCTACGAGGACATGGGCGGCGGCGAGCTGTACTGCGACACCTGCGGCCTCGCGCCGGTCGTGTCGCCGACGGGCATGGTGAGCTCGCCGCCCACCGGCATCGCGGGCGGAGGCAGGGCGTCCGGCGGCCGGGGAAGCAGCAGCACCTCGCAGCGGACCGGTTCGCAGGCGTCCTCGCGCTCCTCGTCCCGTTCGTCGACCTCCCGGCGTTCGGTCTCGGGGCGGCTCTCCCGCTCCCTCTCGGGCAGTTCCACGTCCCGCTCGGTGTCGGTGCGTTCCTCGGGGTCGTCGACGGGCTCCACGACCGGGCGCGGCAGGCTGGGCGCGGGCCTGGTCCTCGTGCCCGACGTGCCCCGCCCCGACCCGCGCACTGCGGTGATGGAGAACCCCGAGGTTCCCGAGCGGAAGCGATTCTGCTCGCGCTCCGACTGCGGCGCCCCGGTGGGCCGGGCGCGCGGCGAGCGGCCCGGCCGCACCGAGGGCTTCTGCACCAAGTGCGGCCACCCGTACTCCTTCGTGCCCAAGCTGCGCGGCGGCGACATCGTGCACGGGCAGTACGAGGTCGCGGGCTGCCTGGCGCACGGCGGGCTCGGCTGGGTCTATCTCGCGGTGGACCGCGCGGTCTCCGACCGCTGGGTGGTCCTGAAGGGCCTGCTGGACACCGGCGACCAGGACGCCATGGCCGCGGCCATCTCCGAGCGGCGCTTCCTCGCGGAGATCGAGCACTCCAACATCGTCCGGATCTACAACTTCGTGGAGCACCTGGACCAGCGCACCGGTTCGCTCGACGGCTACATCGTGATGGAGTACGTCGGCGGGAAGGCGCTCAAGGAGATCGCCAACGAGCGCCGCACCCCGGCCGGGAAGCGGGACCCGCTGCCGGTCGAGCAGGCTTGCGCGTACGGGATCGAGGCGCTGGAGGCGCTCGGCCATCTGCACAGCCGCAACCTGCTCTACTGCGACTTCAAGGTCGACAACGCGATCCAGACCGAGGACCAGCTCAAGCTCATCGACATGGGCGCGGTGCGCAGGATGGACGACGACGAGTCGGCCATCTACGGCACCGTCGGCTACCAGGCCCCCGAGGTGGCCGAGGCCGGCCCGTCGGTCGCCTCGGACCTCTACACGGTCGCGCGGACGCTCGCGGTGCTCACCTTCGACTTCCAGGGCTACACGAACGTCTTCGTGGACTCCCTGCCCGACCCGGACAACATCGAGGTGTTCCGGAGATACGAGTCGTTCTACCGGCTGCTGGTGCGGGCCACGGACCCGGACCCGGCCCGCCGGTTCGCCTCGGCCGCGGAGATGGCGGAGCAGCTGACGGGGGTGCTGCGGGAGGTGGTCGCCCTTCAGACGGGACGCCCGCGCCCGGCGCTCTCCACGCTGTTCGGCACCGAACTCCGGGTGACGGACACGGAGTTGTTCGCGGTGCTGACGGACGAGGTGTCGCGGCTCGGCGTGCGCACGGACCCGTCCGGTGGCCGGGGACGCTTCGGCCGCCGTCGCGGTCCGGCAGCCGCCCTGCCCGCCTCCGCTCCCGCGGCCGTCACCGCTCCCGCCCCCGCCGCTCCGGCACCGCTCGCCGGGCCGGCGGGCGCCGCCCCGGTGTACGCGCCGGACACCCATGTCAGGAGCGGCGCGACGGGCGGCACCGCGGGCGGCCCGGCCGGCGCCCCGCCCGCGTACGCGCAGGCCCGGGTGGCGGTCCCCGCTCCCCGTGCGGCGGCCCCGGAGCCCGTCCGGCTCCCGGTGGCCGGTCCCCGGCTCGCCGTCTTCGACGCGCGGGCGACCTCGCTGGCCCTGCCGGTCCCCCGCGTCGATCCGAACGACCCCAACGCCGGTTTCCTCGCCGGGGTGATGGCGTCGGCGCCCGCCGAGCTGATCTCCGCCCTGCACTCGGTGCCCGCCGCCTCGCTGGAGACCCGGCTGCGGGAGCTGCGCGCCCGGCTGGAGCTGAGCGAACTCGACTCCGCCATGAGGGCGCTGACCTCGGTGGAGGGCCGGCACCCCGACGACTGGCGGGTCGTGTGGTATCGCGGGATCACCTCACTGGTGACCGGCGACAAGGAGAACGCCGCCCTGTCCTTCGACGCGGTCTACGACGCCTTCCCCGGCGAGCCCGCGCCGAAGCTGGCGCTGGGCATCTGCGCGGAGGTGCTGGGCCAGCTGGACAACGCCGCCGAGTACTACCGGCTGGTGTGGACGACCGATCCGAGCTTCGTCAGCGCCGCGTTCGGCCTGGCCCGCGTACAGATCGCGGCGGGCGACCGGGCGGCGGCGGTGCGCACCCTGGAGTCCGTACCGGAGTCGTCGATCCACTACACGGCCGCCCGGGTGGCGGCGGTGCGGGCCCGGCTGCGCGGGCGGGCCCCGCAGGAGCCGCTGATCGACGATCTCTCGGCCGCCGCCGACCAGGTGACGGCGCTGAAGGGCTACGGCCTGGACGCGGTCCGACGTGAACAGTTGTCGACCGAGGTGCTGGGTACGGCACTTGACTGGGTACTCTCCGGTAGTCCCACGGCTCCGCCGCCGGGTCCGCCCTCCCCCGCAGCCGCGGGCCCGAGGACGGTGCTGGGCTGCGAGCTGGACGAGCGGGGCCTCAGGTTCGGCCTCGAACGCTCGTACAGGATGCTCGCCCGGCTCGCGCAGCGGGGCGACGAGAGGATCGAACTGGTGGAGCGGGCCAACCGTTTCCGCCCCCGGACCTGGGTGTGAAGATGTCACAGAGCCACCAGCAGGCCTCCTTGCCGGGGTGCCCCAGCTGCGAGGAACCGCTGGAGCCGGGCGACCTGTTCTGCGGCGCGTGCGGATACGACCTCTCGGCCGTGCCCACGCCCGCGGACCGTCCGACGGTCGCCATCACGGTGCCCCCGCAGAGCGTCGGCGTGCCCCCCGCCGGTGCGGTGGAGTGGCCGCGCGCCTCGGAGACCGACAGCTCCGATCTGCCGGCTCCCACGCACCGGCCCGCCGACCTCCCGGGCGTGGACTCGGGCGGCAGGCCCCTGCCCACGGCGGCCCCCACGGCGGCCCCTTCCGGGGTCCGCCTCGACGAGCCGGGCGGCGGGGGCGCGACGGGTGGTCCGGCGGAGGGCTCGGGCGACTTCGAGCTGGCCGCGCCCGATCCCCGTACGGTGGAACACGCCCCCGCGGGTGGACCGGCGACGGGCGCCAAGGTGTGCGTCGCCTGCCGCTCGGGCCATGTGGACGCCGACGGCTACTGCGAGAACTGCGGCCACGCCCAGCCCCGCGAGCGCGACCACATGGAGCAGGAGCTCGGCTCCGTGGCAGCGGTCAGCGACCGCGGCCTGCGCCACCACCGCAACGAGGACGCGTTCGCGGTGTCCTCCACCGCCCTGCCCGACGGCTCGCCCGCCGTCGTCGCGATCGTCTGCGACGGCGTCTCGTCCGCGAGCCGCCCCGACGAGGCGTCGGCCGCCGCCGCGAGCGCCGCCAACGAGTCGCTGCTGGAGTCGCTGCCGCGCGGCACGCACCCCCAGCAGGCGATGCACGACGCGATCCTGGCCGCGTCCGAGGCCGTCAACTCCCTCGCGCTGGAGCCCGGTCAGGCGATGGAGCACGATCAGCACCGTCATCAGAACGCCCCCGCCTGCACCCTGGTCGGCGCGATCATGGCGGGCGGCCTGCTGGTCGTCGGCTGGGTCGGCGACAGCCGGGTCTACTGGGTGCCCGAGGACCGCGCCAACCCGCCGGCCCGGCTCACGGAGGACGACTCCTGGGCCGCGCAGATGGTGGCGACGGGCCTGATGAACGAGGCGGAGGCCTACGCCGACGAGCGCGCCCACGCCATCACGGGATGGCTCGGCGCCGACGCGTACGAACTGGAGCCGCACACCGCGTCCTTCAAGCCGGACCGGCCGGGACTCGTCGTGGTGTGCACCGACGGCCTGTGGAACTACGCGGAGGCGGCGGTGGAGATGGCCGCCGCCGTGCCGCTCGACGCGTACGAACGGCCGTTGCACGGTGCCCAGGTGCTGGTCGGCCACGCGCTCGACGGCGGGGGCCACGACAACGTAACAGTGGCGCTGCTGCCGTTCGCCGTGGCGGCCCGGGGGGCAGGATCGGCCTGAGCCCGGCCCGGGCCCCGTCCTTCCCCTCTCCGCCCGTCCGCTCCCGCGTTCCGCTCGTCCACCCTCCTGAACTCTGTCCGCACAGCTGTCTTCACCTGACCTACGTGGAGCCTCAAGGAGCCGATCAGATGGCCAACTTCTCCAAGTCGAACGTGCCGCAGTTCTCCGTCGAGGTGTACCAGAACGCCTATCTGCCCGAGGGCGGACGTGAGGTCAACGCGATCGTCACCGTCACCTCCACGGGCGGGGGGACGACCGGCGGTGTGCCGCTGTCCGACGCGGCTCCGGTGCCCGCGCGCGCCCCGGGGCAGGCGCCGGACGCCGCCGTGGTGCTCATGGTCGACTGTTCGGGTTCGATGGACTACCCGCCGACGAAGATGCGCAACGCGCGCGACGCGACGGCCGCGGCGATCGACACCCTGCGCGACGGCACCCGCTTCGCCGTCGTCGCGGGGACGCACGTGGCCAAGGACGTGTATCCGGGCAACGGACGGCTGGCGACCGCGGACGCGGCGACCAAGGCGCAGGCGAAGGAGGCCCTGCGCCGGCTGAGCGCGGGCGGCGGCACGGCGATCGGGACCTGGCTGCGGCTGGCGGACCGGCTGCTGGGGGCCGCCGATGTGGACATCCGGCACGGCATCCTGCTCACCGACGGGCGCAACGAGCACGAGTCCCCGGAGGATCTGCGGGCCGCCCTGGACTCCTGCGCGGGCCGGTTCACCTGTGACGCGCGGGGCGTCGGGACGGACTGGGAGGTGAAAGAGGTCACAGCGATCGCCTCCGCCCTGCTCGGCACGGCCGACATCGTCGCCGATCCCTCGGGCCTCGCCGCGGACTTCACGCGGATGATGGAGAACGCGATGGGCAAGGAGGTCGCGGACGTGGCGCTGCGCCTCTGGACCCCCGTGGGCGTGGAGATCGTGTTCGTCAAGCAGGTGGCGCCCACGGTCGCCGATCTGACCGGCCGCCGCACGGAGGCGCCCCCGCGCGCCGGGGACTACCCGACGGGTTCCTGGGGCGACGAGTCCCGGGACTACCACGTGTGCGTCAGGGTTCCGGAGGCCGGGATCGGCCAGGAGATGCTGGCCGCCCGGGTGTCCCTGATCCTGCCCCCGCCCTCGGACGGCGCCCCTGCGCAGACGCTTTCGCAGGGTCTCGTACGGGCGGTGTGGACGGACGACATGGCGGCTTCCACCTCGATCAACCCCCAGGTCGCGCACTACACAGGACAGGCGGAACTGGCCCAAGTCATCCAGCAGGGGCTCGATGCACGTAAATCGGGAGACTTCGACGGCGCGACGGCGAAACTGGGGCGTGCGGTGCAGCTCGCGTCGGCTTCCGGAAACGCGGATACTGCGAAACTGCTTTCGAAGGTGGTCGACGTCGTCGACGCGGCGACCGGTACTGTGCGACTGAAAGCGAGGGTGGCGGAAGCGGACGAGATGACACTCGAAACGCGCTCGACCAAGACCGTTCGCGTAAAGAAATAGTCGTACGAAAGACAATGACGCAACCGTACGGAAAGCCCTCCGGGCCGACCGGGCGGTGCACCGACAAGCATGGCGGCCTGCGGGCCGGACGAGGAGAGGGGGAAGCGCCGACATGCCGACCTGCCCGAACGGACACCAGTCGGGTTCCGAGGACTGGTGCGAGGTCTGCGGACATCGCATGGCCGGGGCGGGCGCGCCCGCGGGCGCGGTCCCGCCGCCGCCTCCCCCGCCGCCCGCGCCCGGTTACGGCTACCCGCAGGGTTCCGGGGAGCCGACCGCACAGGCCGAGCTCTGCCCGCAGTGCCGCACCCCGCGTGAGGCGATGGCGCCGTTCTGCGAGGAGTGCCGCTGGAACTTCCTCACGAACACGGCGACGTCGTACACCCCGCTCGCCCCGCAGGGCGGCGTGGGCTCGGCGGTGCCGGGGCTGAATCTGCCGCCGGGCTTCCAGGCCCAGCAGGGTCCGCCGCCGCCGCAGCAGCGGGACCCGTTCGAGTACCAGGGCTCCCGCCCCTCCCAGGTGAACCGCCCGGCCGAGCCGCTCTCGCCGGAGCAGGGTTCCCGGCCGGGTCCGCCGGAGCAGGGCGGACAGCAGGGCGCGCCGCCCCCGCCGGCCTTCCAGCAGGGTGGCCCGCCGCCGTCGTTCAGGCAGGGGCCGCCGCCTCCGCCGTCGTTCCAGCAGCAGTCGCCCTCGCCCTTCGAGCAGCAGGAGCAGGGGCGGCAGACTCCGCCCGGCCCGCCCTCGCCGTTCGCTCCCCAGGGACCGCAGCCGGGGCAGCAGGGACCGCAGGGCGGCCCGCAGGCTCCGCCCTCGCCGTTCGACCCGCAGCGTCAGGGGCCGCCGCCCCCGCCGTCGTTCCAGCAGCAGTCCGCGCCGCCCGCGCCCGCGCAGCCGCAGGCTCCGCAGCCCGGCGGGGACGACGACTGGATGCTGCCGCCGCCGTCGCGCCAGCAGCCGCCGCAGCAGCAGGGTTTCCAGCAGGGTCCGCAGACGCCTCAGCAGCAGCCCCCGCAGCCCCAGGCGCCGCAGCAGCAGTTCCCCGGCCAGGGTCCCGCCCAGGGCGGCCAGAACCAGGCGCCGGGAAGCTGGACCGCCGTGATCGCCCCGGACCGTGACTACTTCCTGGCGATGATGCAGCGCAGCGGCCCCGAGGCGACGGGGCTCAACCTGCCCGCGTACTCCCCGGAGCAGCGCCTCGCGCTCACCGGCAACCAGATCACCATCGGCCGCCGCAGGCACAGCACCGGTGAGTCCCCCGACATCGATCTGGCCAGGCCGCCGGAGGACCCGGGTGTCTCGCACCAGCACGCGGTGCTGGTGCAGCAGCCGGACGGCAGCTGGGCCGTGGTCGACCAGAACTCCACCAACGGCACCACGCTCAACGGCGCCGAGGACCCGATCCAGCCCTATGTCCCCGTCCCGCTCCAGGACGGTGACCAGGTGCATGTCGGCGCGTGGACGACCATCACGGTCCGCCGCGACTGATCCGGCGGGTACGGGAAGCGCACGGAGGAGGGCCGGGGTCCTAGGACCCCGGCCCTCCTCCGTGCGTCTGCGACGATGGACGGGTGACAGAGATTCCGCGCGACACGCTTCAGGAGCAGACCTTCTACGAGCAGGTCGGCGGCGAGGAGACGTTCCGGCGCCTGGTCCACCGCTTCTACCAGGGCGTCGCCGACGACCCGCTGCTGCGCCCGATGTACCCGGAGGCGGATCTGGGCCCGGCCGAGGAGCGGTTCGCGCTGTTCCTCATGCAGTACTGGGGAGGTCCGCGCACCTACAGCGACCAGCGGGGGCATCCCCGGCTGCGGATGCGGCACGCCCCCTTCCAGGTGGACAGGGCGGCGCACGACGCCTGGCTCGGCCATATGCGGGTGGCGCTCGACGAGCTCGGCCTTCCCCCGGAGCAGGAGCGGCAGTTGTGGGACTACCTCACCTATGCCGCCGCATCGATGATCAACACCGCCGGCTGACACCGTGTGCGGATTCCGGCGACCCGCCGCCGCATAACGGTCACGATCCCATCAAGGTGCGCTCACAAGCGGTTTCCAGGAGCCGTGCGCTCTGAAAGCATCCGGAGATGCGCCGGGGGCGTGCGGGGTGCACGGGGCGTACGGCTGCTGAGTTTCGGGGGATCAGGTGACGGGGTTCGTCCTTCTGCGGGTTCGCGCGCACCGGCTCCTGCTGACCGCCGCCCTGCTGGCCGTCCTGCTCACCACCTGTGTCCTCGCCGCGCTCACCGCCTTCTCGGGTGCCATGGGCGACGCCGCCCTGCGGCACACCCTCACCCACCGCTCCGCCGAAGGGGCCTGTCTCCTCGTCTCCGCCGATGTGGACGGCGAGCGGCGGGAGGAGGCCGACGCCGCGGTGCGCCGGGCGGCCCGTGACACCTTCGACGGGCTGCCGGTGACCGTACGGAAGCTGGAGAGCTCCGGCCCGTACGCCCTGCCCCGCGGTCTCCAGAGCCCCGCCGAGCAGCGCGGCGAGCCGGATCTGACGCATCTCGCCTCCCTCGACCGCAGCCGTGTCCGCCTCGTCGAGGGGCGCATGCCGGACGCCGGTGCCGGTGCTGCCGGGGACCCCGTGCAGGTGGCACTGCCGCGTCAGGCCGCCGAGGCCCTGAAGCTGCGGCCGGGCGCGCGGATCACGCTCACCGAGCGGCTGGAGGAGACCCCGCTCCGCATCGAGGTCACCGGTCTGTACGAGGCGTCCGACCTGGCCGATCCCTACTGGAAGCTGGACCCGCTCGCCGGGCGCGGTGTCCGCGAGGTCGTCTTCACCACCTATGGCCCGCTGCTTGCCGACCCGGCCGTGCTCGGCTCCGGCAGGCTCACCGCGGGGCCGGTCTCCTGGCTGGCCGCCGCCGACTTCCGTACGGTGACGACGGACCGGACCACGGCGCTGCGCCGGGCGGCGACCGACGGCCCGAAGGCGCTGGCGGCCTCCCCGGTCTTCGGGGACGGGGCCACGGTGCGGACGTCGCTGCCGACCGTCGTGGACCAGATCGAGCGGGCGCTGCTGGTGTCCCGCTCCACGGTCATGATCGTGGCCGTGCAGCTGGTCCTGCTCGCCGGTTACGCGCTGCTGCTCGTGGCCCGGCTGCTGAGCAGCGAGCGCGGCGGCGAGACCGAACTGCTGCGTGCGCGGGGCGGGTCCCGGGGCCGGATCGCCTCGCTCGCCGCGATCGAGGCGCTGCTGCTCGCGGTGCCCGCCGCCGTGGCCGCCCCGCTCCTCGCGGGGCCGCTGACCCGGCTGCTGGCCGAACGGAGCGAGCTCTCCCGGATCGGGCTGCGGCTCGACGGCGGGGTGGACGGCACGGTCTGGCTGGTGGCCGCCGCCGTCGCGCTGGCGTGCGCGCTCGCGGTGGTCGCGCCCGCGCTCGCGCAGGGTGTGGGCGGACGCCGGGGCGCGCGGGCTTCGGCGCTGCCCACTCCGGTGCGCGCGGGCGCCGACCTCGGGCTGCTGCTGATCGCCGGGGTGGCGTACTGGCAGCTGGACCGGCAGACAGGGGCATCGGGCGGTGGCGCCCTGACCGGCGACCGCGAGGGCGAGCTGGGCATCGACCCGCTGCTGGTGGCGGCCCCCGCGCTGGCCCTGCTCGCCGGCACCGTGCTGACCCTGCGGCTGCTGCCGCCGGCGGCCCGGCTGGCGGAGCGCCGTGCGGCGGGCGGCCGGGGGCTGGCCACGGCTCTGGCGGGCTGGCAGTTCAGCAGACGTCCGCTGCGGGGCGCGGGCCCGGTGCTGCTCCTGGTCCTCTCGGTCGCCATGGGCATGCTGGCCATCGGCCAGAGCGCGTCCTGGGACCGTTCGCAGGGCGACCAGGCGGACTTCAGGTCGGGCGCCTCGGTGCGCATGGTGGGCGGGCTCGCCGGGGACCCGGCGAACGCGGCCCCGTACACGGACATCGACGGCGTACGCGAAGCGGCTCCCGCGTTCCGTACGACGGCCGACCTCTCCGGAGGGCGGACGGCCGAGGTGCTGGCCCTGGACACCGCGCACGCGGACGAGGGGATGCTGATGCGCCAGGACCTGGCCGGCACGTCCTCGCGGGAGCTGTTCGGCGCGATCGCCCCGCCGAGAACCGCCCGGGCCGGGGTGGTGCTGCCCGAGGACAGCACCCGGGTCCTGTTCGAGCTGCGGATACGCGACACCTCGGCGCCGGGCGGGAAGTCGCCGTCGGGCTCGGCGCCGCTGGTCGGCGTGCTGCTGGAGGATCGTTACGGCATCGGCTACCGCGTGGGCGCGGGGGCCGTTCCCGTCGACGGCGCGGCGCACACCCTGTCCTTCCCGGTGTCCGCGTCGGGCCGGCTGGCCGTGACCGGTTTCGAGGTGGACGGCGAGACCCCCGTGGGCAGCCCGGAGGAGCGGCTGGTGTCCGTCTCGGGGCTGCGGGTGCTCACCTCGGGCGGGACCGAGCGGCCGGTGCCGGCCTCGGAGGCGGTGCGCTGGAAGGCCGCGGCCACGATGACCGAGGCGGGTGAGACACGCCCCGGCGAGCAGGTGCGGGAGGTGACCGGCGCGGGCGCCGCACCGTCGTTCCGCCACGGCACCGGAGCGGTCCCGCCGGACACCTCGTTCTTCGGGACCGAGCGCGTCAGCACGCTCCGGATCACCGCGGCCCGCCCGGCGGCTCCGGCGTTGAAGGCCGTGGCCACCGACGCGTATCTGACGTATTCGGGGGCGAAGCCCGGCCAGGAGGTCGATCTCACCCTGGCGGGCAGCACGGTCCGGGTGCGGCTGGTGAAGGCGGTGCGTCAGCTGCCGACCACGGGCCCCGGGGCGGCCGTCACGGGCTCCCCCGACGCGGCGGTGCCTGCCGGGGAGTCGTCCGTGAAGCCGGGCGGCGGCCTGCTGCTGGACCTCAGGGCGGTGTCGGAGGTGCTCGCCCACCGGGAGGGCGCCACCCTCGCGCCGACCGAGTGGTGGCTGAGCACCGCGCCCGGCGACGGTCCGCGGGTGGCGGCCCGGCTGCGCGCGCTGCCGGGGACCGATCCCGCGCAGGTGCGCGTCCGGGACGAGGTGGCGCGGGAACTGGCCGACGACCCGCTGGGGGCGGGTCCTCAGTCCGCGCTGCTGGCGGTCGCCGTGGTCGCCGCCGCGCTGGCCGCAGTCGGCTTCGCCGTGGGACTCGTGGGGTCGCAGCGCGAACGGGCCTTCGAGTTCGCCGTATTGAGGGCGCTGGGCGCGCCCCGCCGGCGGCTGGCCCGGATGCTCGCCGCCGAGCAGGGCGTGCTGATCGCTCTGGCCCTGCTGATCGGGCTCGCCCTCGGGGCGGTGCTGACCAGGGCCGTGGTGCCCCTCGTCGTGCTGACCGGGCAGGCGGCGCGGCCCGTGCCCGATGTGCTGGTGCTGCTCCCGGCCTGGCAGGTCGCCGTGCTGCTGGCCTCGGTCGCCGCGCTGCCGCTGCTGACCGTCGCCGCGACGACACTGCGCCGGGCCGATCCCGCGGTGTCGCTGCGCCACCAGGGGGACAACTGACATGAACGCCGCCAAAATCCCGGCCGCCTGCGCCCCGTGGGTGCGTACGAGACTGCGTACCGCCCCCGGGATCTCCGCCGCACTGGCGCTGCTGGTGTTCCTGACCGCGTTCCTCGCGGCCGTGTTCCCGCGTGCGGTGGACGCGTACGAGACGAAGGCGCTGCGCCACGACGTGACGTCCTCGCCGCCGGGCCGGGGCGTGCTGGAGGTGACGACGCCGCCGCCCGCTCTGGGGCAGGCGCCCTCGGTCCGCGAGCGGGCGATGCGGGACGAGGCGCTGTCGGACGCCGATGCCGCGCTGGTGGAGGCGCTCGCCGCCCCGCTGCGGGCCGACGCGGCGAACTCCTCGTACGGGGTGCACACGACGCGGCCCCTCGTCGCGACGGAGCCCTGGCTGCCCCGGCCGAACGCCCTTCCGCCGCAGCTCACCTATGCGGCCCCGGCGGCGCTCCCCGACCACAGCACGCTGAAGGCGGGCCGCTGGCCACAGGTGCGGGGCGAGGTGACCCTCGCCACCCGTGAGGTGGAGGCGGCCGTCACCCAGGAGACCGCGGCCGAGCTGAAGATGAAGCCGGGCTCGGAGATCGCGGTGCCCACCCAGAACGGGGAGACGCTGACCGTACGCGTCACCGGCGTCGTCGCGCCGCTGCGTCCCACCGGGGGCTACTGGGCGGTGGAGCCGCTGTACCGCGCGCCGTCCCTGGTCAGGGACCCGCAGTCGCCGGTGCCCACCTTCTACTGGGCGGCGGCCCTGCTGCTGCCCCCGGACGCCGCTCCCGCGCTGCTGGCCACCAGCGGCGAACCGGAGCTGTACTGGCGTCTCGCACCGGACGCCACGGATCTCACCGCCTCCGACGCGCCCCGGCTCGGCCGTGCCGTCGCCGCGATGGAGAACGGCCCCGAGCTCCTGACCCTGCGCGACATCACGGGGCCGAACACCACGCTGACGACGGACCTGGACGCGATCCTCGACGCGTACGCCGCGACGCGGGCCGCGATCGGCCCCGTCGTGACCGTCGCCGCCGTGGGCATCGGCGCGGTCGCCGCGGTCGTCCTCCTGATGACCGGCGGACTGATCGGCGCGCGCCGCCATCAGGAGCTAGCCCTGCTGCGTTCGCGCGGCGGCTCGCTCCGGGGCATCGGTGGCCGGCTGCTCGCGGAGACGGCGGTCGCCGTGCTGCCCGCCGCGGCGCTCGGGCTGCTGACGGCCGTGCTGCTCGTCCGCGAGGCACGGCTGCTGCCGGCGGTGGGGGCAGCCGCCGCCGTGGCCGCGCTGGTCTGCGTGGTGCTGCCGCTGCGCACGACGCTGCTCCACCGCAGGCCGCTGCTGCACGGCGCCCGCGAGGACGTGATGGACGCCAGGCCGAGCCGGCGGCGTACGGTCGCCGAGCTGACCGTGCTCGTCCTGGCGATCGGCGCGGTCGCCGCGCTGCGCCGCCGCGGCACGTCGACGGGCTCGGGCGCCGATCTGCTGGTCAGCTCCGCTCCCGTCCTGGTGGGGCTGATCGCGGCGCTCGTCCTCGTACGCCTGTATCCGCTGCCTCTGCGGCTGGCGGCCCGCCCGATGGCGAGGCTGCGCGGGGCGGTCGGCTTCCTGTCGCTGGCGCGAGCGGGCCGGGCCTCGGCCGGAGGCACGCTGCCGCTGCTCGCCCTGCTGATCGCGCTGACCACGGCGGCGTTCGGCGGCTCGGTGATCGCGGGGGTCGCGGACGCGCGGGACGAGGCGGCGCTGCGGGCGGTCGGCGCGGACGCCCGGATCAGCGGGGAGGGCGCGCTCGACCCGCTCTCCGACGGCGCGGTCCGACGGGTGAGCGCGGTGGACGGCGTCGAGGACGTCGCTCCCGTACGCATCGAGTACGGGACCCCGCTGGCGGCGTCCCAGGAGGTCAGGTCTGACACGGAGCGGGCGACCCTGATGGGGGTCGAGCCCGATTCGTACGCCCGCCTGGCACGCGCCACCGGCCTGCCCGCCTTCCCCGTGGCCGCGCTGACGGAGGCGGGCGGGCAGGACGGGGTGCTCACGGCCGTCGCCTCACCGGCGCTCGGTGAGCGGCTCGGCGGGCGCCCGCTCACCGTCCGGTCGCAGAAGGGTGACATCGAGGTACGGGTCGCCGCCGTCCTGCCGCGCACCTCCGCGGTGGACGACTCCGACTTCCTGATCGTGGACGCGGAGCGGCTCGCCCCGCACGCGCCCACGACCCTGCTGGTCACCGGAGCCTCCCTGGACGCGGGGCGACTGCGGGCCGCGGCGAGTGAGGCGGGCCCGGACTTCCGGGTGCGGCTGCGGTCGGACGAGCGCGGGAAGCTCGTCGACACCCCGATGCAGTCGGGCGCCGAGCGGATCTACGGGGCGGCTGTCGCGGCGGGCGCGGGATACGCGCTGCTCGCCGTGCTGCTGTCCCTGCTCCAGACCGCGCCCGAGCGCACCACGCTGCTGGCGCGGCTGCGCACCATGGGGCTCACCACCCGGCAGGGCAGGCGGCTGCTCGCCTTCGAGGCGATGCCGCAGGCGCTGCTGGCCTCGGGCGGCGGGCTCCTGGTCGGCTGGGCGACCATCGCCCTGCTGGCACCCGGAATCGACCTGGGGGCGCTGGCGCTGGCGGGCGCGGACCCCTCGGCCGCGCACACCGCCGTGCTGCGGAGCGACCCGTGGTCGCTGGCGCTCCCGGCACTCGGCGTCGTCGTCCTGGCCGCCGCCGTGGCGGGCGTCCAGGCGTGGTGGGCGGGCCGCCACGGATCGATCAAGGAACTCAGGGCAGGAGACACCCGGTGACATCGTCGACAGAGACCACTCTGGCGGAGCTCGAACAGCGGGCCGCCGCGCGCCGCGACCGTCCTTCGTACGGGCACGACGCCCTGATCGCGTGCGACCGGCTGGTGCGCATCTTCTCCGCGGACGGGGTGGAGGTGCAGGCGCTCCAGGGGCTCGATCTGCTGGTCAGCGAGGGCGAGTTGATGGCTCTGGTCGGCGCGTCGGGCAGCGGGAAGTCGACGCTGATGAACATCCTGGCGGGTCTGGACGTGCCCACGGCCGGTTCGGCGAAGGTGGCGGGCT
This sequence comes from Streptomyces sp. NPDC002125, assembly GCF_053593715.1. NCBI lineage: Bacteria > Bacillati > Actinomycetota > Actinomycetes > Kitasatosporales > Streptomycetaceae > Streptomyces > Streptomyces sp. NPDC002125. The sequence continues at coordinate 461,848 of NZ_JBSFDD010000002.1, read as the reverse complement.
GCGACCTCCTGGCGATGGGGCAGAAGGAGCGGCTGCGCTACCGCCGCGATGTCGTCGGCTTCGTCTGGCAGCAGACCTCCCGCAATCTGCTCTCGTATCTGACCGCCGTCCAGAACGTCACGCTGCCGATGCAGCTGCGCGGTCGTGGCCGGAACCGTGAACGGGCCGCGCGTGCCGAGTCGTTGCTGCGGATGCTGGAGGTCGCGGACTGCCGCGACCGCCGTCCCGCGCAGATGTCGGGCGGCCAGCAGCAGCGGGTGGCGATCGCGGTGGCCCTCGCCAACAACCCCTCGGTGCTGCTCGCCGACGAGCCGACGGGCGAGCTGGACTCCGCAACGGGCGAGCAGGTGTTCGCGGCGTTCCGCCGGGCCAACGAGGAGCTCGGCACGACGATCGTGATCGTCACCCACGACCAGGCGGTGGCGAGCGAGGTACGCCGCACGGTCGCGATCCGCGACGGCCGTACGTCCTCCGAGGTGCTGCGGCGCACCGAGGTGGACGCGGCGACGGGGCAGGAGTCCCAGGTGGCCCGGGAGTACGCGATGCTCGACCGGGCGGGCCGGCTCCAGCTGCCCGCCGACTACACGGAGGCACTGGGGATGGAGCACCGGGTGATGCTGGAGCTCGAACAGGACCACATCGGGGTGTGGCCGGACGCGCCCAGGGAGCCGGACGCGCCGAAGGAGTAGACCGGGCCCCGGCAGGAGGCGCCCGCTCGGCCCCGGACCGTCCCGGCGGTCAACCGCGCCGCCCCGGACCGTCCCGACCGGCAACCACTCGGCCTCGGACCGTCCCGATCAGCAACCGCTCCGGCTCGGACCGTCCCGACCGGCAACCGCTCCGCCTCAGACCGTCCCGACCGTCACGGCGAGCGTGCCGAGGCCGCCGCCCGCGCCGCGCAGGGCGATCGAGCCGAACGGGGTGCGCAGCCGGAGCCAGGCACCGGACGTCAGCAGCGCGACGGGGAAGCCGGGCGCGGGGCGCAGGAAGCCGAGCGACTGGGCCGCGTGCACGGCGCGCAGCGGCAGCTCCGTGTCCCCGACCGTCCGGGACCAGATGTCGCGGCCGATCAGATCGCGTTCCGCCCGGGTGCGCCGCTCCTCGGGCAGCGCCGCGTCACGGGCCCTGAACTCGGCCACGGCACCCGCGAGCGCGCTGCTCAGGTCGAGGGGCCCCGGCAGCCCGGGGCGCTCCTGCCAGCCGCCGCGCGGGGGCAGCATCCCGGCCCAGGGCGGGCCGGTGACGGGCTCGGGCAGTTCGCCCACGCCCGCGGTCTCGTCGGTGCCCTCGGTGTCCAGCGCTTCGAGGAGTTCACCGGCGGAGACGGTGACGTCGAAGTCGTGGACTCCGGACAGCCGGACCGTACGGATCGCGAGGACCTCGAAGGACGGCGGGCGGCCGAAGACCGCCAGCGCGCCGCCGCCCGCCTGGAGGCGGACGGCGGCGGCCCGGTCGTAGTGCAGCAGCCGGCCGAGGAAGGCGGCGAGATCCGCCGCCTCCCTCGCGTCGGCGAACCGCAGCGACCGTACGGGCACTGTCATACGACGGCGGGCTCCTGGTCGAGGTACTCCTGGAGGAAGAGCTTCTCCTCGGCGGTGATCCGCCGGGGCCGCTCCTCGGCCAGGTTGTAGGGCACGACGACCGTCGACGCGCGGACGTAGACCTGCTCGGGGTCCTTGACCTCGTAGGCGATCGTCAGCGAGGCGGCGGTTATCTTCGTGACCCACGACTCGATGGTCACCGGCGCGTGCCGGTGGACGAGCGGACGCACGTAGTCGATCTCGTGACGGGCCACGACGGAGCCGCCCGAGAAGGACGGCGAGCCGTCCCCCGGCGCCAGCCGGAACATGAAGTCGATGCGCGCCTCCTCCAGGTAGCGGAGGAAGACCACGTTGTTCACGTGGCCGAAGGCATCCATGTCCGACCAGCGCAGCGGGCAGCTGTAGATGTGACGGGCCAAGTCGATCAGCCTCGCGTGAGCTTCTTGTACGTGGCACGGTGCGGGCGGGCCGCGTCCGCGCCGAGGCGCTCGACCTTGTTCTTCTCGTACGACTCGAAGTTGCCCTCGAACCAGTACCACTTGGAGTCGCCCTCGTACGCCAGGATGTGCGTGGCGACGCGGTCCAGGAACCAGCGGTCGTGGGAGATGACCACAGCCGCTCCGGGGAACTCCAGCAGCGCGTTCTCGAGCGAGGACAGGGTCTCGACGTCGAGGTCGTTGGTGGGCTCGTCGAGGAGCAGCAGGTTGCCGCCCTCCTTGAGCGTCAGCGCCAGGTTGAGGCGGTTGCGCTCACCACCGGAGAGAACCCCGGCGGGCTTCTGCTGGTCCGGGCCCTTGAAGCCGAACGCGGAGACGTACGCCCGCGAGGGCATCTCGACCTGGCCGACGTTGATGTAGTCCAGCTCGTCCGAGACGACGGCCCAGAGGGTCTTCTTCGGGTCGATGTTGGCGCGGGACTGGTCGACGTAGGAGATCTTGACCGTGTCGCCGACCTTGATGGCGCCGGAGTCCGGCGTCTCCAGGCCCTGGATCATCTTGAACAGCGTGGTCTTGCCCGCGCCGTTCGGACCGATGACGCCGACGATGCCGTTGCGCGGCAGCGTGAACGACAGGTCGTCGATGAGGACCTTGTCGCCGAAGGCCTTGGAGAGGTTCTCGACCTCGACGACGATGGAACCGAGCCGCGGGCCCGGCGGGATCTGGATCTCCTCGAAGTCCAGCTTCCGCATCTTGTCCGCCTCGGCCGCCATCTCCTCGTAACGGGCGAGACGGGCCTTGGACTTGGTCTGCCGGCCCTTGGCGTTGGAGCGGACCCACTCCAGCTCTTCCTTGAGCCGCTTGGCGCGCTTCTCGTCCTTGCGGCCCTCGACCTTGAGGCGGGCGGCCTTCTTGTCGAGGTACGTGGAGTAGTTGCCCTCGTAGGGCAGGGCGCGGCCGCGGTCGAGTTCGAGGATCCACTCGGCGACGTTGTTCAGGAAGTACCGGTCGTGCGTGACGGCGACGACGGCGCCCGCGTACTTCGAGAGGTGCTGCTCCAGCCAGTTCACCGACTCGGCGTCGAGGTGGTTGGTGGGCTCGTCGAGGAGGAGCAGGTCCGGGGCCTCGATGAGCAGCTTGCAGAGCGCCACACGACGCTTCTCGCCACCGGAGAGGTTGTTGACGGGCCAGTCGCCGGGCGGGCAGCCCAGGGCGTCCATGGCCTGCTCCAGCTGGGCGTCGAGGTCCCACGCGTTGGCGTGGTCCAGGTCCTCCTGGAGCTTGCCCATCTCGTCCATGAGCGCGTCGGAGTAGTCGGTCGCCATGAGCTCGGCGACCTCGTTGAAGCGCTTGAGCTTGCCCATGGTCTCGGCGGCGCCGTCCTGGACGTTCTCCAGGACGGTCTTGTTCTCGTCGAGCTCCGGCTCCTGCATGAGGATGCCGACGCTGAAGCCGGGCGAGAGGAACGCGTCACCGTTGGACGGCTGCTCCAGGCCCGCCATGATCTTCAGCACCGTGGACTTACCGGCGCCGTTGGGGCCCACGACACCGATCTTCGCGCCGGGCAGGAAGTTCAGGGTGACGTCATCGAGAATCACCTTGTCGCCGTGCGCCTTGCGCGTCTTGCGCATGGTGTAGATGAACTCAGCCAAGAGAAACCGTCCGGCAGCAATAGAGGTGTGGGCAGATACACCCATCTTGCCTGACGTCCGCACCCGGACGGAAACCCGTCCGTTCCCCGGTACACCCGTGGGGACGTCCCGGGGAGCCCCGTGAGGGCGCACCCGGGGTACGCGAAGGCCCGGTACGGCTGTCCGTACCGGGCCCTCACCGGCGCATTCCCGCGCTGCGCCCTCGGCTCAGCGCTCAGCGCTCAGTCACTCACCGCTGTTCTGCGGCTTCTTCCGGCGGAGGAGGAAGACCGCGCCGCCGCCGAGGACGACGAGGGCGATGGCGACACCCGCGATGACGGGGGTGGCGCTGGATCCGCCGGTCGCGGCGAGGTCGCCCTCGGCGCCGGTGGAGCTGGTGCCGGTCTGGGCGGGCACGGGCTCGGAGCCACTCTGCGTGCCGACGCCGTCACCTGGGTTGGTGGTGCCCGCGGTCTCGCAGTCCAGGACACCCTTGAAGTTCTTGCTGAAGCCGCCGGGGCCGGTGATCGTGAAGTCGTACGCCTGGTCCTCGGCGACCGGGATCGTCACCGTGCGGGTCTCGCCGGCCGCGATGGTGTGCTCCGCACCGGCCAGCTCGAAGGTGAACGCCTCGTCGCCCTTGTTGCTCGCGGTGATATCCACGCCGCCCTTGGCGCAGTTCTTCTGCGCGGTGAGCGCGGGGACCGCGCCCTTCTCGGCCCAGGTCGCGGTCGCCGTGGCGGTGACCGTGGACTCGCTGGAGCCCGCGAGGATCATGGTCTGGCTCTTGGTCAGCCCGGCGAAGACCCGACCCACCGGCACGGAGGTGGTGGCCTGGACGGTCAGCGCGGCGGAGCCGTCCGCCGCGTCCTCGGGGATGTCGAAGTAGAGGCCGGCGCCGTCGGCAGCCTCGGTGACGGGCTTGCCGTCCTTGTCCGTGACCTTGACGCCGCCCGCGGCAGCGTCGGCGGGCGGGGTCACCGAGACCTGGCCCGCGTCGGTGCGCACGGTGACCGGGCCGACCCGCTCACCGGCCTTGCCGGAGACCGCGGCGGGCTCCAGCGCCACGGACGCCTTGGGCTCGGCGAGGCTCTTCGCGTTCTTCTCCAGCCAGTCGGCCAGCTTCTCCGCGTGCGGGTCCTTGGCCTCGACATCGGCCTGGTCCGAGAAGCGCCAGATGGCGACCTGGGTGCCCGCGGCGGCGGTCTTCGCGGTGAGCTGCCCGGTGCCCGCCTCGTCGGCGAGCGCCGCGAGGTCGTCGACCTGCGGGTAGGAGTTCTGCAGGATCCAGCGGATCTTCCCGGCGTCCTTGTTGGCACCCAGCGAGGTCTGGGCCCAGGGGGTCTCCAGATACTTCGCCCGGTCCTGGGTGGGGTTGTGGATGTCGATGCAGTACGTCTTCAGCTGGCCGCCACCGTCGACGTCCAGTTCGAACAGGCCGGCGGGGAGCTCCTGGGTACCGGCCTCCTCGCCGTTCTCGCCGCCGGTGCGCAGCAGGGCGCTGTCATAGGTCTTGAGCCCGTCCAGCACGGCGGTCGCGCCGCCCTGGTGCTGACCCGTCTCGTCGCCCGGCGCCGCCGTCGCGGCCGTCGCCCCGACGAGGGTCCCCGCCGCGACCAGACCGGCGGCCAGAACGCCGGCTGCCGTCCTGAGGAGACCTCGGCCCCGCCCGGTTCCGGCCGGCTCCTGGCCGTATCGCCCGCTCCCGCTCCGGCTCCCTATGGAACCCTCCGTCGCCGCCGTCGACGACGAAGTGGATGCTGAAGACACAGAAAACACAGAATTCCCCTCCGGGCGAGACCTTCACGCTTGATGCGCGTGTGGGAGGTGTCTCGCCAGCAAACTCAAGTGCCGCATGAGTACTGGGGAATCGTAAGGAGCGGGCGAAGGGCAGTCCCCCGTCATGCCGTCAGATAAGCATTCCGACTCGTAATCGTTATAGCCCTCTTCGGCGCGTCCCTCTTGTTCAGGACAGCGATACCATTTCCGTGGCCGGTTTCTGACGATGCGTAGGCGCCGTCAGAGTGGGATCGGCTCTGGCCATCCGCCGGAAGGCCGCTGTCCCCCTGGTCAGGTCGTGTCCCACCGCCACGGCCTCGATGTCCACGGAGGTCTTCCACACTCCGTCCCGCTCCTCCTCGCGCACCTTCAGACGGCCGTGCACCACGAGCGGCTCCCCCACCGCGACGGAACCGGAGAGATTCGCGGCCAGGGTCCGCCGCGCCCATACCGTGTAGAAGCTGGTGCGCCCGTCCGACCAGATCTGCTGCTCCCGGTCCCATCGCCTGGGCGTCACCGCCAAACGGAATCGTGCCGTCGGCCCGGTCGCCGCCTCCCGGAAGTCCACCGCCGTCGCGGCGTTTCCCACCAGCGTCACCAACGTCTCGTTCATTTCCCGTCCCCGTCCGTGTCCGTCCGATGCGTTGTCCACCACTCTGGACGGAAAGCGGGATTCCTGCCGATGCCTGTGGATTACCGGCCGGTTGTGGAAAACTCCGTCACCGCCACATACCGCTCCCGTACCTCCCGATAGCGCGCCAGTTCCGCCGCCACCGGGTCCAGGACCCTGGCCCTGCCGCAGCCGGCCGCCGCCTCACGGAGCCGCCGTTCCGCCTCCTGGCCGTACCTGCGGGCCGGACCCCGGGCCGCCGCCGCGCACGACCACTCGACGAGCGGCCCGCCGATCACACCGGCGAGCATGAGCAGGGCGGGGACGAGCAGACCGGGCTCCAGCACACCGACGATCTGGCCGAGCAGCCACAGTCCTCCGAAGATCTGGAGCAGGGTCATCGAGGCCTGCGCCAGCACGGCCGCCGGCCACCACGCGGGACGCGGCGGCCTGGCACCGCGGCCGCCCGGCGCCCCCGCGACGGGAGCAACGGTTCTGCCCGGGGAACCGGACCCGCGCACCGCGGAACCCACCGGTCCCGAGGCCGAGCCCGTGGGGACCGAGGCCGAGCCCGTGGGGCCCGACTCCGCGGAGCCAGTGCCCCGCCCGGTGGTCCCCGCCTTGCCCGCCTTGCCCGTCCCCCGCCCCTGACCCGCGCCGGCCTGCCCGGCCTCCCGGCCCCGTCCGCCCCCGCCCGCCTGCGCGGCGCGCGACAGATCGTCCAGTGCCTCCGGCAGTCCCTCCGCGCCGTTCACCGCCGCCTCGCGCACGGCCTGCGCCCAGGGTGCGGGCAGCCCGTCCACCGCATCGTCCGCCAGCTTCCGTACGGCCTGCTCCACCCGCTGCCTGGCGGTGATCTCCTCCTCGGGCGGCGCCAGGGCCTGCGCCATCAGGTCCAGTCCGCCGAGCTGCCGGGTGGACTCGTACCAGCGCCACAGACGCAGCCACGGCGTCCCGCAGGCCCGCCCGGCGTTCCTGCGCCACTCGCGCTCCGCCGCCTGACCGGCCGCCGACGCGCCCACCGCCTCCGCGAGCCGGTCGGTGAACTCCTCGCGGGCCCGCTCCCCCAGCCCCGGCCGCCCCTCGGCGACGTACACCGGCCGGAGTCTGGCCGCGGCGGCGTCCACATCGGCCAGGAGCCTGCGGGCGGCGGCCGTGCGGTCCTGGACGAACGTGCCGAGCATCTCGCGCAGTTCACCCACACCCTCGCCCGTCAGCGCGGACAGGGACATGACGGTTGCGCCCGGCTCACCGTGCTCGCCCACCGCCATGCCGTCCTCGTCGAGCAGCCGGCGCAGATCGTCGAGCACCAGGTCGGCGGCCTCGCCGGGAAGCCGGTCGATCTGGTTGAGAACGACGAAGGAGATCTCGGCGTGTCCGGCGAGTGGTCGCAGATAGCGCTCGTGCAGGGCGGCGTCGGCGTACTTCTCGGGGTCGACGACCCAGATCACCGCGTCGACCAGGGCCAGCACCCGGTCCACCTGCTCCCGGTGCCCGGTCGCCGCCGAGTCGTGGTCGGGCAGGTCCACCAGGACGAGCCCCTGCAGGGCCTCGTCGGTGGGCGTGCCGCCCTGCACCGGCCTGCGCCGCAGCCGGCCGGGAATGGCGAGCCGGTCGAGCAGCCCCGCGGCGCCGTCGGTCCAACTGCACGCGATCGGCGACGAGGTGGTCGGCCTGCGCAGCCCGGTGTCCGAGATCTGCACGCCCGCCAGCGCGTTGAAGAGGGTGGACTTGCCGCTGCCGGTGGCTCCCGCGATCGCGACGACCGTGTGCCGGGAGGAGAGCCGCTGGCGGGCCGATGCCTCGTCCAGCACCCGCCCCGCCTCGGCGAGGGTGTCCCCGTCGAGCCGGGCACGGGAGAGTCCGACCAGCTCACGCAGCGCGTCGAGCCTCGGCCGCAGGGGGCTGCCCGGCAGCCCGTACGCCTCGACCTCGGGTCCCGCGTCGTCCTGCGGCGGGCGCTCCGCCTCCACGGCCTGTGCCGCGGCGTCGGCGGCCCGGCGGGCGATGAGCCCGTCGTCCCACCGCCGGCCGTCACCCGCCTCCGCGCCCTCCGCGCCCTCGCCCTCCGGTCCCGGTCCGTGGTCCCGGCCCTGGTCAGTGACGGCAGTCATCGCTGCCACCTCTCCTTCTGCAGTACGGACAGCGCGGCAATGAGTTCGGCCTGAGGCTCCGGGGCGACTTCGAGCGCGTCCAGCGGGGCGAGTCGGCGGTCGCGCTCGCCGTGCAGGACCTGGTCCAGGCAGCTGGTGAGCAGCGCCCCGCCCTTGTCGCGGAGGCGCAGGGCCCCCTGGGCGCCGATCCGTTCGGCGAGCTGCTCCCCGGCGCCCCGCGCGCGGCGCCCGCCGAGCAGGGTGGCGGCGAGCAGCGCGGCCACCGTCTCGGCGTCGGGGGCGGCGTTGCGTTCGAGGAGCCGGGCCTCCTCCTCGGCCAGCTCCTCCAGGACCCGGCGCCAGCGCCGCACGGCCATGCCGATCCGGCCCTGGATGTCCTCGGCGGGCCCCCATCCGCCGGCCTCCCTGCCCGCGTCCTCGAAGCGGAAGATCCCGGCGGCGGGTTCGCGCTGCCAGGTCGCGCGGATCTGCTCGTCGGCGGCGGCGACGGCGCACTGGAGCAGGGCGGCCAGGCTCTCCACGAGCGCCTCCAGCAGCTCCCCCGCCGTGCTGTAGAGCGGGTAGCCGCGCCACCGGGTGCGGGCGCCGCCCGCGAGCACCGCGCCGTTCTGGAGCCGCCGGCGCACGCGGGACAGCTCCTTCCCGTACGACTCCTCGACCACGCCGGTCAGCCGCACGGCCGCCGCGTACTGGGCGGCCACCGCGGACGCCAGCTCCGGCATGCGGACGTTCAGCGAGTCGATGACCCCGGACGCCGTGCGTCCCACCGCCTGCTGACGGGCGGCCGGATCCTGTACCCGGTGCGTGAGCCACGCGCGCAGGGGCGCGACGGCGGTCGTGGGCAGCAGTCCGCTCCCGCCTCCCGCGGACTCGGGCAGCTCCGGGATCGTGAAGCGGGGCACATCGCCCAGTCCGGCCCGGGTGAGCAGGGCCGCGTACTGCCGGGACACCTCTGCGATCACCTGGTGCGGCACCCGGTCCAGGACGGTGACCAGCGACGCGTTGTACTCCTTGGCGGTACGCAGCAGATGCCACGGCACCGCGTCGGCGTACCGGGAAGCCGTGGTCACCATGATCCACACATCGGCGGCGCAGACGAGTTCGGCGGCCAGGACCCGGTTCCCCACGACGAGCGAGTCGATGTCGGGGGCGTCCAGGAGAGCGAGCCCCCGGGGCAGCGTCGCGGCGGTCTCCACCCGCAGCACCGTCTCGTCCCGGTCCCCGTCGGCACCGAGGTGGTCGAGCCCGTCGGGGTCGGGGACCTGCCCCGGGGGCAGCCACACCCGGGTCAGCTGGGGCAGCACGCGCACCCCGGCGAACCAGTGGTGGTCGTCCGGGTGGCAGACGAGCACCGGGGTCCTGGTGGTCGGGCGCAGCACCCCGGCCTCACTGACCCGGCACCCCACCAGCGAGTTGACCAGCGTCGACTTGCCCGCGCCGGTCGATCCCCCGATCACCGCGAGCAGCGGCGCCTCGGGGTCCTTGAGCCGGGGTACGAGGTAGTCGTCGAGCTGGGCGAGCAGTTCGGTCCGCGTCTGCCGGGCGCGCGGGGCCCCCGGCAGGGGAAGTGGGAGACGCACGGCAGCGACACGGTCGCGCAGGGCGGAAAGTGCGTCGATGAGCTGGGGCCGTACATCCATGGTTACCACATGTGAAGAATGCCCAATTTTGACGCCTTTTTGAAGCGTATAGGCCCCCCTGCGCGGCGGATCACCCCCGGGGGACAGAGGGGACGAGTGGGGCGCAGGCATAACGAGTGCACAACACCCGGGGCGCGAGGCGCGAAAAGCGATGCACGAATCGCACCCACCTGCGATTATCGGTTCGCTTCACCGAACCTCCACATCGTGCCACGCAGGTGAAGCAACCGGGACGAGGCGATCTGAGCCCTATCCTTGTCCCGGCACGGTCACGGATGGCTTGAACGAGCGCCTTCCGGGGCACCAGGCCGACACCCGGCCCCCGTAGCTCAGTGGATAGAGCAGGCGCCTTCTAAGCGCTTGGCCGCAGGTTCGAGTCCTGCCGGGGGCGCACAGTTCGCGCAGCGTGAGGCCCTCCCTCGGGAGGGCCCTTTTTTGCGGGTCACCGCACCGTAACGAGGACGGCGTAGCGAAGGCGTAAGCGCCGGGCCGGCCTCGACTGGGTGTGAGGGCGGTCCGGCGCGGTCCTGCTTGCGAGTGCCGGGGGGCTCGCGGCGTGATCCGTTCGCTGCCGGCGACCCCAGGACTCCGTACTCATCGCAACGATCAGGGATTCACTTCTGCTTCACCGGCGGGCAGGTGCCCGTGTCCTCGCCGATGGAGTTGATCTCGGCGTTCGAGCGGGAGTCGTTCGCGTAGTCGATCTGGTCCGTGCACTTGGTGTCCGGGTCCTTCGGCGTACCCGACACCTCCCCGCCCTTCTGCACCGGCGGACACGTACCCGTGTCCTCACCGATCGAGTTGATCTCGGCGTTCGAGCGGGAGTCGTTCGCGTAGTCGATCTGGTCCGTGCACTTGGTGTCCGGGTCCTTCGGCGTACCCGACGCCTCCCCGCCGTTCTGCACCGGCGGACACGTACCCGTGTCCTCACCGATCGAGTTGATCTCGGCATTCGACCGCGAGTCACCCGCGTAGTCGGCCTGATCCGTGCACTTCGCACCGGTCGCGGCGGGCGTATCGGACGACTTGCCCCCCACCGCGTCGGACTGCGGGGTGTTCGCAGTCGTCACCGACGAACTGCTCGCGGCGGAGGTGGGGGTGTCGCCGCCGCCATTGCCGCACGCCGTGAGCGCCAGGCCGAGGGCCACCGCGGTCATGGTCAGTACCGAGATCTTCCGAATGCGCATGCTGGTCTTCCTCTACGGGGGGAGCGGGCGAACGGGCTGGGCGATCGTTCGCCCGTGTGGCTTTCCGCCTCCCCAGACGGCCGGCGCGGTTGCCCGAGTTGCTTCTTGATCGTCTTCAGGACACGTTCGTGACATGCCGGTCGTCACCTCGTGAAGTCCGCATCCGCCTCAGGCATCGGCGCAGGTGAGCACCGGCCCCCGCTCAGCTTCCGAGCCGCTCCAGCAGCTCCGGCAGGTCCGCGAACGAGTCCAGTACGTGGTCCGGGGTGCCGTCGGCCGATTCGTGGGTCTCCCGGGTGTACTTGCCGGTCCTGACCAGCACCCCGGTGATGCCGTGGCGCTGGGCGCCCAGCACGTCCGACTCGATGTCGTCGCCCACCATCAGCGCCTGCCCCGCGGCGGCCCGGAGATGGGCCAGGGCCGCGGCGAAGAAGGCCCCGGACGGCTTGCCCGTGATGACGGCCTCGGTGTCTGCCGCCCGTTCCAGACCGAGGAGGAACGCCCCGGTGTCGAGGTCGGGTCCGCCGGCCGTTCGCCAGTACAGGTTGCGGTGCATCGCCACCAGGGCCGCCCCCCGGCGGACCAGGCGGAAGGCGCGGTTGAGTGCCTCGTACGTGAAGGCGTCGCCCGCGCCGCCGAGGACGACGACATCGACTGCGGCGCCGTCGTCGTCCTCCTGTTCGACGAGGGTCACGCCCGGCAGGTCGGCCCGGACGTCACCGGAGCCGATCAGCAGGCAGCGGGCCCCGGGGTGGTGCTTGTGCAGATGGGCGGCGGTGATGGAGGGCGCGGTGAGGATGTCGTCGGCGTCCACAGGGAAGCCCCGGCCGGCCAGCAGCTCCGCGATCCGGAGGCGAGTCACCGAGGTGGTGTTGGTGGCCAGCGCCAGCGGGACGCCCGTGGCGCGCAGCCGTTCCATCGCCTCCACCGCTCCGGGCAGCGGCTCCCAGGAGACCGTGAGTACGCCGTCGATGTCGATCAGGACCGCGCCGATCCGTTCCATACAACCGACCGTCCCCGACTTGCCGAACCGTCGCACATGGGATTGTTTCGAAGGTGGGGGCGCGTGTGTGTTCCGCTCTCCCCCGCCGTATACCTCTCTGGAGGTGAACCACCGTGCTGTTCACCGACCGCACGGATGCCGGGCGGCGGCTCGCCGCCGCACTGCGGCACCTGGAGCGGCGCGATCCCGTGGTCCTGGGGCTGCCGCGCGGCGGGGTCCCGGTGGCGTACGAGGTGGCGCAGGCCCTCGGCGCGCCGCTCGATGTGATCGTGGTCCGCAAACTCGGTGTTCCCTACCACCCCGAGCTGGGGTTCGGCGCCATCGGTGAGGGCGGGGTGCGCGTCATCAGCGACGAGATCGTCCGTCACGCCGGGGTCCGTGAGAAGGATCTGGCCGGCGTCGAGCGCACCGAGGAGGCCGAGCTCGTGCGGCGGGCCGGCGCGTACCGGAAGGGCAGGCCCCGGCTGCCGCTGCGGGGGCGATCGGTGATCGTGGTGGACGACGGGATCGCCACCGGGGCGACCGCCCGGGCGGCCTGCCGGGTGGTGAAGGCGCAGGGCGCCGCCCATGTCGTACTGGCCGTGCCCGTCGCGTCACCGGATGTCGTCGCCAGGCTGCGCGAGGACGTGGACGAGGTGGTGTGCCTCTCCACGCCGAGCCTCTTCTCCGCCGTGGGCGAGTGGTACCGGGACTTCTCCCAGACCTCGGACGAGGAGGTCGTCGGCCTGCTCGCCCGGGTCCCCGGCAGCCGGGCCACGGCCGAGGACGTCGAGGTGGACGCGGGCGGGGTCCCGCTCGCCGGGGATCTCGTGATGCCCGAGGACGCCGGGGCGGTCGTGGTGTTCGCCCACGGCTCGGGCAGCAGCCGGCACAGTCCGCGCAACCGCTCGGTCGCCGCGGCGCTGAACCGGGCGGGGCTCGGCACCCTGCTCTTCGACCTGCTCACCCCCGGGGAGGAGGTCTTCCGGGCGAACGTCTTCGACATCGATCTGCTGGCCGGGCGGCTCGCGGACACCACCCGCTGGGTGCGGGACCGGGTGCCGGTCCCGGTCGGCACCTTCGGGGCGAGTACGGGGGCCGCCGCCGCGCTGCGGGCCGCCGCCGCGCCCGACGCGGGTGTCGGCGCCGTGGTCTCCCGGGGCGGGCGCCCCGATCTGGCCGGGGCGGACCTGTCCGGGGTGCGGGCGCCCACCCTGCTGATCGTGGGCGGCGACGACACCACGGTGATCGATCTGAACCGGCAGGCGCAGACGGCGCTCCAGTGCCCGAACCAGCTGGAGATCGTCCCCGGCGCCACGCACCTGTTCGAGGAGCCCGGCGCACTGGAGCAGGTCGCCGAGCTGGCCACGGCCTGGTTCACGGCGCATCTACTGCCGCTCCGGACGTAACCTCCCGGGAGTCGCCCGTACGTACTAACTCTCGTGTGTGAGCGGTCATGTGACAGCTCATCAGGTAAGCAGCTCCGGCCCGGGCCGCAGCGCGGCCCGCTCCCGCCCGACGCGGCGGACGTGACCCGGATGCCGCGCGTGTGCGCGCCTATCCTGTCCGTAAAGGGTCGAGGGCAGGGGGCGGGTGCGTCATGCGGGTGCTGCGGCTGGACGGCGCGGGCGTGCCCGCGTACGCCGACGGCATGCGGCGGGTGTACGCCGACGTGTTCTCGGCCCCGCCGTGGAACGAGGACCCGTCCGAAGCCTCGCGGTACGCCGAACGACTCGCCGCCGACGCCGGACGTCCGGGGTTCACCGCCGCGGTCGGCCTCGGCGCCGGCTCAGCGGGCGACGGCTCGGGCTCGGGCTCGGCAGCCGAACTCCCCGGTACCGTGGCCGGCTTCGCCACCGCCTGGATCACGCCGGACGTCTTCCCCGCCGACCGCAGCTACGGGCACGTCGCGCGGGCCCTCGGCCCCGAGCGGGCCGGCGCGTGGCTCTGCGGGGCCCTGGAGGTCGACGAGCTCGCCGTCGCCCCCGCCGCCCGCGGCACCGGCCTGGGTGCGGCCCTGCTCGCCGCGGTCACGGAGACCGCGCCGGGCGGACGCTGCTGGCTGCTCACCTCCGTACGCGCGGAGGCGGCGCTCCGCTTCTACCGGCGGGCGGGGTGGCATCGCGTGCCGGTGGGGGTGCCGGGCAGGGCGGGGCTCGTCGTCCTCCTCGGGCCCGGGCATCCGGGAGCCGCCGGCCCCGCCGGCCGGTGGTTACCGGAAAACCCCTGCTGCGCACTTGTGAGTTGAGTGATGCGCGACCGTTATGTGAATCGATTCAAACGCCGGGAAGATAGTGGCCCACCCCAAAGGCTGTCAAGGGCACCCACCCATTCACCCCATTCAGGTCGTACATCGCTCCCCTTCGCCGAACTTCTCGGCATCAACCCATTGACTGCGCCAGTAATCCCCGTTTAGCTTCCGAGCAACCTCATTGAAACCTTTCACGGCGGGTGGCGAGACCCAGCCCCACCGCTGAGGAGCTCCCATGAACCAGTCCGCCCCGGACCCGGCCCCGGTCCTGGCCCTCAAGGGCGTGAGCAAGTCCTTCGGTGCCGTACGGGCCCTGCGGGACGTGTCCTTGCAGCTGTTCCCCGGCGAGGCCCACGCACTCGCGGGTGAGAACGGCGCAGGCAAGTCGACCCTGATCAAGGCCCTCGCCGGAGTGCACCGTCCGGACAGCGGCGAGGTGCTCCTCGACGGCGAGCCCGTCGTCTTCCACGGCCCGGCCGACGCGCGTGACGCCGGAATCGCCGTCATCTACCAGGAGCCGACGCTCTTCCCCGATCTGTCCATCGCCGAGAACATCTTCATGGGCCGGCAGCCTCGGCGGTCCCTCGGCCGCATCGACCGCAAGGCCGTGCACGAGACGACCGCCGGACTGATGCGCAGGCTCGGGGTCGACCTGGCACCGGACCGCCCGGCCCGCGGGCTGTCCATCGCCGACCAGCAGATCGTCGAGATCGCCAAGGCGCTCTCCTTCGACGCCCGTGTCCTGATCATGGACGAGCCGACGGCGGCCCTCACCGGCGGCGAGACCGCCCGGCTCTTCTCCGTCGTCCGGGCGCTGCGCGCCGAGGGCGCGGCCGTGCTGTTCATCTCGCACCGCCTGGAGGAGATCTTCGAGCTGTGCCAGCGCGTCACGACCCTGCGCGACGGCCGGTGGATCTCCTCCGAGCCGCTGGAGGGCCTCACCGAGGACGACCTGGTGCGCAGGATGGTCGGCCGCGACCTCGACGACCTCTACCCCAAGCAGGACGCCGAGGTCGGCGAAATCGCCCTGTCGGTGCACCGGCTGACCCGCGAGGGCGTCTTCCGTGACGTGTCCTTCGACGTCCGGCGCGGCGAGATCGTCGCGCTCGCCGGGCTCGTCGGCGCCGGACGCACGGAGGTCGCGCAGGCGGTCTTCGGAGTCGACCGGGCCGACGCCGGTGAGGTGAAGGTGGCGGGCACGGTGCTGCGCCCCGGTTCACCGACCGCCGCGATGGACGCCGGGCTCGCGCTCGTCCCCGAGGACCGGCGCCAGCGCGGGCTGGTCATGGATATGTCGATCGAGCGCAACATCGGCCTGACCGGGCTGTCCGAGGTCCGCAAGCGCGGGCTCGTCAGCCGGGCCCTGGAGCACGACAGGGCCGCCGACTGGGCGGTGCGGCTCCAGCTCAAGTACAACCGGCTGGCCGACACCGTGGGCGTGCTGTCCGGCGGCAACCAGCAGAAGGTCGTCCTGGCCAAGTGGCTGGCGACCGGCCCCGCCGTGCTGATCGTCGACGAGCCGACGCGCGGGATCGACGTCGGCACCAAGGCGGAGGTGCACCGGCTGCTCTCCTCGCTGGCGGCGGACGGCCTCGCGGTCCTGATGATCTCCTCCGACCTGCCGGAGGTCATCGGCATGGCCGACCGGGTGCTCGTGATGCACGAGGGCCGGCTCGTCGCCGAGATCCCCCGCGAGAGCGCCACCGAGGAGTCGGTCATGGCGGCGGCCACCGGACGCAATGAAAGGGCAGCGGCATGACCACCACCATCGAGAGCCCGCCGGACACCGTGAAGGCGCCGGAGCGGAGTGCCTCCTCGCTCGTGGACGCGGTCTTCCGGGCGCGCGAGATCTCCATCGCGGGCGCGCTGGTCCTGCTGGTCCTGGGGACCTATCTGGCCAACCCGCGCTTCCTGTCCGACCAGGGCATCAAGGACCTGCTGCTCAACGCGTCGATCCTGGTGCTGCTCGCGGTCGGCCAGTCCGCCGTCGTGATCACCCGCAACATCGACCTGTCCGTCGGCTCCGTCGTCGGCCTGTCCGCCTTCGCCTGCGGCAAGTTCGTGGCGGGGAGCGACCACGGTGTGCTGACCGTGATGCTGCTCGGCACCGCCATCGGCATCGTCTGCGGCCTGGTCTCCGGCGCCCTCGTGAGCTTCGGCAAGGTCCCGGCCCTGGTGGTGACCCTGGGGATGCTCTACATCATCCAGGGCATCGACTACTGGTGGGCGCAGGGCGAGCAGATCAGCGCCTCCGACGTGCCGGAGGCCGTCCTCGGCCTCGGCAGCGGCAGCCTGCTGGGCGTCCCGTACCTTCCGCTGATCGCACTCGTCCTGCTCGCGGCGACGGCGTACTTCCTGCGCGCCTACCGCTCGGGGCGTGAGCTCTACGCCATCGGGTCGAGCCCCGAGGCGGCGCGCCTCGCCGGCATCCCGATCCGGCGCCGGGTGCTCGCCGCGTACGCCTTCTCCGGGGCGGTGGCCGGCTTCGCCGGGGCCCTGTGGCTGGCCCGCTTCGGCACCGTCGTCGCGGACAACGCGCACGGCTGGGAGCTGACCGTCGTCAGCGCCGTCGTCGTCGGCGGCGTCGCCATCACCGGCGGCACCGGCACCGTCTGGGGCGCCGCCCTCGGCGCCCTGCTGCTCACCACCATCGGCAGCGTCCTGGTCGTGCTGAAGGTGGACTCCTTCTGGCAGGGCGCGATCACCGGCGCCCTCCTCCTGCTGGCCATCAGCGTCGACCGGATCGTGAACCTGCGGATGACCGCCGCACTGAGGAAGAGGAACGCCCGTCATGACCACGGCGCCTGACACCAAGACGGCTCCCGCGCCGCGGGCCGTATCGAAGCCCTCACTGGTACGCGGTCTCGCGCTGCGCTGGGACACCGCGGTCGGTGTCCTGCTCGTGGCGGTCCTCGTCGTCGGACTCGGGACCACCGAGGGCTTCGGTTCGGGTGAGAACCTCGCCTTCGCCTTCAACGACATCGCCGAAGTCGCCATCATCGCCCTGCCGATGACCCTCCTGGTCGTCGCGGGGCAGGTGGACCTCTCGGTCGCCTCCATGCTGGGCCTGGGCAGTGCGCTGACCGGTGCGCTGTGGGAGGCGGGCTGGGCCTTCGAGACGATCGTGCCGGTGGTGCTCCTGGTGGGCGTCGCCGGAGGCCTCCTCAACGGCTGGCTGGTCACCAAGGTCGGCCTGCCGTCCCTCGCCGTCACGATCGGCACCCTGGCGCTCTACCGGGGTCTGGCCTCGGTGGCGCTCGGCAGCGACGCGGTGACCGACTTCCCGCAGGTCTACGCGGACTGGGCGGTCGACACCACGACCGTCCCCGGCACCTTCCTCACCTACCCGGTGCTGCTCTTCGTCGTGCTGGCCGCCGTCACCGCCGTGGTGCTGCACGCCACCGGTCTGGGCCGCTCGCTCTTCGCGATCGGCGCCCAGGAGGAGGCCGCCTACTTCGCCGGCATCCGGGTCAAGCGGATCAAGCTGCTGCTCTTCGTGGTGACCGGGCTGTTCTCGGCCTTCGCGGGTGTCATCTTCACCCTCCGGTACGGAAGTGCCCGCGCGGACAACGGACTCGGCTTCGAAATGCTCGTCATCGCCTCCGTCCTCCTCGGCGGCATCGACTTCGACGGCGGGAAGGGCACGCTCTTCGGTGCGGTCGCCGGTGTCCTGCTGATCGGCGTGCTGAAGAACCTCCTCACGCTCAACGACATCGCCAACGAGGTCCAGGTCATCGTGACCGGGCTGCTGCTCGTGGCCTCCGTCCTCACCCCCCGGATCATCGCCACCGTCGTCGAACGACGGCACAGGCGGGCCGCGAACACCCCCGCGCCCCAGTCGTCATAAGGCCCCTCCCCGTATCCCCCGTACCTCTTCGAAAGGCACACGCCGCCATGATGCTCCGCAATGCCGCTGGGCGCCGCGCCGTCGCGACCGCAGCCACCGCCGTCTCCCTCGCCCTCGCCCTCACGGCCTGTTCCGGCACCACGAAGGACAGCAAGGACACCGGGAGTTCCGCGAAGACGGGCAGCGCGGCGAAGGCCGACCCGGACGCCCCGCTGAAGAAGGGGCTGAAGCTCGGATTCCTGCCCAAGCAGATCAACAACCCGTACGAGAAGATCGTCGACGAGGCGGGCATCGCGGCGGCGAAGGAGTACGGCGGCACGGGCAAGGAGGTCGGCCCGTCCGACGCCAACGCGTCCTCGCAGGTCTCCTACATCAACACCCTGATCCAGCAGCGCCAGGACGCGATCCTCATCGCGGCGAACGACCCGAACGCGGTGTGCGGCCCGCTCAAGCAGGCGATGAAGAAGGACATCAAGGTCGTCGCCTACGACTCCGACACGGCGAAGGACTGCCGTCAGCTCTTCATCAACCAGGCCAGCTCCGAGGAGATCGGCCGCAGCCTGGTCCAGCACCTCGGCGAGCAGATCGGCTACAAGGGCAAGGTCGCGATCCTGTCGGCCACCCAGAACGCCACGAACCAGAACACCTGGATCGAGTTCATGAAGGAGGAGCTGAAGCTCCCCAAGTACAAGGAGATGGAGCTGGTCAAGGTCGCGTACGGCGACGACGCCGACCAGAAGTCCTTCCAGCAGACCCAGGGCCTCATGCAGGCCTACCCCGACCTCAAGGGCATCATCTCGCCCACCACCGTCGGCATCGCCGCCGCGGCGCGCTACCTGAGCGACTCCTCGTACAAGGGCAAGGTCGTGCTCAACGGGCTGGGCACGCCGAACCAGATGCGCAAGTACGTCAAGGACGGCACCGTCGAGCAGTTCTCCCTGTGGAACCCGGAGGAGCTCGGCTACCTCGGCTCCTACGCCGCCGCAGCGCTGGCGTCGGGCCAGATCACCGGCGCCGAGGGCGAGAAGTTCAAGGCGGGCAAGCTCGGTGAGTACACCGTCGGCAAGGACGGCGAGGTCATCCTCGGCGAGCCGACGGTGTTCGACTCCAAGAACATCGACACCTTCAACTTCTGATCGGGGGAGCCGGCTCCATGCAGCGCGTCTGCTTTCTGCTGAAGGTCCGTGAGGACCGCAAGGACGAGTACCGCGAGCGCCATGCCGCGGTGTGGCCGGACATGCTCGCCGCGCTGTCGGAGGCGGGCTGGCACAACTACTCGCTGTTCCTGCGCGAGGACGGCCTGCTGGTCGGCTATCTGGAGACGGAGGACTTCGACGCCGCCAGGGAGGCGATGGCGGCGACCGAGGTCAACGCCCGCTGGCAGCGGGACATGGCGGAGTTCTTCGAGCAGTCGGAGGCCGCCGACGAGGCGATGGTCCCGCTGACCGAGGTCTTCCACCTGGCCTGATCGCACAAGCCTCCCGCCCCGGCCGTCCACGACGACGGCCGGGGCGGGATGCGTCCAGCTGTCCTCAGACCGCCAGAGAGCCCCGCACGTCCGGGTACTCCACCTCGTCGGGGAGCTCGTACCCCAGTGCGGTAAGCCGTGCGGCGACATCGGCGGGGCTCCGGCCGGTCAGGCTCGCACTGCGCAGGACGTGCTCCAGGTGGACTCCGTCGCGGTACGACCGGTCGACGGTCTCCAGCAGCCGGATGTCCGCCTCGTCGGCCGTCTCCGGCAGCTGGGCCTTCTCGTGCAGCGGGTACCCCAGCTCGGTGAGCCTCGCGGCGATCACAGCGGGGCTCCGCCCGGTGACGAGGGAGGCACGCAGGACGTGCCGCACCGGCAGACCGGCGACGCGGCTCTCCTCCAGCCAGGGTCCCCGGCCGTCGAGTCCCTTGCTGAGCGCGACGAGGTCGTCGTCGTCCAGAGGGCCGGGCACCGCTCCGCCCGGCTTCCCGCCTCGCAGCACCGCCAGCCGGGCGACGACGTCCGCCGCGCTGCGTCCCGTCTCCCGTGCGACGGTGAGGACGTGCCCGAGAGGCGACCCCGACCAACGGCCCATGTAGTGCGGGCGGTAGGTGACATGGAGGGTGAGGAGCCGCTCGTCGCCGGGTTCCGGGGTGTAGGGCAGCCGGAGGCCGAAAGCGGTCAGCCGCACGGCGGCGTCGTACGGGCTGCAGGCCAGGTACTCGGCCACTTCGAGGACGTGCTGGGCGGACACCTCGTCGCCCCAGCCGAAGAACCTGCCGGACCCCTTGCGCTCGGCACGGATCAGCATCACGTCGCGGGGTCCCGGGGTCTCCGGAAGCGATCCGCTGCCGCCGATCCGGAACCCGAGGGCGGTGAGCCGGCGTGCGGCATCGGCGGGAGAACGCCCGGTGTGCTGGGCCGCCTGGAGGAGGTCGTGCAGGGACACGGGTTCACCGGCGCCGAGCCATCGCTGCCGGTAGCTGTCGGGCCCCTCCCTCTTCACCAGCGCGGCGTCCTCGGGGCCGATCGAGTCGGGCCAGGGCGTCTCCGGGTGCTCGACGTCGGCGTATCCCAGCTCGGCCAGCCGGGACGCGACGGCCGCGGGGGCCCGGCCCTGGAGGGACGCGGCGTAGAGCACGTGTCCGTACAGCACCGGCCGGGCGGGGTCCAGCCAGGGGTAGTGGCCGTTGAGGTTGGAGCTGACGAGCATGAGGTCGTCGGGGTCCTGGGACTCGACGGGGGCGTGGGACACGGTGCGGGCCTTTCGTGTGCGGTGGCCTGGGTACGGCACGGGTGGTCGAGGGGGCGGCGGGGCTGCCCCGTCATTCGGAGACCGCGATGTACCGCAGGGGCTCGCCCTCCTCGACGTACACGTTCTCCTCCTCCTCCTGCCTGGCGGTGAGGTTCACCCGCACCCCCTGTGGCTCCAGCTCCGTCCAGAGCCGCAGCATCATGTCCTGGCTGAGGTAGTGGTGCGAGAGGTCCAGCTCCCGCAGATGGGCCAGCGACTGCCCGCCCAGCAGGGCCTCGGCACCCTCGTCGCCGAGTGTGCCCATCGACAGGCTGAGCGAGGTGAGCCGGCGCACGACGGGCGCCGAGGCGAGCGCGGCGGCCAGCTCGTCCTGGATCGTGCTGTTCTGGAGGCCGAGGTGGCGCAGTGCCGGTTTGCCCACGCCGTCGAGCAGCGGGGCCAGGTCCTCGGCCGTGGTGCCCCCGCCGTACTCCTCGTCGCCCAGCCACAGGTCCAGGCGTTCCAGCGACGGCAGGGAGGCGGCGGCTATCTGCGCAGCCGCCTTGGGGCTCAGCCCGCCGGACTCGACGCGCAGCACCCGCAGGTTCGCGTGCCCCGTCGTGGGGAACGCCAGGCCGTCACCGCCCCGCACGGCCAGTTCCCGCAGCCCGGGGAAGGCCTCCAGGAGTTCGGTGAGGTCGTCCAGTTCGATGGTGGAGATCATCGCCTCCTCGTCCTCCAGATCGCCGAGGAAGACCGCTTCGAGCCCGGTGAACCGGGTGCGCAGGCCGGTCAGTTCGTCCAGATCGCCACCGCCCTGGTCGTCGTACCAGGGGCTGCCGAGGATCAGGGCCCGCACCTGCCCCAGGTCGACGGAGTCGGTGAACCGCTTCCAGTAGGGCCGGGAGCTCTCGTCGGTCGGGTACGGCCCGCAGTGGAGCCGCCAGGCGACGGCGTCCGCTGCGGGCAGGTCCGAGGGGTCCGCGTACGGCGGGAAGGTGAAGACCGGCAGTCCGTGGAACTGCTCGACATGGTGGACGTACGACAACTGAGCACTCCTGATGGGTCTGTTCGGGGGTGTACGAGGTTTTCTACCAGCCGCCACCGACAGAGCGGGCCCGGCAGGGGCTTTCCCCTGCCGGGCCCGGCGGGCGGTGTCAGCCGACCTCGCCCTCACCCTCCGGCGGCTCGGCGCCTCCGCCGTTCCTCAGCCGGTCGGCCTGCTCGATCGCCGTGGCGAGCTTGGCCACCGCGCTGTCCTCGGTGGTCGATGCCAGCGACCGTGCCCGGCGGGCGAGTTCACCGAGCGCGGGGGTTCCGGGCAGGTCGCCGCCGCGCAGCGTGTCCGCGAAGTAGGCGGCCACCGCCGTCACCTGGAGCCGTGCGCTGTCGCCGCCCCAGAGCGTGCCGTCGATCGCGCCGGTCTCCACCGACCCGGTCTGCTCATGCGCCTTCCGTGTCTTCGGGTCCTGCCAGCGCACCGTCGCCGTCGCCACATGGCCGGAGGCGTCCTCGCGGAGCCGTACGGCGTAGAGCGCGGTGACCGTGTGGCCGGGGCCGACCTCGCCGCCGTCGACGCTGTCGTCGCGGAAGTCCTCGTCGGCGACCTTGCGGTTCTCGTAGCCGATGAGCCGGAACTGCTCGACGGTCTTCCGGTCGAAGGCCACCTGCGCCTTCGCGTCCCGGGCGCGCAGCTGGACGTGGGCGGGCAGCTGGTCGACGAAGACCTTCCTGGCCTGGGTCTCGTCGGCGATGTACGTCGTGTTGCCGTCGCCCTTGTTGGTGAGCCGTTCCATCAGCGCGTCGCCGTAGTCGCTGCCCACGCCGACGCCGAACAGCGTGATGCCGTATTCCTCGCGCGCCTCGTCGATGCGCTCCAGGATCGCGTCGGCGTCGGTCTCGCCGGTGTTGGCCAGGGCGTCGGAGAGCAGGACGACCCGGTTGGTGGCGCCCTCGCGGTGGCCCCCGACCGCCTCGTCGTAGCCCTGCTGGACGCCGGCCGCCACATTGGTGGAGTCGGTGGGCTCCATCTTCTCGATGGCGTCCCGGATCTTGGTGCGGTTGCCCTGGAGCCGGGTCATCGGCAGCCGGGTCTCGGCCTCGTCGCTGAAGGTGACCAGGGAGACGGAGTCGTCGTCGCGCAGTTCGTCGGCGAGGATGCCCAGCGAGGTCTTCGCCAGGTCGAGGCGGCCGGGTTCGGCCATCGATCCGGAGATGTCGACGACGAAGGTCAGTGCGGCGGGCGGGCGTTCGCCGGTCTCCGAGGCGGGCCTGGTGGCCAGCCCGACCCGCAGGAGCGACCAGTCGGAGGCCCCGGCGCCGGGCTTGGCGCCGTCGACGGACACCGAGAAGCCGTTGCCCTCCGGTGGCTTGTAGCCCTGGCGGAAGCTGTTGACGAACTCCTCGGGCCGCACGGTGTCGGGCGACGGCAGCTGCCCGTCCCCGAGAGTGCGCCGCGCGTATCCGTAGCTGGCGGTGTCCACGTCGAGCGCGAAGGTCGACAGATAGTCGGGCGCCACGCTCTCCCGGTCCGCGCCGTCCTCGGCCGCCGCCCCGTCCTCCTGCTGCCCGGGTGCGGCGGACGGAGCGCCGGGGGCGGGCTGCTTGCCCCCGGCGGGTCCGCGGCTGCCGCTGCTGCGGTCGGCCAGGGCGGACTCGTCGCCCGTGTCCGACGCACCGCAGCCGGTGATCAGGATGCCGCCCGCCAGGAGCAGCGCCAGCGCCCCTCGATACGTCCTTGCCCTGCGTTCCATCGTTACCCCCCACGTCGTGGACATCTGTGAATGTGACGTGCGGGGCGGCCGTGCGGAGTCGTCAGAAGCGTTGCGGAACCGTCTCGAAGCGGCAACGGCGGGCGGTGGAGCGGCGGAACATCAGCTTCAGGACACGATGTCCTTACGACTGAACCCCCGGAAGGCGAGGGCGAACAGGATCAGGGCATAGGTCACCGATACGGCCGCTCCCTTGGCCATCCCGCCCCATTCGAGATCGGGCTGCAGTGCGTCGGCCCAGGCGAACTGCCAGTGCGCGGGCAGGAACTCACGCCATGACCCGAGCGCGGTCACCGCGTCCAGGACATTGCCGACGATCGTCAGCCCGACCGCGCCGCCCACCGCGCCGAGCGGGGCGTCCGTCTTGGTGGACAGCCAGAACGCCAGTCCCGCGGTGACGAGCTGGGAGACGAAGACGAAGGCGACCACGAGCGCGAGGCGCGGCACGGTGTCCGAGGTGGAGAGCGCGCCGCCGGTGGGCAGCTTCAGCGGCCCCCAGCCGTACGCCGCGGCTCCCGCGGCCAGCGCGACGACCGGCAGCAGCACCATCGCGGCCAGGCTGAAGCCGAGCGCCACGACGAGCTTGCTCCACAGCAGCCTGGCCCGGGGCACCGGCGCCGCCAGCAGATAGCGCAGCGAGGACCAGCTGGCCTCGGAGGCGACGGTGTCCCCGCAGAACAGGGCGACCGGCACCACGAGCAGGAAGCCCGCGGAGACGAAGAGGCAGGTCGCGGCGAAGTTCGCCGCCGACTCCGTCGCCACGTCCATGAGGTTGATCCGCGAGCCGCCCCCGCCTCCGCCCTCGCCTCCCGGCGTGCCGCCGATCGCGAAGGCGATGATCAGGATGAACGGCAGCGCCGCCAGCACCCCGCCCATGAGCAGGGTGCGGCGCCTGCGCAGCTGCCTCATCGCCTCCACGCGCAGCGGCAGGGTGCGGCGGGCGTGGTAGCCGGGGGCTTCGGCCAGTGCCCGGATCTCTGTTGCGGAGCTCATGCGGATCCTTGGGAGATGAGGGTGAGGAAGGCGTCCTCCAGGCGGCGGTGCGGCCCGACGCCCGTCACCGGCACGTCGAGGCGCACCAGTTCGGCGACGAGCTGCGCCGCGGTGGCACCGTCGAGACGGACCAGCAGCCCGCGGCTGTCGTCGGTGCGGACGGCGGAGCCGATGCCCGGGAGGGCGGCCACCTTGTCCAGGAGCGCCTCGGGGACCTCGGCGTCCGTGGTGACGAGCAGCATGTCCCCGGAGCCGGTGATCTCGGCGACCGGCCCGGCCTGGACGAGCTGGCCGCGATCCATGACCACCAGGTGTGTGCAGGACTGTTCGACCTCGGAGAGGAGGTGGCTGGAGACGATCACGGTCCGGCCCCCGGCCGCGTACCGGATCATCACGTCCCGCATCTCGCGGATCTGGGGCGGGTCCAGCCCGTTGGTCGGTTCGTCGAGGATGAGGAGGTCCGGCATGCCGAGCATGGCCTGCGCGATGGCGAGGCGCTGCCGCATGCCCTGGGAGTAGGTGCGCACGGCGCGGGCGAGTGCGTCGCCGAGTCCGGCGATCTCCAGGGCCTCGTCGATGTGGGCGTCCTCGGCGGGCCGCCCGGTGGCCTGCCAGTACAGCTCCAGGTTGGAGCGGCCGGAGAGGTGCGGGAGGAATCCGGCGCCCTCGACGAAGGACCCGACGCGGGACAGCACGGGCGCGCCCGGCCGGATCGCGTGCCCGAAGACGCGGATCTCTCCGGCGTCGGGGGTGATCAGGCCCATCAGCATGCGCAGGGTGGTGGTCTTGCCCGCGCCGTTCGGTCCGAGGAGGCCGAGGACCTGGCCCTTCTCGACCCGGAAGCCGAGGTCGCGCACCGCGTACCGGTCCGAGGACTTGGCGTACTTCTTGGACAGGTCCGTGATCTGGAGCGGTACGCCGGTCAGCGCCGGGTCCGGGCCGGGCGTCGCCGTGCGCCGGCGCGCGGTGAGCAGGAGCGCCGCGGAGATCACCGCGGCGGCGGCCGGGAGCCCCCAGATCCACCAGGGCAGGGACGCGGCCGCGGTCTTCACGGCGGGTGCGGTGGGCACGGCCAGCGGCCCGTCGAGGGTGACGGTGTACGTCGCGGGCTCCGCGGGTGAGGCGTAGCCGAGGTCGGTCGCGGAGAGGACGAGGCGGAGCCGGTGTCCCGCGTCGACCTCGTGGTCGATGGCGGGCAGGGTGAGCTCGACCGGCTTGCCCTGCTCCTGCGGGGTGATCCGGTAGGGGGAGACCAGCTGGGAGGGCAGCACCTGCTGCGTCCCGTCCGGCGATACGTCGTACACCTTGCCGAACAGGACGGCGTCGCCCTGGTCCGCCTTCACGTTCACACGGACGGTGGGCGATCCGGTGACGTGCACGGCGCTGTCCAGCGGGGCGGACTCGAAGCGCGCGTGCTGCCCGGGGAAGTCGAGCGAGAGGCCGACACCGAGGGAGGACAGCTGGGAGAGTCCGCCGCCGATGCCGGGGACGGCGGAGATGGAGGGCGGGTTGGCTCCGGCGGGGTTGCTGAAGGTCTGCGTGAGGCCGCCGGAGGGCGCGTCCTGGCCGCCGGCCGTGAGCTCGTCACGTCCGCCACCGGTGTCCCCGGTGTCCTGGCCGCCGCCACCGGCCGCGGCGCCGTCCCGGCCGCCGGCGGGCCGGTCCTGGCCGCCGCCCGCGGGGGCGTCCTGTCCCCCGCCCGTCGCCGGCCGTTGCCCGGCGCCGGTGAGGGTGATCTTCCGGGTGCCGCTGGAGAGTCCGGGGTAGGTGGCGCTGCTCGCGCCGCGCTTGAGGGCCGCGCCGTCGGTGGAGTCGACCCCGCCGGTCCTGGTCACCCGGAAGCCGGGGCCGGTGTCGGCGCCCTTCTCCTCCTTCAGATACCGGTCGAACCAGTCACCGATCCGGCCCTCGACACGGTCGACCTCGTCGTCCCCTCCGTCGTGGCCGCCCGCGATCCAGTCGACGGAGACGGACGCGCCGTTGGCCTTGACGGCCTTGGCCATGGCGTCGGCCTGGCCGAGCGGGAAGAGCGAGTCGCTCTGGCCCTGGACGATGAGCGCGGGCACGTCGATGCGGTCGGCGACGGCGGCGGGGGAACGTTCCGTCAGGAGTGCGCGCGCCGCCGCGTCGGGCTTGCCGGTGACGGCGACCCGCTCGTACATCTCGCAGAGCTGCTTCTGGAACTTCTCGCAGCCGCCGCCGGAGCTGACGAAGATCCCGGCCCAGAGCTTCTTGAACACTCCGTCCGGGAAGAGCGCGTCGGCGAGGTTCCAGTAGCTGATCACCGGGGCGATGGCGTCGACCCGGTCGTCGTGACCGGCGGCCAGCAGCGACACCGCGCCGCCGTAGGAGGCGCCGGTGACACCCACGCGCGGGTCGCCCTCCGCGTCGAGCCGCACCTCGGGCCGGCCGGCCAGCCAGTCGATGAGCCCCGACACGTCCGCGACCTCGCCGTCGGGGGCGTTGAGCGTGATCTCCCCGGTGGTCTTCCCGAAGCCGCGGGCCGACCAGGTCATGACGGCGTACCCGTCGGCGGCCAGCTTCTCGGCCTGGGCGCGCACATCGTCCTTGCTGCCGCCGAAGCCGTGCCCGATGAGGACGGCGGGCCTGCGCTGCGACCCCCCGGAGGTGAAGTACGAGGTGTCGACCGACACCCCGTTCATCTTCATCATCCGGTCGTGCCGCTGCACGGACGGGGCACTGTCGTCGGCGACGGCGGTCCAGGTACCCGCACCCGCGAGCACGGCGAGGGCGGCGACGACCGCGGCCCACCGGCCTCGGGTACGGGGCAGCCGGTGCCGCCACCGGGAAGTCGGTTTCTCCATGACTCGACCCTAGACGGAGCCGCCACCGGGTCCGGATGCCCCCAGGGGGAGGTGTCCGGCATCCCTGGGAGGTACGTTCCGCGCCGCCCGTACTCCGCACGCGGTACACCGCCGCCACGAAAGGCCCGGGACGTGGGACATATCCATCCACATCCACCGCGCAGTCACCACCGTGCAACTCGTGGCGGCCGACCCCGAGGCCGGGGGTTCACGGTCCGGCCGGTACGGGCCGGGGCGCGTCGAGGTCCGTGAGCGGGGCTTCCACCGGGAGCAGCGCTGCCGCCCCGCGCAGGTCGCCCGCCCTGACGAGGCCGTGGATCTCGTGGGCGAGCGGGGTGACATCGCGTACGGAGACCAGCCACTCGTCCGCGTATCTTCGGGCCGCCTCGCCACTGAGCCCCAGTTGGAGGGAGCGGTGCGGGAGGGGGTTCAGCCGGAGGTCGCGTTCCGGGTCCCACTGGACGCGGGCCGGGCTGTGGCGCATCCCGCGCTGCCAGGCGGCGCGGTCGGGGTGCACTCCCCGTACGTAGTGGGAGAGTTCGGCGTTCTCCAGGGCCCAGGCGAAGCCCTCGCGGGTGATCTCGACGGCGAGCACGGTCTCCTGGCCCTCCTTCCCGGCCCAGCCGCAGCGGTACATCATCCAGAGGAAGCTCGGCTTGATCCACGTCATGCGGTCGCGCTTCCAGGCGGACGGGAAGCGCCCGTCGCGGGCGGCCGGGAGGCCGATGGCGGGCCGGTAGGCCTGGTAGACGGTGACCGTGGTGGCCGTGTGGTGGGCGCGGATCTCGTAACGGGGCGGCTGGATCTGGTCGTTCATGCGCCCAGGGTGCGGGACCCGGGTGCGTCGCGGCACCTGGTTTTCGGCGCGCTGCCGCGGCCGCGCGCGTGGGCCGGCGGTCCCTTCCCGCCTGCGTGGAGGGAAGGGCCGCCGGCCGGGTGCCGGAGCGCTCGCGTCAGCGGGTGCCGAGCAGGGAGCGCCAGGTCTGCGGGCCGACGACGCCGTCGACCTGGAGCTTGTGGTTCTTCTGGAAGGCGACCACCGCCGACTTCGTCCTCGCGCCGAACGCGCCGTCGACCACAAGGCCGTAGCCGTAGACGTTCAGCTGTGTCTGCGCGGCCTTCACCGCCTGGCCGGACGAGCCGGACTGCACCACCTTGGTCAGCTTGGACCAGGTGTTCGGGCCGATGACTCCGTCGGCGGCCAGGGACCGGGCCTTCTGGAACTTGATCACGGCGGAGCGGGTGTTCGGGCCGAAGACGCCGTCGGCGGAGACCGTGTAGCCGTGCGCGGTCAGCAGCTGCTGCGCGGACCGCACGTCCGCGCCCTTGGAGCCGTTCTGGAGGACCGGCCAGGAGACACCCGGGGACGGGACCTGCCCGCCGCCACCGCCACTGCCGCCACCCAGCTTGACCGGGCGGAAGGGGTCGTAGTTGTCGTTGCCGATCCCGTACGTGAGCTTCCGGTGGGTCGTGCCGTACGTACCGCGCTGCTCGTACGCCCAGTAGGAGCTGTGCGCCGTGTTGGCCCACTTCTCGAAGATCACCACATGGCGGAAGTCGCCGTCCGAGGTGCTGTAGTCGATCAGCAGGTCGCCCTTCTTCAGCTGGCTCGTGCCGCTGAGCCGCTTGGTGACGCCGTTCCGGGAGTCGGCCAGCCCGACGGTGTTCAGGCCGGGCTTGCCCAGCCCGAGCGCCATGGAGACGAAGCCGGAGCAGTCCTGGCGGTAGCCGTCCTTCCAGTTGCGCTCCATGCTGTACGGGACAGGGCCGCCGTTGTTCGCCGTGAGCCAGACGCGGGCCCGGTTGATCATCGTGTCGGGCGAGAGCGTGGCCGTGGCCATGGTCGACAGCCCGCCGGTCTGCGTGACGAGCGGGCTGTCCGCCTCGGGCTCGGGCCCGTACTCCGCCTGCCGGGCGGCGGCCGTCGCCTGTTCCGAGGTGTCGCTGTCGGCGAGTGCCGGTACGACGATGATTGCTGCCGCGAAGCTTCCGGCGGTGACGCCGAGGAGCGTGATCCGTGCGCGGCGCGAGAGTCGGCTGCGAAGTGACATGGTTCCCCCGTTTGTTGTGGCACATCGGTGTGACACGACGACCCGAGTGGGCCGACCAGGCTCAGAACGCTTGCCGTGCGTCGGGGGCCGCCTGCGCCCCCTGACGGGACATCACGATGGCAAACTTTGCTGTCTGAGCCCAGGGGTGTACGGAAGCCGCATCACTCAGTGACGTGACCTCGACAATGTCCGGGGTGTGTGACCGAGCCGGTCGCGCGACCGCCGCCCCGGGGAAGGGCGGCGGACGCCTGGGGGCTGCCGGGGTCAGTGGTTGCGGGGGAAGCCGAGGTCGACGCCCGCCGGGGCGTCGGCCGGGTCGGGCCAGCGGGTGGTGACGACCTTGCCCCGGGTGTAGAAGTGCACGCCGTCGTTGCCGTAGATGTGGTGGTCGCCGAAGAGGGAGTCCTTCCAGCCACCGAAGGAGTGGTAGCCGACCGGCACGGGGATCGGGACGTTGACGCCGACCATGCCGGCCTCGATCTCCAGCTGGAAGCGGCGGGCCGCGCCGCCGTCGCGGGTGAAGATCGCGGTGCCGTTGCCGAACGGCGAGGCGTTCATCAGGGCGACGCCGTCCTCGTACGTGTCGACGCGCAGGACGCAGAGGACCGGGCCGAAGATCTCGTCGCGGTAGGCGTCGGAGTCCGTGGAGACGTTGTCCAGGAGGGACAGGCCGATCCAGTGGCCGTCCTCGAAGCCCTCGACCGTGTGGCCGGTGCCGTCGAGCACGACGTCGGCGCCCTGCGCGGCGGCGCCGGTGACGTAGGAGGCGACCTTGTCGCGGTGGGCCGCGGTGATCAGCGGGCCCATCTCGGAGGTGGGGTCCGTGCCGGGGCCGATCTTGATCTTCTCGGCACGCTCGCGGATCTTCGCGACCAGCTCGTCCGCTACGGAACGCACGGCGACGACCGCGGAGATGGCCATGCATCGCTCACCGGCGGAGCCGTACGCGGCCGAGACCGCGGCGTCGGCGGCGGCGTCCAGGTCGGCGTCCGGGAGGACCAGCATGTGGTTCTTCGCGCCGCCGAGCGCCTGGACCCGCTTGCCGTTGGCCGAGGCCGTGGCGTGGATGTGGCGGGCGATCGGGGTGGAGCCGACGAAGGAGACGGCGGCCACGTCGGGGTGGGCCAGGAGCCCGTCCACCGCGACCTTGTCCCCGTGCAGGACGTTCAGCACGCCGTCGGGCAGTCCGGCCTCGGCGGCCAGCTCGGCGAGCAGGTTGGCGGCCGACGGGTCCTTCTCGCTGGGCTTGAGGACGAAGGTGTTCCCGCACGCGACGGCCAGCGGGAACATCCACATCGGCACCATGGCCGGGAAGTTGAACGGCGTGATCCCCGCGACGACGCCGAGCGGCTGGCGGATCGAGGAGACGTCGACCCGGCTGGACACCTCGGTCGACAGCTCGCCCTTGAGCTGGGTGGTGATGCCGCAGGCCAGCTCGACGATCTCCAGGCCGCGGGCGACCTCGCCCAGCGCGTCGGAGTGCACCTTGCCGTGCTCGGCGGTGATCAGGGCGGCGATCTCGTCGCGGTGGGCGTCCAGCAGGGCGCGGTAACGGAAGAGGACGGCGGTGCGGGCGGAGAGCGAGGAGGTGCCCCAGGTCTCGTAGGCCGTTCTCGCGGCGGCCACCGCGGCGTCGACCTCCTCGGTGGAGGCCAGCGCGACCTGGGTCGTGACGGCACCGGTCGCCGGGTCGGTGACCGGACCGTAGTTGCCCGACGTGCCCTCGACGGTCTTGCCACCGATCCAGTGGTTGACGGTCTTCATGACAGTGCTCCTTCACAGGTGGCGGCGTCGGGCTGCGATCTGCCGGTCGTACTCTTTCCTGGCCTCGACCGCCGACGGGCGGGTCGCGGTTTCGGCTACGGGAACATCCCACCACGCCTGTGCCGGAGGAGGCCCCGACACTGTGTCTGCCGTTTCGGTCTCGACGTAGACACAAGTGGGACGGTCGGCGGCGCGCGCCTCGGCGAGGGCCCGGCGCAGCTCCCCCACCGACCCGGCGCGCAGCACCCGCATGCCGAGGGATGCGGCGTTGGCCGCGAGGTCGACGGGCAGCGGGGCGCCGGTGAACGCCCCTTCCGGGGTGCGGTGGCGGTAGGCGGTGCCGAAGCGCTCGCCGCCGACGGATTCGGAGAGGCCGCCGATGGACGCGTAACCGTGGTTCTGCAGGATGACGAGCTTGACGGGCAGGCCCTCCTGCACGGCGGTGACGATCTCGGTCGGGTTCATCAGATACGTGCCGTCGCCCACCAGTGCCCATACGGGCCGGCCGGGTGCGGCGAGCTGCACGCCGAGGGCTGCGGGGATCTCGTATCCCATGCAGGAGTAGCCGTATTCGACGTGGTACTGGCGCGGGGAGCGGGCCCGCCAGAGCTTGTGGAGGTCGCCGGGGAGGGAGCCCGCCGCGTTGATCAGGATGTCGTCCTCGGTGACCAGCTCGTCGAGCAGCCCGAGGACCTGGGCCTGGGTCGGACGGGCTTCCTGGTCCGCGGTGGCGAAGGCGGCGTCGACGCGCCGCTCCCAGCGGTCCTTGGCGTCGGTGTACTCGCTCTCGTAGGCGGGGTCGACACGGTGTCCCCGGGCGTCGAGGGCCGCGCCGAGCGCTTCGAGTGCCGTGCGGGCGTCGGCGACGAGGGGCTGCGCGGCGAGCTTGTGGGCGTCGAACCCGGTGATGTTGAGGTTGAGGAAGCGGACCGCCGGGTCGGCGAAGAGGGTGCCGGAGGCCGTGGTGAAGTCGGTGTAGCGGGTGCCGATGCCGATCACGAGGTCGGCCTCGCGGGCGAGCGCGTCGGCGGTGGCGGTGCCGGTGTGGCCGATGCCCCCGACGTCGGCGGGGTGGTCGTGGCGCAGGGAGCCCTTGCCGGCCTGGGTGGAGGCGACGGGAATCCGGGTCGAGGCGGCGAACGCGGCGAGGGTCTCCTCGGCCGCGCTGTGGTGGACGCCGCCGCCCGCGACGATCAGCGGGCGCCGCGCGGCGCGCACGGCCCGTACGGCCTCGTCCAGTTCGTACGGATCGGGCGCCGGCCTGCGTACGTGCCAGACGCGCGGCGCGAAGAACTCCGCCGGCCAGTCGTACGCCTCGGCCTGCACATCCTGCGGCAGGGCGAGCGTGACGGCACCCGTGGCGGACGGGTCGGCGAGGGTGCGCGCGGCCTGGAGGGCGGCCGGGATCAGGGCCTCGGGGCGGCTGATCCGGTCGAAGTAGCGGGAGACGGGGCGCAGGCAGTCGTTGACCGACACGTCGCCCGTGTGCGGCACTTCGAGCTGCTGGAGCACCGGGTCGGCGGGGCGCCCGGCGAAGGTGTCGCCGGGCAGGAGCAGCACCGGGAGGTGGTTGACGGTGGCGAGGGCGGCGCCGGTGACGAGGTTGGTCGCGCCGGGGCCGATGGACGTGGTGACGGCGTGCGCGGAGAGCCTTCCGGACTGGCGGGCGTATCCGACGGCGGCGTGCACCATGGCCTGTTCGCTGCGCCCCTGGAGGTAGGGCATGGCGGGTCCGGCCTCGACGAGCGCCTGGCCGATGCCCGCGACGTTGCCGTGGCCGAAGATGCCCCAGGTGGCGCCGATGAGGCGCTGCCGCCTGCCGTCGCGCTCGGTGTACTGACGGGCGAGGAAGGCGATCAGGGCCTGGGCGGTGGTCAGCCTGCGGGTGGTCGCCGGCTCGGTGGTCACCTGGCGGCCTCCGTGTCATGGAGCGGGAGCCGGGGGTCCACGGGCTGGTCGGGCCAGGTGTCGCGGATCCAGGTGTGGTCGGGATGGTCGCGGATCAGCCACTCGCGCTGCTCGCCCGGTCCGGCCATCACGTTCAGGTAGTACAGGGTGCGGCCGGGCGGGGCGATGGACGGGCCGTGCCAGCCGTCGGGGATCAGGACGGCGTCACCGGTGGCGACTTCGGCGAGGACGTCCGTGCCGCCGGGGCGGGACGGGGACACCCGGTGGTAGCCGAGGCCGTCGCCCTCGACCTCGAAGTAGTAGATCTCCTCCAGCACGGACTCCTCGCCGGGGTGGTGCTCGTCGTGCTTGTGCGGCGGATAGGAGGACCAGTTCCCGCCGGGGGTGAGGACCTCGACCGCGATGAGCCGGTCGCAGTCGAAGGTGTCGGCCGCGGCGAAGTTGTTCACCTGGCGCGAGCAGGTGCCCGCGCCGCGGAACTCGACCGGTACCTCCGGCGCGGGGCCGTAGCGAGCGGGGAGTCGTCGCTCGCACTTCGCTCCTGCCAGGGCGAAGCGGCCTCCTGCGCCGGAGGCGATCTGGGCGCGGGCGTCGCGTGGGACGTAGGCGAAGTCGGTCGCTGCGCTGAACACGTTCTTCCTGCCCAGCAGTTCAAAGATCTCACCTGCCGTGCGCACCGTACAGGCGCCGGACAACGGGAGGACGATCCATTCGCTCTCCCCGGTGACGAGGGTGTGAACACCACCGGGCGCGAGCTCCAGCACGCGCAGGCTCGAACGCTCCCAGCCGGCCCGCTCCGGGTCGACGTCGAGGGCGTAGGGGCCGCGCGCCGCGTGACCCGCACGCACGTGGTGGCTCTGCTGCTCGTCGGTCGTCGTCATGACTCCATCCCTACCCGTCGTCCGGCTCGTTCACAGAAGTCCTACGGCCGTGTCGACCGCGCCCGCCACGTCCCCGTCGGCGGGGTAGAGCAGCGAGCGCCCGACCACCAGCCCCTGCACGGTCGGCAGGCGCAGCGCGCCGCGCCATCGCTCGTACGCCTCGTCCGGATCACCCGTCACCTCACCGCCGAGCAGGACGGCGGGGAGGGTCGAGGTCCGCATCACCCGGTCCATGTCGCCGGGATTCTCAGTGACGGGGACCTTGAGCCATGTGTACGCGGAGGTGCCGCCCAGCCCGGACGCGATGGCGATGGAGGTGGTGACGGCGGCGGCGCCGAGGTCGGTGCTCAGTCCCTCGGGGGTGCGGTGGCAGAGGAACGGCTCGATGAAGACGGGCAGCCGGTGGGCCGCCATCTCGTCCACGGCGCGGGCAGCGGTGTGCAGGGTGTCCAGGGAGCCGGGGTCGTCGTGGTCGATCCTCAGCAGGAGCTTGCCCGCGTCGAAGCCGTGGCGGGCGAGGTCGGCGGGGCGGTGGCCGGTGAAGCGGTCGTCGAGCTCGAAGGCGGCCCCCGCGAGCCCGCCCCGGTTCATGGAACCGAGGACGACCCTGTCGTCGAGGGCGCCGAGGAGCAGCAGGTCCTCCAGGACGTCGGCGCCCGCGAGCACACCGTCGACCCCGGGGCGGGAGAGGGCGAGGCAGAGGCGTTCCAGCAGGTCGAAGCGGTCGGCCATGGCCAGGTCGTCGTCCCCGACGGCGAGGGCGCCACGGGCCGGATGGTCCGCGGCGATGATCATCAGGCGCCCGGTGGGGCCGACGAGAGGTCGTCTGCGGCGGACCGCGGCGGCCTCGGCGACGGCCTCGGGGTGCTGTGCGCGGAGCCGGACAAGATCGCCGACGCCTGCCGCGGCGGGCGAGGTCACGGGGCGGCCCCCGTGCCGGTGGCCCCGGGGGTGCCGACGGCCCCCGTGCCGGTGGCCCCGGGGGTGCCGGCCGTCCTTCCGGACGGCTCGGCTTCGGCCTCACCGTCCGCCCCTCCCACCGCGCCTTCGGAGAGCGCCCGTTCGACCTCGTGGGGGAACGGCATCGCGGACGAACAGGCCAGCCGGGAGGCGACGATGGCACCCGCCGCGTTGGCGTAGCGCATGACGCGTTCCGTGTCCCAGCCCGCGAGGAGCCCGTGGCAGAGGGCGCCTCCGAAGGCGTCGCCCGCACCGAGCCCGTTGACCACGTCGACGGGGAGGGGCGGGATCTCGGCGGTGGTGCCGTCGCGGTGAACGGCCAGGACGCCCGCCGGTCCCTGTTTGACGACGGCGAGTTCGGCCCCGGCGGCGAGCAGGGCGCGGGCGGCGGCGTGCGGTTCGCGTTCCCCGGTGGCGATCTCGCACTCGTCGAGATTGCCCACGGCGACGGTGGCATGGGCGAGCGCCTCGCGGTAACGGGCAGGGGCGGCCGAGCTGTGGTCCCCGCCCTCCCAGAACATGGGGCGCCAGTCGAGGTCGAAGACGGTGACCCGCGCGGGGCCTGCGGTCGCGCCGGGAGCCGCTGCCGCCGAGTACGCCGCCTCGCTGCGGGCCCGGAGCGCGGTGAGGGTCGCGGAGAGGCTGGGTTCGGCGCAGAGGCCGGTGCCCGTCATCCAGAAGACCCGGGCGTCCCGCACCCCGTCCAGGTCGAGTTCCTCCCCGTGGATCTCCAGATCGGGCGCCTTGGGCTGCCGGTAGAAATAGAGGGGGAAGTGGTCGGGCGGGAAAATCTCGCAGAAGGTGACCGGGGTGGGGTACTCCGCCACGGCGCTCACCCACCGGTCGTCCACCCCGAACTCCCCGAGCGCCTGGTGGAGGTAGTCGCCGAAGGCGTCGCGGCCCGTCCGGGTGATCACAGCCGTCCGCCGTCCCAGCCGGGCGGCGGCCACCGCGACGTTGGACGGCGAGCCGCCGAGGAACTTCCCGAAGGTCTCGACCCGGGCCAGCGGTACACCGGTCTGCAGCGGGTAGATGTCCACCCCGATCCGCCCCATGGTGATCACGTCGTACGGCTCAGGCATACGCATCCCTTCGACCCGTCGCTCCGGCGCGGCAGTTCACCCGGGAGCAGGCCACGGCCGGACGGCCGCTCCCAGGTCTAGCCCTCGCCCGGAACCCTGTCAACACTTTGTCCGGACATTCGGACGAACCCTTGACACCCTTTCCGGAGGACTGGAGGGTGGGCGATATGACCTCCTCCGTACCCTCTCCGGCCCGCATCCGCATCGGTTCGGCACCCGATTCGTGGGGAGTGTGGTTCCCCGACGATCCGCAGCAGGTGCCCTGGGACCGATTCCTCGACGAGGTCTCCGAGGCGGGCTACGAGTGGATCGAGCTCGGCCCCTACGGCTATCTGCCGACCGACCCCGCCCGGCTCGCGGAGGAGACCGCCCGCCGTGGCCTCGGCGTCTCCGCCGGCACCGTCTTCACCGGATTGCACCACGGCCCTGAGGTCTGGGACCGGACCTGGGAGCATGTCGCGGACATCGCGGCACTCACCCGGGCGATGGGCGCCGGGCATCTGGTGGTCATCCCGGCGTTCTGGCGGGACGACAAGACGGGTGAGGTGCTGGAGGACCGCACGCTCACCGCCACTCAGTGGCGCGACCTCACCACCCAGACGGAACGGCTGGCCCGCGAGGTGCGGGACCGCTACGGCCTGCGGATCGTGGTGCACCCGCACGCCGACACGCACATCGACGGCGAGGAGAACGTCAACCGGTTCCTCGACGCCACGGACCCCGACCTCGTCTCCCTCTGTCTCGACACCGGCCATTACGCCTACAGCGGCGGGGACAGCGTGAAGCTCATCAGGACCTACGGCGAACGGATCGGCTATCTGCACCTCAAGCAGGTCGACCCGGTGATCCTCGCCGACGTCGTCGCCGAGGGGGTGCCGTTCGGCCCGGCCGTCGCACGCGGCGTGATGTGCGAGCCGCCGGGCGGTGTGCCCGCGCTGGAGCCCGTACTGGACGCGGCGCGCGCCCTGGGCACCGATCTGTTCGCCATCGTCGAGCAGGACATGTATCCCTGCCCGCCCGACAAGCCGCTCCCCATCGCCCGGCGCACCCGCGAGTTCCTCCGGATCTGCGGACCCGCCCGGCCGTCCTCCTGAATCCCTGAGGCCTCTCCCGCCACAGCAGTCACTCTCCTGTCACGTATGTCCGTGTTCCGCAGGGCTTGTGTCACGGGCTCGCGACGCCCCCTGCCCGGCTCCGGGGCGGCTCGTTCACCGGAGCAGAGGTGCACCGAGGTACAGAGAGGTGGCATTCATGACGGACCGAACGCTGTGGTCGTACAAGGACATTGCCGCGCACATCCGGGTCCAGCCGGAGACCATCCGTTCGTACCGCAAGCACGGACTCCTTCCGCCTCCCGACGATGTCCGGAACGGAAAGCCCTACTGGTACGTGGACACCGTCGTCGCCTGGGTGGCGTCCCGCCCCAGCAACCGCGACCGCTGAGGCCACCCGGCCCGCCGGCCGGTTCTCAGGACTCCTTCGTGGGTTCGATGATCGTCACACCCGCCCCGGGCGCCGAGCCCATCGCCGCGAGCGCGGCCGGGGCGGCGTCCAGCGGGATGGTGGAGGTCACCAGCAGATCGGGCCGCAGGGTTCCGCGCAGGACCATGTCCATCATCGGCGGGTAGTCGTGGGCTGCCATGCCGTGGCTGCCGAGGATCTCCAGCTCCAGCGCGATCACCCGTGCCATGGGCACGACCGGCTCCCCGGCCGCCGGGGGCAGCAGGCCGACCTGGACATGACGGCCCTGCCTGCGCAGGCTCCGCACCGACGCGGCGCAGGTGAGGGGGGAGCCCAGAGCGTCCAGCGACAGATGCGCGCCGCCACCGGTCAGTTGGCGTACGGCCTCGTCCGCACCGGAGGGGTGCGCGGAGGCGTCCACGCACTCCGCAGCCCCGAACGCCCGCGCCAGCTCCAGGGCGTGCGGCGAGACGTCCACCGCCACGACCCTGGCCCCGCACGCCACCGCGATCATCACGGCCGAGAGGCCGACCCCGCCGCAGCCGTGCACGGCGACCCACTCCCCGGGCGCCACCCGGCCCTGGCCGGCCACGGCCCGGAACGCGGTGGCGAACCGGCATCCGAGTCCGGCCGCCGTGGCGAACGACAGCCCTTCGGGCACCGCGACCAGATTGACGTCGGCCTGCTCCAGGGCCACGTACTCGGCGAAGGACCCCCAGTGGGTGAAGCCGGGCTGGGTCTGCCGCTCGCAGACCTGCTGGGCACCCGACGCGCAGGCGGGGCACCGGCCGCAGGCGCAGACGAAGGGCACGGTGACCCGGTCGCCGGGGCGCCAGTTGTGGACGCCGGGACCCACCTCCTCGATCACCCCGGCGAGTTCGTGTCCGGGTACGTGCGGGAGGACGATGTCCGGGTCGTGCCCCATCCAGCCGTGCCAGTCGCTCCGGCACAGCCCCGTGGCCCCGACCCGCACCACTACTCCCCCGGCCCGGGGTGCGGGGTCCGGAAGGTCCCGCACCCGGGCCTCCTGCCCGAATTCCTCGAACACCACTGCCCGCATCGGCCCCGCCTCCCTCGGTCCGGCTCTCGCCGTCCGGTCTCCGGATCCGGCGAATCTACGCTCCCGCCGTGATCTTGTCCCGGCCCCGGTCCTCCGCCCCGGACGTCTCCTCGCCGTCCCGGTCGCCCGCCGGGGCGGTCTCCCCCTCGCTCAGTCCGAACCGCTGGTGGAAGGCGCGCAGCGGTGCGGGCGCCCACCAGGTGACCCGGCCCATCAGCTTCATCACGGCCGGCACGAGAAGACTGCGCACCACCATGGCGTCCATCAGCACGGCCAGAGCGATCCCGAGCCCGAGCATCTTGGTGTTGGTCACCCGGGATGTGCCGATGGCGACCATCACCACGGCCAGGATGACCGCGGCGGCCGTGATCAGCCCGCCGGTATGGCGCAGCCCGAACGTCACCGAGTGCTCGTGGTCGCCCGTGCGGTCGTACTCCTCCTTGATCCTGGAGAGCAGGAACACCCCGTAGTCCATGGAGAGGCCGAAGGCCACGCAGAACATCAGCACGGGCAGGGTCGTCTCTATGTCACCCGTGCTGGTGAAGGAGAGGAGCCCGGAGAGATTCCCGTCCTGGAAGACCCAGACCACGGCTCCGAACATCGCGGTCAGGCTGAGGGCGTTGAGGACGACCGCCTGGAGCGGGATGAGGACACTGCCGGTCAGCAGGAAGACCAGAAGCAGCGTCACGACCACGATGATTCCCACCGCCCAGGGCAGCCGGTCCGCTATGGCGTCCTTGGAGTCCACCAGGACGGCCGCGGTGCCGGTCACCGAGGTGTCGAAGGGGGCGCTCTCGGCCCGGAGACCGCGGACCAGGTCCTGGGCGCCCTGGCCGATGGACTCCCCCTCGGGCAGCACGTCGTAGTACGCGAACCCGTCACCCGTGACGGGTCCGTCGACCCGCTCCACCCCGGGCAGCCCGGCGATCCTGTCGCGGAAGTCGGCGTACTGGGCGGGGCTCGCCTTTCCTTCGGCGAGCACTTCGAGGCCGCCGCCCGGGCTCCCGGGGAAGCCGTCCCGTATGTGGTCCTGGACGATGCGGGACTCGGCCGTGGCGGGCAGCTGGCGGTCGTCCGCGGTGCCGAACTTCACCCCCAGGAAAGGGAGCCCCAGGAGCACGAGCCCGACCGTGGTGAGCACGGCGAAGACGGGAGCCCTGCGCATCACGAGCACCGAGAAGCGGGCCCACCCCTTGCCCGAGCCCCCGGCCGCGCCGGACGCCTTCCTCCGGCGGAGCAGCAGCTTGCGCAGGTCCAGGGAGTTGACCCGCGGCCCGAGCAGCATCAGAGCGGCCGGCAGCAGGATCAGGGCCGCCGCCGCGGCGAGGAGCACCACGGCGATACCCGCATAGGCGAAGGAGCGCAGGAAGTACTGCGGGAAGACCAGCATCGCGGCCAGCGACACCGCCACCGTCAGCGCGGAGAAGAGCACCGTGCGCCCCGCCGTACGCAGCGTGGTGCCGATCGCCACCCGGGTGTCCGCCCCGGCGGCCAGCTCCTCACGGAACCGGCGCACGATGAACAGGGCGTAGTCGATGGCGAGTCCGAGCCCCAGCGCCGTGGTGAGGTTCTGGGCGAAGACCGACACGTCGGTGAACTCGGTGAGGCCGCGCAGCACGGCGTTGGTGCCGAGGATCGCGACGATCCCGACGCCGAGCGGCAGCAGGGCGGCGACCGCGCTGCCGAAGACGACGACCAGCAGCACCAGCGTCACGGGAAGAGCGATGAGCTCGGCCCGCAGAAGGTCTTCCTGGATGGTGGTCTGCATCTCGTGCCGCACGGCGAGGGGCCCGCCGACGGAGACCTCCACCGGGCCTTGCCGACCCGTGTAGGCCGGAGCTATCCGGTCGAGGATCTCCCCCGCGGCCTTCTCGTCGCCCGCTATCCGGGCGGCCACGATCGCCTCGTGTCCGTCTTCGGAGCGCAGCGCGGGGGACTTCGTCCGCCAGTACGAGCCGACGCCCCCGACCCCCGGCTCGGCGGAGAGCCGCTCGGTGAGCCGGGCGGCCTCGGCGGCCACCGCCGGATCGTCCACGGAGGCACTGCCGCCGTCGACGAGCAGGATCAGATCGGGCTGCGAGCCGGGGAACTCCCGCTCCAGCACCTGGGTCGCGTAGGTCGACTCGGCGTCGGGGGCCTCCCAGCCGCCGCTGCTCATCCGGTCGGCCACTCCGCTGCCCGCGAACACGGCGAGTGCCGTGATCACCAGTGCTGCCAGCAGGGCGAACCGTGGGCGGGCGGTGACGAAGCGCGTCCAGCCCCCTGCCTTCTCCGGGCCGTTGACTTCGGACATGGTGCGGTGTCCCCTTCACCGGGACCCGGGCAGCACAGGGCGGCATGGGTCAGTCATTGCCACGTACACTGGCAAACACGAGTCCTCGCTCGCGTTTGTTCAGAATGCGAGTGACCACTCGCGTTTGTCAACCGTGTCCCGAGAGCTGGGGAGAACCGTGCCGGAGGCCAGAGCCAGAGAAGCCGCGGACGCCGGGCCGGACCGCCCGCGCCGCCGTCAGGCGCGCGGCGAAGCCCGCATCGCCCAGCTGCTCGACGCCGCCGCCAGCGTCTTCTGCTCCAGCGGCTACTACGGCGCGAGCACCAACGCCATCGCCCGCGAGGCCGGCGTCTCGCCGGGCACGCTCTACCAGTTCTTCCCCAACAAGGAAGCCATCGCCGTCGAGCTCGGCGACCAGCTCCTGCACCGCTGGCGGGACACCTACGGCGCCGCGTTCGTCGCCAGCCATCTGGAGCTTCCTCTCGACCGGCTGCTGGACGCGGTCCTCGACCCGCTGATCGCCTTCAACTGCGAGAATCCGGCCTTCGCCGTCCTCACCCACGGCTCCGAGATCCCCGGCGTGATCACCCGGGAGCACGACATCCTGCACGCCACGATGCTCAGCAGGACCGAGGAGCTCCTCGGCGCCTATCTGCCCGAGGTCCCGGCCGACCGGATAACCCGCATCGCGGGCATGTCCTTCGTCCTCTTCAAGGCCGGGCTCGACCTGATCATGTCCCACGAGGGGGCCGAACGGGACGCGTACATCGCGGAGCTGAAGACCGTGATGTACCGCTACCTCCACCCTCTCGTCCACGACACACCCGAGGGGGTCACACCGGAGTCGACCAATACCCCCTAGGGGTATAGTGGCGGATGCGGCGGGCGCGCCGGTCCATCCGGGCGCCCTCCCGTGCCACATCCGCCACATACATGTGTGCCTGCGAAGAGGAGAACGACATGACCGCCGAGACCGACACGCCCCGGGCCGCCGGATCCTGCTGCTCGTCCACCGGTTCCTGCCACGACGGGGCGGCCGACGTGCAGGTGGGCGCCGTCACCGAGGTGTACGAGGTGAAGGGCATGACCTGCGGCCACTGCGAGGGGGCCGTCTCCGAGGAGATCTCGGCCCTCGCGGGCGTCACCTCGGTGAAGGCGGAGGCCGCCGCAGGCCGGGTGACCGTCACCTCCTCCGCGCCGCTGACCGACGAGGCCGTACGCGCCGCCGTCGACGAGGCGGGCTACGAGCTCGTGGGCCGCGTCTGAAACCGGCCGCACCACCCACGCGGCGCCCCGGTCCGCACCACGCGCGCACCCCGGGCCGCCCAGCACCTCCGTCGGGCCGTTCCGTCACCAGGGAAGCAGATACTGGTGGGGAAACGGCCCGACTGCACGACCCAGGAGTCCGCACATATGGCCAGCACCACGGCAGCCGAGGTCCCGGCGGCGGAGACCTCCGAGGCCGAGCTCACGATCGGCGGGATGACCTGCGCCTCGTGCGCGGCCCGTGTCGAGAAGAAGCTCAACCGGATGGACGGGGTCACCGCCACCGTCAACTACGCGACCGAGAAGGCCCGGGTCTCCTACGGGCCCGGCACCGCGCTCGACGACCTCGTGGCCACCGTCGTGAAGACGGGCTACACGGCCAGGCCGGTCCCCCGCCCCGCGGCGGCACCGCAGCCCGCGGCGCCCACGGCCGACGCGCCGCGCCCCGGCGCGTCGGACCAGGACAGCCGAGGCCCGGACACCGGCCCTGGCACCGGCTCCGGCTCCGGCTCCGACGCACAAGCAGGAGCCGGCCGCACCTCCGCCACCGAGACCGTGACCACCGGCGCCACCGACGCCGATGCCAATGCAGGCACGAGCAGAGGCGCAGGCACGAGCGGCGCAGGCGCAGAAGCTGACGCAGAGCAGGACCCCCAGGACGCCGCAGCCGACGCCGGCCTCGCCGCGCTCCGCCAGCGCCTGCTGGTCACGGCGGTACTCGCCGTCCCCGTCGCCCTGATGGCCATGGTCCCCGCCCTCCAGTTCGACAACTGGCAGTGGCTCTCCCTCACCCTCGCCGCCCCCGTCGTCGTCTGGGGCGGCCTGCCCTTCCACCGCGCCGCCTGGACCAATCTGCGGCACGGCGCCGCGACGATGGACACCCTGGTGTCGATCGGCACGCTCGCGGCGTTCGGCTGGTCCCTTTGGGCCCTGTTCCTCGGCGACGCGGGCATGCCGGACATGCGGCACGGCTTCGACGTCCAGGCGTCCCGGTCCGACCCCTCCTCCGCCATCTACCTGGAGGTCGCGGCCGGAGTCACCGGCTTCATCCTGCTGGGCCGCTATCTGGAGGCGCGGTCCAAGCGGAAGGCGGGCGCCGCGCTGCGCGCGCTGCTGCGGCTGGGCGCGAAGGACGTCACGGTCCTGCGCCCGGCATCACCACCGGAGCACGGGACCACCGAGGTACGCCTCCCTGTCGGCCGGCTCCTCGTCGGCGACCGCTTCGTCGTACGGCCCGGCGAGAAGATCCCCACGGACGGCACCGTCGTCGAAGGCGCGTCGGCGGTCGACACCTCGATGCTCACCGGGGAGTCCCTGCCCGTGGACACCGTCCCGGGCGACAGCGTCACCGGCGCCACCCTCAACATGTCGGGGCGGCTGGTCGTCGAGGCCACCCGCGTCGGGGCGGACACCCGGCTGGCCCGGATGTCCCGGCTCGTGGAGGACGCCCAGAGCGGCAAGGCCGCCGCCCAGCGCCTCGCCGACCGGATCTCGGCGGTCTTCGTCCCCGTGGTCCTGCTGATCGCGCTGGTGACGCTGGTCGCCCAGCTGCTGGCCACCGACGACATCACGGGCTCGTTCACCGCCGCCGTGGCCGTCCTGATCATCGCCTGCCCGTGCGCCCTGGGCCTCGCCACGCCCACCGCCCTCATGGCGGGCACC
The DNA here is from genome assembly GCF_053593715.1 of Streptomyces sp. NPDC002125. NCBI lineage: Bacteria > Bacillati > Actinomycetota > Actinomycetes > Kitasatosporales > Streptomycetaceae > Streptomyces > Streptomyces sp. NPDC002125. The sequence continues at coordinate 418,168 of NZ_JBSFDD010000002.1, read as the reverse complement.
GGGCGCGGCGCGCAGCTCGGCATCCTCATCAAGGGCCCCGAGGTCCTGGAGACCGCCCGCAGGATCGACACGATCGTCCTCGACAAGACCGGAACGGTCACCACGGGCCGCATGACCCTCGGACGCGTCCGCACCGCGCCCGGCACGGCCGAGGCCGACGTACTCCGTCTCGCGGGCGCCCTGGAGAACGCCTCCGGCCATCCCGTCGCCCGGGCGGTCGCCGCCGGAGCCGCCCTGCGCACGGGGGCTGCGCTCCCCACCCCGGTGGACTTCACGGACGTCCCCGGCCTCGGAGTGCGCGGCACCGTCGAGGGCCACCGCGTGCTGGTGGGCAGGGAGCGACTCCTCGCCGATGCGGGGATCGCCCTCCCCGGGCCCCTGGCCGACGCCCTGGCGGACGCGGCGGGTCAGGGCCGCACGGCGATCGCCGTCGCCTGGGACGGGGCCGCCAGGGCCGTCCTGGAGGTCGCCGACGCGGTGAAGGCGGGCAGCGCGGAGGCCGTCGCGGAGCTGTGCGCGCTGGGCCTCAGGCCGATTCTGCTGACCGGCGACAACCGGGCCGTGGCGGACGCCGTGGCCCGCGCGGTCGGGATCGACGAGGTGTACGCGGAGGTCCTGCCGGAGGAGAAGGTGGAGGCCGTACGGCGCCTCCAGGCCGAGGGCAGGTCCGTCGCCATGGCCGGTGACGGGGTCAACGACGCCGCGGCCCTGGCCGTCGCGGATCTGGGTCTGTCGATGGGCACCGGGACGGACGCGGCGATCGAAGCGGGCGACCTCACGCTCGTTCGTGGAGATCTCAAGGTGGCCGCTGACGCCATCCGTCTGTCGAGGCGTACTCTGTCGACCATCAGAAGCAACCTCTTCTGGGCCTTCGGCTACAACGTGGCCGCACTGCCTCTGGCTGCGTTCGGGCTGCTCAGCCCCATGATCGCGGGTGCGGCGATGGCGTTCTCGTCGGTCTTCGTGGTGAGCAACAGCCTGAGGTTGCGCTCCTTCACATAATTTCTACAAAGAGACTTAGATCACACCGATTTGAGGGTAACCATCTGATGAGTTGGTGAGTCTAAGAGTGCGATGCCAAGGATGTCTTGGGGGACGTCCGATGGAGTGTCTTGGGGGACGCTCCTGGCAAGCGTTGGCCGGGGCACGTGCCCGGGGAGCTTTGAGCGGCCCTCCCGTACGTACGTACCCCGGCAGTCGCACAGCAGGACCGAACTGAATAGGCACCACCGAAAAACAACGGGAGTTCAGGCTCCCTGCAGACGCCCGGCCGGATCCCGTGGGGGGAATCCGCTCCGGGATATGGGAAGCGCCCTGTCCGTCGACCCGTGGGGGGATCGGCGGCGGGGCGTTTCTCGCACCCGGCGAAGCATCACGGCCCAGCGCTTACGGACCCGGCGCGCACGGCCCAGCCCTCGGGCGCGGCACCACGGCTCCGCCGAAGAAGCCCCCGGACGAGGCCCCCGGAACACGCCACCGAGCCCAACTCCCGAACGCCGAATCGCCCCGGACACCGCGCTCTGACAGTACGAGCGCGGTACGCGGGGCGAAGGATGCCGGCCGGAGCGGCCGGGGAGGAGCAGCGGTCCTGAGGGCGTCAGCGGCCCTCGACCGGGACGAAGTCGCGCAGGACCTCGCCGGTGTAGATCTGGCGCGGGCGGCCGATGCGGGATCCCGGCTCCTTGATCATCTCGTGCCACTGGGCGATCCAGCCGGGGAGGCGGCCGAGCGCGAAGAGCACGGTGAACATCTCGGTCGGGAAGCCCATGGCGCGGTAGATCAGGCCCGTGTAGAAGTCCACGTTGGGGTAGAGGTTGCGCGAGACGAAGTACTCGTCGCTGAGCGCGTGCTCCTCCAGCTTGAGCGCGATGTCGAGCAGCTCGTCGGACTTGCCGAGCGACGACAGCACGTCGTGGGCGGCGGCCTTGATGATCTTGGCGCGCGGGTCGAAGGACTTGTACACCCGGTGGCCGAAGCCCATCAGGCGGACGCCGTCCTCCTTGTTCTTGACCTTCTGGATGAAGGAGTCGACGTCGCCGCCGTTGGCCTGGATGCCTTCCAGCATCTCCAGCACCGACTGGTTGGCGCCGCCGTGCAGCGGGCCCCAGAGCGCCGAGATGCCGGCGGAGATCGAGGCGAACATGTTCGCCTGCGAGGAGCCGACCAGACGCACGGTGGAGGTCGAACAGTTCTGCTCGTGGTCCGCGTGCAGGATGAGCAGCTTCTCCAGCGCGGAGACGACGACCGGGTCCGGCACGTACTCCTGGGCCGGGACGGAGAAGGTCATGCGCAGGAAGTTCTCGACGTAGCCGAGGTCGTTGCGCGGGTAGACGAACGGGTGACCGATCGACTTCTTGTACGCGTACGCCGCGATCGTCGGGAGCTTGGCCAGCAGCCGGATCGTCGAGAGGTGGCGCTGCTCCTCGTCGAACGGGTTGTGGCTGTCCTGGTAGAACGTGGACAGGGCGCTGACGACCGAGGACAGCATGGCCATCGGGTGGGCGTCGCGCGGGAAGCCGTCGAAGAAGCGCTTGACGTCCTCGTGCAGCAGCGTGTGCTGGGTGATCTCGTTCTTGAAGGCCGACAGCTCGTCGACCTTGGGAAGGTCACCGTTGATCAGCGTGTAGGCGACCTCGAGGAACGTCGAGCTCTCGGCGAGCTGCTCGATCGGGTATCCGCGGTAGCGCAGGATGCCCTGCTCGCCGTCGAGGTAGGTGATGGCGGATTTATAGGCGGCTGTGTTGCCGTATCCGCTGTCCAGCGTGACCAGGCCCGTGTTGGCCCGGAGCTTCCCGATGTCGAAGCCCTTGTCGCCGACGGTGCTGTCGATCACCGGGTAGGTGTACTCGTCATCGCCGTACCGCAGTACTACAGCGTTGTTCGTGTGCTCGCTCACGTCATCCCTCACCGACGTAGTGCCTCTTCTTCGAGGTGCCCTGACTGTCTCCACCCTCCCCCATTTGGCGCAGGAGAGTGCACTCGGGGTCGTCCATTGGACCTACCGGCGGCACTGAGTGCCGCTAACTTGCACATCCTGCCCCCTCCCCAGCGGTTCCGGAAGAGCACAGTGATGTTTCCCACCGTTTTGATCGATCATTTTTCCGTGAAGCTTTCCGGAGGCCCGCCACGGAGTCTGAAATCCAGTCCCGTACAGCGTCTGCCTGCGGAAACGGTACGCACCGCCTGGCCGATCGCCTTGCGCGAACCGACCAGCACGACGAGCTTCTTGGCGCGGGTGACGGCGGTGTACAGGAGGTTGCGCTGCAACATCATCCAGGCGCTGGTCGTGACGGGGATGACGACCGCCGGATACTCGCTGCCCTGGGAGCGGTGGATGGTCATCGCGTAGGCGTGGGCGAGCTCGTCCAGTTCGTCGAAGTCGTACACGATCTCCTCGTCCTCGTCGGTGAGGACCGTCAGCTTCTGCTCGTCCGTGTCGAGCGCGGTGACGACGCCGACCGTGCCGTTGAAGACGCCGTTCTCCCCCTTCTCGTAGTTGTTCCGGATCTGGGTGACCTTGTCGCCGACGCGGAAGACCCGACCGCCGAAGCGCTTCTCGGGCAGGCCGGGGCGGCCCGGGGTGATCGCCTGCTGGAGCAGTCCGTTGAGGTGGCCGGCGCCCGCCGGGCCCCGGTGCATCGGGGCGAGAACCTGCACGTCACGGCGGGGATTCAGGCCGAACTTGGCCGGGATGCGCCGGGCCGCGACATCCACGGCGAGCACTCCGGCGTCCTCCGTCTCGTCCTCCACGAAGAGGAAGAAGTCGCTGAGCCCCTGGGTGAGCGGCGGCACCCCGGAGTTGATGCGGTGGGCGTTGGTGACGACACCCGACTTCTGGGCCTGGCGGAAGATCGTGGTCAGCCGCACCGCCGGGACCGGGCCGCCCTCGGCGAGGAGGTCCCGCAGCACCTCCCCCGCGCCGACCGAGGGCAGCTGGTCCACATCCCCCACCAGAAGGAGGTGGGCACCGGGTGCCACCGCCTTGATCAGCTTGTTGGCGAGCAGCAGATCGAGCATCGACGCCTCGTCCACGACGACGAGGTCGGCGTCCAGCGGACGGTCGCGGTCGTACGCGGCGTCACCGCCGGGCTTCAGCTCCAACAGCCGGTGCACGGTGGAGGCCTCGGCGCCGGTCAGCTCCGAGAGCCGCTTCGCGGCACGCCCCGTGGGCGCGGCCAGCACGACCTTGGCACCGCGTGCACGGGCCAGCTCGACCACGGAGCGGACCGTGAACGACTTCCCGCAGCCGGGGCCGCCGGTCAGCACGGCGACCTTCCGGGTGAGCGCGAGACGCACGGCCGCCTCCTGCTCGGGGGCGAGCGTCGCCCCCGTACGCCGCGCGAGCCAGGCCAGCGCCTTGTCCCAGTCGACGTCCTGGAAGGCCGGCATACGGTCCTCCGGGGTCCGCAGCAGACGCTGCACCTGGGCGGCCAGGGAGATCTCCGCGCGGTGGAAGGGGACGAGATACACGGCGGTGACCGGCTGCCCGTCCTCGGGCCCGGGCACCTTCTCCCGTACGACGCCCTCCGGGTCCTCGGCGAGCTCGGCCAGGCAGTCGATGACGAGCCCGGTGTCGACCTGGAGCAGCTTCACCCCGTCGGCGATCAGCCGCTCCTCGGGGAGGAAGCAGTGCCCCTGGTCGGTGGACTGCGACAGGGCGTACTGGAGGCCGGCCTTGACCCGCTCGGGGCTGTCGTGCGGGATGCCGACGGCCTGGGCGATGCGGTCGGCGGTGAGGAAGCCGATGCCCCAGACGTCCGCGGCCAGCCGGTAGGGCTGGTTCTTCACGACGGAGATCGAGGCGTCCTCGTACTTCTTGTAGATGCGGACGGCGATGGAGGTCGAGACGCCGACGGTCTGGAGGAAGACCATGACCTCCTTGATCGCCTTCTGCTCCTCCCAGGCGGCGGCGATCATCTTCGTCCGCTTCGGCCCCAGCCCCGGCACCTCCACGAGCCGCTTGGGCTGCTGCTCGATGATGTCCAGGGTGTCCACACCGAAGTGGGTCGTGATGCGGTCGGCCATGACCGGTCCGATGCCCTTGATCAGGCCGGAGCCGAGATAGCGGCGGATGCCCTGGATGGTGGCGGGGAGGACCGTCGTGTAGTTGTCGACATGGAACTGCTTGCCGAACTGCGGGTGCGAGGCCCAACGCCCCTCCATCCGCAGGGACTCGCCCGGCTGCGCACCGAGCAGCGAGCCGACGACGGTGAGCAGGTCGCCGGCTCCGCGGCCGGTGTCGACACGGGCGACGGTGTATCCGTTCTCCTCGTTGGCGTAGGTGATTCGCTCCAGGACGCCTTCGAGCACGGCGGTGTGGGACATGTGCCGACCGTATCCGCTGCCTCCGACAGCCCGCCCGGGCCCCGGGGAACTCCCCGCGCGGGGCCCGGGAAGGAGCCGGGACCGGATCGGGAACGGCGGGATCCATGGTGTTCCCCAGACCGAGTCACCCGACCCGAGAGGGCAGCACAGTGATCTCCACCCTTGCTCCGCCGCAACCGGCGGACGTGTACGCCGGCCTCCGGACCGGTCTCGACCAGCTGAAGGCGGAAGGCCTCTACCGAGACTTCGTCGCCTGCTCCTACCTGGCGCAGGACCGGGGGCACGCGCTGCACCAGGGACGTCGCATCCAGGTGTGGTGCACCAACGACTACCTGGGCATGAGCCAGCACCCGGACGTGATGCAGGCCCAGATCGCCTCCACCCTGCGGCACGGCACCGGCAACGGCGGCTCCCGCAACATCGCGGGGACCAGCGAGGCGCACGTGGAGCTCGAGTCGCTGCTCGCCGCGTGGCACGGCAAGGAGCGGGCGCTGGTCTTCACCAGCGGCTACGTCGCGAACGTCGAGACCCTGACCACCCTGCTGCGGGCCGAGCCGGAGACCATGGTCTTCTCGGACGCGCTCAACCACCGCTCGCTGATCGAAGGGGTGCGGACCTCGGGCAACGCCAAGTACATCTTCGCCCACAACGACCTCATGGACCTCGAACTCGCTCTGGCCGCACAGCCCTTGGACCGCCCGAAGCTGATCGTCTTCGAGTCGGTGTACTCGATGGACGGCGACATCGCGCCCATCCGCGAGATCTGCGACCTGGCGGAGCGCTTCAACGCGCAGACCTACCTGGACGAGACCCACGCGATCGGCGTCTCCGGGCCGACCGGGGCCGGCGTCTGCGAGGCGATCGGAGAGACCCGGGCGACGTTCGTCCAGGGTGTGTTCGGGAAGGCCGTCGGCAGCACCGGCGGTTACGTGGCCGGTCCCGACGTCCCGCTGGACTACGTGCGCTCCCACGCCCCGGGGTTCATCTTCACCACGACCATCCCCCGGGCGTCGCTGGACGCCGTCCTGGCGAGCCTCTCCGTGATCCGCGGCCCCGAGGGCGTCACCATGCGGGCCGAACTGGACGCCAACGCCCGCCTGATGCGCCGCAGACTCAGCGAGGCGGGCATCACCTTCGTCCCCGCGCCCACCCATCTCGTCCCGGTCCTGGTGCCGGGCGGCGACCGGGTGAAGCGCATCTCCCGCCGGCTGCTCGACGAGTTCTCCGTCTACGTACAGCCCATCAACTTCCCGTCGGTGCCGAAGGGCGGCGAGCGCTTCCGCGTGACCGTCGCCCCGTTCCGCACGGAGGAGCAGATCGACACGTTCGTCCGGGCGCTCGCGCGGTGCCTGGCAGACGACCCCAGCTGAAACGGCTTTTCCTTCCCTATCGAGGAGACGACACGACCATGACCATGACCGAGACCGAGAGCGCCGTCCGGATCGCCGACCTCACGCCCTTCATCGGGGCGGAGATGACCGGGGTCACGTACGAGGACCTCCAGGACCCCGTGCTCTGGGACCGCGTGACCACACTGCTGCACGAGCGGGAACTGGTCGTCATCCGCTCCCTGGACATCACCCCGGAGCAGCAGATCGAGCTGGCGAGCCGCATCGGCCGGCCGAAGCCGTTCCTGATGGCGAAGTACCGCCACCCGGACCACGAGGAGATCATGATCTCCTCGAACGCCAAGAAGAACAACATGGCGATCGGTGTCGCCCGTGTCGGCAACTTCTGGCACCAGGACTCCACCTACCAGCAGGACGCGCCGCCGTACACGATGCTGCACGGCGTCGACGTCCCGGGCGCCAGCGGCCACACCCTCTACGCCAACGCGGCCGACGTCTACGACCGTCTGCCCCAGGAGTGGAAGGAGAAGGTCGAGGGCCGCACCGCGGTGCACACCGTCTCGAAGCGCCAGCGGATCTCCTCCGAGCACGCGGGCCTGTCCATCGCGGAGTTCAAGGCGCTCGTCGAGGAGCAGCACCCGCCGGTCGAGCACCCGCTGATCAAGACGGACCCCACCACCGGCCGCCGTTACGTCTACGGCGCCCCGGAGTACATGGAGCGGGTCATCGGCTTCGACGCCAACGAGAACGAGGAGTTCTTCGCGCTGCTCGACCGGCTGATCCAGGACCCCGAGCGGGTGTACGAGCACCGGTGGACCCCGCGCGACCTGGTGGTCTGGAAGTGCGAGCTCACCTATCACGCGGCCACCGCGGTGGAGCCCGGCGTCGACCGCACCGTGCACCGCGTGAGCATCGAGGCGAGGGATTCGTGGGCGGCATAGTCGACTTCGACGTGTGCTTCCCGTCCGCGACGGCGGACATCCGGGACATGCATCTGGTCTCGGGTGTGCCCGTCGCGGACCTCGCGGCCATCACCCACACCGAGTCGTTCCCGGTCCTGGCGGAGGGTGAGGAGGCCTCGGGGCTCGCCCGGAGGGCCGCCTCGCGGCTGCTGGACCGGCTCGGCACCGACCGGTCGGCCATCCGGGAGGTGATCTACGCGGGCTCCGGTGAGTGGGACCTCCCGTTCTGGTCTCCGGCCGCGCGGGTGGCCGACGAACTCGGCATCAGGAACGCGCACTGCTACGAGATCGGGAACTTCTGCAACGCGGGCCTGACGGCCATCCGGCTCGCGGCGGACTCGTCCCGGCCGGGCGCGTACGCGCTGGTCCTCCTCGGGGACCGGCTGAGCAGGATGGTGGATTACGGTGACCCGGATTCCAAGGCTCTCTTCAATTTCGGTGATGCGGGCGCGGCGGTACTGCTGGCGGATGACGGGTGTGCTTTCCGGGTCCTCCACTCGGCGATGCGCACCGATCCCCACTGGTCCGACTACTACCACGGCGAGTGGCGCGACGGCCGGGTCGTCATCCGGCGGGGCGAGCACCGGCGGGGCCTCGCGACCGCCTACGTGGAGAACTTCACCCGCCTTGTCGGCGAGACGCTGACGGTGACGGGCCGCGAGATCGACGAGATCGCCTGGTTCCTGATCAACCAGGGCGACAAGGGGATGCACGAGCGCCTGCTGAAGACCCTCGGCATCCCCGCGGAACGCAGCGTATTCAACTACGGACGGCTCGGTCACATGGGCGGAGCCGACACCTTGATCGCCCTGGACGACCTCATGACGGAGAAGAAGCTCCGCGAGGGGGACCTGGTCCTGCTGGCCACCAGTGCCATGGGATTCAGCTGGGGCGTCACAGCCTTGGAGTACTCCGGATGAAGATTCTCGTGATCCATCAGGTCCCCTACCGCAAGATCTCCTACCACTTGGGCATCGACCACGACCGGCACGACGTGACGTACATCGGGCGTCCGGCGTCTCTGCGTCAGATCCCCGGCGACCTTCGCTGCTCGCGCATCCCGCTGGGCGAGGACGAGGGCCTGGTCGACGGGGTGACGGCCCGTGTGCAGCCGTCGGACGGCTACGAGAAGGTGCTGTCGCTCTCGGAGTTCGGGATCCTGGAGGCGGTGCACATCCGCCGCCACCTGGGGCTTCCCGGCCCCTCGGCGGCCCGCGTCGAGCTCGTCCGGGACAAGGTGCGGATGAAGGAGGCCCTGGCCGGGTCGGGAATCCGCCACCCGCGCTTCGTGGGCGCGCCCCCCGCCTGCGGGCCGCTTCCGTGGACCGGGAAAACGGTGCTCAAGCCGCGTGCCGGGGCGTCCAGCGAGGGCGTGATGGTGCTCGACACGGCCCGGGAGGCTCTCAGCGCCTACCGCAAGCTGCCCGACCCGGGGAACTACCAGCTCGAGGAGCACATCGAGGGCGACATACTGCATATCGACGGGCTGATGCAGGACGGCAGGTTCCTGGAGCTGGCGACCAGCCGGTACGTCAACAAGCCGGTGGAGTTCGCCGGCGGACTGCCCCTCGGCTCGCACCAGATCGAGCTGACCGAGGCGCACCGCGACCTCGCGCGGGAGGTCGCGATCGCCCTCGGCATCGAGGACGGCTGCGTCCACCTGGAGGCCTTCCACACGGCCTCCGGCGAGCTGGTCTTCCTGGAGGTCGCCAACCGGGTCGGCGGGGCCGGGGTGGTCACCGCGCACGAGCGGCGCTACGGCGTCCACCTCCCGTCGCACGAGATCGCCGTACGCCTGGGGCTGGAGCGTCCGCCGTCGGCGCCGCCCAGCGGCCGCTACCACGGCTGGCTGGCCTTCCCCGGCCACCACCTCCCCGCCGGCACGGCCGAGGTCGTACTCCCCGCGGGTCTCGCCGACCACCCCTGCGTGGACCAGCTGTACGTCCTGCCGTCCGACCGTCCGCTGCCCGGACACATCACGTACCAGGAATGGGAGTGCCCCGTGTTCATCGAGGCTTCGCACACCGACGCCGAGGAGCTGGGACGGTTCCTGCGTGCCTGCGCCGACGGCATCGCCGTCTCCTCCCGGTCCCGCGTCCCCGCCGAGCTGGGGAGCGCGGCATGACACGCCACTACCCGACCGACCTGCTGCTGGCCGTGGGCAGGGTCCAGCGCGACCTGGCCGCCGACGCGGCCTCGCCTGTGGCCCGCCTCCTGAAGGAGGCCGACCTCCTCGAAATCGGCTCCCTCCTCGACGCGGACGCCCTGGCCCAGGCCCTCGACGAGGCGCTGGGCGGTCTGAGCCAGTTCCCCTACCGTCCGCTGACCGACTCCGGGGACGTCTGGGAGCAGACCCCCGTGGGCCACGTCCTCCTCGACGACACCCGGGCCGGCAACACGCTCCGCGGTCTGCTGCTCGCCTGGGCCCTGGGCAACGCGGTGACCGTGCGCACCTCCCGCCCCGGCCTGTGGCACGCCGTGTACGACGTCCTGCGCGAGCCCGGCTTCCCGCTGCCCGCCGCGGCGACGGCGGAGCCCGGTGCGGAGGTGGAGGACGGCGTCCCTGTGGCCGTACCGGACCTGGTGGTGCTCGCCGGGGGTCCGGCTACCGCCTCGGGCGAGCTGTACGCGGGGTCGGAGCGCCCCGGGGTGCCCTCGGTCCGTATCCGGCCCGCGTCCGGGGCTGACGGCCCGCAGGCTCCCGTCGCGGACATCGACTGCCGCTCGCCGTGGTTCCGGGAGCTGTTCACCTCGGTCTACCTGGCGGGCACCTCGCTGGACTCCGCGCGCCACGACGACCCCGACCGGGCGGCCCGGATGGACGCCCGGGTCCGCTACCTCGTCGGGATGGCCCGCCGGACGCCCCACTACCGCGACCTGCCGCAGGTCGACGGGATGGCCGGCCTGGCCGCACTGCCCGTCCTGGAGAAGGCGGCCCTGGAGGCCGGATCGCTGCCGCGCGCCCACGCCATGTCCAGCGGCGACCGTCCGAGCGGCGAGGTGCTGCGCAGCGGGGCCTCCGGCGGGGAGCCGCGGTACATCGTCTACTCGCGGACCGACTGGGAGAACATGGTCCGTGAGGCGATCCCGCTGCTGCGGGCGCTGGGCATCCACAACGGGGACCGGGTCCTCAACGCGCTGGTCGGGGGCGGCCTGTACGGCGGCCTGATGACGACATCGAGCGAGCTGACCCGGATGCAGGTCGAGGCGTTCTCGGCCGGCCAGCAGGTCACCGCCGACCTGATGCTCATGCTGACCCGGGACTTCTCGGTGAACGTGCTGCTGGGCCAGCCCGCGGTGGTCCTGCCCCTGCTCCGCGAGGCCCGTCGCAGGGACCCCGGGCTGCGGCTGGAGAAGGTCGTCTACGGGGGCACCCCGATGACGGAGTCCGACAAGCAGTGGCTGCGCGACGAGCTCGGCACGCGGTCCATCACGAGCATCCTGGCCGCCAACGACGGTGCCCAGATCGGTTACCAGTGCGACCGGCTCGGCGGCACGCTGCACCACGTCAACGACGACTACAACCTCGTCGAGGTCGTCGGCGAGGACGACCGGCCGCTGCCGGACGGGGAGACCGGGCACCTGCTCATCACCTCGATGCAGAAGTTCGAGGGCCCGCTGATCCGCTACCGCATCGGCGACATGGGCCGGGTGCACGTCCGCGACTGCCCCTGCGGGGTGTCCGGACGCGTCCTGGAGTACCTCGGGCGCAGCGACGGCCTGCTGAAGTTCAAGTCGGCGACCGTGCACTACGGCGACATCCTGGCCGCACTGGAGGAGTTCCAGGTGTCCCAGCTCCAGGCGGAGCTGACGACGCGGGAGGGCACCGAGACGCTCGTGCTGCGCACCGAGTCGCGCGACGAGCTGGACCCGGAGGTCCTGCGGGCCTCACTCACCGCGGCCTTCCCCACCCTGAGCGACGCCCACCTCTACGACGACGGGCTGCGGTTGTTCGAGCTCGTGGTCGAGTGCCACCCCGAGGGTGCGCTGGAGCGGAACGCGGTCAGCGGCAAGATCCGGACCGTCATCGACCGCCGGCTGAGCTGACGCGGCACGGTCCTCCCCTCCCGCCCCTCCTCCTCTTCCCCCGCCGTTCCCCTCGCACTCCATGGAGTCCCTGATGTCACAGACGGCACGATTCGTCCAGCAGGTGAGCAGGCCCCGCGGCCGGCCGACCGGCGCCGAGTTCCTCTTCGCGGAGGAGCAGGTCCCGGTACCGGGGCCGGGCACCGCGCTGGTCGAGAACGTCCTGCTCTCCGTCGACCCGTACATGCGGGAGAACATGGACGGCGCGTGGGAGCTGCACGGCCCGCTGGAGGGCCGCTCCATCGGGCGGGTGACCGACTCGCGGGCCGCCGGACTGGCCGAGGGTGACCTGGTGTTCCACCGCCAGGGCTGGCGTACCCACGCCGTGGTGCGGCCCGAGGACGTACGCGTCCTGCCGGAGGTTCCCGGCGTACCGGCCGAGACCTACCTGGGGATCCTCGGCGGCACGGGCCTCACTGCCTACGTCGCCCTCGCCCGGATCGCCCGGATCGTCCCCGGCGAGACGGTGTACGTCTCGGCGGCGGCCGGGGGTGTGGGGAGCGCGGCGGGACAGCTGGCACGGCTGATGGGCGCCGGACGGGTGGTCGGCAGCGCCGGCTCCCCGGCCAAGGTCCGCCTGCTCACCGAGGAGCTGGGCTTCGACGCCGCGTTCGACCACCGTGCGGGACACCTCCCCGAGCAGCTGGCGAAGGCGGCCCCGGACGGCGTCGACGTGTACGTCGACAACGTGGGCGGCGCGCACCTGGAGGCTGCGATCGGCGCGATGCGCGAGTACGGGCGGATCGCCTGGTGCGGCGCGATCGCCCAGTACGACGCCGCCGAACCTCCCGCGGCCCCCCGCAACCTCTTCGACCTCGTCGAGAAAAGCATCAGGCTGGAGGGCTTCCTGGTCCGCAACCACCGGGACGCGCAGGACGAGTTGGAGCGACTGCTGCTTCCCGCTCTCGCCGCCGGCACGGTCACCGACCGGCACACCGTCACCGAGGGCTTCGACGGGATCGTCGACGCCTTCCTGGACATGCTCGACGGTGGCAACACCGGCAAGGCGATGGTCCGGGTGACGGCATCATGATTCTCCGGGACACCACGGCGCGCACGATGCTCGGCTCGATGCTCGTCTCCAGCATCGGCATGGGGCTCTACACCCTGGCGCTCGGCCAGACCCTGTTCCAGCACACCGGCGACGCCCAGGCGTTCGCCATGATCTTCGCCCTCCAGGGGCTGGGCGCGGTGGCGGTGCTCCCGTTCTCGGGGCCGCTCGTCGACGCCTTCGACTCCCGGATTGTCTACGTGCTCTGCAGTCTGCTGCGGGCCCTGACCGTGGGCGTCATCGTCGTGGCGCTCTCCACCAGCGACGGCGGGGTGGTGACGGTGGTGGGCACGGCCGCCGTGTTCCTGGCCGTCTTCGACAACGTGCAGCGCACCGCCTTCTTCAAGTTCACCGCGCACCACATCGCGGGTGACCGCGCCGTGGCCTTCAACAGCCTGATCGGCATCGCGATCCAGGCCGGCAGCCTCATCGGCATGGCGGCGCTGGGCCTGGTCCTGATGGTCGGCACGGCCACCCAGGCGCTCCTGGTCGACGTGGCGGTCTCCCTGGTGGCGGCCCTGGTGGTCTCGCGGCTGCGGACACCGCGCGTGGAGTCGGCGGGCCGGCTGCGCGACAGCACCCTGCGCTCGGCGCTGCCCGACATGCTCCGGGACTGGGCGGGGCTGTTCGGCAGGCACCGTCACGAGGTCGTCGTCTTCGGGATGGTCCTGATGTGCGCGGGTGACTTCGTGTACTCGTACAGTCTCTCCACGCTCGTGGTGCCCCTGGTCGACGCCTGGCACGGCGGGGAGCCGTGGGCGGTTTCCGCACTGGAGGGCACGCTGGGCGCAGGGATGATCGCCGCGACGCTCTTCACCCGCTGGACGGTGCGGTTGTCGCTGCTCCCGGTCTGGGTGTCGCTGCAGGCGGTGATCGCGGCGGGGCTGGCCGGCACCTCGGTCCCCGCCCTGCACTACGCGGGCTTCTTCCTGGCCGGTTTCGCCAACCTGAACGCCATCACGCTGCTCCTGACCCTGCTGCAGCAGCACGCCGGCCCCCGGGACAAGGCCAAGATGGCGTCGCTGCGGCTGCTGGCGATCGGTCTCGGGACCGCCACCCTGATGCCCGTGGTGGGCCTGGCCGCACGGCAGTCGCTCACGTCCGCGTTCCTCACCGTCGCCGCCCTGCTGGTGCCGTTCGCGGCGTGCGGTCTGTGGGCCGCGCTGCGCTTCCGCCCCCGGACGGCGGAGCCGGCGGAGGACGGGGCGCAGCGGCAGGAGGAGCTGACGCCGGCCGCCTGACCCGCACGCCCCTCCCCCGCGCACTCCCCGCCCCGCACGAGCCGTCAGGAGACGTCATGCTCTCGTTCCAGCCGTCCTCGCCCCCGGACACGGTTCCCTCGCCGCCGCTGCTCTTCGCCGACCGGACTCACCGGATGGTGCCCTCCGAGACCAGGGCCCTCTTCTCGATGGCCGCCCGGGAGGACGTCGTCTCCCTCGCCGGGGGCATGCCCACCCCGGACGCCCTGCCAGCGGAGGCGCTGCGCGAGGTCCTGCAGGAGGTGCTCACGGCCGAGGGCACCGGCGTCCTCCAGTACGGCTCCGCCCAGGGCGACCCGGTGCTGCGCGAGCGGATGTGCGAGGTCATGGCCGCCGAGGGTGTCGACGCCACACCGGACGAGGTCCTGGTCACCGTCGGATCGCAGCAGGCGCTCGACCTGGTGACCCGTGTGTTCGTGAACCCCGGGGACAGCGTGGTGACCGAGGGCCCGACCTACGTGACCGCCCTCAGCACCTTCGCCGCCCATCAGGCCCGGGTCGTCGAGGTCTCCATGGACCGCGACGGTGTGGTCCCACAGGCCCTGGCCGACACCTTCGCGCTGCTCGCCGCCGAGGGACGCCCGGCCAAGTTCTTCTACACGGTGCCGACCTTCCAGAACCCCACGGGCCGGGTGCTGGGCGCCGAACGCCGCACAGAGGTCCTGGAGATCTGCCGGCGGGCCGGTGTCCTGGTCGTCGAGGACAACCCGTACGGGCTGCTGCACTTCGGTGAGCGGCCGCACCGGGCCCTGTGCGCCGACGCCCCGGACGGGGTGATCTACCTGGGGTCGTTCTCCAAGACGCTGGCGCCCGGTCTGCGCGTGGGATGGGTCCGCGCGCCGCGCACCGTCACCGGGAAGCTGGTCCTCGCCGCGGAGAGCGCGATGCTCTCCCACTCGCGCCTCACCCAGCGGACGGTGAGCCGCTTCCTGGAGACCCGGTCCTGGCAGGGACACCTCGACGTCGCCCGGACCCTGTACCGGGGCCGCCGGGACGCCATGCTCGACGAACTGGCCGCCACCATGCCGGAGGGCGTCTCCTGGACGGTGCCCGCCGGCGGGTTCTTCGTCTGGCTGACGCTGCCGGGGACCCTCGACGCGCGGGCGATGATGCCCCGGGCGATCGAGGGCGGGGTGGCCTACGTGCCGGGCACCGGCTTCCATACCCGGGGCGGCGAGCGGAATCTGCGGCTCTCGTACTCGTACCCCTCGGTGAGCCAGGTCCGGGAGGGCGTGCGGCGGCTGGCCGACGTCATCCGCGCCGAGCCGGAGACCGGCGGCGCGGCGCGCCTGCGGGAGGTGGTGGCGCGATGACCGGGCGCCCGACCGACGGACTGCTGGACGACGCGCGGGGCATCCAGGACGACCTGGTCCGGCTGCGGCGGACCCTGCACGCCCGGCCCGAGGTGGGGCTGGACCTGCCGCACACCCAGGAGGCGGTGCTCCGGTCACTGGAGGGGCTGGGACTGGAGATCACCACGGGACGCGGGCTCAGTTCGGTGACCGCGGTGCTGCGCGGCGCCCGGCCCGGGCCGACGGTGCTCCTGCGGGGCGACATGGACGCGCTGCCGGTGACGGAGCGCACCGGGCTGGACTTCGCCGCGGACAACGGCGCCATGCACGCCTGCGGACACGACCTGCACACCGCCATGCTGTCCGGTGCCGCCCGGCTGCTGGCCCACCACCGGGACCGCCTCGCCGGTGATGTCGTCCTGATGTTCCAGCCCGGCGAAGAAGGGTACGACGGGGCGCACCACATGCTGGAGGAAGGGGTCCTGGACGCGTCGGGGGCCCGGCCCGTGGCGGCGTACGCCCTGCACGTCACCGCCTCCGGCCGGCCGTCGGGCCGGTTCAGCGCGAGGGGCGGCCCGACCATGGCGGCGGTCGACAACCTGACCGTCACCGTCCGCGGGGCGGGCGGGCACGGGGCGATGCCCCACTCGGCGAAGGACCCGGTGCCGGCGGCGTGCGAGATGGTCGTCGCGCTGCAGACCAGGGTCACCCGCGCGTTCGACGTCTTCGATCCGGTCGTGGTGACGACCGGGTCCTTCCACGCGGGCACGCAGAACAACATCATCCCGGAGACCGCGGTCTTCGAGACCACCGTCCGCACCTTCTCCCCCGAGGCCCGCGCGCGGGCGGAGCGGACCCTGGCGGAGGCGTGCCACGGCGTGGCCGCCGCGCACGGGGTCGAGGCGGAGGTGCGGTGGCACCCGCTGTACCCGGTCACCGTCAACGACCCGGGATCGGTGGACACGGTCGCCCGGACCGTCGCCGAACTCTTCGGTGAGGACGGCTACGAGACCCTGCCCCGCCCGATGACCGGCTCGGAGGACTTCTCCCGGGTCGTGGACGAGATCCCCGGCGCGATGGTCTTCCTCGGCGCCACGGTCCCGGGGGCCGACCCCGCGTCGGCCCCGGACAACCACTCCCCGCTCGCCGACTTCGACGAGTCCGTGCTCGGTCCGGGAGCCGCGCTCTACGCGGCGCTGGCCGCCGGACAGCTGTACGACACCACCCCCGGTCCGTCCGACGGGCCTCCTCCACGAATGAGACGGTCATGACGCACAAGCCCTGCCGAGTCCTGCTGCTGACCCCCGACGCCGGTCTGGTCCGTGCCGTGTCCGACACCGGGCTGGAGGCCTGGGCGCTGCGCCGCTCCGGCGGCACCCCGTCCGGCACGCACGGAGGGGTGCCGGACGGGGTGCCGCCGGAGCGGACCCTGACCGACGAGGATCCGGCGCGGACCCTGAGGGAGCTGGCCGCCGACGCCCGCGCCGCGCACGGCATCGACTTCGTCCTGTGCGGCGGCGACGCGGAACCGGCCGTGCTCGACGTCGTACGCGACCTCGTCCCGTCGGGGGCGGGCGCCCGGACGTGGCCCCCGGACCCGGCCGAACTGCGGCGGCTGCTCGGCGACGCCGCGGCAGCCGACCTCGCTCAGGGGGACGGCGGTCCGGCACCGGCACCGGTGTGCGTCGTCGACACGGTGTCCGTGGGCGGTATGCACCTTCTGCTGGACATCGCTTGGCCGGATTCGGTCGCGCCCTTCGAGGGGAGGGAGCGCGGCAGTGTGCGGGAGACCGTCCGCAGCGTGCTGGACCTGATCGGGCACGAATCGGGAGGCATGAGGACGAGCGTGGCGCTCACCGCAGCCGGTCCCCGCCCGGTGGAGATGACCAGGACGCCGTTCCTGGTTGCTTCCCTGGCGGCGGGAACGACGTGGTAACCGCTCAGGAACGGCTCCGGGCACCTTGGGGTCCATCGAGAGCGGGCCGGAACAACCGGGCCGCTCACCCCGCCCCGAACACCTTCCCAGGAGCAGAAAAATGAGCGAGAACCTGAACGCCGGCCCGGTCCGCACCTCCCGTGGCGTCGCCGGCGTGATCGCGGCGCTGCTGATGACCGGCCTGGCACTCACCGTGGTCTCCGGCAACGACGTGTCCGACAGCGGCACGGCCGGTGCCACGGTGGTCCTCGCCACGAACGCCGGCCCCGCCACCCCGCCCGTCTCCCCCTGACGCCGCGGAGGTCCGGGTCAGGCGGACACGCTCCGCGGGTTCCGGACGCCCATGAACGCGTAGAGACGGTCGGCCTCGGCCAGGTACTCCTCGGCGGCCTCCCTGTCGCCGAGCGCTTCCAGGGCCCGGGCCATACCGGACAGCCCGGACGCCTCCTCCGAGCGGAAGCCCATGTCCACGGCGGCACGGTGGGCGTGGCGGTGCAGTTCGAGGGCGGCCGTGTGGTCGCCCAGCGCGCACCGCAGGTGGCCGATGATGTTCTCCACCTCCGCCAGCCGCACCGGGGTCGCCCCGGTACGTGACAGTTCCAGCGCCCGTACGGCGAAGCCCTCCGCGTCGGCGGTCCTCCCCCGGGCGTGCGCCACGCGGGCCGAGAGGGCCAGCACCAGGCCGACGTCCCCGGGCGCCGTGCGCAGCTCGCTCAGCCGGCGCGCCTCCTCCAGGCTCGCGTCGGCCTCCTCCAGCTCGCCGAGACCCACCTGGGCGAAGGCGAGGTCCGTGAGCGACATGACCAAATTGCCGTGGTAGCCGAGCGAGCGGCTGATCTCCAGGGACCGGCGGGCGGTCCGGGCGGCCTCGGCGTAACGGCCCCACTTCTCGTACAGCGTGGACAGCGTGGACAGCCCCTCGGCCTCCGCGCGGGTGGCTCCCAGCTTCCTCGACCTGTCCACGGCCTCGCTCAGCAGGGTGAGCGCCTCCTCGTAGCGGCCGAGCATGGAGGCGAGGAGGCCGATGGTCGACTCGCTGTGGGCCTGGATGCGCCGGTCCCCGAGGGCGACGGCGACCTCCCTGGCCTCCTGCGCGGCCTCCAGGCCGCTCTCGAACCGGCCCACCTTCCAGCAGGCCACTCCGACGTTCGACAGGGTGACGCAGAGGAGCTGTGCGTCGTCCAGCCCCCGGGCCGCGGCCAGCGCGGTCCGGCAGACGGTCCACATCTCGTCGAACTGGCCTCGGGCGTTCAGGTGGAAGCTGAGGTTGCGGGTGAGGCAGACGGTGTGGCGGTGCAGCCGGTGCAGCTCCGCCAGGGAGACCGCCGCCAGCAGCCCGCTGTGTTCGCGGTCGAACCAGGCGCGCGCGTCCTCGGCGTCCTCCAGGGACGGCAGGCTGCCCTCGTACGGTGCCAGGCCGGTGCCGCGCTGCTCCCGGCCGGGGAAGAGGGTCTGGCAGGCGACGTCCGTCGCCGTGAGGTAGTAGCCGAGCAGCCGCTCCACGGCCGCCGAGTCCTGCTCCGCCGTCCCGGGCCCGAACAGGCTCCGGGCGAAGCTGCGGACCAGGTCGTGCAGGGTGTAGACGCCGACCCCCGGCTGCTGCACCAGGCGCATGTCGAGCAGCATCTCCAGCGTCGACTCGGCGTCGTGGATGTCGGTGCCGAGGACGGCGGCCGCCGAGTGGACGTCGATCCCGGTGCTCGGGTGGAGTCCGAGGGTGCGGAAGGCCGACCGCTGACCCTCGTCGAGCGCCATGTACGACAGGTGCAGGGTCGCCGAGACGCTGCGCTGCGGGGAGCGGAGCTCGTCGAGCCTCCGGGTCTCGTCCCGGAGGCGTTCGGCGAGGTAGCGCAGCGTCCAGGAGGAACGGTTGCGCAGGCGGGCGGTGGCGATGCGCAGGGCGAGGGGGAGGTGCCCGCAGAGCTCGGCCAGTTCGGCGGCCGACTCGGGTTCGGCCTCGACCCGGTCCGCGCCGAGCGTCGCCGCGACCAGGGCGGCACTGTCCTGAGGCGTCATCAGGCCGACGGACACCCAGCTGACCCCGTCGAGGTCCAGCAGCCGGGAACGGCTCGTGATCAGGACCAGGCAGCCGGGCGACGCGGCGAGCACCGGGATGACCTGTTCGGCGTGGGCCGCGTTGTCCAGGAGGAGCAGCAGCCGGCGGCCGGCGACGGTCGCCCGCCACAGATGGGCCCTGGCCTCGGTGTCGCCGGGTATGCGCTCGTCGCTGACACCGAAGGACCGCAGCAGGTGGTCGAGCGCCGCGCCGGGCGACACCGGGGGCTGCTCGCCCGGGGTGAATCCGCGCAGGTCCACGTAGAGCTGGCCGTCGGGGTACCGGTCGGCGAGGTGGTGCGCGGCCCATACGGCGAGCGAGGTCTTCCCCGAGCCGCCCATGCCGTCGACGGCCACGACCCGGGTGTCGCGGTCGCCGGAGCCGGCGGCGAGGGCGTAGCCCAGCAGCTCGGTCAGTTCCCTGTGCCGGCCGGTGAAGTCGGACAGCGGCTGGGGCAGGGTGCAGACCGTGAGCGGCCGGGCCGGGGGTCTCTCCTGGACGGGCGGCGGCTGCTGCGACGCCAGGAGCAGTCCGGGTTCGTCGCGCAGGATGTCCTCGTAGAGCCTGGCCAGCGGGGGGCCGGGGTCCACGCCCAGCTGGTCGGCGAGGACCTCGCGGACCAGGGCGTACTCGTTCAGCGCCTCGGCCTTCCGCCCGGTGCGGTACAGGGCGAGCATCAGATGGCCGTGGAAGGTCTCCCGGAGCGGGTGCGCGGCGACCACGGTCCTGAGGTCGGCCACCAGTTCGCCGCTGAGACCGAGGCCCAGCCGCAGGTCGAAGAGTTCTTCCGTGGCCACGAGCCGGCGCTCCTCCAGCACCGTGGCAGCCGACTCGATGACCGCTCCGCCCTGTCCGGAGAGGACCGCCCCGTGCCACAGCGCGAGAGCGGCCTCCAGCTCGGCGGCGGCGTCGGGGCTGCGATCCTCGCGCAGGGCCGCCTCCGCGGACCGGACCCGGTCGTTGAACTCCAGCAGGTCGAGCTGGGCGGCGGACACGGTGATGCGGTAGCCGCTGCCCTCGGTGGAGATGATCCCGTCGCCGGGTATGCGGCGCCGCAGGTCGGAGACGGCCTTGCGCACCTGGTGCGAGGCGGTCGTCGGTGGGTCGTTCTCCCAGGCCGCCTCGATGAGACGGGGCATGGGCACCACCCGGCCGGGCTCCAGGAGCAGGACGGAGAGCACCCGCTCCTGGACCGCTCCGCCCAACGGCAGCCTCGTCCCGTCGGCGGAGGCCTCCAGAGGCCCGAGGATCCGGAAGCGCAGGTCTCGCGCGTGGGGTGCTCTCGGTGGTTCCGTGTCTTCTGTCTGCATGCCTCGCCCCGTGTGGGACCGGGCGGGACCTCTTGTGGGGCGCCGCGCGGTCGATGGTGGTGTCTCGTCGGTCTGGACAGGTGGGAAACAGAATGCCGCCTCCCGGTGGACGGATCCCGTGCCGCGGGGCGACCGGCCGCGAAGTCCGCCCCGCGCCCGGGTGCCGGGAGCGGGCCGCCCTCACCGCTCGTGACGGTGGCGCGTCCGGCCCGCCCGGGTGCGCCGGGCGGGCCGGACGAAGGGCGCCCGCCGCGGCGCTACTCCAGTGCGCGGACGGCCGCGACCGCCTCGTCGATCAGCAGGGTGTTCTCCTTGTCCGCGCTGTCCCCCAGCGCGAACCGGCTGCGGAGGTACGCGTACGACAGCCCCAGGGCGGGGCTCGCGAAGGCCATCGCCCCGGCGGCACCGCCGTGGCCGAAGGCGTCCGGGCCGAGCGCCGCGTACCGCTCGCCGAGCGCCTGGAACCCCAGGGCGAAACAGCTCTCGCCGCCGCCCACCAGGTCGGTGCCCCGCGAGTGGACGCGGCTGAACGTCTCGATCGTGTCGGGGTCGAGCAGCGCCGGACTGCCGTCCAGAACGCCGATGACCGCCGCGTAGACGTCCGCCACTCCCCGGGCGGAGGCCACGCCGCCCGCCGATCCCTGGCCGAGGGCGCGGGTCCGGCGGATGTTGGGGAAGACGGACAGGTCCGGGAGGTGGACGGTGCTGAAGGCGATCTCCGCGAGCCTGCGCGGCTCCGGCGCGGGCTCCTCCGTCCCCGGCCCGGGCACCGCCGGCGTCACGGGCAGGTAGCGCGGCTCCAGTTCCTCGGGAAGCCCCAGGAAGAAGTCGGCGTCGCGCGGACGGCGGACGCGCAGCTCCCACCAGTCCTGCAGACTCCGCCCGGTGGCCCTGCGGACGACCTCGCCCGTGAGGGCGGCTATGACGAGGCCGTGGTAACCGAACCCCGTGCCGGGGGTCCAGTAGGGGGCCTGGGCGGCGAGGCGGCCCGCCATGAGCGCGTCGTCGGCCAGCTCCTCGACGGTGAACACCTCGTCGACACCGACCACGCCCGCCTGGTGCGCGAGCAGCTGACGCAGCGTGACCCGCTCCTTCCCGGCCTGGCCGAACTCGGGCCAGTACGCGGAGACCGCGCGGTCCAGGTCGAGCACGCCGTCCTGGACGAGCAGGGCCACGACGATGTGCGCCGCGCCCTTGCTCACCGAGAACACCCCGGTCAGCGTGGTGCCGTCCACCTCTGGGCCGGCCCAGAGGTCCACGAGGCGTACCCCGTCGCGGTGGATCACCAGCTGCTGCCCGGTCGGCAGGGGCTGCTCCCGCACCACGTGCGCGAATGCCTCCCGCACACCCTCGAATCCGGCGTGGACCTCTCCGTGCACCGTGCCCTCACGGTCGCTCGTCAGCATGCCTCTCCCTGTCGTTCCATGCGGATGCGGTCGTTCAGTTCTGCCCGGATGGTCGCGGAGGCATGCCGACGCCCCTACGCGTGCGCATCGTCGGTCCCGCTGGGCGGGGACGCTAGCAGGTAACCCGCCTGAAAGCGGCTCTGGGCTCCCAGCTCCTCCATGAGTTCCGCGATGTGGCGGCGGCAGGTCCGCACCGACATTCCCAGGCGAGTGGCGATGGACGCGTCCGTCATCCCCTCCACGAGGAGGCGGACGATGGCCTGCCTCACGTCGCCGGCGACCCCCGCCCGGGCACCGGCGGTGACCGTACAGGGATCGGCCGACAGCCACAGCCGCTCGTACGTCTCCACGATGAAGGCGACCGTGTGCGGCTCCCGGACCACCACCGCGCCCAGGGAGTTGGCGGGGAGGGAGATGATGGCCGTCTCCGCGTCGAAGACGAGGAGACGGCTGAAGTGGTCGTCCAGGGTCCGTACCTGCGCCCCCAGTTCCAGCATCCGGTCGATGTGGACCGCCGTGCCGGAGCTGGAGCGGGCGGTGTGCTGGTAGAGGACGCGCATCCGCACCCCCCGGTCCAGCACCTCCCGGTCCCGGGGCTCCGCTTCCTTGAGGCTCCCCTCGTCCCGGCTCCCTCCCGGCTGCGCCGTGAGGATCTCGGTGCGGGCCCGCGCTGCCAGGTCGGCGATGACCGCGCGGACCTCGCAGAGGTCCTCCAGCACCTCGAACCCCCGCTCCCGCTCCCGGGAGTAGGCGCTCGCCTCGAAGACCGGGAGGAAGGCCATGATGGACTCCCGCTTCCGTTCGGCGAGGGCGCGCCGGGTACGGATGTCGCGGTCGAGGGGACCGACGACCCCGTCCACGGCCTGTTCCGGTGCCACCGCCCGGAGTTCGCCCCCGGGGCCGTCCCGCAGGAGGCCCAGATCGCGCAGCTGCCGCACGGCGTCGCTCACCTGGGCGGGCGGCAGGCCCGTACGAAGGCCGATGGAATTGGCCGAAAATGCATTTCCCGCGGCGCAATGCAGTGCATATTCATACACCGCCCGCGGGATTGCCTCCGGGGTTCCCTCTATGTCCGCATTGGCGATTTTTCCCATCATTCCCCCACTCCATGGCGTGGCAGCAAGCTGCCATGCAGCTTGCTGATCCATTGTGCCCACTCATGTCTCTGCAAGCTCTGGCATGGTGATTCATCCCGCCATCCCGTCGCCCAAAGAAGTGTGCACGGTGCGGGGGTGAACAGGAATCAACTCACGGGTGAAGAAGGCAGTGTGAATAAGGCTTTGCGCGAGGCGCTTCTCATCGGCGGCGGCATGACCGAGACACCCGGCATCCTCGGCGGGGCGTACCCGCTCACGGTCGCCGACTCCGACACCGGCTGGGGCTGACGCCCCTTTTCGGGCCGCCCTCCGAGCCGGCCCTCCGGAGCTCTTCCCCACCTTCTGCCGAGAACGAGCGAACGGGACGCCCATGATTCTGACCGGTGCCGAGATCGAGCGGGAACGGACGAACGGCCGCATCACCATCGAGCCGTTCACTCCGGAGCAGGTCAACCCCAACAGCTACAACTTCCGGCTCGGAAAGACCCTGCGGACCTACCGGGGCACTCCGCTGGACGCCCGGCTCACGAACGACTTCGAAGAGATCGTGATTCCGGACGACGGCTACGTCCTGGAGCCCGGCCGCCTCTATCTCGCCCACACCATCGAGGTCCTGGGCAGTGAGCACTACGCGCCGACCTTCGCGGCACGCTCCTCGATCGCCCGGCTCGGGCTCTTCATCAACCTGTCCGCGAGCCTCGGCGACATCGGCTACACGGGCCAGTGGACGCTGCAGCTCTACACGATGAACCGGGTCCGGGTGTATTCCGGCATCAACATCGGTCAGATGATGTGGTGGCGTCCGCAGGGCGAGATCGTCCTCTACGACGGCAAGTACCAGGGCTCCGTCGGCCCCCGCTCCAGCGCCATCCACGTCGACTTCGACAAGCAGTTCGCCCGCCAGCGGTTCCCCGGGCTCGGCGCGAGCATCGACGGGAACGAGGTGGGGCCGAAGTTCGCCCAGCTCGCCGCGTCCAGCCACGACTTCCGTGTCCCGGCCGCCTTCTGCGTCCCCGCCGGCGAGTTCACCGACGCGCTCACCGCCGAGCAGAACACCGCTCTCGCCGACGCCTTCGGCGATCTGAAGGCCACCGTGGGCGCCTTCTTCACCGACTCCGTGGCGAAGATCCACAAGATCGGGGCCGAGATACGCGTCCCCGACTCCGCCCGCACTCTGCTGACCGCCCGTCTGAACGAGGTGTTCCCCGCCCGGGAGGGCGTGGAGACCGAACTGGCCGTGCGGTCCTCGGGCCTGGACGAGGACACGGAGGGCTCCAGCCTCGCCGGGATCCACCGTACGGTCCTGGGCGTCGGCGGGGCGGACGCCGTCATCGACGCCGTCGAGCAGTGCTGGCGCTCCTACTACGAGGCGCCGGCGGTCGCCGCCCGCATCCGGGCCGGCCTCTTCTCCCCGCTGCCGCGCCTGGCCGTCATCGTGCAGAGACTCGTGCGCCCGGACCTCGCGGGCGTGGCGTTCACCGGCCTGGACGGCGACGGGGACACGGTGTCGGTGGAGTACGTCGAGGGTCTCGCCGACGAGCTCGTCTCCGGTGTGGCCGTGCCCCGGCGCACCGACTCGGCGGAACTCGCCGGGGAGCCGTCCGGCGGTACGGCCGAACACGGCGTCCTCACCGAGGTCGTGGACCTGGCGCGGCGCCTGCGCGAGGACCGCGGGCACGACGTGGACGTCGAGTGGGCGGCCGACGCCGACGGCGTCCACCTCGTCCAGGTGCGCCCGCTCACCGCGTCACGGGACGTCTCGGCTGCCTCGGCGGAACCGGTCATCGAGGCGTACCGGCTGTACACCGAGGACCTCCCCGCCGGATTCCACCTCGGCGCCGTCGCCGCCGTCCACAGCGGGTACACCGCCAAGCGCGGGCCCGCCCACCGGCTGGCGCACGCGCACGGCGTGTCCACAGGGGCGGGCTGGGTCCTGCGCTTCAACGGGCGGGGCCTGCACGGCGCCGAGGGCGGGGCGGCCCTGACCGACACGCTCTCGGGCGGCACCGACGAGTGTGTCCTGGACTTCGGCGACACCCTGCGACAGATCGTCGTGCCCAAGGAGGAGGTGGCGCGCCAACTGGCCGTCACCACCGGGGTGACCGCGGACGGCACCGCCCTGCACACGGTCCTCGTACGCGACTTCATACGGGGCGAGCTCGGTGTGATCTCCCGCAGGGCGGGCGCGAGCGGCCTGGTCGTCGAGTACACCGCCGAGGGCCTGATGGCCCTGAACCGCGGGACCGCCGGCGGGGAGGCCGTCATCGTCACGGACGTGACGGCGGGATTCGACGACGCGGCGAACGTGACCTGCCCCGCCGGCGGCGAGGTCCTCCTGCCTCACCTCGGCGAACTCGCCGACTTCACGGCGGCCATGCACGCCGAGCACGGGCCGGTGACCCTGGAGTGGGTCTTCGACCGGGGCACCCTGTACTTCGTCGACTACTCCGTGCTCGGCGGCGACGACACCGTCTCGGTCACCCGGGGCGAGGTCTGCATCTCCCCCGGCACCGCCCGGGGTCCGCTCCTGCGCCTGGACGACGACGCGCTGCTGCGGCGCCTCTCCATCGGCCCGGCCGTGAGCATCGACAAGTCCCAGGACGTCACCGAGCACGAAGGGCTGGCGCGCGTCCTGGAACTCGTCGCCTCGTACGACGAGAAGCCGGTGATCAGCGCCGCACGGCCGTACGCGGTGCTCTCCGTCCTGCTCGACCACGTCGCCGGATTCGTCTTCGACCGGGGCTCCGCGCTGGGGCACCTGGCGATCCTGCTGCGCGAGGCGGGGATCCCGGCGGTGACCGCCGAGGGGATCTCGGGGACCGAGGCAGTGATCAGTGACGGCACGGTCGCCACGACCGGCCACAAGGGAGAACGACCGTGAGCGACACCACCGCAACCGCCGCCCCCGAGGCGGGCGGACGCCGGTCCTGGCTGGTCCTGGGCGGGCTGCACCTTCTCAACGGCACGGCCCCGCTGTCGGGTGACGACCCAGTGGTCCTCGTGGAGCTCGGCGCCCCGGTGGAGGCGGACTTCCCGAGCAACACCGTCGTCCTGCGCTGGGACGCACTCGGCACGGTGGAGCTGGCGGCCCGCACGGTCGACGCCACGCGCCGCGTCACCGGGAAGGCCCGCGGGGACGAGCTCTTCCCCGGCATGCGGGTGGGAGGCCCCCTGCGCGAGGCGGTCACCGGGCTCACCGGCAGGCCCGCCGGCCCCGTGGTCCCGCTCTTCTACGTCACCGCGGACGGCGGACGGGCCCACGTGCACAGCCAGATCCGTTTCCTCGCCGAGGACGCCTGCTTCATCCGGATCACCCCCGAGCCCGTGGCCACCGCGGACGTCGAGACGCTCGGGTGGCTGCCGGACGCGGTCCGGCTGCACGCGGAGGGCTTCCTCTTCCTCAACAACCACCAGCGCTACTACCGCAAGTGCTTCACCGGCCGGGAACTCGAGTACAAGTACACCCTCGCCCCACCGGTCGACGTGTGGACGACGACGGTCGAGCTGTACCAGAACCTGCTGGAGGGCGGACTGCCCGGCTACATCATGGAGTACCGGGACGAGTACCAGGCCTGGGACTACCTCAACCACCTCTTCGAGGTCACCGGCCCCACCGAGGCCGAGCTCGGCTACGCCTCCTTCATCCCCACCACCGACGGCAAGCACCTGCTCAAGCGGAAGTGGTACGCGGAGGACACCTTCGACCGCCGCGAGAGCCACACCTACGGACTCGACCTGGCGGACGACGGCGGTTTCGAGCGCCACATCCTGGAGGAGCTGAAGGTAGAGGCCGTCCGTCTGCCCTCCTTCCGGCGGGTCCGCTACGACGTGAACTTCGAGTCGGTGCGCACCGGGCACGTGTACGGGATCTTCTTCGACCACTGCAGCCTGGTCGAGGCCCGCGAGGTGACCCTCAACCAGTGCGAGCTGGAGTACCTGCGCAGCCGGGTCGCCGTCGAACCCGACCCGGACGAGGTGCTGGTCGAGATGGAGGGGATCGCCCTCTGGCTGGAGGGCTTCCTGCGGGCGCACGGGCTGAACGACACACGCGGCTTCTACTCCAAGCGGACGTTTCTCAAGGACGCCGTCGCGGCCAGGCCCGGGCTGGCCCGGAAGGTCACCCGATGACGGACGGTGCGGTGCGGGCGGTCCTGCTCGACCTGGAGGGCACCCTGTACGCCCGGGGAGCGGCGATCGAGGGCGCGGCCGACGCGGTCGCCGGCCTGCGCAGGCTGGGCGTGGGGCTGCGCTTCCTGACCAACACCGACTCCACGTCCGCCGAGCGGATCCGGGACGACCTGGCCGGTCACGGACTGGACGTGGCGGCGGAGGAGCTCTTCACACCGGTGGTGGCGGCCGCGCGCCTGCTGTCCGCCGCCGGTGCCCGCACCTACCCCCTGGTCTCACGGGAGCTGCGCGGGGTGCTGCCGACCCTGGCCGACGCGCCCCCGTACACCCACGTCCTGATCGGCGACTGCCGGGACACCCTGGACTACGCGGCCCTCGACGGGGCCTTCAGGGCCGTACGCGACGGGGCCGTGCTGCTCGCGCTCCAGACGGGGCGCTACTTCAAGCGGGCCGACGGGGACCACCTCGACACGGGGGCGGTGGTCGCGGCCGTCGCGTACGCCTCCGGGGCCGAGGCCAGGGTGCTGGGGAAGCCGTCCACCGACTTCTTCGCCCTCGCCGCCGCGTCCCTGGGCGTGCCGCCCTCCGCGTGCGTGGTGGTCGGCGACGACGCCACGACGGACATCGCCGGCGGGCTCGCAGCCGGATGCCGGACCGTGCAGGTGCGCACGGGCAAGTACGAGGACCAGCGGGCCGAAGGGCTGACCGGGCGGGCCACCCGGGAGCTGGACTCCGTGGCGGGACTGGAGCAGCTCGTACGGGAGTGGGGCGCCCGGTGACCGTCTACTGGGTGGTCTGGGACGCGGGGGCACACTGGGTGGTGGACCGCCTGGAGCGTGAGGGCGCGCTGCCCGCCGTGACCCGGATGCGGCGGCGCGGTGTCTTCGGCGCCGCACGGCCCGCGCGCCCCAACTGCCAGACCCCGCCCTCCCTCGCGACCCTGTTCACCGGCACGTGGCCGGCGGAGCACCTGGTCACCGGATTCACCGTGCCGGGGGCGGGCGACGGTGTGGCCAGCCATGTCAGCGGCTTCTCCCCGGGCTTCCCGGCGACGCCGCCGGTGTGGGAGGCGATGTCCGAGAACGACCTGACCAGCGCCCTGGTGCACGTGCCCTGGGTCTTCGGCGCCCAGGACCGCGTCGGACCGCACGTCGACGGCGCCGTGGAGGCGTACAGCGGCCGGCTGACCAGGCACGCGCTGCTCAGGCTGGAGTCCCGGTCGGGGTCACAGCGGTGGGACGTCGGGCCGTTCCGCCTGGAGGCCGCCGTCGAGCACGACGCGGACGGCGTGGCGCGGGTGCGGCTCAGCGGCGGCGAGCGGATGCTGCTCGTGGCGGACGAGGGGTGGCGGCCCCTGGAGCTGGACCGGTACCACGGGACCTGGGTGCGCTGCCTCCGGGTGGCCGGCCGGCTGGTGCTGGTGCACACGGGGGTGTACCGGGCGCGCACCGCGGGACGCAACCCCAAGCTGCTGCACCGCTTCGGTCAGTGCCCGCCCTTCGCGGGCGAGGGACTGGGCCCGCTCTACCGCAAGGCGGAGTTCGGGCCCCGGCTTGCCGAGGGCGGGGACGGGACGGCCGAGGAGGTCTTCCTCTCCTCGGTGGAATGCGTCGCCCGGTCGTTCGGCGCGGCCGCCGAGGCGGTCCTGGAGACGCACGACGCGGACCTGGTCGTCGTCTACCTGCCGATGACCGACGACGTGGGCCACGAGCTCCTGGGCTGGTGCGACGAGCGGAGCGCGGCCCACCGCCCGGACATCTCCGCCCGGGTGTGGTCGTACATCAGGCGCTGCTACGCCTGGTCGGACGCGATCCTCGGCCGGGTCCTCGACCGGGCCGGGCCGGAGGACACCGTGGTGCTCGGGGCCGACCACGGGATGGTCGGCAGCACCCACCTGGTGCACCTCAACGACCGGCTGGTCGACGCCGGCCTCGCGGCCCGCGACTTCGACGGGGGCCTCGACCCGGAGGGCTCCCAGGTCTTCTACCACCCGGCGAACAACGGCTCCCTGTGGGTCACCGAGGACACCGCGGAGGACCCCGCGCGGGTCAGCCGGGTGATGTCGCGTGCCAGGGAGGCGCTGTCCTCGATCACCGACCCCGAGACGGGCCTCCCGGTGGTGGCCGGCTTCCTCGACCGCGACGGCGCCCCCCTCAGCGGTGCGCAGGCCGACGCCGAGGTGGCGTACGTCGCCCTGGCCGACGACTACCAGCCCAGTGCCCAGCTGCTGGGCGAGGGGCCGACGGTGCGGCGGGTGGCCAAGACCGGGGCCCATGTCGTCAACACCGGTGACAGCAGGCTCCACGCGATCCATGCGGCGGTCGGCCCCGGCATCGGCCCCGCAACCCCGGCGTGGCCCGTCGACAACACCCTGGTGGCCGCCCTGGTCCTCGGTCAGCTCGGGCTGGGCCCGGACGCCGCGGCCCTGTACCGGACCGGCCCTCTCGAACCGACCGACGAAGGATGAAGGCCATGCCCTCCCCCTTTCCCCACTCCCTCTCCGCCGACGCGCTGACGGCCCGCCGCCACGGGGAGGTGACGGCCTTCCTGGAGGGCCGGGGCCTGGACCCGCTGTGGCTGTCGGAGCTGATGCGGGAGCGCGTCGGCGACGGACTGCTGCTGCTCACCAGCTCACCGGTCCACGGACTGGCCAACGCGACGAGCGACCTGGACTTCATCCGGATTCAGAAGGAGGCCATCGACGGGCCCCGGATATCCACCAAGATCTTCGAGGGCGGCCACCACCTGGAGGTCGTCTCCTTCAGCGAGACGGAGCTCGCCTCCAACCTGGCCGAGCTGGAGCGCCTCGCCGGGCTCTCCGCCGACGGAACCGTGGCCGGCTTCCGTGCCTGGGACAAGCAGCGCGAGCCCCGCCGCAAGCAGACCGAGCGCATCGTCAACGGCATCGCGATGGACGGCACCGCGCCCTACCTGGACGCGCTGCCCGCCCTCGCCCGCGTCTGGTGCCGCGCCTCGCTGCACACCGCGGTCGAGCAGGTCGCGCACACGGCGCTGGCCGAGGCCGCGGGCGAGACCCGGGGGCGGGTCGGCTACGCCTACAACGTGCTGCTGCACCTCATGGACGGCCTGCTCTCGCACCAGGGCGACGTGTACACCACGCGCAAGTGGTACGTGCTGCGCTGGACGCGTCTGATGGCGGAGGGCGGATGGCACGACGAGACTCTGCGGGCGGTGGCCCGGGGCCTGGAGCGGCTCCGCGGGGACGTCCACACCTTCCTCCGCCCCGGCAGGGCGCGGGAGCCGCTGGCCGCGCCGTACGCGGAGCTGGTCCTGGAGACGCTCCGGGCGACGGGCACCGCCCGCGCCGTCACGGTCGGCGTCGAACTCACCGGCCAGGTCAAGGACTTCCTGCCGGGCGCCTCGCTCCTGATGGGAGCGGACGGCGGCGTGGTGCTGCCCGGCGTGCGCGCCGGGTCGGAACTGCCGTTCACCTCCTCGCCCGTGGATCTGGACGAGCTGACGGCGCTCGACGCGCCGGCCGCCGCCTCCCTGCTGCGGGCGCTGCGGGCGGGCGCGGCCCGGCTGCGGATCGGTTACCGGGACGAGGAGGCGGCGCGATGACGGAACACACCACGACGGACAGGAGCCGGCACGACATGAGCGACGACCGCGGCGGGGCGACGCGCACGGAGCGCGGCGCCCTGGAGCTCACGCCCTTCCCGTCGGTGCGGGCCGGGCACGTCATGGCGGGCCCGCAGTCCGTCGAGGTCTGGGTGCAGGCCGCGTGGCTGATGCTCGCCGAGGGACGGGCGTACGTCGAGGACCTCGAAGGGGGCACCGAGCAGCCGCAGATGCAGCAGGCCGCGAAGCTCCGCTTCCTGGAGCAGCTCCTCGACATCGACCAGCGGCTGTCGGGACGGGCGCCCGTGGACGACGCGCACTGCCTGGCACTGGCCCTCGAGTACGGGATGCGTGAGGTGGCCGACGCCACCGGCCCCGAGCTGGCCGGGGTCTTCGGTCTGCACGAGGAGTTCGGCGGTGACACCTGCGCGGTGGACGACATCCACGTGCTGTGGGGCCGGCTGCTGGAGGGCTTCCCCGGCGAGCTGCCCGACCGGCTCGTCGCCGAGGGGCAGCGGGACATGCTGCGGACCCTGCGGGTCTGGGCGGATCTGGCCCGCGCCGCCGGGCTCGACATCGGATTCCTGGCCCCGCTCATGAAGGCCGCCTGAACCGTCCGCGACGGAGAAGTGAGGTGCACATGCCTGAGATTCAGGCGGAGACGCTGATTGAGGGTCGTACCCCGGACGAGGTGTGGGCCTGGGTCAAGGACAGTTCGCGCATCGCGTCCCACGCCCGGCACGTGGTGGCGGTCAGCCCCGTGCCCGAGCCGGGCCGGGATTTCCGCGTCCACGAGTGGACGGTGCTGCTCAACGGCAGTGAGGTGACCTGGCGGCAGCGGGAGGCGGCCGGGCCCGGTCTGCGGCTGTGCTTCGAGCAGACCGCGGGTGACCTGGAGAGGCTGTCCGGCGCGTGGTCGCTGGACGCGGCCGGCTCCGGCACCCGTGTCTCACTGTCCGTGGACTTCGAACTGGGCGTGGACGGTCTCGCGCCCCTGCTCGACCCCATCTGGTCCCAGTCCTTCCGGGCCCACGCCGACGAGCTGCTGCGCACCCTCACGGCCTGCGCCGCGGAGAAGAGAGCGACCTGAGCATGCGTGTCCACCTGAACTTCCTCCACACGACCGTGCGGTTCGACGTGGCCGAGGACGCGGAGCCCGCGTTCGCGCCGGTCCATCGCTTCTTCCGGCACCTGATGGACCCGGAGCCGGCCGGGGACGTGACCTTCTCCGTCGACGTACGCTCCTACGCCCCGGACACCGACGTCGCCCCGGAGGTCTGGGACCTGCCGCAGTCGGTCATCCGGCGCAGCAACGCGGCCGAGTTCAACTTCGACGCGCACGTGGTCGACACCGGGGGCCGCCGGCAGTACGTCAACCGGGCCACCCTGCTCGACGCCCCGTCCGACACGGCGGAGGACACCTCCTTCCTGGTCCGGATCACCGAGCGGTCCACGGTGCAGGTCCTCGACTTCGTGCGCGACCTCGTGATCCGGCACGAGGAGGGCCTCGGGACCGTGGTGCTGCACGCCTCCGGTCTGCACCGCGACGGCGAGGCGGTGATCATCGCCGGTCCGAAGGGGGCGGGGAAGACCACCACCCTGCTGTCCGCCCTGCGTCGGCCGGGCTGGGAGTACTTCACCGGGGACAAGCTGTTCTGCACGATCGAGGACGGGCGGGTCCTCGTCCACCCCTGGCGCGACTACCCCTACGTGGGGGTCGGCACGATCCGGGCGGACGCCCGTCTGGAGAAGATGGTCCGCGAGGACGTCGACGCGCTGATCGACACGTACGAGCCGGGCCACAAGGTCCTCATGGACCCCGACGTGTTCGAGTCCTGGCTCGGCGCGGAGTTCACCGGAGCGCCCAAGCGGCTGGCGGCCCTGCTGCTGCCGGAGGTCGTCCCCGGGGAGCCGCTGAGCGTGCGGCACCTGACCGACGGCAACGAGCGCTGGGCGCATCTGAACAAGATCGTGGACCGTCAGGTCGACACCACGTTCTTCACCTGGCAGACCTACCTCGTCCCCGACTACACGGCCTTCTACCGGGGCCTGGCGGACCTGCGCACGGCCCTCGGGTCCGTGGACATGGTGCGGCTGCGCGGCACCCTCGACGTCGACCCGGACGCCGTGCTGGGCCGTACCTCCGGCGGGGCGGACGCGCGATGACGGCGGGCGGGGGCACCTCGCTGCGGATATCCGTCGTGGGCCTGACCGGGTCCGGCAAGTCCACCTGTGCCTCCCTCGTGGAGGAGTACGCGCGGGACAAGGGGCTGACCCACGCACGGCTCAAGCTCGCCGCGCCCCTCTACGACCTCCAGGCGGAGGTCTACCGGAGGGCCGGGGCCCCGCTCGCCGAGGGGGCGCAGGACCAGGTCCTGATGGAGGCGGTCGCGGGCGCGATGCGGCGCATCCGCCCCGACGCGCTCGCCGCCGACTTCGCGGCGCGGCTCGCGGACACCGACGCCCGGGTCGTCGTCAACGACGACCTGCGCGATCCGCACGTGGACGCCCCGGCCCTGCGCGGACGGGGCTTCCGGGTCCTGCGCGTCACCTGCGACGAGGAGCTGCGTCTCAGTCGTCTGGACGGCCGGGGCGACCTCTCCCGCGCCGACGGTTCGACCCGGGAGATCGACCTGATCACCCCGGACGCCGTGATCGACAACAGCGGGGACCTGGACGCGTACCGGTCCGCCGTGCACACGCTGCTGGGGAGCTGGCTGTGATCCTGAGCGGGCCCGAGATCCTGTCCGAGGTACGTGCCGGACGGATCCACATCGACGATTTCGACCCGGACCGGCTGGAGCCGAACAGCTACGGCTTCCGGCTCGCCGACGACATCCTCCGGTACGGGCAGGACGTGATCGACTGCTTCGAACCGCCGAAGGCCGAGCACCTGAAGATGGGACCCGAGGGGATGGTCCTGGAGCCGGGGCGCTTCTACCTCGGCGGCACCATGGAGGCCATGGGCAGCCCGCACTACGCGGCCACCCTCTACGCCTGCCGGTCCGCGTCGACGCTGGGCATCTGGATCCAGTTCTCCGCGCCGCTCGGGCACAGCGGGGCGGTCTTCCCGTGGACCCTGGAGATGAAGGTCGCGCACCCGGTGCGGGTCTACCCGGGGATGGTCGTCGGGAAGCTGGCCTTCTGGTCCATGCAGGGCGAACCGACGGGCTACGACGGCAAGTACACCGGATCCACGTCGGCCGTCGCCTCACGGTTCAGTCTGGACGCCCATGTCCCAGACTGAGCTGTTCCGGGTCCTGCTGGCACTCGCACTGCTGCTGTTCGCGGCGCACGCCGTGGGCAGGCTCTTCGCCCGCTTCCGTCAGCCGCCCGTGATCGGCGAGATCCTCGGCGGTCTCCTGCTGGGGCCGACGGTGCTGGGGCAGGTGCTGCCCGGGACGGAGGACTGGCTGTTCCCCGGGGAGGGGCCGGTCGCCTCGGGGATCGCGCTGGTCCAGCAGCTCGGGATGCTCCTGCTGATGTTCACGGCCGGGGCCGAGATGCGGCGGGTCTTCTCCCGGCACGACGGCCGGTCCGTCGCGGTGATCGCCCTGGCCGGCATGGCGGTGCCGTTCGCCATCGGTCTGCTGGCCGTGAAGGCGGTCGACACCGAGGACCTGCTCGGTCCAGCCGGCGACGTGTCCGCGCTGACCCTGGTCGTGGCCTGCGCGATCGCGGTGACGAGCATCCCGGTGATCTCACGGATCATGCTCGATCTCGGCATCATCCGGACCCGGTTCGCCCGGGTGGTGCTCTCGATCGCGGTGGTCGAGGACATCATCCTGAACGTGGTCCTCTCGGTGGCGCTCGGCATGGTCGCCGGGGGCGGGGAGGGCGGCTTCGGTCTGGCGCACGTCCTGGGCATCGAGTCTGCCAACGCCTCGGCCGCCTACCACTCGGTGGCCTCGGTGGCCTTCTTCGGGCTGATGACGCTGGGCGCCATGGCGGTACGGCGCCGGTCGCGTGGCAGGGCGGGTGCCGCCGCGCGGCCCTCGGCCTCGGTGGCGGTGCGGATGGCCGTGCTGCTGGCGGTGTCCGCGAGCTGTGTCTTCCTCGGGGTGGCCCCGATGTTCGGAGCGTTCGTCGTGGGCCTGCTGTCCGGGCTGACCGGGGGCCGCGGCGCGGGCGGCCACGACGACCCGCTGGGCCAGCTGCGGGGGTTCGCCACCGGCTTCTTCATCCCCGTCTACTTCGCGACGGTCGGCCTGAAGCTGGACCTGGTGCACTCCTTCGACCTGTGGTTCACGCTCGGTTTCATCCTGGTGGCCTGCCTGGCGAAGGCCACGAGCGCGTACGCCGGGGCCCGGTTCTCGGACAAGCCGCCGTCCGAGTCCCTCGATCTCGCGATCGCCCTGAACGCGCGGGGCGGCCCGGGCATCGTGCTGGCCACGGTCTCCTTCGACGCGGGCATCGTCAACGCCTCACTCTTCACGACCCTGGTGCTGACCGCGATCGTCACCTCGCAGATGGCCGGCTGGTGGCTCGAACGGGCTGTCGCACGGGGGTCCTTCGACACGGACGCCGCCTTCGTGCCGCGGCGGCAGGACACCCCGGACACGAAGGCGCCGCCCGTGGACGCCAGGACGGGCTGACGCCTTCCGGCGTCGTCCCGATCCGCCCCGGTCACCGCACTCCTCCGCCCCACCCCACCGGTAAAGGACTCCTCGCGTGAGCAACCCCCAGAGCAGCAGGCCGGTCGTCGCGATCGTCGACGCCTACTCGACCGCCAGCCACCTCGCCCCCCTCTTCCACGACGCCGGCTACGACTGTCTGCACGTGCAGAGCCTGGAGCGGCCTCCCTCCGTCTTCGCCTCGACCTTCCGGCCCGGCGACTTCGTCGCCACGGTGGTCCACCAGGGCGACACGGCCCGGACCCTGGAGGCCCTCGCCCCGTACGCGCCGGTCTGCCTGCTGCCGGGGGCGGAGATCGGGGTCGAGCTGGCGGACGTGCTCAGCGAGGCGCTGGGGCTGCGGACCAACGGCACCGCGCTGAGCGTCGCCCGGCGGGACAAGTTCCGCATGGTGGAGACCGTCAGGGCTGCCGGGGTGCCGGTCGCGGACCAGGTCCTCGCCACCGACCTGGACACGCTGCTGGACTGGTACGGCCCGTCCGACCGCACGGTGGTCCTCAAGCCGGTCCGCAGCGCGCTGAACGACGGGGTGTCCTTCTGCGGCACGGCCGGCGAGGTGCGGGCGGCCTTCGAGAGGCTCGTCGGCGCGGACAGCGCGCTCGGCCTGCGCAACGACGCCGTGGTGGCCCAGGAGTACCTGGTGGGCGCCGAGTACTACGTCAACTCGGTCAGCCTGGACGGCACGCACTACGTGTGCGACCTGTGGAAGACCCAGCACCTCGGGGTCAACGGGGTACGGGACCTGCTCGGCGGGTCGGCGCTGATGGTCCGCCGGGGGCCGGAGCAGGACCTGCTGACGGAGTACGCGTTCTCGGTGCTGGACGCCCTCGGTATCCGTAACGGTCCGGCGCACACCGAGCTGAAGCTGACCCCGCAGGGCCCCCGGCTGGTCGAGACGGGCGCCCGGGTGTGCGGGGCGATGCTCCCGCTGCTGACCCGGGCGGCCATCGGTGAGAGCCAGCTGGAGTGGACCGTGCGGGCGTACACCGACCCGGAGTCCTTCGAGGCCCGCCGGCGCACGGGGTACGAGGTGGCCCGGCACGCGGTCTGCGTCAACATGGTCGCCCCGGAGTCCGGCAAGCTCGTCGACTTCCCGAAGCTGGCGGACGTGCGGGCGCTGGAGAGCTTCCACGACGTGCTGCTGAAGGTACGGCCCGGCGAGGAGATCGCCCGGACGGTGAACGACATGACGTACCCGATGCTGGTGCACCTCCTGCACGAGGTGGAGGGGGTCGTCACACACGACTACATGACGGCGCGCCACCTGGACGGGGAGGGTTTCTACGATGTCGTCTGACCGCCGCCTCGCCCTGGCCGCGGGCCCGCTCCTGGTGCTGGGCTACTGCGTCATCAACTCGACCAAGTCGGTCTTCGAGGGCGCGCTGGTCCAGGACCTCTCGCCGGAGTTCATCGCCTTCAACTCCTTCGTGGTGGCCCAGGCCTTCTACTTCCTGACCCTGCGCGACAAGCGGGGGCTCCGGGCCGTGATCAGGCGCTGTCTGCCGGACGTGGTGATGCTCAACGTGTCCACCGCGGTCTGCTGGATCGCTGTGCTGTACGCCTTCACCGTCTTCGAACCGGCCCTCGCCAACTCGATGATCATCGGTCTGGGGCCGGCCGTCACCATCGCCCTGGGCTTCAAGCTGCGCCCCGGCACGAAGGCGCTGCCACTCGAACTCGCCGCCGCCGGCGGGATGATCGCCGCCATGGTCTACCTGCTGGTCACGGCCTCCCACGGGGAGTCCGCCATCGGGGACGTGCCCACCGGGCAGCTGGTCTTCGGAGTCGTGATGTGCGTGCTGACGACCGTCTCGCTCTCCGGGGTGACCTACTACACCAAACGCCTCGGGGACGCGGGGATGTCGGTCAGACAGATGATGGCCTCCCGGTTCGTCGTCCTCATCGTCGCGACGTTCGCCATGCTGGTGGCGCGGGACAGCTTCGGCCCGTACTCCCCGGGCAACATCGGCGCGATCCTCGCCATCAGCCTGGTCGGCGTGATCATCTCGCTGTACCTGCTCCAGCAGGGCATCGTCCGGACCGAGCCGATCACGGTCTCGATGCTGTTCGGGACGAACCTGGTGATCACCTACGTCGTCCAGTACGTCGATCCGCGCCTGCACCAGTCGCAGGACACCCTCCTCGGGGTCCTGACGATCTCCCTGGCCATGTGCCTGGGCACGTGGGCCCGCTGGCGTGCGGGCAGACGGGAGGAGGCCGGGAAGGCGGGACAGGACCTGGCGGCGCGGGCGGAGGCCGAGGCGGAGGCGAAGACGTGACGGTCCTGGCCCACCTCAGCGATCTGCACCTGGACGGCACCGAGGAGACCGCCGGGCGCACCCGGCGGGCGGTCTCCCACCTGACCGGGCTGCCCGGCACGGTGGACGCCGTGCTGATCACCGGGGACATCGCCGACCGGGGCACCGCCGAGGAGTACCGGCAGGCCCGCCGCCTCCTCGCCCCGCTGTACGAGCGGCACCCCGTGCTGCTGTGCCCGGGCAACCACGACTCCCGGGCGGAGTACCGGGAGGTGCTGCTCGGCGAAAGGGGCACGGCCCCGGTCAACGAGGTCCGGGCGGTCGGTCCGGACGGGATCCGGGTGCTGATGTGCGACTCCTCGGTCCCCGGGCGGCCCGAGGGCATGCTGGCGCAGGAGACGCTGGACTGGCTGGACGCCACGCTCGCCTCCGCCCCCGCCGCCCCGGCCCTCGTCGCCTTTCACCACCCCCCGGCGGCCCTCGGCCTGCCGTACATCGACCGCATCGGACTGCGCGGGCCGGACGGCCTGGCGGCGGTCCTCGGGCGCCATCCGCAGGTGGCGGCGGTGCTCTGCGGGCACGCCCACACAGCCGCCGCGACCACCTTCGCCGGCCTCCCGCTCCTGTGCGCCCCCGGCATCGCCTCGACGGCCCTGATGCCGTGGGAGCAGGGCCCGGACACCTCCTGGAAGACCCACGCCGCCCCGCCCGCGCTCACGTTCCACCACTACGAGGGCGGCAGGCTCACGAGCCACGTCCGCGTGGTGTGACGCCGGCTCCCAGGCGCTCCGGGGAGCGTGCGCGTCCGGGCCGCCGTGGACCCGCGTCGGCGGCGGGGGCCGGGAAACACACCCCGGCGCCCCCGCCCGAACCCCCTCCGGCCCCTCCGCCGGCCGGCTCCCCTCGTCTCGGCGAGGACTTCCTGCGGGTCGCACTGTTCAGGAGCCGGCCCGGACCTGACCGTCAGTCGATGACGGCGGTGGCCTCGACCTCGACCATGTGCTCGGGGATGTCCAGCGCGGCGACGCCCAGCAGGGTGGCCGGCGGCGTCGGGGTGGTCCCCAGCCGGGCGGACGCCCGGGAGATCCCCTCCAGGAGCAGGGGCATCTTGTCCGGGGTCCAGTCGACGACGTGCACGTTCAGCTTCGCCACGTCGTCGAAGGTGGCGCCGACGCCCGCCAGCGCGGTGGCGACGTTGACGTAGCACTGCTCGACCTGGGCCGCCAGGTCGCCCTCGCCGACCGTGACGCCGTCGCCGTCCCAGGCGACCTGCCCGGCGACGAAGACCAGCTTCGAACCGGTCGCGACCGACACCTGCCCGTAGACACCGGTCTCCGGCAGTCCCGGGGGGTTCGTCAGGGTGATGGCCATGCTGTCCGCCTCCTCGCCGCACCGTCCCGGCAGGGACGGCACGTGCTCTCTTGTGGTTACTGGGAAACCGTAGGAGAGTCAGTCCTGACGTGGAAGAACGCACTTTCCAGTGACAGGGGAACCAGAAGGTGACCAAGCAGTTCAGCGGCACGCCGGACGAGCAGGCCGACCTGAGGCGCGCGGATTCGCTGGCCCGGGAGATCTTCTCGGACGTCGCCAACAAGTGGGCGCTCCTGATCATCGAGGCCCTGGGCGACGGCACCCTGCGCTTCAGTGAGCTACGGGGCGCGGTCGAGGGGATCAGCCACAAGATGCTCACCCAGAACCTGCGCATGCTGGAGCGCAACGGCCTCGTCGGACGGACCGTGTACCCGACGGTCCCGCCGAAGGTCGAGTACACCCTGACGGAGCCCGGTCAGGGGCTGCGGAAGACGGTCGACGTGATGTGTGAGTGGACCCACCGGAACCTCGGTCACATCGAGGCGGCCCGGCGGGGCTTCGACGGCGACTGACGTCACGGACCGGGCGCCGGCCGTTCACGGGAACGGCCCGGGGCTCCGGTCAGCCGCGGCGGCCTATGTCGAAGCGCATGTGGAAGTTGCCGTTGCCGTCCTTGGTCAACTCCCCACCGGAGATGAAGTGTTCACGCTCCGGGGGGAGGCCCTTCACCGCGTTGTGAGTCTTCACCTGATTGAGGGTCATCTTTCCGTTCACGGTGGCCATCACGCTGCGGTAGTCGTCGCTGTTCTCGGTGAAGGTCATCCTGGACCGGTCACCGAGGATGCCGCCCAGGACCTTCTTGGCCTCTGCCCCTGAGATGTTCTGCCGGTAGATCTGGTCCGGCAGCTTGTCGGGGGTCCCGGTCGAGGCGTCCTTCGGGGCCGTCAGGGACTGCTTGACCGCCTTGTTCAGCTTGTTGCCCTTGAGGCCGTCCTCGTCGAGCACCGAATGAGCCGCGGTCCACTGGTTGAGGAAGACGTCGCTCGCGGTGTAGGCGGGAGCCTTGATCACTTCCCCGGTGTCCTCGTCCACCCTGTCCTTGCTCTGGCGGTAGTTCTCCATCATCACCGCGAAGGAGCCGTTGTCGTCCTTCCCGAAGAGGTTCCTGAACGCCCCGCCCGCGAGCGGCGGCTTCCCCGAGGAATCGGTCGGGTCGGGCTTGTAGTCCGTGGACTGTTCGCTGATCTCGATCATCCGGTCCGGGACCTTCCGCCCGAGGGCGCTCAGCGCGGACGACCTCTTGGCCATTCCACCCGAGTCGGCGTCCTTGTCCCGCGCGTCCGTCTTCCCGATCCACGCGTCGAGCCTCTTCTGCGGGTCCGGCTCGAAGGCGCGCTGCACCGGGACACCGGCCCCGGCCCCGGCCCCTGCTCCGGCCCCTGCTCCGGCCTGAAGGCTCTTCCGGAAGGCGGTGTTTCCCACCGAGTTCTGCACGGCGGCCACCTGCGACGCGGTGAGCAGCTCAGGGGAAGCCGGATTCACCCCGGCGTGCGACCGGCGCAGACCCGTCCGCCCGGGCGTACGGGCCCTGGCGCCACGGGCGGCCACCGCACCACGGTCAAGTCGCTCGTGTTCGGGCATGGTTCGGCTCTTCTCTCCGTCGCAGCACAGGGGTCGGTTCACCGTCACCCGCCTCTGAGCGGATTTCAAGGGCTGTCGGGGCACTCTCCGGGAACCCCGCCTGCCCTCCCGGCCACCTGGGCCCCGGGTGCGCCGGGCCGGGCCGGGCCCAGGAGAAGGCCACGAGGCACTCAGGACTAGATTCGGACCTGGCGAGCCGTCCGGACGGACGGCTCCTCCTTCGACGGCGATGCGCGGGGCCCGTTCCCCGCGGGCCGCCGGTGCGGCGATCACCTGCCTGGACGGAGACTCTCCAGTGGACACTTCAAGGTCTTCCTGGCGCAACACGACCCACGACTGGGCGGCCACCGTCGATCTCGACCACCTGTCGGGCATTCGCCGGGACCCCGCCGCCTTCGCTCCCGGGGGGACGTGGCACCTGGTCCTCGAAGTCCTCGCCTACGCGGCCGACGAGGCGGAGTGCGCGGGCGGAGGGAGCTGCCTCGTCACGCTCCACGCCGACGGCTCCGTGTCCGTGGCGGACGACGGCCGGGGAACCGACACCCGCTTCGACGAGCACGGCCAGGTCGTCAGGAAGCCGGTCATGGCCACGCAGGACCTGCGGTTCTTCGGCTCCCCCGGGGCGCAGACGCTGCCCGACGGGCATCCGCGCCGGGGCATGTCCGTCGTCGCCGCGCTCAGCGAGTGGCTCGTCCACACCAACCGCCGCCACAACGGCTCCTGGACCCAGCGCTACGAGC
This sequence comes from Streptomyces sp. NPDC002125, assembly GCF_053593715.1. Lineage (NCBI taxonomy): Bacteria > Bacillati > Actinomycetota > Actinomycetes > Kitasatosporales > Streptomycetaceae > Streptomyces > Streptomyces sp. NPDC002125. The sequence continues at coordinate 376,745 of NZ_JBSFDD010000002.1, read as the reverse complement.
ACGGTGTCCCGGTGACCGGTCTGGAGCCCGTCGCCGACGACGGCACGACAGGTACGGTCGTCCACTTCCGCCCCCGCGAAGACGTACGCGGAACGGGCCGGCTGCCGGGCGACGTCAGCGCGGCAGCCGCGACCTGGCCGCATCTCGCCGTGGACGTGAGGCCCTGACCCCCGGAAAGTGGACGTGAGGCCCTGACCCCTGAAAAGCGGAATGGGGCCCGGCCCACAGGCCGGACCCCCCTCGCTTTCCCCCTCCGTCGGGCTTCCCGAATCCCCCCGGACCCCTCCCCGGAAGTCCCGACGCAGAGTACGACCGGGGAGGGTGCGCAAAGGTTGCACGCCTTTGCGATCTCTTTACCCCGGGCCGCAAGCCCCGTACTCAGCAGGCGTGTTCCAGGTACCGGGCGGCGACTTCGGCCACCACCTCGGCGCCGTCACGGGCCCACAGCTCCTCGTTGAAGATCTCGACCTCGATCGGCCCGTCGAAGCCGGTCGCCTCGACCTGCGCGCGCATCGCCCGGAAGTCCACGCAGCCGTCGCCCAGTTGGCCACGTCCGACCAGAACTCCCGCCGGGAGCGGGGTGATCCAGTCGGCCAGCTGGAAGGAGTGGATCCGCCCGCCCGCGCCCGCCCGCGCGATCTGCGCGGGCACCTGGTCGTCCCACCAGATGTGGTACGCGTCGACGACCACCCCGACCTGCTCGGCGGGGAAGCGCTCCGCGAGGTCCAGCGCCTGGGAGAGGGTCGACACGACGCAGCGGTCCGAGGCGAACATCGGGTGCAGCGGCTCGATCGCGAGGCGCACACCGCGCTCCGCCGCGTACGGGGCCAGCTCGCCCAGCGCGTCGGCGATGCGCTCGCGGGCGCCGTACAGGTCCTTGTCGCCCTCGGGGAGTCCGCCGGAGACCAGGACCAGGGTGTCCGTGTTCACGCCCGCGGCCTCGTCGACCGCGGCCCGGTTGTCCTCCAGCGCGCGGGCCCGCTCGGCCGGGTCGGTCGCGGTGAGGAAGCCGCCGCGGCAGAGGCTGGTGACGGTAAGACCCGCGTCCCTCATCAGCTGCCCGGCGCGCTCGACGCCGTACTCCTGCACCGGGGCCCGCCAGAGGCCGACCTGCCCGATGCCCGCCTTGGCGCAGCCCTCGACGAGCTCCGGGAGGGAGAGCTGCCGGACCGTCTCCTGGTTGACGGACAGACGGGAGAGTTCGGTGCTCATCGGCTTCCTCCGTGGACGGTCAGCAGCGCGCGCATGCGGGACTCGGCCAGCTCGGGGTCGGGGAACAGACCGAGCCGGTCAGCCAGTTCGTACGCCTTCGCCAGGTGCGGCAGCGAGCGCGCGGACTGGAGCCCGCCGACCATCGTGAAGTGGTCCTGGTGGCCCGCCAGCCAGGCGAGGAACACGACCCCCGTCTTGTAGAAGCGGGTGGGGGCCTGGAACAGGTGGCGCGACAGCTCGACCGTGGGGTCGAGGAGGTCACGGAACCCCTGGACGTCCCCGGTGTCCAGGACCCGCACGGCGTGGGCGGCCAGCGGACCCAGCGGGTCGAAGATGCCGAGCAGCGCGTGGCTGAAGCCCCGGTCGTCGCCCGCGATCAGCTCGGGGTAGTTGAAGTCGTCGCCGGTGTAGCAGCGCACCCCGCCGGGAAGACGGCGCCGTACGTCGATCTCCCGTTCGGCGTCCAGCAGCGAGATCTTGATGCCGTCGACCTTGTCCGGGTGTTCGGCGATGACCTTCAGGAAGGTGTCCGTGGCGGCGTCGAGATCGGCGCTGCCCCAGTAGCCCTCCAGCGCCGGGTCGAACATGGGCCCGAGCCAGTGCAGGACGACGGGCTCCGTGGCCTGGCGCAGGAGATGGGCGTACGTCTCCAGGTAGTCCTCGGGGCCGTTCGCCGCGGCGGCCAGCGCGCGGGAGGCCATCAGGATGGCCTGCGCGCCGCTCTCCTCGACCAGGGCGAGCTGCTCCTCGTACGCGGCGCGCACCTCGGGCAGGGTCGCGGGTCCGGTGAGCTGGTCGGTGCCGACGCCGCAGGCGATCCTGCCGCCGACGGACTTCGCCTCTGCGGCCGAGCGGCGGATGAGCTCGGACGCGCCCGCCCAGTCCAGGCCCATGCCGCGCTGCGCGGTGTCCATGGCCTCGGCGACGCCCAGGCCGTGCGACCACAGATGGCGGCGGAAGGCGAGGGTGGCGTCCCAGTCGACGGCGACGGGGTCGTCGGGGCTGATGTCGGCGTACGGGTCGGCGACAACATGGGCGGCGGAGAAGACGATGCGGGAGGCCAGCGGCGCGCCGTCCGGCGCCAGGTCGAGCGGGGTGGCCCTGGGTTCGTACGGACCCTGCGGGAGGTGGATGGTCACAGGCTCAGCTCCGGTACGTCGAAGCGGCGGCCCTCGGCCGAGGACCTGAGGCCGAGCTCGGCGAGCTGGACACCCCGGGCGCCGGCCATCAGGTCCCAGGTGTAGGGCTCGTCGAGGACGATGTGACGGAGGAACAGCTCCCACTGGGCCTTGAAGCCGTTGTCGAACTCGGCGTTGTCCGGGACTTCCTGCCACTGGTCGCGGAAGGGCTCGGTGACCGGGAGGTCCGGGTTCCAGACCGGCTTGGGGGTGGCCGAGCGGTGCTGGACGCGGCAGTTGCGCAGGCCCGCGACGGCGGAGCCGTGGGTGCCGTCGACCTGGAACTCGACGAGCTCGTCGCGGTTGACGCGGACCGCCCAGGAGGAGTTGATCTGGGCGACGGCGCCGCCGGCCAGCTGGAAGGTGCCGTACGCGGCGTCGTCGGCGGTGGCGGCGTAGGGCTTGCCCTGCTCGTCCCAGCGCTGCGGGATGTGTGTCTGGACGTGCGCGGAGACGCTCGTGACCTGGCCGAACAGCTCGTGCAGGACGTACTCCCAGTGCGGGAACATGTCGACGACGATGCCGCCGCCGTCCTCCGCGCGGTAGTTCCAGGAGGGGCGCTGGGCGTCCTGCCAGTCGCCCTCGAAGACCCAGTAGCCGAACTCGCCGCGCACGGAGAGGATCTCGCCGAAGAAGCCGCCGTCGATGAGGCGCTTCAGCTTCAGCAGACCCGGCAGGAAGATCTTGTCCTGGACGACGCCGTGCTTGATGCCGGCGTCGCGGGCCAGGCGGGCCAGGTCGAGCGCGCCCTCGACGTCGGTGGCGGTGGGCTTCTCGGTGTAGATGTGCTTGCCCGCGGCGATGGCCTTCTTGATCGCCTCGACGCGGGCCGAGGTCACCTGGGCGTCGAAGTAGATGTCGATCGACTCGTCGGCGAGCACCGCGTCCAGGTCGGTCGACCACTCGGTCAGGCCGTGCTGCTCGGCGAGCGCCTCCAGGGCGTGGGCGCGGCGGCCGACGAGCACGGGCTCCGGCCACAGCACGTCGCCGTCACCGAGGTCGAGGCCGCCCTGCTCGCGGATCGCGAGGATCGAGCGCACCAGGTGCTGCCGGTATCCCATGCGTCCCGTGACGCCGTTCATGGCGATGCGCACTGTCCTGCGTGTCACGAAAGTTCCTCCATACAGCCGTAGCAAGCGCTTTCTATGCGGTATGACGCTAGCCTGCCGACAGCGGCCCGGACAAGAGGGGCCGCTCCACAACTCCTCGGAGGAGAGCGATGACAGTCACCCTGGCGGACGTTGCGGCCCGCGCCCGGGTGTCCCCGGCCACCGTGTCCCGCGTGCTGAACGGCAACTACCCGGTGGCCTCGTCCACCCGGGAACGGGTCCTGCGCGCGGTGGACGAACTGGACTACGTGCTCAACGGCCCGGCCAGCTCGCTCGCCGCCGCCACGTCCGACCTGGTGGGCATCCTGGTCAACGACATCGCCGACCCGTTCTTCGGGATCATGGCCGGTGCCGCGCAGAGCGAGATCGGCGGTCCGGGCGACGGATCGGGCCGCGCGGGGGGCGAGAAGCTCGCCGTCGTCTGCAACACCGGCGGCTCCCCCGAGCGTGAACTCACCTATCTCACCCTGCTCCAGCGCCAGCGCGCCGCGGCCGTCGTCCTCACCGGCGGTGCGCTGGAGGACCCGTCCCACCAGGCCGCGATGGCCGTGAAGCTGGCGAAGCTCGCGGACGCCGGCACCCGGATCGTCTTCTGCGGACGCCCTCCGCTGCCGGACACCGACGCGGTCGTCGCCTCGCTGGCCTTCGACAACCGGGGCGGAGCCAGGCGGCTCACCGAGCATCTGATCGCCCTGGGACACCGGCGGATCGGCTATGCCGCCGGCCCGCTGGAACGCACGACGACCCGTCACCGGCTGGAGGGCCACCGCGAGGCCATGAAGGCGGCGGGGCTCCAGGGCGACGAGGAGAAGCTCACCGAACACGGCCCGTACGACCGGAGTTCGGGCTACGACGCCACGCGCGAACTCCTGCGCCGCGCACCGGATGTGACGGCCGTCGTCGCCGCCAACGACACTGTGGCACTGGGCGCCTGCGCGGCGGTGCGGGACCTCGGCCTGCGTATCCCCGAGGACGTCTCGGTCGCCGGATTCGACGACCTGCCGTTCTCCGTGGACGCCGTGCCCGCGCTGACGACCGTACGGCTGCCGCTGTACGAGGCGGGCGCACGGGCCGGGCGGCTGGCGATGGGCAAGGAGACCCCGCCGCAGGGAGGCGTGGCGACCATCGACGCGGAGCTCATGGACCGGGGATCGACCGCCGCCCCGGCACGCTGAACCGCGGCACCCCCACGGCCCCGGGCCCCACGGACGGAAAGATGGGGGCGACTCCCCCATGTGCCGGACCCGGCCGCCCCCCCAGGATGGGCGCGGGAGGACCACTGAGGCCTCCCGCGACCGGGGAGGTGAACGCGGTGGTGGAGAAGGAAGCGATCGGGAACACGGAACGGGCGCCCGCCCCGCACGTCCCTGACGGCGCACCGCACGCCCCCGCCGCCGCACCGCGCGGTCCGGCGGGCAGCACCCCGCACGTCACGGCGGACGCCGACGGCGCCGGACACGCCCCGGTGCCGGACACGGCTCCTCTCCTCAGCGCCCGGGACCACGGTGATCCGTGGTGGGTGCCCGGCACCGTCGGGCCCCGCGCGGACACGGAGCCCGGCTGGGCCGGATTCGTGCGGGAGGCCGTCGCCCGGGCGCCGCGGGAGGCACGGATCGCGGACCGGGCGTACCCGGATCTGACCGGCTTCCACCTGGTCGTCGCGCCGTTCGCGGCCCTGGCCGCGGACCGGCTGGCGGGCGCGGTGCCCGGGGACGCCGCACGGCCGGGGCGGGCCTCCTGCCCCGCCGGTGTGCTGGACGGTTTCCGGCACGACGTGGCCCGGCGCCTGGCCGTGCTGGCCGCCAGGACCCTCGTCTCGGAACTGCACGAGGCGCGGACCGGCGGCAGGCTGAACGGCGAGGGGCCCCGTGAGCGCTTCCGTGACTTCCTGCGGCTGACAGCGGGCCGTGCCGGTCTCGCCGCCCTCGTCACCCGCTACCCGGTCCTCGCCAGGGTCCTCGCACAGGCGGCCATGAACGCGGCCGACGCCTTCGCGGAGATGCTCGGCAGGCTCGCGGCGGACCGGGAGCTCCTGGGCTCCTCCCCGGTGCTCGGGGACCGGGGCGCGGGAGGGTCCGCCGACTACGGGCCGCACACCCTGACCGGGGTCGAGTCCGGCACGGGCGACAGCCATCGCGGGGGCAGGTCGGTGATGCTGCTGCGGTTCGCCGACGGCGCACGGCTGGTCTACAAGCCGCGCCCGCTCGCCGCCCACCGGCACTTCGAGGCCCTGGTGGAGTGGTTCAACTCCCCCACGGAGTCCCCCGGGGACGCGCACGCGGACTCCGCTGCCGGAACGCCCGCTCTGCGCACGCCGAAGGTCCTCGACCGGGGGGCGTACGGCTGGGCGGAGTTCGTCACGAGCGCCCCCTGTCGCTCGACGGCCGAGACCACGCTCTTCTACCGGCGGCTGGGCGCCCTGCTCGCGCTGCTGCACGTCCTGGACGGCACGGACCTGCACCACGAGAACCTCATCGCCTGCGGGCCGCACCCCGTCCTGGTCGACGTGGAGACGCTGTTCCACCCGCCGCTGACGCAGGCCCCGCCCGCCGATCCGGCCGCGCGGGCCCTGCACGCCTCGGTCCACCGCGTCGGGCTGCTCCCGCAGTTGCTCGTCGGGGACAGCTCCGCGCTCGACATGTCCGCCGTCGGCGGCGGCCGGGCGGCCTCCTCCCCGCTGGAGACGGCCTCCTGGGACGCGGCCGGCACCGACACCATGCGTCTGGTGCGCGCCTCGGGGCGGTTCACCGCGTCGGCCAACCGCCCCGAGCTCGACGGGGCTCCCGCCGATCCGTTCCGGTTCACCGACGCGCTCTGCGAAGGATTCCGCTCGGCGTACACGGCCGTCAGCGATGCGCGCGGTGAACTGCTGGGCCCGAACGGGCTGTTGAGCCGCTTCGCCGACGACGAGATCCGCTTCGTGCCCAGGCCGACCTGGACGTACGCCACGCTGCTGCACGAGTCGACCCACCCCGACCTGATGCGGGACGCCACCGAGCGCCAGCAGGTGTTCGCGCTGCTGCGCACCGGGGCCCTGGGCTCCCCCGCGCTGCCCGGCCTGGAGGACGAGGAGATCGCGGAGCTGTGGCAGGGCGACGTGCCGGTCTTCACCACGCGCCCGGACAGCACACGGGTGCACAGCGGCACCGGGCGTGAGGTGCGGGAGCTCCCCGGACCCACCGGGCTGGCCCGGGTGGAGGCCAAGATCCGTGCCCTGGACACGGTGGACCGCCAGGACCAGGAGCGGATCATCCGTACGGCCATGGTGAGCACCTCCACCGAGCCGCCGCACACGGCCGCCCCCGGCGGTGGCAGGCCGCGGACCGAGGCCACCGCACCGGAGCCGGAACGCCTGCTCTCCGCCGCCCGCTCGGTCGGCGACCAGCTCGTCTCGCTCGCGTACCACAGCGGCAGCCGGACCAACTGGATCGGCCTGGAGCTGCTCGGCGAACGCTACTGGCGTCTCACGCCGCTGGCCGCCGATCTCGCGGGCGGCTGGACCGGGCCCGCGCTGTTCCTCGCGCAGCTGGCGTCCCTGACCGGGGCAGCCCGTTACGCCGACGCGGCCCGGGCGGCGCTGGCGCCGGTACCGGGGCTCCTGGACACGCTGCACCAGCACGGCGAGGACCTCGGGCTGCTCGGGTCCGGTGCCTTCTCCGGCCTCGGGGGCATCGCGTACGCCCTGGCCGAGGTCGGAACCCTGCTGGACGACGACCGGGTACGGGACTGGGCGGGACCGGCCACACGGCTGGCCGCCGCCGCTGGTGCGGCCGAGGAGGGGCTCGGGGTGCGCGGCGGGGCGGCCGGCGGCCTGGTGTCGCTGCTCGCCGTGCACCGCGCCACCGGGCGGGCCGAGGCCTGGCGGGGCGCCGAACTCTGCGCCGAACGCCTCCTGGCTGCCGCGCCGCCCGCGTCCGGCGGTTTCGCGGAGGGGGCGGCGGGCACCGGCTGGGCGCTGCTGCGGTTCGCCGGCGCGGGCGGAGGGCCGCGCCACCGGAGCGCCGGGCTGGACGCCCTGCGGGGTGCGGCACGTGGCGCGGAACCCGGCGGGGCCTGGTGCGAGGGGGCGGCGGGGACCGCGCTCGCGGTGGCCGACAGCCCCGACGCCCTGGCCGACCCCGAACTGTGCGCCTGGCTGGAGGAGCGGGCCGGTGACGTGGCGCGGTCCGCGCCGCCCGGGAACGACAGCCTCTGCCACGGCGAGCTGGGCGTGCTGGAACTGCTCGGCCATGCCGCGCTGCCGGGTCTGCGCCCCCACTGGCTGCGCAGGACCGGCACTCTGCTGGCGGCGGCCGACCGGGCGCAGCCGCACTGCGGCACGCCCGGACACACACCTCACCCGGGACTGCTCACCGGTCTGTCGGGCATCGGACACGGGCTGCTGCGGGCGGGGTTCCCCGACCGGATCGGCCCCGCACTGCTCATGCGCCACTCCGCGGGGGCCGAACGGTCTCCCGCACCCATGACGTTGTCGACCAACGACCAGTAGATGAGGCAGAGATGACGCAGATCAGCGAATCGGCCGGATACGCGGACACCGCCACGGCGCGCGAGGGCGCGAGCGAGCACCCCGCGGGCCGGATATCGCTCGGGAACAGGGGCGGACTCGGTCTGCGCAGCAGGCTCCTCAGCGCGTCCGACGGGGACACGACCGGCCCCGACCTGCCGTGGACCACCTTCACGGTCCCGATGTGACCCTTTCCCGCCAGCTGGGCACGTCATGACGGGAATGTGCCTACTGCCGCACTCTGTACGGCTCCAGTAGCCTGCGGCCATGCGTGCGAATTCGCCGGTCGTCGTCGGACGTGACGAGGAGATCGGCCTGCTGAGCAGCGCCCTGGACGCCGCGCGACGGCGTTCGGGGCGCGCGCTGTTCCTCGTCGGTGAAGCGGGGATCGGCAAGTCCCGGCTGGTGGGTGAGTGCGCCTACCGGGCGTACGGACTGGGGATGCCGGTGCTGCGCGGCCGGGCGGGCTCCACCGGCCTGGTCGTCCCCTTCCGCCCCCTGATGGAGGCCCTCTCGTCCCACTTCCGGTCGGCGGGCACCCCGTCCGATCCGGAACTGGCCCCGTATCACCCGGCGTTGGCCCGGCTGGTGCCGGAGTGGCGGACCGGGGCGTCCGCCGGCTACACGGAGACCGTCGTCGAGCTGGCCGAGGCCCTGCTGCGGCTGCTGTCGGTCCTGGGCCGGGGCACCGGCTGCGTGGTGCTGCTGGAGGATCTGCACGACTGCGACACGGAGACCGTGGCGGTCGTCGAGTACGTCGTCGACAACCTGGCGGACCTCCCGGTCCTGCTGCTGGGCACCCTGCGCCCCGAGCCGGGGGCCGCTCAGGACCTCGTACGCTCCGCCGAACAGCGGCACACCGCGCAGGTGGTGGAGTTACGGGGGCTCGGCGACGCGGAGGTGCGGACGCTGACCGGGGCCTGTCTGGAGACACCGCCCGAGCGGATACCCGAGGCGGTCCACCAGCGGCTCGTCGAGCGCGCGACGGGCAACCCGTACCTCGTCGAGGTGCTGCTCGACGACCTGCTCGACACGGGCAGACTGCGGCGCGTGGGGGACGGCTGGGAAGCGGCGGACCAGCCGGACGGCATCCTTCCGTCGCGCATCCTGCGGAGCTGGGCCCAGCGGCTCGACCGGATGGACGAGCCGGTGCGGGACCTGCTGCTGACGGCGGCCACCCTGGGCAGCCAGTTCTCCGTGGCGGTGCTCCAGACCGTCACCGGGCTGGAGGACCGGGCCCTGTTCACCCACCTGAGATCCGCGGTCGAGACGGGTGCCATCGCCCCCGACGGGGCGGCCCCCGACCGCTACACCTTCCGTCACACCCTCACCGCCGAGGCCCTGGTCTCCTCCCTCGCACCGGCCGAGCGCGCCGCACTCGCCCGCCGTGCCGCCTCGGCCGTCGAGCACTCGGGGGAACCGCTCGACGAGGACCGGCGCCAGCTCCTGGCCTCGCTGGAGCTCGCGGCGGGCAACCGCGCCGGTGCGGCCCTCCAGCTCGCCGAGGCGGGGCGGCGGATGCTCGCGGCGGGTTCGCACGGCTCGGCCGTGGTCCTGCTGGAACGTTCCCTCTCCCTGGCGGCCGAGACCGACCTCGCCGGTGTCACCGAGTCCCTCGCGGTGGCGCGGGCCGAGGGCGGCGATCTGGACGGCGCCCTCGCGCTGGCCGACTCCCTGCCCCCGGTCCCCGCACACTCCGAGGCGGCCGCCCGGCGGGGGGACGTCCACATCAAGATCGCGTGGGTGGCCGTCATGGCGGAGCGGGCCGCCGACACGGCCCGTCAGATCAAGGCGGCCAACGACCTGTTCGGACCGTCCCCGTCCCCGGCGCGCGGGGCCTCGCTCGCGGTCGTCGGCGGTCATCTCTCGCTGCTCCCCGGTGAGGACCGGCGCGAGCCGGAGGCGGCCGAACGGGCCGCTCTCGCGGCGGCGGAGACCGCCGAGGCGGAAGGGCTTCCGGTAGTGGCCTGCCAGGCCTGGCAGCTGCTGGCGCTGCTGTCCAGGGAGCGGGGGTTCGACGCCGCCGACGCGTGCCTGGAGCGGATGCTCGCCCTGTCCACCGAGCACTCCCTGCCCCTGTGGCGGGTGGAGGCGCTCGTACGGCTGGGGGTGAACAGCTTCATGCGGACCGGCGACGCGGCGCGTCTGCACTCGGCGCGGACCGCGGCGGCGGAGCTGGGTTCGCTGCTGCTGGCGCAGACGGTCGACGGGCTGCTCGCGATGAACGCGGTGATGTCGGCCCGGTGGGACGAGGCGGAGGAGATCACCGGCCGCTCGGTGGAGGCGAGCGCCCGGATCGGCAACCACGGCGCCCACCGGTATCTGCTGCTGGCCGGGGCCGCGATGGCCGCCCACCGCGGCCGGAGACGGGAGGCCGACCGGGCCCTGGCCGCGTTCCGCCGGGCGGGGGGCGACCGGTCCGCCCTGGTGCCCCTGCGGCTGGGCTTCTGCGGGGCGATCGGGGCACTGCTCGACGAGGACCGCCCGCGCGCCCTGGCGGCGCTGGACGCCGTCCTCGCCTGGGAGCGCGACCACCCCAGCTACTACTACCTGAGCGGCCGTTACGGGCTCCGCCCCCTGTTGCGGGTGCTGGCGGGCGACGCGGAGCGCGGGGAGTACGAGGACGTGGCCGGCGCGCCCGGTGCCGCCCTGGCCTGGAACCGGCAGTTCCTCGAACTGGCGGACGCGGTCCTGCTCGGCCGGGAGGGCGACCACACGGGTGCCGCCCAGCGGACGGCCGCCTTCCACGCCCGGTCGGCGGCGTTCCCCGTCGCCCGCCACCTCGGACTGCGACTGGTCGCGGACGCGGCGCTGGCCGACGGGTGGGGCGAGCCGGTCGTATGGCTGCGTACGGCGGAGGAGTACTTCCACGGCGCCGGGGTGCAGCCCCCGGCGGCGGCGTGCCGGGCGGCTCTGCGGCAGGCCGGGGTGAGCGTGACCCAGCACCGGGGCGGCCGGGACCGTATCCCGCCGCCGCTGCGGACCAACGGGGTGACGCCGCGCGAGTACGAGGTGTTCGTGCTGCTGGCGGAGCGGCCGGGCAACCAGCAGATAGCCCAGCGGCTCTCCATATCGCCCCGCACGGTGGAGAAGCACCTGGCCAGCCTGCTCAGCAAGACGGGCCGGGCCAACCGTACGGCGCTGTGCGAGTTCGCCGCGGAGTGCGCGGTCGACCATCCCTGAGGGTGCGTCGGCCGGGGGCCGGGGCCGCGTCGGGGGCGCGGGAGGCTGTGGGTAGCGGGCCGGGGGCCGGGAGGGTGGGGGAACGCCCCGGGACCACCCCCGCAACATGGGGGCCCCGGGCGGCAGGGGTCGGGGGTGCGCCCCGGAAGATGCGGGCCGCGTACCGATGTGCGCCGTTCCGCGTCGCGGAAGGATCGGCGGGTGTACGGCAGCTCGTCGCCCCTCCCCCGGCCAGGAGGCCCGCTGATGCCCCCATTCTCCGCCCGCCCCGGCTCCGCCGGCACGGTGTACTTCTCGCTGCTCGGGCCGCTCACGGCGGTGGTCGACGGCAGGCCGCTGCCGCTGGGACCACGGAAGCAGCGGCTGGTCCTGGCCACCCTGCTGTCCCGCCCCAACACCCCCGTACCGGTCGATGTGCTGACCGACGTGGTGTGGCCCGAGGGTCCGCCGCGGACCGCGCGCAAGAACCTCCAGGTCTATGTCAGTGCCGCCCGCGCGCTGTTCGGGGGCGCCGGCGGCGACGACCGGGACCGGGTGGTGCACGACTGCGGCGGCTACCGGCTGCGGGTGGAGGAGGGCGAGCTCGACACCCTGCGCTTCCGGACGCTGGCCCGTGCGGGCCGGGCGGCCGGCGAGCGGGGGGATCTGCGCACCGCCGCCCGGCTGCTCCGGGAGGCGCTGGACCTCTGGGGGGAGCGCCTCCCGCTGCACGACCTCCGCGACAGTGCCGGTGTGGCGGAGGAGGCCGAGCGGCTGGAGGCTCGCTGCCTCACGGTCTACGAGGACTGGGCCGAGGCCGAGATCGAGACCGGCCGGGCGGGCTCGGCCCTGGACGGCCTGCGGGACCTGGTGGAGCGTCACCCGTTCCGGGAGCGGCTCCGGGCGGCCTGGATGAACTCCCTGCACCAGACCGGGCGGCAGGCGGAGGCGCTGGCGGTGTACGACGACTACCGCCAGCTGCTCGCGAGGGAGCTGGGTCTGGAGCCCAGCCCGGCGATGGCGGCCCTCTACCGGACGATGCTCGGCGGTGGCCGGGCGGCCCGGCCCGCCGCCTCCCGCAGCGCCGCCCTCGGTGCGTCACTGCCCGCGGACAGCAGGCACTTCACCGGCCGGGACGACGAACTGACGCGGCTGCTCCGGGTGTCGGGCGGTACGGACGGTTCCGTGCTGGTCGTCTCCGGCCCGGCCGGGGTGGGCAAGTCGGCGCTGGCCGTCCGGGCGGCCCATCTGCTGGCGGACGGGTTCCCCGACGGGCGCGTCCATGTCCGGGCCCGGCAGGAGGACGGCTCGCCCCGCGACCGGAACGACATGCTGGACGAGCTGGGGCGGCTGTGCGACGTGGGCGGACCGGGCCGGCCTGATCCGGTGCGGGCGGAGAACGCCTGGCAGGACTGGCTGTCGCGGCACCGGGCGCTGATCGTGCTGGACGACGTCGCCGACGAGGCCTCCGTGCGCGGGCTGCTGCCCCGGTCCGGGCGCTGCTCGGCCGTGCTCACCGCCCGCGGTCAGCTGGCCGGACTGGAGTCCGCGCACCGCACGGCCCTGGCCGCCCCGGACGACGACGAGGCCCTGGAGCTGCTCGGCACCCTGATCGGCGAAGACCGGCTGAGGACGGACCGGCCGGCGGCGCTGCGCATCGTACGGGCCTGTGGAGCCCTGCCGTTGGCGGTGGCGGTGAGCGGGATGCGGCTGGCGGTGCTGCGTCACCTCCCGCTGGCGGAGTACGCGGACCGGCTCGACGACCCGACGTCGGCCCTGGACGAGCTGGTGGCCGGAGACGTCTCCGTCCGCTCCCGCCTCGCCGCGGGCTGGCGGGACCTGAGCGCGGACAACCGAGGGGCGCTGGTCCGGCTCGCGGGGGACGCGGGGGACGGTGCCTTCACCTTGGAACGGGCGATGGCGGCGCTGGACCGCGACGAGCGGGGCACCATACGCGCGGTCGAGGCGCTCATCGACACGGGCGCGGTGACCTCCCCCGCAGGCGAGGTCACCGCACACGCCGCGCTGTACGAGGTGCCGCGCCTGCTGTGCCTGTACGCCCGCGAGGAGGGGGCGGGCGCCGGTGCGGCCGGGGTGCGGACAGCACCGCCGCTCTCCTGAAGCGGGTGTCGCAGGTTCGAATCCTGCCGGAGCACAGCGCAATGGGCCGTTCCATCTCTCAGGCCGTAGCAACACCTGAGATGGTTCCGTCACCGAAGGCACCTCGCAGAACGTGGGCGATCTCCTCGGGCTTGAGTTCGATGCCGTCGATCCCCTCCACGGTCAGCGGGACCTCCTCCAGTGCGTATTCGCCCCGGCCCTGGGCACTGAACTCGGGCCCGGTGCGGTCGTCGAAGGACCAGGTCGCGATGCGGGCGAGGTAGAACAGCTGGCGCTCGTCATCGGACTCCGTCGTGTGCAGGAGGCGGACGATGTCGGCCTCCCCCGCGATCTCCTCGTGGATCTCCCGGTGAAGGGCGGCCTCCCGGGATTCGTCCTCGGCTTCGACACCTCCACCGGGAAGCACCCAGTACACGGGAACTCCGGGCTTGGTACGGCGGATGACCAGCATCGTGTCGTGCTCGGTGACGAGGACGGCTCGGACTCGTTCGATCATTCGGCTCTGTCTCCTTGCTTGTTGACGGTCCCAGTGCATCAGCCAGCCGCCATCGACGTGGACAGTTCGCCCAGTGATGAACGATGCGGAGGGCCCGCCGAAGAACACCTCCACCTCGCCCTCGACATCCACGGCCTCGACCGCCGCCGCACCCGCGTCGTCGTCAACGAGCGGGTCACATCACTGACTGACCGGCGAGGGCCGGCAGGCGGCTCAGAACACGTCGCCTCGCCTCCCCTTCGAAGGCGGGGCGACAGGGGGGCCTCGGTCTCGCAGACGTCCCGCGGTCCGGGATCAGGCGACCGCGACAGGGATTGCGGATCGACGTCGGTGATGTCGTCGTCGATCATCTCGGCGCCGAACTTCACGCGGTGCAGCCGGCGGGCCGGAGCCGATGATGACGACGTCACGTGTCCCGCTCATGCCGTGGCCTCCGGGGCGATCTCTGCGATCAGGCCCTCCACGAGGGTCTTGATCTCGTCGCGGATGGGGCGGACGGCTTCGACGCCCTGGCCTGCGGGGTCCTCGAGCTTCCAGTCGAGGTAGCGCTTGCCGGGGAAGACAGGGCAGGTGTCACCGCAGCCCATCGTGATGCAGACGTCGGACTCGCGGACCGCGTCGATGGTGAGGACCTTGGGGGCCTCGGCGGAGATGTCGATGCCGGCCTCGGCCATCGCCTCGACGGCAGCAGGGTTGACGGAGGCGCCCGGGTTCGAACCGGCGGAGCGGACCTCGACGCGGTCCCCGGCAAGGTGAGTCAGCCAGGCGGCGGCCATCTGGGAGCGGCCGGCGTTGTGGACACAGACGAACAGGACGGACGGCTTGCCGGAAGAGTCGGCCATAGTGATCGTTCTCTCTCGTCGCACGGCGGGACCAACCGCCATGACTTCAGCTCCCGCTGGTATCAGCGAGTGATGATGTGAGAGTATCAGCGCATGCTGACTTCAGTCGATCCTGATCTGATCCGGGTGCTGGGCGATCCGCTCCGCCTCCGGATCGTGACCCTGCTGGCGCACGAGACGCTCTGTACGACGCACCTGGTCGAGGAGACCGGCGCGAAGCAGACCAACCTGTCCAACCACATGAAGGTGTTGCGCGAAGCCGGTGTGGTGGAGACCGAGCCGTGCGGCCGCTTCACCTACTACAAGCTGCGCCCCGAGGTCCTGGCCCGGCTCTCCGAGCAATTCGCGGTGCTCGCCGAGTCCGCCCGCACCGCCGCCGAGAACAAGAGGGCCTGCCCGTGACCTCCACCCAGCCCACGACCGCCTCCGCCCAGGGTGCCGGCCCGGCCGGGGACGACTCGATCGTCAAGAAGCTGTCCACTCTCGACCGCTACCTGGCGGTGTGGATCCTGCTGGCCATGGCCGTCGGTCTGGGGCTGGGACGGCTCATCCCGGGGATGGACGACGCGCTCGCGAAGATCGAGGTCGGCGGGATCTCCCTGCCGATCGCACTCGGCCTGCTGGTGATGATGTACCCGGTGCTGGCCAAGGTCCGCTACGACCGGCTGGACACGGTCACCGGCGACCGCACGCTGATGGTGTCCTCGCTGGTGATCAACTGGGTCGTCGGCCCCGCGGTCATGTTCGCCCTGGCGTGGATCTTCCTGCCCGACCTGCCCGAGTACCGCACCGGTCTGATCATCGTCGGTCTCGCCCGCTGCATCGCCATGGTCATCATCTGGAACGACCTGGCCTGCGGCGACCGCGAAGCCGCAGCCGTCCTCGTCGCTTTGAACTCCGTGTTCCAGGTCATCATGTTCGGTGTGCTGGGCTGGTTCTACCTCGACCTGCTGCCGCAGTGGCTGGGCCTGGGCGACGGACAGGGTCTCGACGTCCCCGTGTGGCACATCGCTCTGAACGTCATCGTCTTCCTCGGCATCCCGCTCCTGGCCGGCTTCCTCACACGCCGCATCGGCGAGAAGAAGATGGGCCGGCAGTCCTACGAGACGAAGTTCCTGCCGAAGATCGGCCCTTGGGCGCTGTACGGGCTGCTGTTCACGATCATCATCCTGTTCGCACTTCAGGGGAAGACGATCACCTCGCAGCCCCTGGACGTCGTACGCATCGCCATCCCCCTGCTGGTGTACTTCGCGATCATGTTCTTCGGCTCCTTCCTCCTCGGCAAGGCACTTGGCCTCGCCTACGACCGTACGAGCACCCTCGCGTTCACCGCGGCAGGCAACAACTTCGAGCTGGCCATCGCCGTCGCCATCGCGACCTTCGGCGTCACCTCCGGCCAGGCGCTGTCCGGTGTGGTCGGTCCGCTGATCGAGGTGCCCGTCCTGATCGGGCTCGTGTACGTGGCACTGGCCTGGCGCAAGAAATTCGCCTCTGCAGCCCTCACCACATCAGGAGGAGAATCCTGATGCACCGCCTCGGCTGCCGCACCGCAGGGACGAACACCCCCGCCATCGGCATCTTCCAGGCATGCGCCTCCGTGGTCTGCGCGGTACACGCCCGCGCCGCATCCCGGACCGTGCGGCTCGGCAGACCGCTGGGAGTTCCAGGCGAAACCGGAGCTCGCCGGGTGCTGTGCCCTGTGCGTGCCGCAGCGAGGAGCCAAGCGCGGCGGTCCTGACGCCGTGACCAGGCAGACAGGCGTAGCAGTGATCGGCGGCGGGCAAGCCGGGCTCATCGCCGGGTACCACCTGCGCCGCAAGCAGCTGGACTTCGCTCGAGCCTGCTGCGCCGCTTGGCCCGCAGGGGCGGGCGGGGGAGTCAGCTGCGCAGGTCAAGCGTGGCGGCCATGGCCGCCACGACGGACGGGGCGACCTGGTAGTAGACCCATGTTCCGCGTCGCTCCGAGGTAAGCAGGCCGGCCTCGCGCAGCTTCTTCAGGTGATGGGAGACCGTCGGCTGGGAGACGCCGACGTCCTGGATGTCGCACACGCACGCCTCGCCGCCGGGATGTGAGGCGACCCTGGAGAACAGCCGAAGCCGGACCGGGTCGGACAGCGCCTTGAACATCAGGGCCATCCGCTCCGCGTCGTCCTGCGACAGCTCTCCCGCAGTGATCGGCGGGCAGCACGGCACCGCCGTTCCGGGGTCCAGAACCGGCAGCTCCACCACCTGCGACTTCGACATACGTCTATATTGACACTCATCGATGCGAGTGGCAAGCTTCGAATATAGACAGCAATCGAAACAGCGGCCGGGTTCGGTCGCCCGTCCCGGAGGGCATCACCCGCCATGACCACCACTGCACACCTTCCGGTAGTCGTCATCGGCGCCGGCCCTGCCGGGCTCGCAGCCGCCGCCCACCTCGTCGAGCGAGGCATCGAACCACTGGTCCTGGAAGCCGGGCCCTCCGCGGCCACCGCGGTGCGCGACTGGTCGCACGTACGGCTCTTCTCCACCTGGAGTGAACTGACCGACCCCGCTGCCGAGAAGCTCCTGGCGCCGACCGGCTGGACCAAGCCCGCCGCGGACATCTACCCCACGGGCGGAGACTGGGCCGAGCAGTACCTCCAGCCGCTCGCCGATGCCCTCGGGGACAAGGTCCGCTACGGCGCCACCGTCACCGGCGTCTCCCGCCTCGGCCGCGACCGGATCGTCGACGCCGACCGGGACCAGCAGCCCTTCACCCTCCGCATCGAGCTCGCGGACGGCGCCGAGGAGCGCATCACGGGCCGTGCCGTGATCGACGCGTCCGGCACCTGGTCCACCCCCGGCCCGATCGGCGCCGATGGCCTCCCCGCTCTGGGCGAACACTCCGCCTCCGCCCGCATCTCCTACCGCATCCCTGACCTCAAGGACCCCGCAGTACGGGCCCGGTACACGGGAAAGCGCACCGCCGTCATCGGCTCCGGGGCCTCCGCGTTCACCGCACTGGCCACCCTCGCCGACCTCGCCACGAGCGAACCGGGTACGCACTCCGTGTGGATCCTGCGGCGCGGCATCAGCGGCTCCACCTTCGGCGGGGGCAGCGCCGACCAGCTTCCCGCCCGAGGCGCCCTGGGCCTGGCCGCCAAAGCCGCCGTCGACGACGGGTACGCCGACGCCGTCACCGGCTTCCGTACCGAAGTCATCGAGCGCACCGACAACGACCGCCTGGTCCTCGTCGGTGAGGACGGCCGACGCCTTGATCCGGTGGATGAAGTCATCGTCCTGACGGGCCTGCGCCCCGACCTGTCCTTCCTGTCCGAGCTCCGCCTCTGCCTGGACGAGCGCCTGCAGGCGCCGGTCGAGCTCGCACCGCTCATCGACCCGAACCAGCACTCCTGCGGCACCGTCTACCCGCACGGCCACCGCGAACTGTCCCACCCCGAAAAGGGCGTCTACCTCGTCGGCATCAAGTCCTACGGCCGCGCCCCCACCTTCCTCGCCATGACCGGCTACGAACAGGTCCGCTCCGTCACCGCCGCCATCGCCGGCGACACCGAGTCCGCCGACCGCGTCGAACTCACCCTCCCCGAAACCGGAGTCTGCGGCGGCGCCGGACTGTTCGACGACCCCGCGGACGGCCAGGCCGACGAAGGCGGCTGCTGCGCTCCGGCACCCACCCTCGTACAGATCGGCACCGGCACCTCCATGCCGGTCGCAGCCGCCGAGGACACGGCGTCCGGTGGGTGCTGCGGGTCCTGAAACACCGCACCCCCGCCGCTCCCGCCGCTCCCGCCGCTCCCGCCGCTCCCGGCCCGGACGCTACCGCTCCGAGTCCGGAGGAACGTCATGTCACGCATACAACTCGCCTTGCGCGTCCCCGACCTCCAAGCATCGATCGCCTTCTACAGCAAGCTCTTCGGCACCGAGCCGGCCAAACTGCGCAACGGGTACGCCAACTTCGCCATCGCTGATCCACCGCTCAAGCTGGTCCTCGTCCAGGGCACACCAGGCGCGGACACCCGCATGGACCACCTCGGCGTCGAAGTCGCCACCACCGAAGACGTCCACTCCGCCACGACCCGCCTCCAGGACCAAGGGCTGGCGACCGACGTCGAGAACGACACCACCTGTTGCTACGCCCTCCAGGACAAGGTCTGGATCCACGGCCCCGGCAAGGAACCGTGGGAGGTCTACGTCGTCAAGGCAGACGCCGGCTCCATGGCCAAGCAGAAGAACAGCACCTGCTGCGCGAGCCCCGTCACCGAAGCAGGCCCGCCGACGCCCGTCGAGGCCGGTGGCTGCTGCCCGTGACCAAGCCCGACGCCCACGGGGCCGCGACCGGAACAGGGCGGCTTGCAGGCCAGGGCGGACGCGGCGGGCTGATCACCTGGGAGGTCAGCGTCGATCCCACGATCTGCCGGGCTCGTCGGCACGCGGCCGGTGCCCGGCGCGACGGCCAAGCCCACAACTCAGCCGAGGGTCAGCAGCTCCAGCAGACCCGGGGGGCGTTCCGCACCCGCCGTGTCCCGGGGCCCGGACAGGCAGTCGGCCGTGTCCCGGGCCCCCGACAGGAAGTGCAGGGCGAGCAGCAGCCCCGCCGCCCCCGTGCCGAGGTCTGCGGAGAAGCGCCGCAGCGTCGCGCCGGGGACGAGCAGTCTGTCCTCGTCGGCGACGAGGTGCCAGGCGAGGTTGCGTACGGAGGCCATGACGCGGGGCCCGGTCCGGGTCACGGGGTCGAGCTGGCCCGCCGCCGCGGCGAGGCCCGCACGGCCGGTGAACAGCCCTGGTTCACGGACGAATTCCATGGCGCAGCCCTGGGCCACGGCCGGGATCAGGGCGCTCAGCTCTTCGTCCTCGTACCGGGCCGTGTACGCCTGCGCGACCAGCGCGACCCCTGAGCTGCCCTGGTCGAGATAGAGCAGATGGCGCCGGCCGTCCTTCACCTGGAGCGAGCCGTCGTCCATGGTGACCAGGTGTCCGGCCTCCCGTACCAGGGCGGTGCGGGCGGCCCGGCGCAGCCATTCCTCGCCGGTCAGCGCGTGCAGTTCCAGGAGGAGGAACGCGGCTCCGCTCAGTCCGCGCAGCAGCCCGGCCGACTCCGGCGGCTTGAGGCTGTCCACGTGTTCGCCGCGCACCAGCCGGTCCAGGTCCCGGGCGGTGCGCAGGGCGCTCTCGACGAGCCGGGGGTCGGGGGCGGCGCCGTCCGCGCGGGCCACGCGTAGGGCGGCGAGCGCCGTGCCCGCGCGGCCGGTGAGCAGATCCGCCGAGGGAGTCGCCGGCGCGACGGCAGTCGCGCGCTCCCACACCTCCCGTCCCTGCTCTTTCCGGCCCAGGAGCGAGAGCACCAGCGCGGCGCCGGGCAGCCCGTCGTAGAGTCCGCCGGCCTCCGCGGGGTCCCTGCGCAGCGCCGCCGCCGCGAGCCAGTCGGTCCACTCCCCCGGGACGGGGGCGCCCGTCCGGTGCAGGGCGTACAGGACACCGGCCGCGCCGTTCACGAGATCGGTCCCGCCGGTCCTGAAGAGACCCGGGCCGCCCGGGAAGAGGCGGTCCCTCCGTCCGGGGGTGGCTCCGGCACGGATGCCGGCGAGGAGCCCTGTGCGTATCCCCGCCCAGTCGACCTCCGGCCCCTCGAACAGGGCCGCCACCCCGGCCTCCCGGCGCCGTGAGGCGTCGAGGCCGCCGAGCAGTCCGGGCCGGCGTGGTCCCGCCCCGGCCGGAAGGGAGTACCGCTCGCGGGCCCAGCGCTCCAGGGTGAGGGCCTTCGCCGTTTCGAGTCCCGCCATCTCCATGACCGGCATCAGCATGGAGAGCCAGGTCGCCCAGAGTGCGTAGGCGTCGGCCTCCGCCCCGGGGGTGCCCTGGGGGGCCTGGAGGCCCTGGCCGCCGGCCAGCGGGGTCTCCTGGTCGTCCAGGGCGGTGGCGTACTCGAAGTCGACTAGGGCGACCCGTCCGTCGGGCCGGACGATGATGTTGGAGGGGTGCAGATCGCCGAAGCGCAGACCGCGCGCGTGGATCGCCTCCAGGGCGCGGGTGAGTTCACCGGTCACCGACTCGGTCCACGCGACGTAGGGGGCGAGTTCGTCCGCGGAGTCCGCCCCGCGCACGAGGGCGAAGCGGGCGACGATCTCCTCCAGCAGGGTGTTCCCCTCGATGTGCTCCTCGATGAGGAAGTGGTGCTCCCACACGGTCCGCACCCCGTACACCTCGGGTACGCAGTCCAGTCCGGCCAGCGCGGTCAGCGCCCGGTGCTCGCGGTGCAGGCGGGTGACGGCGTCGTCGCCGACGGCGTCGAGACCGCAGTGCGGGCGCGCCTCGCGCAGGACCACGCGCCGCCCCGTCCCCCGGTCCTCGGCAAGGTAGATCCCTCCGGCGTTGGAGAACTGGAGGGCCGAGGTGACCGTGTACGGGAAGGAGTCGTCGCGGGCGGCGGCGCGTGCGGCGAGGTGCGGTCGCAGGGCCTCGGGGACCTGGACCCACGGGGGCATCTTGAACACCACGCCGCGCTCGTCGGGGACGAGCTTCCCTGACGGGTCCCGCAGGGCGAGGACCCGGCGGCCCTCCGCGTCGTCGCACCAGCGGGGGACGTAGGCGCCGTAGCGCGTGTAGACCGGTGCGTCGCCGATCCGCAGGTCGCTGAGGATGTAGGGGCCGCTGCGTCCCTCCAGGGTCCGGGACAGTTCGTCGGCCAGGGCGAGGAACACGGTCTCGTCGGGCGGGTAGACCGCGATGAACTTTCCCGCGCCGCTGCGGTTGACGTGCTTGCCCGCCATCAGCAGCAACGCCCGCTCGCTGCGCAGGAATTTGAAGGGCACACCGTGGCGGACGCAGATCCGGGCGGTGTCCCGCAGGGTGTCCTCGGCCTCGCCGGGGACGGTGGACACATGGATCTTCCAGCCCTGTTCGGCGAGTTCGGCGTGCTCGGGCACCAGCGAGGTCCACAGGCCCACGGACTCACGGCGCCAGCCCGCCGGGGGCGGATCGGTGTCGAGCCGGTACCGCGACTCCTCGTCGGGCAGCCGGGCCGGGGTGTCGAAGTACGTACGGTCGGCGAGGCAGTACAGCTGGGTTTCCTGGATGCCTGGCACGCTCGGCTCTCTCTTCTCGAAGCCCGCGGGGGCGGCGGACGGTGTGGGCGGCGGCCCCGGTTCGCGGATCAGTCCCCGGTGACGGCGGGTTTCGCGACGGCCGGTGCGTGGTCCGTGACAACGGCCGGCGCGCGGGGGTCCGTCACAGCCGACGGTGCTCGGTCCGTAGCGACGGCCGGTGCGTGGTCCGAAGGGACGGCAGCCGCGCGCTCCGGGTCCGGGGCGGGCCCGGGTTCCGGCGTCCCGGCGGGCTCCTCCGCCCGGGGCGGGGCCGGCTCCGTCCGCGCCGAGCGGGCGAAGGTGACCACGAGGGCGGAGACTGCCAGCACGCAGCCGGTCAGGGCGAAGGCCCAGCGGGCGCCGAAGGCGGTCAGCAGGGCGCCTCCGGCCAGCGGCCCGAACGGCTGGACCATGGAGGACAGGAAGCCCGCCGCGCTCTGCACCCGGCCCACGCGCTCCTCCGGGGTCACGACCAGGAGCTTCGAGAGGAATCCGATGCTGGCGATCGTCGACAGGCACATGGTGAACGCGCACATGAGCCCGGCCACCACCGGCCGGCTGACCAGGGCCATCACCCCGGCGGCCACCACACAGGTCCAGCAGGTGGCGACGATCAGGACCCGGGTGTGCCGGGCGGGGCTGAGCTTCGGCGCGAGCAGCGCCCCGGACAGCGCCCCGGCGGAGACACAGGTGAGGACGAAGCCGCCGCCCACGCCGGACGTGCCCCCGTCGGAGAACGCGGTCAGGGCGGTGAAGGTGAGTGCCCCGAACGCGAAGTTCATGCCCAGGCCGAACACCAGGAGGACCGTACGGAGATAGGGCAGGCCCCACAGGAAGGTCAGGCCCGCCAGGAGCTCGCGCCGGCTGAACACGGCGCCCGCCTTCCGCCTGGCCCGCGAGCGGGTGCGTACGAGGGCCACGCAGACGGTCGACAGCAGCAGGCCCAGCGCCTCGGCCGCGAACGGCAGGGCCGGGTGGATGCCGAACAGCGCTCCCCCGACCAGGGGTCCGACGAGCCGGGCGGTCTGGGTGCGCGCCTGGAGCCGCGCGGTGGCGGTGCCCATCTGATCGGCCGGGACTACCGCGCGCATGAGGCCGAAGACGGCCGGCCCGTAGACGCTGCCGATCACCGCGCCCGCCGTGGCGGTGAGCAGGACGAGGGCCATGGGGACGTGTCCGGACCAGACGGCCGCGGTGAGGGCGGTGACGACGAACAGGCTGCCGACGTCGCAGATCCGCATCAGCCGGCGGCGTTCGACACGGTCGGCCATCACCCCGCCGGGCAGCATCGTGAGCAGCACGGCTCCCACGGACACCGTCCCGACGGCACCGGCCTGCACCGCCGATCCGGTCTCCTTCAGCACCAGCAGCGGAAGGGCGAGGGAACTCATCTGCCCGCCCAGGACGGCGAAGAGGCCGCTCAGCCAGAGCAGCCGGAAATCCCTGTTGCCGCGCAGCGGCGTGGTCATCGTGAACTCCCGGGGACGGTCTGGTTCGTGACGAGGGGTGCGGCCCCGTCCGGGCCGCGGAAGCGACGGCGGGGCGGCTCCGTCACGACGGAACCGCCCCACATCACCGGCGGGCCGGGCGCCACGGCGGGAGAGGTCCTCCCCCGTCCCTCCGCGGCGCCGCCCCGGTGTGCCCGGTCAGTCGGCGAGGACGACGCTGATCACGCTGACGCAGCTGCCGCCCGGGGCCTCGATCTCCTTGTTGGCCGTCTCCTGGAGGTCCAGCACGGAGTGCGCCTCGACCTCGGGGGTCTCGTCGTTGTTGTCGTCGGCGACGGGCTGGGTGTTCTCGGACATGGTGGTCTCCGTCCACTCGTGACTGCACTGGCCCGGGGCCGGCGGGATGTCCCGCGGTCCGGTGCGGCGGGCTGTTGCCTGCCGTTGCCGAGAAAGTTAGGAGGCCCGGCCTGGGAGACGCTTCGGCAGCGGTATGGCAGTGGTATCCGGCCAGTTCGGAGCGTGTGCGCGGCCCTGGCCGGGGTGTTCGGGCGGGGTCCGGCGGGGCCGGTGAGCTGGGCCCATACCGCTTATGAACCGGCCGTGGACCGCCTTCGAACCGGTGCGCCGGAGTCTGGGTACGCGCCTGACGCGCCCCGGCCCTCTGAAGGAGGCGGCCCCGCATGGAACTCGGCGAACTCGTCGGACGGCGGCCCTTCCCGGCCGCCGGTCTGCTGCTCGGCCTCACCCGGCGCTGCCCCCTGAGCTGCGCCCACTGCTCGACCGGATCGTCCCTGGCCGTGCGGGAGGAGCCGGACGCCCGCCAACTGGTGCGCTTCGTCGGCTCGTTCACCGCCGCCGACCGGCCCGACGTGGTCATGCTGACCGGGGGTGAACCGCTGCTGCTGCCCGCACTCGTCGAGGAGCTGAGCTCCCGGGCGCGCGCCGCGGGTTCGCGCACGGCGCTGCTCAGCGGCATGTTCTTCGCCCGCTCCCGGGACATTCCTCCGCCGGTCCTGCGCGCGATCGCGGGGGTGGACCACTTCTCCGCCAGCCTCGACGCCCACCACGAGCGGGAGGTCCCCCGCGCCGACGTGTTCCGCGCCGTGCACCGGGTGCGGGAGACGGGTGTGGCGGTGAGCTTCCACCTCACGGGGACGGGGGCGGACGACCCCTACCTCGCGGACATCACCCGCGCCGTGGACGAGGAGTTCGGCGGTCAGGTCCCCTCACTGGTCAACGAGGTGCGGCCGTTCGGCCGGGCGGCCTCCTGGGCGGCGTCCGCCCGCACCGTCCCCGAGGCGGGCACGGTCTCCCCGTGCGCCATGGCCGCCTGGCCGGTGGTCGCCTTCGACGGGACGGTGCTCGCCTGCTGCAACCAGGACACCGTGGACCGGCGGCCGGCCCCCGCCCACCTGCGCCTCGGGCACATCGCCACCGACGACTGGGCGGCCGTACGCCGGCGGGCCCTGGAGTCACCCGTGCTGCGCATGATCCGCACGGTCGGCCCCGCCCATCTGGCCGCGCGCTCCGGTGTCCCCTCCCGGGGCGCCTCCTACTGCGACGGCTGCCGGGC
The DNA here is from genome assembly GCF_053593715.1 of Streptomyces sp. NPDC002125. NCBI lineage: Bacteria > Bacillati > Actinomycetota > Actinomycetes > Kitasatosporales > Streptomycetaceae > Streptomyces > Streptomyces sp. NPDC002125. The sequence continues at coordinate 352,027 of NZ_JBSFDD010000002.1, read as the reverse complement.
CCTGGGTTCCGACGACAGGGTCGCCGCCGAGGCCGACGCCGTGGCGGCGGGGGCACCTGGCGCGCTGCTGGACCTGACCGCGGCCCACCGCGGGGCGGCGCGGGGGCCGGTGGGTGTCGTACGGCATCACGGCTGCGCCGCGTACGCGCCGCTGGTCCTGGCCCGTTCGACCGCCCCGGGCGGGTCCCGGTGAGCGCCCCCGGGCCGAGCTCCTCGGCACGGCTGCGGGTCACCCTGGGGCTGCTGGACGCGGACCTGCTCGACGCGATGGCGTACATGTGGCGCGAGGAGGAGCTGCTGCCGCGCTACCGGCGCTATCTGTGCGCCATGCACGCCGTGGTGCGGGCCTCCGTGCCGCTGATGGAACGCGCCCTGGAGCGGGCCGTGCTGCTGGACGTCTGCGGCGATCCGCTGGCGGGCCCCCTGGCGGCGTATCTCCGCGAGCACATCCGGGAGGAGGAGGGCCACGACGTCTGGCTGCTGGAGGACATCCGCGCGGCGGGTTCACTGCCTGCGGACGCCCTCGCCCCGATGCCGGCGCCGGTCGTCGCCGCGCTCGCCGGCTCCCAGTACTACTGGATCGAGCACCACCACCCGGTGGCCCTGCTCGGCTACATCGCGGTGCTGGAGGGGTACGCGCCCGCCGCCGGTCTGACCTCCCGCATCGCGCGCACGACCGGTCTGCCGGAGGCCGCCCTGCGGACGGTGCGGGAGCACGCGGCGCTGGACACGGGCCATCTGGACGATCTGTACGCGCTGCTGGACCGGCTGCCGCTGACCCGCGCCCAGGAGTCCGACGTGACCGTCAGCGCCCTGCACTCCCTTGACGCGCTCACCAGGCTGTTCGTCCGGCTCGCGCGCTCCGCGGCGGCGCCGCTGCCGCGGGGGGCCGGACCTCTCTCACCGACGGGAGTCACCCCATGACAGGACCACCCGACAGCAGCGCTCTCCCCGGGACGCCCGGGGGCGGTGGACCGCCCGCGCTGCCCGACGCGTTGTACGAGGCCGGGCTGCCGGTGGACATGCTCACCGACGAGCAGCGCCTCGTGCTCAGCCAGCTCACCGAGGAGGAGCTCGCGGTGCTGCTGGACATCAAGAGCCGGCTGGACGCAGTCGAACCAGAGGTCCGGGCGCACGGCGAGATCGCCGGCGGCGCCCTGTTCTGAGCCGTGTCCGCGCTGTTCTGAGCCGTGTCCGCCCTGTTCTGAGCCGTGTCCGCGCGGTCCGGCCGGTCCCTGGGTCCGGCCCCGGGGGTCCGGCCCCGGTGGGTCCGGCCCCGGTGGGTCCGGCCCCGGTGGGGGCGGGGCCGGTACGCACCGGCCCTGCCCGCCCGGCAGCGCGGCGCAGCCCCGCCCCCGCAGAGAAGGGATCGTCATGAACTGCCCCACGTGCCGCCAGGACCTGCCGGAGGACGCCAGGTTCTGCTCGTCCTGCGGGACGCCGTGCGCCGTCGCCGCCCCCGGGGAGGACGAACGCAAGCCGGTCACGGTGCTCTTCTGCGACCTCGTCGGCTCCACCGCCCTGTCGGGCGTGCTGGACCCGGAGACCCTGCGCACGGTGACGCTGCGGTACTTCGAGGCGATGAGCGCCCAGATCGTGGCGCGGGGCGGCACCCCGGAGAAGTTCATCGGCGACGCCGTGATGGCGGTGTTCGGTGTGCCGGTGGTCCGGGAGGACGACGCCCGGCGTGCGCTGGCCGCGGCGCTCGGCATGCGGGACGCGCTGGCCGCGCTCAACGAGGAGCTGGGCGCCACGCTCGGCATCACGCTGGCGACCCGGATCGGCGTCAACACCGGGCAGGTGGTGGCCGGTGGTGACGCGACGGCCCGTCAGGCCCTGGTCTCCGGGGAGACCGTCAACATCGCCGCGCGTTTGGAGCAGCACGCCGGCGCCGGTGAGATCCTCATCGGCCCGGACACCCTGCTCGCCGCCGGACCCACGGTCCTGGCCGAGCCCACCGGCCCACTCCGGCTGAAGGGCAAGCAGGACAGCGTGGAGGCCTACCGGCTGCTGGCCCTGGGCGCGGACGATCCGGCGCTGCTGCGCCGCTTCGACGTGCCCTTCGTCGGACGGGGCGCCGAGCAGGGGGCGCTGGACGCGGCCCTGTCGGGCACCGTGCGCGAGGGGCGGGCCGCCCTGCTGCGCGTCACCGGGGAGCCCGGCATCGGCAAGACTCGGCTGATCCGGGAGTGGCTGGCACGGCGCTCGGCCTCGGGACTCCTCACCTACGGCGCGGGCCGGTGCCGCGCGCACGGCGATCAGGGAACGCTCACCCCCCTCGCCGACGCCCTGCGCGGCCTGCCGGACCTCGCCGGTGCCCCGGACCCGTCCGAGGACCGCGCTCCCCGGTCCGGCACGGCGGCCGACGACGCGACGGCCCTGCTCCGCGCGGGTGTGCTGCGCGACGGGACGCCGAACGCCCCGTTCGAGGACCTGTGCGCCGCCCTGGCCACGACGCTGGGCCGGGCCGCCCGGAGCCGGCCCTTCGTGCTGGTGCTCGACGACACGCACGAGGCGGCGCCCCTGCTGATGCGCACGCTGGAGCGGCTGGCGGACGGTTCGGGGCCCGCGGGTGTGCTGGTGGTCTGTGTGGGCCGCCCGGACGGGACGGCGGACACCGAGGGCTGCCTCCAGATCTCCGGGCTGCCCCGCGAGGAGAGTGTCCGGCTCGCCGGGCTGCTGGCGGGGCTCGACGGTGGCACCGGACCGGTGGACGAGCGGCTCCTCTCGCGTGCGGAGGGCAACCCCCTCCATCTGGAGCAGCTGCTGGTGGGCGGCGGGGTCGACAGGGTGGCCCCGGGCGGAGGGGACGCCGGGCTGCCGCCCACGCTCCAGGCCCTGCTCGGCGCCCGGATCGGGGCGCTGGCCCGGACGGAGCGGACCGTGGTCGATCTCGCCGCCGTGGTCGGCCGCGAGTTCACCTCGGTGGAGCTCCTCCTGCTGGAGACGTCCGCGCGGCTGGCGGAGCGGCGGGGCCCCGCGGTGGTGGAGGTGTCCCCCGCCGAGCGGGCGCACCACCTGGGGCGCATCGAGGACGTACTGGTGGCGCTGACCGGGCGGCGCCTGGTGGAGCCGGCGCCGGGGACGGGTCCGTCGGGCTACCGGTTCAGCAGCGGGCTGGTGCACGAGGTGACGTACGCGTCGCTGTCCAAGCGCGCCAAGGCGGACCGCCACGCCTGGGCGGCGGAACTGCCCAGGGTGCTGCGGGCCGGGGACGGCGCCGTCGGCGGCCATCTCGAACGCGCCTGCCGCTACCGGACCGAGCTCGGGCTGCTCGACGACCGGACCGTCCGGCTGCGCGGCCGTGCGGCAGCCGCGCTGGGCCGCGCCGGGGCCCAGGCCGCCTCCCGGTCCGACCTCACCTGGGCGGACGACCTGCTGGAGCGGGCGGTCGAGCTGGACCCGCAGGACGCGGGCTCGGTCCGCAGGCTCGGCGAGGTCCGGGTGGCCCTCGGGCGGACCGCGAGCGGGGCCGGGCTGTTGCGCCGGGTGAGCGGGATGGAGTCGGTGCCGGTGGAGTCCGCGCACGCCAGGCTCGCGCTCGCCGTGCTGGATCCCTCGGGCCCGGGCCCCGGGCTCACGGCCACGGCGCGGGAGGTGCTGCCGGTCTTCGAGGCGGCCGGGGACGCGGTCGGCCGGGCCCGGTCCCATCTGAGGCTCGCCCAGCACCTCCAGCAGGCCGGCCGGCACGAGGAGGCGGAACGCGACCAGGCGTGCGCCCTGGAGCAGGCGGTCCTGGCGGGGGCCGAGCCGGAGCGGGCCGGCGCCCTCGGGGCCATCGGCATCTCCCTGTGGCGCGGTCCGGTGCCGGCCCCGGAGGCGGTGGCCCGCTGCCGCGCGCTGCTGGCGGCGCACGGCGAGGGCCGTCCGACGGTCAGGCTCACCCTCAACTGCCCTCTGGCGGTGCTGTACGCGCTCCAGGACCGGCCCCGCGAGGCGCGCGCCTGCCTCGCCGAGGCCCAGGAGCTCGCCGGGAAGCTGCGGTTCGCCGAGGCCGAGGTGTTCCTGCCGGTGTTCGGGGCCGCCGTCGAGGCGCTGCTCGGGCACGGCGGCACGGCGCTGGAGCTGCTGGCCGGCGCCGACGAGGCGGCCCGGCGCGCCGACGCGGCGGGGCTGCGGACCGCCGTGGCGCTGGACGCGGCCCGGATCGAGCTGGACGAGGGCCGGACCGGGCGGGCGGCGGCCTGGATCGCGGGCATGGGCGAGGCGTCGGAGCTGAGCCCGGCGGACGCCGTCGACCTGGACGGGCTGCGGGGCAGGCTGGCCGCCGCCGACGGGCGTCCGGCGGAGGCGGCCGGTCACGCGGACCGGGCCGTGCGGGCGTCGCTGCTCACGGACTCCCCGCTGGTACGGGCGACGGCCGAACTGGACCGGGCCCGCACCCTGTTCGCGCTCGGGCGGCAGGCCCCCGCGCTGGTCTCGGCACGGGCGGCACGGGACCACTTCGTGAGCAAGGGCCATCTGCCGGGGGCCCGCAGGGCCGCCGGCTGCGTGCCGGACGAGGACGAGGCCATGGTCACCACGACGGAGAGGAGCTGACCGATGGGAACCGTCGGAACAGGCACGGTGCCGGGGCGGGGGCTCACCTGGAGCCTGCGCGGGCGCGGCCCCGATGACGTACCGGTGCCCGCGGACGTGGGGCCGCCGGGCGGCCTGCCCGCGGAGCAGGCGACGGGGCGCGGCGTGCGGGTGTGCGTGGTGGACTCGGGCGTGGAGCTCGACCACCCGCTGGTGGGCCCGGTGGAGAGTTCATGGGTGGTGGTCAAGGACCCGGAGAGCGGGGAGATCACGGTCGAGCCGTCGGACACCGGCGACACCTGCGGGCACGGGACGGCGTGTGCGGGGATCATCCGCCGTACCGCCCCCGACTGCGAGATCCACAGCGTCCGGGTGCTCGGCGAGCGCTTCTCCGGCACCGGTGACGTTCTGATGGCCGGGCTCCGGTGGGCCGTGGAGCAGCGCTTCGACGTGGTGAACCTGAGCCTGTCGACCACCCGGTCCCGCTTCGCCCCCGAGCTGCACGGGCTGGCCGACCAGGCCTACTTCGGCCGTACGGTGCTCGTCGCGTCGGCCCACAACACCCCGGTGGAGAGCTTCCCCTGGCGGTTCGCGTCGGTGATCTCCGTGGGGAGCCACCAGGAGGACGACGAGCTGCACCTGTACAACCCGGAGCCGCCGGTGGAGTTCTTCGGGCCGGGGCAGAACGTGTCCGTGCCGTGGCTGGGCGGCACGACGATCCGCACCACCGGGAACAGCTTCGCCACCCCGTACGTCGCGGGGCTCTGTGCCCGTGTCCTGTCCGGGCACCCCAGGATGACGGCCTTTCAGCTCAAGAACGCCCTTTATCTGTCCGCGGCCAACGTGCACGCGGACCCGCGTCCCTCCACTGCGGCAGGAGATACCCGTGACGACTCCGAGAACTGACGCCATGCTCCCTCCGGCGTCCTTCCCCGTACCCGGCCCGGGTGAAGCGGCCCGGCACGAGCTGCTCCAGTCGGTCGTCGACGTGGCGCGCGCCATCTTCGGGGCGGCGGCGAGCTCCGTCTGCCTGCTGGACGAGGAGGCGGACGAGCTGGTCTTCCAGGCGGTCTCCGGGGAGGGCGAGGCGTTCCTGGTGGGGCGCAGGTTCCCCGCGGGCCGCGGCATCGCCGGCTGGGTGGCGACCTCGGGCGAGCCGATGATCGTGGACGACCTGAGCCGGAACACGTCCTTCGACCGCTCGCTGGCGGAGTCCACGGAGTACGTCCCGGACGCCCTGATGGCCGCCCCGCTGATCAGCGACGCACGCGTCCTCGGGGTGCTGGAGGTGCTGGACCCCTCCCCCCAGGCCCGGTCGGACGTCCGTGAGCTGGACCTGCTGGCGATGTTCGCCCGGCAGGCGGCAGCCGCGCTGCGGGTGCTCGCTCCGCAGCGGGCGGACGCACGCGTACTGGAGGGTGAACGGCGCGAGGACGCGTTGCAGCTGCTCGGCAGCCTGGAGCGACTCCTGCGGGGCACGGGCTGAGGGCCCGTACGCTGGGCGTCGCGCGGGAGTGACGGCCGGGTCCGTAGGGCAGGAGCCGGAGAGTGCCGGGCGGTTCCGCGCGCCGGCCCCCTGTGGAAGGACACGACGTGAAGCTCGCTTTCTCGACCCTCGGAGTACCGGGGCTGCCCATGGCGGACGTGGTGCGGCTCGCGGCCGGGAACGGGTACCAGGGGGTGGAGCTGCGCGCCCACCCCGAGGAGCCGGTCCACCCCGGCCTGAGTCCGCTCGAACGGGCCGCCGTGGCGGAGGAGTTCAAGCGCGGCGGAGTCGAGATCCTGACCGTCGCCGGGTATGTGCGGGTCGCGGCCCCGGGCGACGACGAGCCGGTGATCGCCGGGCTGGCGGAGCTGGTGGAGCTGGCCCGCGATCTCGGCGCGTCCTACGTCCGGGTGTTCCCCGGCGCCGGGGACCAGGACCCCGCCGAGGCCGACGCGGCCGCCGCCCGGCGGCTGGGGGCGGCGGCCCCGCACGCAGCCGACCTGGGCGTACGCATCCTGCTGGAGACCCATGACTCGCACCGCGCGGGGGCCGACGTGGCCCGGGTCGTCGGGACCGTCGGGCATGCGCAGATCGGTGCGATCTGGGACGTCATGCACACCTGGCTGGCGGGCGAGGAACCGGCGGCCACCCATGCGGTGCTGGCCCCGCACCTCGGATACGTACAGGTCAAGGACATCGCCTCCGCCGAGGAGACCACGCCGCTGGCCCTCGGCGCCGGGGTGCTGCCGCTGAAGGCGTGCCTGGACACCCCGGCCTCCGACGGCTGGGTCTGCTGGGAGTACGAGAAGCGCTGGTACCCCGGGGCGGCCGAGCTGCCGGAGCTGCTGGCCGCGGGGCGGGAGCACCTGCTGCGGCTCGGCGCGCCGAAGCAGTAGGTCAGACCAGCGCCTCCTCGGCGTCGGGCCGCTGCCGGACAGGGGTGCGGCGGGGCCTCGCGAGCGAGGTCAGCGCCACCCCGCCGACCAGCAGCGCCGCCGCGCACCAGCGCAGGGGGCTGATGGACTCGCCCAGGAGGAGCGCCGCGGAGGACATCCCGAACACGGGCACCAGCAGGGTGAACGGGGCCACGGACGACGCCGGGTGGTGGCGGAGGAGGAAGCCCCAGGCCCCGAAGCCGAAGACCGTGGTGATCCAGGCGACGTAGACGATGATGCCGACGCCGCTCCAGTCGAGCGACGACAGGGCCTCGGCGTCCCTCTCCCAGCCCTCGAAGAGCAGGGAGAGGCCGAGGAGCGGCAGCACGGGCACGGTCGACACCCAGACCATGAAGTTGAGGGAGTCGGGCGGGGCGGCCCTGCGGGTCAGGACGTTCGACACGCCCCAGCAGGCCGCCGCCGCGACGACCAGGACGAAGGCGAGGACGGGCCCGCCCGCCCCTTCGTCCACGGCGGCCACGCCGATGCCCGCGAGGGCCACCGCCATCCCCAGCACCCTGGTCCTGCCCGGTCGTTCGCCGAGCGCGAGCGCCGCGAACAGGGCAGTGAAGACGGCCTGGACCTGGAGGACGAGGGACGAGAGTCCGGCGGGCATCCCCCGGTCCATCCCGATGAAGAGCAGCCCGAACTTGGCGACCCCGAGGACCAGCCCCACCGAGATGATCCACTTCCACGCGACGGTGGGCCGCCCCACGAGGAGGACGGCGGGGAGCGCGGCGACGAGGAAGCGCAGGGCGGAGAAGAGCAGGGGCGGGAAGTGGGCGAGACCGAGCTCGATGACGACGAAGTTCACACCCCAGACGGCGGCGACCAGGGCCGCCAGGGCGATGTGGAGGGGACGCATGGACCGAGCATCCGATGCCGGGACCATGTAGCACCAGCGCGGATTTCTTCATGGTTGGATTAAGCACTGCTCATGCTTCCCGCCCGCTCGGAGGTCTCCGGTGCTCGACCTGTCCCGGCTGCGCGCCCTGCACGCCGTCTCCGTCCACGGTTCCGTCGCGGGCGCGGCAGCCGCCCTCGGCTACACGGCGTCGGCGGTCTCCCAGCAGATCACCAAGCTGGAGCGGGAGACCCGCACGATGCTGCTGGAGCGGCGGGGGCGCGGGGTGGCGCTCACCGAGGAGGCCCTGCACCTCGCGGAGACCGCGCGGCAGTTGCTGGCGATCGTCGAGCGGGCCGAGACGACGCTCGAACAGCGCAGGGGCCTCCCCGCCGGCCGGCTGTCCATCGGCGCGTTCGCCTCGGCGGCGCGCGGGCTGCTGCCCGGGGTGCTGGCGGAGCTGCAGCGCGAGCACCCGCAGCTGGACGCGCGGCTGACCGAGGTCGATCCGCACCTCTCGGTCGATCTGGTGGCGAAGGGCGTGATCGATCTCGCGGTGGCCCACGACTGGGACATCTCACCGCTGCCCGCGCCGGAGGGTGTGGCGCAGGCGGTGATCGGTGACGACCGGTGCGATCTGCTGGTCGCCCAGGGGCATCCGCTCGCCGGCCGGGACGCGGTGCGCAGGGAGGAGCTGGCCGGGGAGCGCTGGATCTGCCAGCCGCCCGGCACGGTGTGCCACGACTGGCTCGTACGGACGCTGCGGACGGCGGGGTACGAGCCCGACATCCGCCACCAGGCGGAGGAGAACCACACCCAGCTGGCCCTGGTCGCGGCCGGGCTCGGGGTGGCGATGATCCCCCGGCTGGGCCGGGGCCCGCTGCCGGCCGGGGTGGTAGCGGTGCGGCTGGACCCCGTGCCGGTACGGAGGCTGTACGCCCTGTGGCGCACGGAGGCGGCGCGGCGGCCCGCGATCATCGCGGCGGTCTCGGTGCTGCGCGGCCGGGGCGCGGGGGCCGGACTGTCCTGAGCGGGCGGCACCCCACGCACGTCCGTGTGTCACACCCCTTCACGGGCCGCCCCCTTGACTGGTAGTTACTTTCCATATATCCGTACCTTCTTGGAAGTTTCTTTCAGCACCGGAAGGGGCTCACGTGCACAACCGCACCTCCAGACGCACCCTCCTCACCGCCACCGCAGCGACCGCCGCAGCCGCGGCGACCGGCGCCGTCGCCCTTCCCGGGACGGCGCGGGCAGCCGCCTCCGGCGCCTCACCGGACAGTGGCCTCAAGCGGCTCATCGCCCGGATGAGCCTGGAGGAGAAGGTCGGCCAGCTCTTCGTGATGCGGGTGTACGGCCACTCCGCCACCGAGCCCGACCAGGCGGACGTCGATGCCAACCTCGCCGAGATCGGGGTACGCGACGCCGCCGAGCTGATCTCCACGTACCACGTCGGCGGCATCATCTACTTCGCCTGGGCGCACAACACCCGCGACCCGCACCAGATCGCCGATCTCTCCAACGGCATCCAGCGGGCCGGGCTCGCCGGGCCGACCCCGCTGCCGCTCCTCGTCTCCACGGACCAGGAGCACGGCATCGTGTGCCGCGTCGGCGAGCCCGCGACGCTGCTGCCGGGCGCGATGGCCCTGGGCGCGGGCGGCTCCCGCTCCGACGCGCGCACGGCGGGCCGGATCGCCGGGAGCGAGCTGGCGGCGCTGGGCATCAACCAGAACTACGCGCCGGACGCGGACGTCAACGTCAACCCGGCCAACCCCGTCATCGGCGTACGCTCCTTCGGCTCCGACCCCGACTCGGTGGCCGCTCTGGTCGCCGCACAGGTGAAGGGCTATCAGAGCGCGGGGATCGCCGCCACGGCCAAGCACTTCCCCGGCCACGGCGACACCAGCACCGACAGCCACACCGGCCTGCCCGTGATCCACCACACCCGCGAGCAGTGGGCCGAGCTGGACGCCCCGCCGTTCCGGGCCGCCGTCGCCGCCGGCATCGACTCGATCATGACGGCGCACATCGTGGTGCCCGCCCTGGACCCCTCCGAGGACCCGGCCACCCTGTCCCGCCCGATCCTCACCGGCATCCTGCGCGAGGAGCTCGGCTACGACGGCGTGGTGGTCACCGACGCACTGGGGATGGAGGGCGTCCGCACGAAGTACGGCGACGAGCGCGTCCCCGTCCTCGCGCTGCTGGCCGGTGTCGACCAGCTGCTGAACCCGCCGGACCTCAAGGTCGCCTGGACCGCCGTCCTGAACGCCGTGAAGAGCGGCGAGATCAGCGAGGCCCGCATCGAGGAATCGATCCTGCGCATCCTGCGGCTGAAGGCGAAGCTCGGGCTGTTCCGCGATCCCTATGTCACCCACCGGGGCGTCGACCGCACCGTCGGCATCCCCTCCCATCTCGCCGCCGCCGACCGGATCGCCGAGCGGACGACCACGCTGCTCGCCAACACCGGTGGGCTGCTGCCCCTCTCGCGCCGCTCCCACAGGAACCTCCTGGTGGTGGGCGCCGATCCCGCGTCCCCCTCCGGCACGACCGGCCCCCCGACCACCACGCTCGCCGGGGCCTTCCAGGAGCTGGGCTACACCGCGACCGCGCTGTCCACCGGCACGGCTCCGACCCAGGCGAGGATCGCCGAGGCGGTGGCCGCGGCGCAGGGCAAGGACGCCGTGGTCGTGGGCACGTACAACGTCTCGGCGACCAGCTCCCAGCGCGCCCTGGTCAGCGCGCTGGCGGCGACCGGGGTCCCGGTGATCGCCCTGGCGATCCGCAATCCGTACGACATCGCCCAGCTGGCGGGGACCGGCTTCGCCGCCGCCCTCGCCGCGTACTCCTGGACGGATGTCGAACTCCGGGCCGCCGCCCGGGTGATCGCGGGACGGGCCGAGCCGGAGGGCAGGCTGCCGGTACCGGTGCAGCGCGCGGACGCTCCCGCGCAGGCGCTGTACCCGGTCGGCTTCGGGCTGTCGTACAGGAGGTACGCCTCTCCCTCGTCCTGACCACCCCAACGAGCTAAAAACACCCCGTGCACCTGGCGTGTGCCCGCCCCGGCGGGTCACGCTGGGTGCACGTCCTCAGGGGCGTGACCTGGGGGGTCAGCCATGGAGAAGCGCCGTGTCGGGGCAGTGCTGCGCGCCCTGCTGCCGGTCGCCGCCGCGCTGGCCCTGACGGCCTGCCGGCACCCCGTGGGCAGTGCGTCGAGCACACCTGCGACCGGGTCGGGGGTCGGCTCGGCGCCTTCGGGCTACGGGGTGGAGTTCCTGGGGCCGGCCGACTGCAGCTCGCGCGGCGAGGCGTTCCGCGAGGTGTCGTGCGGCAGCGAGAAGGCGGCGGCGCGGGTGCTCGCCCGTCACACGGGCGCTCCCTCGGACGGACCGCCCTGCCCGCCGACGACCGACTTCGTCCTGCACATCTCGCGGGGCGGCCCCTCCCCCGGCGGCCCCGGCGACCAGCCGCGCGGATACGCCTGCATGCGCAATCTGGAGTCCCCGCACCCGGGCGATCCCGGGCAGGGCGGAGGTCCGCTGACGGTCGTCGGGGACTGTGTCCACGGCTTCCGCGAGGGCGAGGTCAGGGAGACCGCCTGTGACGGATCGGGCGAGAGGCCACCGGAGTTCGAGATCGCCTCGGCGGTGGCCCGGCGCGCGCTCTGCCCGGACACGACGGACCTGTATGTGCGGCTGGGCGGGGACAGACCGGTGGGCTGCGCCCGCCGGATGTGAACAACACCCGGCGCGCACAGCCCACTTCGGTCCGGCCGGAGCCGGCCCGGACGAAGGCCCCCTAGGGCCTCAGTGTCCCCTGCTCGCGCCGGAGTTCGGCGTCCCTCACATCGAGGCGCTTGTCGAACTTCGCGAGCGGCTTCGCCTGCGTCGGATCGGCCTGGACGGCCGCGGGCGCGACCCCGGCCCAGCGCAGGATGGCCGCGGTGGCCCGGGCCTTCTCGTCGGCGACGAGACCGGCGACCTTGGAGCCGTGGTTGCCGCCCGGCACGGTGTAGACGTAGCTGTCGTGCGCACCCCTGCCGAGACGGAAGGGCTCGGCGCCCCACGGGTCGTTCTCGCCGTAGACGTACAGCATGCGGGTGGCGTTGTGCCGGACCCAGCTGTCGACGTCACGCATCGCGGAGGGCTGGAACTTCATCGGGATGGAGCGCGGGACGAAGTTGCGGGGCGGCTGGTAGCCGTAGCGGCTGAGATCGCCGAGCCAGGGCTGCTGGATGTCGGGCGATCCCAGCTGGGTGCCCGCCTGGTAGTAGTACGGCGTGTAGGTGTTCAGTCCCTGGTCGGCGTAGGCGGAGAAGCCCGAGATGCCGTCGATGGAGTCCCAGATCTCCTGGTCGGTGGCGTTCGGGGCGTCGGCCGGGATGGAGTCGCAGTCGGCGAGGAGGCTGTACTGCCAGTACGCCCAGACGTAGTCCATGACGACGGCCTCGTAGGCCTTGTCGAGCGTGCCGACGGTGTTGAAGGTGAGGCCGTTCTCGGCGGCGTACGCCTCGTACTTCTTCTCCAGCGGCTCCCGGCGGACGAGGGCCTCGCGCTGGACGCCGTTCAGCCGGTCGCGGCACTCCTTCGTCCCGACGTTCTCGAAGAACCGGTCGTACGCCGAGTCCTCCTTGTTGTTCACGTCGTTGGGGGCGACATAGGCGACGACGCCGTCCATGTCCTTCGGGTAGAAGCGCTCGAAGTAGGTGGCCGTCATGCCGCCCTTGGAGCCTCCGGTGGAGATCCAGTTCTGGGAGTAGATCTTCTTCAGCGCGGTGAAGACACGGTGCTGGTCGCTGGCGGCCTGCCAGATGTCGAGCTTCGACCAGTCGGCGGGCGCCGGGCGGGACGGAGTGAAGAAACGGTACTCCAGGGAGACCTGGTTACCGTCGACGATCTGCGTCGGCTCACTGCGGCTGGGGTTGGTGGAGACGTTGTAGCCGCTGGTGAAGAAGACCGTCGGCCGGCTCGTGTCCTTGTGCAGCAAGGTGACGCGCTGCTGGAACGTGCCCTTGGACGGGTGCTTGTGATCCACCGGCTGGGTGTAGTTGAGGACGAAGTAGCGGTAGCCGGGATACGGCTTCTCCTCGATCAGGCTCATCCCCGGGATGGCCAGGATGCGGTCCTTGATGTCCTCGGTGCCGCTCTCGTTGCTGCTGCTGGTCGAGCCGCTGTTCTGCTTCGCGGCCGGTTCCGCGGCGGTGGCCGCACCGGCCGAGGCCCCGGTCGCACTCACTGTGCCGATGAGCACCGCGAGCGACAGAACGCCTCTGAGCGCCTTGCGCATGCACCCTCCCCTTGATTCACGACAGACGCCGTGAACCTAGCGGGGGCAACACCTGCCACGCCAGACCCAGTTGTACCTCAGCACAGAATCCAGCCGGTGGAGGCGGAGGAGCCGCCGACGGAACCGGACGCGCGGACGCACCGGTTGAGCGCGTGCACCTTGACCGGCCCGGCCAGCTGGGTGAACCTGCCGCTGTCGACGACCGCGCTTCCCCCGCGCGGCTGCAACGACACCTTCATCGAACGGCGGGCGCCCGGTTTCTTGGCGACCGTGACGGCGCAGGCGTACGAGCGGGTCCTGTAGACGCGCAGCGTGCCGGTGGAGAACGTCACCGTCTTGGCGAGCCGGCCGGAGCAGCCGGACACGGCCTGGGCGGGCGCCGCTCCGGTGGGCCCCAGTACGAGGCCGAGGGAGCCCAGCAGCGGCAGGACGAGGAGCGTCACCGCCACACGCCGTCCGGCCGCCCGGGACCCCGGCCGCTCCGCGGGCTTCATCGGTCTCGCCACCTCGTCCACCCCACCCGTTCCTTCGAACGCATCGACCCTCTCCCGACACACGTACGCATGGGTGTACGACGCGAGAAGGGGCCCCTGAGGTTGCGGAGGGGCTCAGACTCCTGCCGGGGCGCCTTCCCCTATGCCCTCGTCGAGCCCTTCTCCTATGAAGGTCCGCCACAGCCGCGCGTAGGCGCCTTCCCTGGCCAGCAGCTCGTCGTGCGTGCCGTCCTCGGCGACCCTGCCCCGGTCCATCACCACGACCCGGTCCGCGCGGGCGGCCGTCGTCAGCCGGTGGGCCACCACCAGCGTGGTGCGCCGGCCCGCCAGCCGGTCGGTGGCCTGGTTGACCTGGGCCTCGCTGGCGAGGTCGAGGGAGGCGGTCGCCTCGTCCAGCAGCAGGATGTCCGGGTCGACCAGCTCGGCGCGGGCGAGCGCGATCAGCTGGCGCTGGCCCGCCGAGAGGTTGCGCCCGCGCTCGGCGACCTCGTGGAGGTAGCCGTCCTCCAGCGTGGCGATCATGTCGTGCGCGCCGACCGCCCTGGCCGCCGCCTCCACCTGGGCGTCCGTGGCCTGCGGCTGCCCGTAGGCGATGGCGTCGCGGACCGTCCCCTCGAAGAGGTACGCCTCCTGGGGCACGACTCCGAGCCGGTGCCGGTACGCCGTCCTGTCGAGGCGGCGCAGGTCCGTGCCGTCCGCTGTGACCCGCCCGCTCGTCGGGTCGTAGAACCGGGCGACGAGCTTGACCAGCGTGGACTTGCCCGCCCCCGTCTCGCCGACGAAGGCGACCGTCTGGCCGGCCGGAATGCGCAGATCGATGCCGGTGAGGGCCTCCTCCTCGCCCGCGTACGCGAACGACACGTCCTCGAAGGCGATCTCGCCGCGCAGCGAGGTCACGTCCTGCGGCTCCTCGTGGTCGGCCGTGGAGGTCGGCTCCCGCAGGAGCTCCTGGATGCGGCCGAGGGAGACGCTGGCCTGCTGGTAGCCGTCGAAGACCTGGGAGAGCTGCTGCACGGGGGCGAAGAACAGGTCGATGTAGAGGAGGTAGGCGACCAGCGCGCCCGTGGTCAGGGTGCCGTTGTCGACGCGGCCCGCGCCGACGATCAGCACGGCGGCGGCGGCGACCGAGGCGAGCAGCTGCACGAAGGGGAAGTAGACGGAGATCAGCCACTGCCCGCGCACCCTGGCCCGGCGGTAGTGGTCGCTGCGCTCCGCGAAGCGCTCGGCGCCGTCGTGCTCGCGGCGGAAGGCCTGCACGATCCGCAGCCCGGCGACGGACTCCTGGAGGTCGGCGTTGACGACGCTGATGCGCTCACGGGCGAGCTCGTACGCCTTGACGCTCTTGCGGCGGAAGAAGAACGTGCCGACGATCAGCAGCGGCAGCGTGGCGAAGACGACCAGGGCCAGCTGGAGGTCGAGGACGAGCAGCACGACCGTGATGCCGAAGAAGGTGACGAGGGAGACGAAGGCCGTGACCAGACCGGTCTGGAGGAACGTCGAGAGCGCGTCGACGTCCGTCGTCATCCTGGTCATGATGCGGCCGGTCAGCTCGCGTTCGTAGTAGTCGAGGCCGAGCCGCTGGAGCTGCGCGAAGATCTTGAGGCGCAGGGAGTACAGCACGCGCTCACCGGTGCGGCCCGTCGTCCGGGTCTCGCCGATCTGGGCCGCCCACTGCACGAGGACGGCGAGCAGGCCGAGGCCGGCCGCCGCCCAGACCGCGCCGAGCGCCATCTTCGTGACACCGTCGTCGATGCCGTGCCGGATCAGCACGGGCAGCAGCAGGCCCATGCCGGCGTCGACGGCGACCAGCCCGAGGCTCACCAGCAGCGCGGCCCCGAAGCCGTGCAGCAGCCTGCGCAGCCCGTAGGACTGCTCCGGGCGCACCGCGCTCGCCTCGTCGATGGCCGGGACGTCCGTGGCGGGCGGCAGCGCGTCGACCTGGGCGAGGAGCTCGGGAGTGGCGGGCATGCCCGCGGCGGCCCTGTCGCGCGGCTGCTCCTTGCGGATCCAGAGCTCGGGGGTGACACCGCGCTCGGCGTCGAACTCGGCGTCCAGTTCCTCCTGGAGCGCGCGGTCGTCCTCGGGCGCCGCCACCGCCGAGGGCCGGTGGCCCGGGGAGGTGCCGCCCATCTCGTCCGGGTCGGTGAGCAGCCGGCGGTAGAGCGCGGAGCGGCGCTCCAGCTCCGCGTGCGTGCCGATGTCGGCGAGCCGCCCCTGGTCGAGGACGGCGATGCGGTCGGCGAGGCCGAGGGTGGAGCGGCGGTGGGCTATCAGCAGGGTGGTGCGGCCCTCCATGACCTGGGCCAGGACCTCGTGGATCTCGTGCTCGACCCGGGCGTCGACGGCCGAGGTCGCGTCGTCCAGGAGCAACAGGCGCGGGTCGGTGAGGAGGGCGCGGGCCAGGGCGACGCGCTGGCGCTGGCCGCCGGAGAGGGTGAGGCCGTGTTCCCCGACCTTGGTGTCGTACCCCTCGGGCAGCTCGGAGATGAAGCCGTGCGCCTGGGCGGCGCGGGCGGCCCGCTCGATCTGCTCCTGGGTGGCGCCGGGACTTCCGTACGCGATGTTGGCGCCGACGGACTCGGAGAAGAGGAAGCTGTCCTCCGGTACGAGCCCGATGGCGGCCCGCAGCGACTGCTGGGTCAGCTCCCGGACGTCGTGGCCGCCGACCAGGACCGCGCCGTGCGAGACGTCGTAGAAGCGGGGCAGCAGGAGCGAGACGGTGGACTTGCCGCTGCCGGAGGCGCCGACGACGGCCACGGTCTCGCCGGGCTCGATGGTGAGGGAGAAGCCGTCCAGGACGGGGCGGTCGTCGTCGTAGCCGAAGCGGACGTCGTCGAACTCGACGCTCGCGGGGGCGTCGGCGGGAAGCTCCTTGGTGCCGTCCTTCATGGACGGCTCGGTGTCGATGAGTTCCAGGACGCGCTCCACACCGGCCCTGGCCTGCTGGCCGACGGTGAGGACCATGGCGAGCATCCGGACCGGGCCGACGAGCTGGGCGAGGTAGGTGGAGAAGGCGACGAACGTGCCGAGGGTGATCTCGCCCCGGGTGGCGAGCCAGCCTCCGAGGGCGAGCATCGCGACCTGGCCGAGCGCGGGGACGGCCTGGAGCGCCGGGGTGTAGCGGGAGTTCAGCCGGATGGTGCGCAGCCGGCCCGCGAAGAGCCTGCGGCTGACCTCGCGGAGCTTGCCCGTCTCCTGCTCCTCCTGGCCGAAGCCCTTCACGACCCGGACGCCGGAAACGGCTCCGTCGACGACTCCGGCGACGGCTGCGGCCTGGCTCTGGGCGTACCAGGTGGCGGGGAAGAGCCGGGCCTTGGAGCGGCGGGCGATGAACCAGAGGGCGGGGGCGACGGCGAGGGCGATGAGGGTCAGGGGCAGCGAGAGCCACGCCATGATCACCAGGGAGATGAGGAAGAGCAGGATGTTCCCGATGGTCATCGGGAGCATGAAGAGGAGGCCCTGGATCAGCTGGAGGTCACTGGTGGCACGGCCGACGACCTGACCGGTGGAGAGCTCGTCCTGCCGCTTCCCGTCGAGCCGGGTGAGGGTGCCGTACATCTCGGTCCGCAGATCGTGCTGTACGTCGAGTGCGAGCCGGCCGCCGTAGTAGCGGCGGACGAAGGTGGCGGCGTAGACGAGGACGGCCGCGCCGATCAGCAGACCGGTCCAGACGCCGAGGGAGCGGGTGTGGCTCCCCACGACGTCGTCGATGATCACCTTGGTGATGAGCGGGACGAGGGCCATCACGGCCATGCCGGCGAGCGAGGAGCCGAGGGCGAGCACGACATTGCGGCGGTAGCGCCACGCGTATCCGCTCAGCCGCCGGCCCCAGCCCTGTTTCTCCCCGCTCCGCTTCTCCGCGCCCGCCACCCGTGCCTCCTGCTCTCGCCCCGTTGCCCCGCCTGACCTACCGCATGTCCCCAACGCCGTCAGCTGCGGATTTCATCCTTCCGCAACAATTCTCGGCCGATGGGCCCAGAAGCGGGCGGGTGGTCCTAGGACCCGGCGTCAACCGGCCCGGCTTTCGTCACTCGTTGGGCCGCCTTCCCTCTCGGGATCGAATGTCATACATTGGAAGGCATATACCTTCCAGTGTATGAATGCAGATTTCATCATCGAGATCGAGCCGGAGGTCCGACTGTGGCTGACAAATCTGTCGGCGAGCGACTACGAGCGGGCGGCGCACGCCGCTGAGCGTCTGTCCAGAAGCCCTACGACGTTGAGCGAGCCGCACTCCAGATACTTGGGGGATGGTGTGCGGGAGTTGCGATTCGACCTGGGGCGCCATCGCGAGGCAGTCCGAATTTCGTACTGGCTTGCGCCGGAGCGCCGCATCGTGTTGCTCACCGTCTTCCGCAAGACGCGCCGACGCGAGAATGCGGAAGTCACTCGCGCCAGGCGTGCGAAGGCCACCTGCGAGACGGAGCACAAGCCGGCTCATGACACGTTCACTCGCGACGTCTAGAGAGGGAGAGGCACATGGTGAGTCACGCACAGTGGAAGCTTGCCCGTGACCGGAAGGTCGCAGAGAGCATCGCGGAGAACGAGGAGAGCGCCGAGAGAGTGCGGCGTCGCCAGGAGCTCGATCTGGCATGGGATCTCGGACAGGCGGTGTACGACCGCCGGACCACTCTGGGAATCTCGCAGACCGAGCTCGCGCGACGGGCGAAGATGACTCAGCCCCAGGTCTCCAAGCTGGAGCTCGGCGGCACGATGCCGACCGTTCCCCTGCTGGCCCGGCTGGCGAAGGCCATGGACTCCGCCTTCAGCCTGGAGCTCGACGAGGACGGAATCCAAGTGGCGTTCACCGGCAGGGGGACGGCGGACACGGCCGGTTCCTCCCTGGAGCCCGGGCCGGAGGCCGCAGGCGAGGCGCGAGCGGCGGCCGGGGGCTGATCGGCCGCCGCCGGGTTCCTCTACAGGTGCGTGGGCTCGAACATCCTCAGCAGCGCGGGGAGCACCACCACCGACGGGCCCGGGGCCGCGAGGGCCTTGGCGAGGTCGGCGGACAGGGTCTCGGGGCTGGTGAGGACCGCGGGGACGCCGAAGGACTCGGCCAGGGCGACGAAGTCCGGGCGGGAGAGCTCGGTGGCCGTGGCCTCGCCGAAGGCGCCCGTCATGTACTCCCGCAGGATGCCGTAGCCCCCGTCGTCGACGATCAGCCAGGTGACGGGCAGGCCGTACTGCCGGGCGGTGGCCAGCTCGGCGATCGAGTACATCGCGCCGCCGTCGCCCGAGACGGCGAGCACCGGCTTGGTCGGGTCGGCCGCAGCGGCACCGAGCGCGGCCGGGAAGCCGTAGCCGAGACCGCCCGCGCCCTGCGCCGAGTGCATGGTGTTCGGGTGGCGGGCGTCGAAGGCGGACCAGGCCCAGTAGGCGAGGATCGTCATGTCCCAGAAGCTGGGCGAGCTGTCCGGGAGCGCCTCGCGCACGGAGGCCAGCACCTGCTGCTCCAGCGTGAGGTCCTGCGACGCGATCCGCTCGTGGACCTTCTCCAGCAGCGCGCGGACGCGCTCGGCCGCGGTGTCGTCCTCGCGCGGCTCGACCGCCTCCAGGAGGTCGGCCAGGGCCTCGCGTGCGTCGGAGTGGATGCCGAGCGCGGGGTGGTTGGACTCCAGCTTCCCGGCGTCGGCCTCGATCTGGATCACCCGGCCGCGCGGGGCGAAGGTGTGGTAGTTCGAGGAGAGCTCGCCGAGCCCCGAGCCGACGACCAGCAGGACGTCCGCGGACTCCAGGAAGTCGGTGGTGTAGCGGTCCTCCAGCCAGGACCTGAGCGAGAGCGGGTGCTCCCAGGGGAAGGCGCCCTTGCCGCCGAAGGTGCTGACGACCGGGGCGTTGATCTTCTCCGCGAGCGCGCGCAGCTTGCCCGTCGCGTCGGACCTCACGACTCCGCCGCCCGCGATGATCACGGGACGCTCGGCGTTCGAGAGCAGATGGGCCGCCGCGAGGGTCAGCTCCGGCCGGGGATACAGCTCGCGCGGAGTGGCGTCCAGCGCGCTGACCACGGGCAGGACGGTCTCGGCGAGCAGCACGTCCTGCGGGATCTCCACCCAGACCGGCCCGTGCGGGGCCGTGAGCGCGGACTCCCAGGCGGCGGCGATCGCGGAGGGGATCTGCGAGGCCGTACGCACGGTGTGCACGGACTTCACGATGTCGCGGAAGGACGCCTTCTGGTCGCGGAGCTCGTGCAGATAGCCGTGGCGCCCGCCGCCGAGTCCCGCCGTGGGGATCTGGCTGGAGATCGCCAGCACGGGCGCCGAGGCCGCCGCCGCCTCCTGGAGCGCCGCCAGCGACGTCAGGGCGCCGGGGCCGGTGGAGAGCAGCAGGGGCGCCACCTCGCCGGTGATCCGGCCGTATGCGTCGGCGGCGAAGCCCGCGTTGTTCTCGACGCGCAGTCCGATGTACGAGAGCGAGGAGCGGCGCAGCGCGTCGAACATGCCGAGCGCGTGCTGTCCGGGCAGCCCGAAGACGGTGGTGGCGCCGAGGCCCTGGAGGGTCTCGACCACGAGGTCGCCGCCGTTGCGGCCGGCCGGGGGGTTCAGGGCCGCTTCGGCCTGTGCGGCGGTGAGCTGCGGCCGGTCGTCGTGGTCGTGACTCACTTGGTGCGGCCCTCCGCGATCTGGCGGGACATGATCGTCGTCAGCTCGTACGCGGTGTGTGAGGCGGCGACGGAGGTGATCTCCGCGTGATCGTACGCCGGGGCGACCTCGACCAGGTCGGCCGAGACGAGGTGGCAGGAGGAGAGCCCGCGCACGATCTCCAGGAGCTCGCGCGAGGTGAGGCCGCCGGCCTCGGGGGTGCCGGTGCCGGGGGCGTGCGCCGGGTCGAGCACGTCGATGTCGATGGAGATGTAGAGCGGGCGGTCGCCGATGCGCTGCCGCAGCTGGTCGGTGATCTCGTCCACGCCACGGCGCATGACGTCGGCGGAGGTGACGATGCCGAAGCCCAGCTTGGCGTCGTCGGTGAGGTCCTGCTTGCCGTACAGCGGGCCGCGGGTGCCGACGTGGGACAGCGCCTCGGTGTCGAGGATGCCCTCCTCGACGGCCCTGCGGAACGGGGTGCCGTGGGTGTACTCGGCGCCGAAGTAGGTGTCCCAGGTGTCCAGGTGCGCGTCGAAGTGGAGCAGGGCGACGGGGCCGTGCTTCTTGGCGACGGAACGCAGCAGGGGCAGCGCGATGGTGTGGTCGCCACCGAGGGTCATCAGCCGGGCGCCGGTGGAGAGCAGGTCGTCGGCGGCGGCCTCGATGGTCTCGACGGCCTCGTTGATGTTGAAGGGGTTCGCGGCGATGTCACCCGCGTCGGCAACCTGGGCGAGCGCGAAGGGGGAGGCGTCCTGCGCCGGGTTGTAGGGACGCAGGAGCCGCGAGGCCTCGCGGATGGCGTTGCCGCCGAAGCGGGCGCCGGGCCGGTAGGAGACACCGGTGTCGAAGGGCACGCCGACGACGGCGACATCGGCGGTGCCGACCTCGTCGAGCCGCGGCAGCCGGGCGAACGTCGCGGGTCCGGCGTACCGCGGGACGCGGGAGGAGTCGACGGGGCCGCGCGGCGTTTCGTTGCTGCTCATGGGTGCGGGTGCCTTTCGTTGAACCATGCACGCCTTGTGGGCGTTCATCCGTATGCAGTCTGCCAGGGGCCCGCGTGGGGCCCCTGGCCGTGTGCCGGGAGCCCCCGTGGGGCCCCCTGGCGGTCAGACCGTGGCCGGGTCCGGGGCCGCCGTCGGCTCTTCGGTGCCCCGCCCGGCCAGCCGCTCGCGCCAGGCGGCGAGGACGGCGGCGTCGGTCGGCTTCGTCGCGAGCGAGACGACGATGTACACGGCGAGCGAGGAGAGCAGCCCGTAGTAGACCGGCTCGTTGGCGAGGATGCCGTACGTGGCCATCAGCCCGATCACCGCGACGCCGCCGACGACCACGGCGGACAGCGCGCCCGCCGCCGTGCCCCGGCGCCAGAGCAGGCCGCCGAGGATCGGGACGAGCAGCCCGCCGACGAGCAGGTTGTAGGCCACGGTCAGGGCCTCGACGACGTCGTTGAGCGCGATGGCGATCACGATGACGGCGACGCCCATGATGAGGATGAACGCCCGGTTGCCCTTCACCTCGTCGCGTTCCTCGCCGCCCTCCTTGGTGACCGCGCCCCGCAGCCGCGACCAGATGTCGTTGTTGGCGACGGTGGCGCAGGCGATCAGGGCGCCGGAGGAGGTGGACATCACCGCGGCGAGCGCGGCGGCCAGCACCAGTCCCCGCACACCGACCGGCAGTTCGTCCTTCACGATCGTCGCGAACGCCGCGTCGGCGCTCGGCAGCGTCGGGTACATGACCTTGGCGGCCGTCCCGATGACAGCACCGGCTATCGCGTACACCAGGCAGTAGGTGCCCGCGACGGTGCCGCCCCAGCGTGCCGTGCTGTCGCTGCGGGCGGTGAACACGCGCTGCCAGATGTCCTGGCCGATCAGCATGCCGAAGGTGTAGATCAGGACGTACGTGAAGATCGTCTCGCCGCCGATGCCCAGCGGGTCGAAGTACTCCGTGGGCAGCTGCGCCTTCATCTCGCTGAAGCCGCCGGCCTTGATCACCGCGATCGGCAGGAGGAGGAGCAGGACGCCGATCGTCTTGACGACGAACTGCACCATGTCGGTGATCGTGATCGACCACATGCCGCCGAGCGTCGAGTACGCGACGACGATGGTGCCGCCGAGGATGATCGCTACGGTCCGGTTCACGTCGAAGAGGACGTCGAAGATCGTGGCGTACGCGATGGTCGAGGTGACCGCGAGCATCAGGGTGTACGCCCACATGACGACGCCCGAGATGACCCCGGCCCTGCCGCCGTAGCGCAGATCGAGCATCTCGGAGACGGTGTAGACCTTCAGCCGTGCGAT
The DNA here is from genome assembly GCF_053593715.1 of Streptomyces sp. NPDC002125. Lineage (NCBI taxonomy): Bacteria > Bacillati > Actinomycetota > Actinomycetes > Kitasatosporales > Streptomycetaceae > Streptomyces > Streptomyces sp. NPDC002125. The sequence goes on along the minus strand of NZ_JBSFDD010000002.1, from coordinate 329,592 downwards.
GCGGGCGGAGAAGAAGACCGACAGGGCGAGCAGCCCGAGGCCGATCGTGAAGACCATCCACGCGCCGGAGAGCCCGTACTGGTAGCCGAGGCCCACGCCGCCGATCGTGGAGGCACCGCCGAGGACGATCGCGGCCATCGTGCCCGAGTACATCCAGGGGCCGAGGCGCCGTCCCGCGACCAGGAACTCGCTCTTGGACTTGGCGCGGCGCATGCCCCACCAGCCCATGGCGAGCATGCCGGCCAGATAGACCACGATCACCGCGTAGTCGACAGCCATGGGCTTTCCTCCGTCTCGTTCTCAGGGGTCGGGTGTGGTGATGAAGACGGTAGGTGGCCGGAAGCCGACGCTGAAGTGTACGTTTCCTCCATCCTCGACCCGACGAATGGATGGACCATCCATGCCGGACTCCCCTGCCGGGCCTCCCGCCCCTCCCATCCCGCTGGCCGAGCTGCTGGCCCGGGAGGAGCTCGGGCTGCGCCGCATCGCCGGCCCGGCCCACGCGGACCTGCTGTGGGTGCACACCTCGGAGATGGCCGACCCATATCCGTATCTGCTCGGTGGTGAGCTGCTGCTGACCGCCGGGGTGCAGCTCTCGGACGCGGACACCTATGTGGCCCGGCTCGTCGAGGCGGGGGCGTCGGCGCTCGGCTTCGGGGTGGCGCCCGTGCATGACACGGTGCCTGCCGCCCTGGTGGAGGCGTGCGAGCGTCACGGGCTGCCGCTGCTGGAGGTGCCGCCCGAGACGCGCTTCACCGCGATCGCGCGGGCGGTCTGGCGGCTCATGGCGGAGGCACGCCACCGTGAGCTGCGCCGGGTCACCCGGGCCCAGCAGGCCCTGGCGACGGCCGCGGCCCGCCCCGACCCGGTGCCCGCGGTGCTGCGGCAGCTCGCCGTGCAGCTGGAGGGCCGGGCCGCGCTGCTCACGGCGGAGGGCACGGTGCTGCACGCGGCGGGCGGGCGCCCGGCACCGGATGTGCAGACGGCGCTGGCCAGGCTGGTCCGGGTGGTGACCCCCGCCGCGCCGCAGACCCCCTCCCCCAGCCGTAAACCGAGCCCGTCGTCGGCGACCGACACCCGGGGCGGGACCCATCTCTTCGCCTATGCGCTGGGCGGCGGGCAGGGGATGGCGCTCGCCCTGGCGACCCCCAGGCGCGACGCCGGTGACCACACCGTCACCGGTATCGCCGTCGTGCTCCTCTCACTGCTCACCGCCCCGCACCAGGGCGCGGACGCGGCGGGCCGCTCGACGGCGCTCGTACGGCTGCTGCTCGGCGCGGCCCCCCAGGACGTGGCCCCGCTGCTGGGCGACGGCGACTCCTGGACGGTGGTCCACGCCCGCCGCGCCGACGGCGCCCCGGCCGACCCGCTGAACGCCGGGGCGCTCGGCGCGGCCCTGGGCTCCGCCCTGTCGGACGTGGACCGCGCGACCGTACGGGTCCTGCTCCCCGGCCCCCACGAGGCGGTGACCCCGCAGCCCGGCTGGGCCCTCGGTGTCTCGGAACCGTCCCCGGTCACCGCCCTGCGTGACGCCGACACCCAGGCGGCCCGCGCCCTGGGCCACGCGGAGGCCACCCGCACCGCGCTGACCAGGCACCACTCCGGCATCGAGGGCCTGGCCGCCCTCATCCCCCCGGACCGCGCCGAGGCCCACGCCCGCGCCCTGCTGGCCCCCCTCACCGAGCCCCTGGCCGAGACGCTGCGCTGCTGGCTGAGCCTCCACGGCAGCTGGGACCGCACGGCGGTGGCGCTCAAGGTGCACCGCAACACGGTGCGCCAGCGCGTCGCCCGGTGCGCGGCGCTGCTGGACATGGACCTGGACGACATGGACGTACGGACGGAGCTGTGGTTCGCGCTGCGGGGCCGCCGGCGCTGAACCCGTCCCGGCAGCGCGGGCATGCGCGGCGGTCGGAGAAAACAGGGAGCACGCCCCGGCAGGAGTCTGCTAGACATACGAGCTTCCGCCCCCACCAGGACTTGGATGCCATGCCCCGCGCCGTCACACTCATCCGCTCCGCCACCCTCTCCGACGTGGCCGAGTACGCCTACGCCGCCACCGCCCCCGCCGACGCACGGCTGATCTTCCTCGCCGGCGCCTGCCCGCTGAACGAGGACGGTTCGACGGCGGCGGTGGGCGACTACGCGGGCCAGGCGGCGAAGGCGTTCGAGAACATGCGCACCGCCCTCGCCGACGCGGGTGCCTCGCTGGAGGACGTCATCAGTACACGGGTGCTCGTCGCGTCCTCGCGGCAGGAGGATCTGGTCACCGCCTGGGGCGTGGTCCGGGAGGGCTTCGGCGACCACGACGCCCCGAGCACACTGCTGGGCGTCACGGTCCTCGGGTACCACGACCAGCTCGTGGAGATCGAGGCGGTCGCGGCGGTGCTCGACGCCTGAGAGCCGTCGCCCGCTCAGCCCCCGGGGCCGGCACCCGGAGCCGCGAGGCGTTCACCCCGGCTCCGGGCGATCCGGTGCACATCGCGCAGCGACTCGGCCATGCGCGCCACCACGTAACGGAGTTGCGCTGCGGTGACCTGCCGGTCGTCGAGCATGTCGGCTGCGTGGTCCAGCAGTTCGGCGGCCATGGTGAGCTGGACGCTCTCCACGTCATCCGCGACCCGGGAGACGTACCCCGTCCCGTCGCCGAGGACGTAGCAGGGCTTGCCCTCCAGGCCGACCCACGGCAGCAGTCGCGCCGCGTCGGGGATGATCCGACCGGTCATACGATCAGCCCCGTGCCGCACCTCGGGCAGGGCCTGACGTCGATGCCGTACATGGCACGCCACAGCGGTCGCTCCGGCATTTCAGGTTCGGGAGGAGAGGGCGCCGGGAAGTCCGCCGGGACCGACGGGGCCGGTTGAAGGAGACGCAGCAGCGTCTCGAGGATGCGGGTGGCGCAGTGCAGCACGTCGTCAACTCCGGTGCATGGGTGGGCGATGGCCGCGTGGTGTGCCCTGGGGCCGACACCTGACCATCTGTCGCTGAGTAGTGATTCGCTCACAGAGTGGGACGAGCGGGGCTAGGCTCGCCAGGGGGTCGTTGGTGACAAATGCTTCGTCACACGGGAGTTGACGTTGAGTAACAGCTATGGGGACTGGTTCAGGGAACAACGCCTGGCCGCCGGGCTGACCCAGCAGGAGCTGGCCGCCGCTGCGGTCATGACGCGTTCGCACATCGCGCACATCGAGGCGGGCCGCCGCATCCCCTCGAAGGAAGACGCGCGCCGGCTCGACAAGGCTCTGAACACGGGGAATGTGCTGAGCAGTTTCCTGCCCGAGGACGACGCGGCGGTGGCCGACTACTTCGAGTCGGCACGCCTGCTCGAACGACAGGCGGTGATGATCCGCGAGTTCGCGCTGTCGTTCGTCCCGGGCATTCTGCAGACGGCGAACTACGCGCGTGCCGTCTTGAGCACCTCGTTCCCTCCGGTGGGTGAAAAGGAGTGTGACAGGCTCGTTGTCACACGGCTTGAGCGTTCAAGAATTCTGGACGATCCGGTGAGCCCCGTGGTGTGGGCGGTGCTGGACGAGGCGGTACTCCGCCGCGCAGTCGGCGGCCCGGACGTCATGGCAGAGCAGATCACGCACCTCGTGGGCCTGGTGGAGACGGGGCGGGTGCGCGTCCACGTACTGCCTTTCGGGCTCGGGGTCCACCCGCTCATGCAGGGCATGCTCACTCTTCTGAGCTTCGAGGACCAACCCCCCGTGGCGTACTCGGAAGGCGTCCAAGTGGGCAAGGTCCATGACTCCCCCGCCATGGTCCATCGCCTCGAAGGCGCATACGATCTTGCGCTGGGCGACGCAATGCCGCTCAAGGAGTCATTGGCACTCATGCGGGCGACAGCAAAGGACTACGGCCATCGTGACTGAGCCCTCCACCTCCGATGCCGCCACGCTGACCCCCTGGCGTAAATCCACCTACAGCGGCAACGAAGGCGGAAGCTGCCTGGAGGTCATGGACGGTCACCCCTCCGGCGTGCCCGTCCGCGATTCGAAGGCGCCCCACGGGCCCGCCCTGGTCTTCGCCCCGGCCGGCTGGTCGTCCTTCGTCGACGCCGTCAAGAACGGGCGCCTCTCCGCCTGAGAGAGGCATGGCCGGCCGGCGCCACAGGACCGCCCCACTCCGGACCGTCGGGCCGGCCGCCGTTCACCGTTCCCGCGTGGGCGGGCGCCCTGACCGGTCCCGACCGGGCGGGGTCGCTCACCGCACGCGGGAGCGGTCCTCGCCCTCGTCCTCGTCGTCATCACCCGGGATGTGGACGTCGAAGACGTTGATGTTGATCTCGACGACCTCAAGTCCCGTCATCGTCTCCACCGCGTCGGTCACATTGCCCCTGACCTTGTCCGCGAGTTCATGGATCGCCACGCCGTACTCGACCTCGATGTCGACATCCACCGCGGTCTGCTTCTCCCCGACCTCCACCTTCACGCCACGTCCGCCACCGGAGGACCCGCCCACGCGTCCCGCCACGGCGCCTATCGCCTTCGACGCGCCCCGGCCCACCGAGTGCACACCCTCGGTCTCGCGGATGGCGATACCGGCGATGGTGGCCACCACTCCGTCGGCGATGGTGGTCCTGCCACGCGTCTTCTCACCCGAATTCCCGCCCGGGGTTCCGAATTCAGCCATGACTGCCTCACAGGTGGTTGATGCGGCAAGGCTGCTCGCGTCCTCACCGGCTCTCATTTCACTGTGCGCCTGCCCGCTCTCCCCCGCCATCGAGACATACACAGCGCTCCGTCCGGACACGCTCCGCGACCGGTCGGCCGGGCGGCGCCGGACGCTGCCGCGCGTGCTCAGCATCACCCTGGACAGCTGCCGTGACCGCCGGGTAACTTTTGACCAGGACTGAGCAAGCGCTTAGCCACCTCGACCGACGCTGAAGCTGACACCAGGAGGCACCCCGTGCGCCGTACGGTTTACAACGAGGACCACGAGGCGTTCCGGGAGACCATCCGCGCCTTCATCGAGGCCGAGGTCGTCCCCGTCTACGACGAGTGGTTCGCGGCGGGCCAGGCGCCGCGCGACTTCTACTACAAGCTCGCCGAGCTGGGCATCTTCGGCATCGAGGTGCCGGAGGAGTACGGCGGCGCGGGCGAGGAGTCCTTCAAGTTCGAGGCCGTCCTCTACGAGGAGACCGCCCGCGCGGGCATCTCCTTCGGCGGCTCCGGCGTGCACGTCCTGCTCTGCCTGCCGTACCTCAAGGCGTACGCCACCGAGGAGCAGAAGAAGCGCTGGCTCCCGGACTTCGTCTCCGGCAAGTCCATGTACGCGATAGCCATGACCGAGCCGGGCACCGGTTCGGACCTGGCCGGCATGAAGACCACCGCCAAGCTCTCCGAGGACGGCACGCACTACGTCCTCAACGGCGCCAAGACCTTCATCACCGGTGGTGTCCACGCCGACAAGGTCATCGTCTGTGCCCGCACGGACGCCCCCAAGGCCGACGACCGCCGCCACGGCATCTCGCTCCTCGTCGTCGACACCAAGTCCGAGGGCTACTCGGTCGGCCGCAAGCTCGACAAGCTGGGCCTGAAGGTCTCCGACACCGCCGAGCTGGCCTTCGTCGACGTCAAGGTGCCCGTCGAGGACCTGCTGGGCGAGGAGAACAAGGGCTTCTCCTACCTCGGCCAGAACCTCCCGCAGGAGCGCCTGGGCATCGCCGTCGGCGCGTACGCGCAGGCGAAGGCCGCCGTACGGTTCGCCCAGCAGTACACGCAGGACCGCACCGTCTTCGGCAAGACCGTCGCGTCCTTCCAGAACACCAAGTTCGAGCTGGCCGCCTGCAAGGCCGAGGTCGACGCCGCCGAGGCCGTCTGCGACCGCGCGATCGAGGCCCTGGACGCCGGTGAGCTCACCCCCGCCGAGGCCGCGTCCGCGAAGCTGTTCTGCACCGAGGTCGCCCACCGTGTGATCGACCGCTGCCTCCAGCTGCACGGCGGCTACGGCTTCATGAACGAGTACCCGATCGCCCGTCTCTACACGGACAACCGGGTCAACCGCATCTACGGCGGCACCAGCGAGGTCATGAAGTCGATCATCGCGAAGTCCATGGGTCTCTGAGAGCGGCTACGTTTCTCCTCCATGAGCGCAGCACTTGAATCCCTGCTCGATCTGCTCGACCTGGAGCAGATCGAGCAGGACATCTTCCGGGGCATGAGCCGTTCGGCGGTCGTGCCCCGCGTCTTCGGCGGCCAGGTCGCGGCCCAGGCCCTGGTCGCCGCCGGGCGCACGGTCCCCGACGACCGTGGCGCCCACTCCCTGCACGCGTACTTCCTGCGCCCCGGGGACCCGGGCGCCCCGATCGTCTACAGCGTGGACCGGATTCGCGACGGGCGGTCGTTCACCACCCGCCGGGTCGTCGCCGTGCAGCACGGAAAGCCGATCTTCCATCTCTCGGCGTCCTTCCAGGTGCACGAGGAAGGCATGGACCACCAGGCCGTCATGCCCTCCGCCCCTGACCCGGAGACCCTGCCGACGGCCGGGCAGATGCTGCCCCGGTACGCGGACCGCTTCACGGACCCGAGCATGATCGACCGGCTGCTGGAGGCCCGCGCCGCAGTCGATCTGCGCTACGTGGACGCCCCGCCCTTCGCCACCGCCGGTGAGCCGCGCGAGCCGCGCTCCCAGGTCTGGTTCCGGACGCACGGCAAGCTGGCCGACGATCCGCTGCTGCACGTCTGCCTGGCGACGTACGTCTCCGACATGACGCTGCTGGACTCGGTGCTGCTCGCCCACGGGCGCGGCGGCTGGTCGGTCGGTGACGTGGTGGGCGCCAGCCTGGACCACGCGATGTGGTTCCACCGTCCCTTCCGCGCCGACGAATGGCTGCTGTACGACCAGGAGTCGCCCTCGGCGTCCGGCGGGCGGGGTCTCGGCCAGGCCAGGATCTGGACGGCCGACGGCAAGCTGGCCATCACGGTCATCCAGGAGGGCCTGGTCCGCGTCCCGAGGAACTGAGATCGCAGTCCCGAGCGATGAGGTTCGCGTCCCGGGGGGCCGGAGCTGTCGCGTCCCCGGGGGGCCGGGATCACAGATTCGGACATACTGCCCACCATGAGTGACGAGCAGACCGGCGGCAGCGAGTCCACGTTCACCGTCGTCGTCGCGGCGATGGCCAATCTCGGCATCGCCGTGGCGAAGCTGGTGGCGGGGCTGATCAGCGGTTCGAGCGCGATGCTCTCGGAGGCCGCGCACTCGGTCGCCGACACCGTCACCGAGGTCATGCTGCTCACCGCGCTGAAGCGCAGCGAGAAGCCCGCCGACGAGGACCACCCGCTGGGCTACGGCCCCGAGCGCTACATCTGGGCGATGCTCGCCGCCGTGGCGACGTTCGTCGGCGGCGCGGTGTTCTCCCTGTACGACGGCATCCACACCCTGCTGAAGGGCGAGGAGCTCGGCGATCCGCTCGTCTCGTACGTCGTGCTCGCGGTCGCGTTCCTGCTGGAGGGCTTCTCGCTGCGCACGGGCATCCGCCAGGTGCGCGGTGAGGCCGCCCGGCTGCGGATGCCCGCGCCGCGCTATCTGCGCCGGACCCCCGACACCGCGGTCAAGGCGGTGGTGATGGAGGACTCGGCGGCCCTGACCGGTCTGCTGCTCGCGGCCGGCGGCCTGCTCGGCGGGCAGCTCTCCGGATCAGGGGTCTGGGACGGCATCGCCTCTATCCTCATCGGCGTACTGCTGGTGTACGTGGCCTGGGTGCTCTGCCGGGCCAACGCCCAGCTGCTGATCGGCCGCCCGCTCCCCCCGGAGATGCGCGCCGGGGTGCGGGAGGAGCTGTTGTCCGTGCCGCACATCGTCGAGGTGGTGGAGCTGACCACGCTGATCCAGGGGCCGTCGGAGCTGCTGATCGCAGCGAAGATCGACTTCCGGGACGCGTCGACCGCCGCGCAGATCGAGTGGGCCTGCGAGGAGGCGGAGCAGCAGCTCCGTGAGCGCTACGCGTCCATCCAGCGGGTGTACCTCGACCCGACACCGGGGCGCGCGCAACGCCTGGCCGCGCGCGCCGGGGGCGGCTGAAACAAGCCCGATCGATCATGCGTGCGCCGGGCGTGCGCCGGAATGCGGGAGTGCTGCGGCATGCGGGGTCCGCGCCGCCCGCCCGGGGTAGAACCGTGGCGACCACTCCCCCTACCGAGGAGCACTCGCCGTGCCTCTGCACCCCTCCCCCATCGTCCTCGACCCCGCCGCCCGCGACGCGGACGCCGAACACGAGCTCTTACGGGCCCAGGGTCCCGCGACACGTATCGACATCCTCGGTGTCGAGGCCTGGTCCGTGACCGACCCCGCCCTGCTGAAGGAGCTGCTGACCAGCCCGGCCGTGTCCAAGGACGCGCGCCGGCACTGGCCCGGCTTCGAGGAGGCCGTCCAGACGTGGCCGCTGGCCCTGTGGGTCGCCGCGACGAACATGTTCACCGCCTACGGAGGCGATCACCGCCGCCTGCGCCGCATCGTCGCGCCGGCCTTCAGCGCCCGGCGCGTCGCGGCTCTGAGGCCGACCGTCGAAGGCATCGTGAATCAGCTCCTGGACGCCCTGGAGGACACCCCGCCGGGCGAAGCGGCCGATCTGCGCGACCGGTTGGCGTATCCGCTGCCCATCGCGGTCATCGGCCGGCTGCTGGGCGTCCCCGATGTCCGGGCCACCGAGTTCCGCTCCCTGGTCAACGACGTGTTCGCCACCACCCTGACCCCTGAGGAGGCCGCGTCGAACGCCGAGCAGCTGTACGCCATGCTCGACGCGCTCATCGCAGCCAAGCGGGCCGACCCCGGTGAGGACATGGCGTCCGTACTGATCGCCCTGGGTGAGGAGAACACGGACGGACAGGGGCTGACCGAAGAGGAGTTGCGCGACACGCTGCTCCTGATGATCAACGCCGGTTACGAGACGACCGTCAACCTGATCGACCAGGCCGTGACCCACCTGCTCACCGACCCGGGCCAGCTCGCGCATGTCCGTGAGGGCCGTGCGTCATGGACGGACGTGGTGGAGGAGACCCTGCGGCACTCCCCGCCGGTCAAGCACCTGCCCCTGCGCTACGCCGTCGCCGACATCCCGCTCCCCGACGGGCGGACCATCGCCAAGGGCGAGGCGATCCTCGCCTCCTACGCCGCCGCCAACCGTCATCCCGGCTGGCACCGGGACCCGCACGCCTTCGACGTCACCCGGATCACCAAGGAGCACCTCGCCTTCGGCCACGGCATCCACTTCTGCCTGGGCGCCGCGCTGGCCAGGATGGAGGGGGAGGTCGCGCTCAGCGCCTTCTTCGACCGCTTCCCGGACGCCGAACTCGCTCCCGAGGAGGGGGACATGGGGCCGGTGCCGTCGCTGATCAGCAACGGCCACCGCTCGCTGCCCGTCCGTCTGCGGCCGCGCGAGGACTGACCCCGGCCCCTCGCACGTGGTCCGGCCGCCCGACGGACGCGCCGGGCCACGGCTCCACGCCCGCCGGACCGTCCCGCGCTGTGAGGAGCCGACGCGTCACGCCCGCTCGACGGACGGCAGCAACCCGGCCGCGTCGAGCAGGTAGTCGGTCATCGGGTCGTAGTAGCGCGGGTCGGTCACGTGGTCGTCGAGCGGCACGGTGACCTGGAGGGTGCCCTCCGCCTCGCCGAGGAAGAGCGCGGGGTCGTTGCAGTCCGCGTAGCCGATGGAGTCGATCCCGCGCTGCCCGGCGCACCCGGCCCAGCCGTGGTCGGCGACGACCAGATCGGGCTGGGGCCGGCCCTCGCGCTCCAGGCCGTCCAGGATGGCGGCCATCGGGACAGGGGAGTGCGTGTGCCACAGGGTCGCCCCGCGCTCCAGGACGGCGACGCCGGCGAACTGGAAGACCATGCCCTCGTCCGCCATCAGGCCGCCGGGGATCCGTACGATCTCGCATCCCGCGGCCCGCAGGGCGTCCGCCGTCTGCCGGTGCACGTCGAGCAGCCCGCCCGGGTGCCCGGTCGCGAACAGCACCCGCTCGCCGTCCGCGGCGGCCTTGCGGAGCCGGGCCGCCATCCGGTCCAGGGCGTCGACCGTCAGCTCAGGGTCGATGGTGTCCTGGCCCTGCCGGTGCTCCGGGTCGTCGCTGACCCCGCATCTCTCGGCCATCACGGCCAGGACGTCCTGCTCGTCGGTCCACCGGTCACCGAGCTCCAGCCCCAGCCAGAAATGGCGGTTGCCGTTGGCGAGCTGGCGGTAATGGGAGAGGTTGTTGTCGCGGGGCGTGGCGACGTCGCCCGCGATACGTGTACGGACGAGGTGCTCGACGAGGGCGGCGCGGCTGGGTATCGGCATGGACCCATTGTGCCGTCGGGGCCGCGCTGTGTGCCCGGTGTCTTGCCCGGCGGACAGCGAGGCGCCATGCGCCGGCAGCGGATGTATGCGGTATTGGCTACCTTTGTATGGAGCCCATGCCCCCCATACCTGGAGGCGCCCGTGTCAGCCACGCAGATCGACATCGACGACGAAGCTCTCGCCGAGGCCATGCGCCTCTCCGGCGCGAAGACCAAGAAGGAGATGGTCAATATCGCGCTGCGCGAGTACGCGAGCCGACGGTAGCGCACGGAGGCCCGGCTCCGGCACCTGGACAGGGCCCAGCAGTGGGATGACGACGACTTCTGGCTCCGCCACGCGGCCGAGAAGGGCGACGACGTGCGCCGCCATGATCAGCAGGACGTCGCCTGACCGTGATTCGCTACCTGGCCGACTCGACAGCGGTGTGGCGCCTGCAACGTGACCGGAAGCTCAGCGACGCCTGGGCCCACGAGCTCGAGGAGGGAGCGATCGGCTCGTGCGCCCCGCAGCGCACCGAATTCCTGCAGTCCGCCAGGGACCTGGACGAGTTCGACGCCATGACGGAGATGTTCACCGACCTCTACCCGGACGTACAGGTCACCAAGAGCGTCTGGCGCTGGACCGAAGCCGCGCAGTTCCGCCTCGCCCAGCGGGGTCAGCACCGGAGCCTCTCCGCCGTGGACTGGCTGGTCTGTGCCACCGCCGCACACCACGGCCTCGTCGTCCTGCATGACGACAACGAACTCCGCGCCGCCGCGCGGCTGCTCCCCGACGTGACGGAGAGGAACGTCTTCATGCTCCCGGGGTGACGTCCCCCGCCTCCGCCTACGAGGCCGCAGCCGCGAACGCCCCCCGCGCCAGCCGGTGCAGCAGCGCCGCCGTGGCCGTGCGGTCGGGGAGGGCTTCGGGGCGGGTCAGGTGGGGGGTGGAGTTCAGCAGGCCGAACACCGCGTGGACGGTGACCCGGGCCTCGTTCTCCGCGAGGGCGGGATAGAGCGCGCGCACGGCCTCGACCCAGACCTCGACGTACTGCCGCTGGAGCTGGCGCACCCGCTTGCGGTCGGTGTCGCGCAGCCGGTCCAGCTCGCGGTCGTGGAGGGTGATCAGCGGGCGGTCGTCCAGGGCGAAGTCGATGTGGCCCTCGATGAGGGCGTCGAGGAGCTCCTCGGGCGAGCCGCCGCCGGAGTCGCCGCCCTCGGTGACGCGCAGCCTGCCGCCGGCCAGCAGGCGCTCACTGATGCCGACGAGCAGCTCGGCGAGCATGGCGTCCTTGCCGGGGAAGTGGCGGTAGAGACCGGGGCCGCTGATGCCGACCGCCGCCCCTATCTCGTCGACCCCGACACCGTGGAAGCCGCGCTCGGCGAAGAGGCGGGCGGCCTCTCTCAGGATCTGCTCGCGGCGCGTGGGAGCCGCGACACGGGCGGCGGCATGGGTGCTCATGAGGATTCATTCTAGACAGGGGGGTTAGCGCTCGTTAACCTGAGCACCATGCGTTAACGCTCATTAACTCTCATCCGACTACCGCGGTACGGGCAAGGGGGCTCGACAGGATGCAGCAGGCACCGGTCCTGGTGAGCGCGGCCGATCCCGCCTCGGAGGCCTGGCAGGCCAATGAGGCGGCGCATCACGCGCTCGCCGACGAGCTGCGCACGCGGCTCGCCACGGCACGGCTCGGCGGGGGTGAGAAGGCCCGCGCCCGGCATGTGGCGCGCGGCAAGCTGCTGCCCCGGGAGCGGGTGGACACCCTGCTCGACCCGGGCTCGCCCTTCCTGGAGCTGGCCCCGCTCGCGGCCGAGGGGCTGTACGGGGGCGCGGCGCCGGCGGCCGGGGTGATCGCCGGGATCGGGCGGGTCAGCGGCCGGGAGTGCGTGATCGTCGCCAACGACGCGACGGTCAAGGGCGGCACGTACTACCCGATGACGGTGAAGAAGCACCTGCGCGCCCAGGAAGTGGCCCTGGAGAACAGGCTGCCGTGCCTGTATCTCGTGGACTCGGGGGGCGCCTTCCTCCCGATGCAGGACGAGGTCTTCCCCGACCGGGAGCACTTCGGGCGGATCTTCTACAACCAGGCCCGGATGTCCGGCGCCGGAATCCCGCAGATCGCCGCGGTGCTCGGCTCCTGCACGGCGGGCGGGGCGTACGTCCCGGCGATGAGCGACGAGGCCGTCATCGTGCGGAACCAGGGCACGATCTTCCTGGGCGGCCCGCCGCTGGTGAAGGCCGCGACGGGCGAGGTCGTCACGGCGGAGGATCTCGGCGGCGGCGAGGTGCACTCGCGTACGTCCGGGGTCACCGACCACCTCGCCGAGGACGACGCCCACGCGTTGCGGATCGTGCGGAACATCGTCGCGACACTCCCGGGCCGGGCACCGCTCCCGTGGTCCGTGGAGCCCGCCGAGGAGCCGAAGGCGGACCCCGCCGGTCTGTACGGGGCGGTGCCCGTCGACTCGCGTACGCCCTACGACGTGCGGGAGGTCATCGCCCGCGTGGTCGACGGCTCGCGCTTCCAGGAGTTCAAGGCGGAGTACGGCCAGACGCTGATCACCGGCTTCGCACGCATCCACGGCCACCCCGTCGGCATCGTCGCGAACAACGGCATCCTGTTCTCGGAGTCCGCCCAGAAGGGCGCCCACTTCATCGAGCTCTGCGACCAGCGCGGCATCCCGCTGGTCTTCCTCCAGAACATCTCCGGCTTCATGGTCGGCAGGGACTACGAGGCCGGGGGCATCGCCAAGCACGGCGCCAAGATGGTGACGGCCGTGGCGTGCACCCGCGTACCGAAGCTGACGGTTGTCGTCGGCGGGTCGTACGGCGCGGGGAACTACTCCATGTGCGGCCGGGCGTACGGCCCTCGCTTCCTGTGGATGTGGCCCAACGCCAAGATCTCCGTCATGGGCGGCGAGCAGGCCGCCTCCGTGCTGGCCACCGTGAAGCGGGACCAGATCGAGGGGCGCGGCGAGGAGTGGCCCGCCGAGGCGGAGGATGCCTTCAAGGCTCCGGTCCGCGCGCAGTACGAGGAGCAGGGCAGCGCCTACTACGCCACCGCCCGGCTCTGGGACGACGGTGTGATCGACCCGATGGAGACCCGGCAGGTGCTGGGGCTCGCCCTGACCGCGTGTGCCAACGCCCCGCTGGGCGACCCCCAGTTCGGCGTCTTCCGGATGTGATGTGAGGACTTCCATGTTCAGCACTGTTCTGGTCGCCAACCGTGGCGAGATCGCGGTCCGGGTCATCCGGACCCTGCGCGAGCTCGGTGTGCGGTCGGTGGCCGTCTTCAGCGACGCCGACGCGGACGCCCGGCACGTCCGGGAGGCCGACACGGCGGTACGGATCGGGCCCGCGCCCGCCGCCGAGAGCTATCTCTCGGTGGACCGGCTGCTCGACGCCGCCCGCCGCACGGGCGCCGAGGCCGTCCACCCGGGATACGGCTTCCTCGCGGAGAACGCGGTCTTCGCGCAGGCGTGCGCGGACGCGGGGCTGGTCTTCATCGGTCCGCCCGCCTCGGCGATCTCGCTGATGGGCGACAAGATCCGCGCCAAGGAGACCGTCGCGGCGGCCGGGGTGCCCGTGGTGCCCGGCTCCTCCGGGAGCGGCCTCACCGACGGGCAACTGGAGGCGGCGGCCCGGGAGATCGGGATGCCCGTCCTGCTGAAGCCCTCGGCGGGCGGCGGCGGCAAGGGCATGCGGCTGGTGCGGGAGGAGACGCTGCTGGCCGACGAGATCGCGGCGGCCCGGCGGGAGGCGCGTGCCTCCTTCGGTGACGACACGCTCCTCGTCGAGCGGTGGATCGACCGGCCGCGCCACATCGAGATCCAGGTCCTGGCCGACGGGCACGGCGGCGTCGTGCACCTCGGCGAGCGCGAGTGCTCGCTCCAGCGCCGCCACCAGAAGATCATCGAGGAGGCGCCCTCGGTCCTGCTCGACGAGCGGACGCGGGCCGCGATGGGCGAGGCGGCCGTGCAGGCGGCCCGGTCCTGCGGGTATGTGGGCGCCGGCACGGTCGAGTTCATCGTCCCGGGCAACGACCCCGCCTCGTACTACTTCATGGAGATGAACACCCGCCTCCAGGTGGAACACCCCGTGACCGAGCTGGTCACCGGGCTCGACCTGGTGGAGTGGCAGCTCCGGGTCGCCTCCGGTGAGCGGCTGCCGTACGCCCAGGACGACATCACCCTGACCGGGCACGCCGTCGAGGCCCGGGTCTGCGCCGAGGACCCGGCGCGCGGCTTCCTGCCGTCCGGCGGCACCGTGCTCGCGCTGCGCGAACCGCAGGGCGGCGGGGCGCGGACGGACTCGGGCCTCAGCGAGGGTGTGCCGGTCGGCAGCACGTACGACCCGATGCTCTCGAAGGTCATCGCGTACGGCCCGGACCGGGCCACGGCGCTGCGCAGGCTGCGCGCGGCGCTCGCGGACACGGTGGTGCTGGGCGTCCCGACGAACGCGGGCTTCCTGCGCAGGCTGCTGGCCCATCCGGCGGTGGCCGCGGGCGAGCTGGACACCGGGCTCGTGGAGCGGGAGGCGGACGGCCTGGTGCCGGACGGCGTCCCGGAGGAGGTGTACGCGGCGGCGGCCCTGCTGCGGCAGCCGCCGCCCCGGCCGTCCGCCGCCGGCTGGGTCGATCCGTTCTCCGTGCCCAGCGGCTGGCGGCTCGGCGGCACCCCTGCCGAAACCTTCCACCACTTCCGGGTCCCGGGCCGCGACCCGGTGCGCGTGGGCCTGCGCACGGCCGTCGACGGCACGGCCGCGCTGACGTTCGGCCACGCCGGGGACCGGGAGGAGCCCGCCGACGCGTGCGGGCCGCTGCCCTCGCTGCCCGGTGCCGAGCGGGCCCGGCTCGTCGAGGCCTCCGGGCCGCGCGTCGTCGTCGAACTCGACGGTGTGACACACACGTTCAGCCGGGCGGGCTCCCCCGAGGGGGTCTGGCTCGGTCGCGACGGGGACGCCTGGCACGTCCAGGACCACGACCCGGTGGAGGCCTCGCTCAGCGGTGCCGCCCGGTCGGGCGTGGACACGCTCGCCGCGCCCATGCCCGGCACCATCACGGTGGTGAAGGTGGCCGTCGGGGACGAGGTCGTGGCCGGGCAGAGCCTGCTGGTCGTCGAGGCGATGAAGATGGAGCACGTCATCTCCGCCCCGCACGCGGGCACCGTCACCGAGCTGGACGTCACCGCCGGTGCCACGGTCGCCATGGACCAGATCCTGGCCGTGGTGGCCCCGAGGGAGGAATCGTGACCGGCACCGGACTGCCCATGACGGTGCCCGCGCAGGGGCTGCCGGCCCGGGTCCGCATCCATGAGGTCGGCGCACGCGACGGCCTGCAGAACGAGAAGACCGTCGTACCGACCGAGGTGAAGGCGGAGTTCATCCGCAGGCTCGCGGAGGCCGGGCTCTCCACGATCGAGGCGACCAGCTTCGTGCACCCGAAGTGGGTGCCCCAGCTCGCGGACGCCGAGCGGCTCTTCCCCCTGGTCGGCGACATCGCGGACGTCGGGGACGTCGCCCTGCCCGTCCTCGTGCCGAACGAGCGCGGCCTGGACCGGGCGCTCGCGCTCGGCGCCGACCGGATCGCCGTGTTCGGATCGGCGACCGAGACGTTCGCCGCGCGCAACCTCAACCGCACGGTGGACGAGTCGCTCGCCATGTTCGAGCCGGTGGTGGCGCGGGCGAAGGAGGCCGACGTCCATGTGCGCGGCTATCTGTCGATGTGCTTCGGCGACCCGTGGGAGGGCGCCGTGCCCGTCGCCCAGGTCGTCCGGGTCGCGAAGGCGCTGATGGACCTCGGCTGCGACGAGCTGTCCCTCGGCGACACGATCGGCGTGGCCACCCCCGGCCATGTGCAGGAGCTGCTCTCCGGGCTGAACGAGGAGGGCGTGCACACCGACACCATCGGGGTGCACTTCCACGACACGTACGGCCAGGCGCTCTCCAACACCCTGGCCGCGCTCCAGCACGGGGTGACGACGGTGGACGCCTCCGCGGGCGGCCTCGGCGGCTGCCCGTACGCGAAGAGCGCGACCGGGAACCTCGCCACCGAGGACCTCGTGTGGATGCTCGACGGCCTCGGTGTCCACACCGGGGTCGATCTCGGCGCACTCACCGCCACGAGCGTGTGGATGGCCGAACAACTGGGCCGCCCGAGCCCGTCCCGTACCGTCCGTGCGCTGTCCCACAAGGAGTGAAGCACCCATGTCCCTTGACCACCGGCTGACCGCCGAGCACGAGGAACTGCGCCGTACCGTCGAGGAGTTCGCGCACGATGTGATCGCCCCGAAGATCGGCGACTTCTACGAGCGGCACGAGTTCCCGTACGAGATCGTGCGGGAGATGGGCCGCATGGGCCTGTTCGGCCTGCCCTTCCCCGAGGAGTACGGCGGCATGGGCGGCGACTACCTCGCCCTCGGGATCGCCCTGGAGGAGCTGGCCCGGGTCGACTCCTCGGTGGCGATCACCCTGGAGGCCGGTGTCTCGCTCGGCGCCATGCCGGTATACCGCTTCGGCACCGAGGAGCAGAAGCAGCGGTGGCTGCCGAGGCTCTGCTCGGGCGAGGCGCTCGGCGCGTTCGGGCTGACGGAGCCGGACGGCGGCTCGGACGCGGGCGGCACCCGCACGACGGCCGTGCTGGACGAGGCGACGGACGAGTGGGTGATCAACGGCTCCAAGTGCTTCATCACCAACTCCGGTACGGACATCACGGAGCTGGTGACGGTGACGGCGGTGACCGGCCGCAAGGAGAACGGCGCCCCGCGCATCTCCGCGATCATCGTCCCGTCCGGCACCCCGGGCTTCACGGTGGCCGCCCCGTACTCCAAGGTCGGCTGGAACGCCTCGGACACCCGGGAGCTGTCCTTCTCCGACGTCCGTGTCCCGGCGGCGAACCTGCTGGGCGAGGAGGGCCGGGGCTACGCGCAGTTCCTGCGCATCCTGGACGAGGGACGGATCGCCATCTCGGCGCTCTCGACGGGGCTGGCGCAGGGCTGCGTGGACGAATCCCTGAAGTACGCGAAGGAGCGGCACGCCTTCGGGAAGCCGATCGGCGCCAACCAGGCCATCCAGTTCAAGATCGCCGACATGGAGACCCGGGCGCACATGGCCCGGATCGGCTGGCGCGACGCGGCCTCACGGCTGGTGGCGGGCGAGCCCTTCAAGAAGGAGGCGGCCATCGCGAAGCTGTACTCCTCCACGGTGGCGGTGGACAACGCCCGGGACGCGACACAGATCCACGGCGGCTACGGCTTCATGAACGAGTACCCGGTGGCCAGGATGTGGCGCGACTCCAAGATCCTGGAGATCGGCGAGGGCACGAGCGAGGTCCAGCGGATGCTGATCGCGCGGGAGCTGGGCATGGACGCCTGAGAGCCGACGCTCCGACAGCCGCCTCTCCGGTCACGGGAGGCGGCTTCCGTCTGCTCCGGTAACGGTAACGCAGAGCCCCTTGCCCTCACCGCTCACCATGTGTGAGGTTAGGCTAGCCTTCCTTCAACCACCGACGGGCGCCCAGCGGCGCGTACGAAAGCAGATCCACTCATGTCCAACCTCCGGACCAGCCCACTCTCCCGCCGCGGCCTGCTGGCCGCCGGTGGCGCCGTCGGTCTCGGTGCCGTCCTCGCAGCCTGCGGTGACAGCGACGAGAAGACCTCCGACTCGGGTACGGGTGCGGAGAAAACCGGCCCCTGGTCGTTCAAGGACGACCGCGGCCAGACGGCGAAGGCCGACTCCGTCCCGAAGAACATCGTGGCGTTCGTCGGTGTCGCCGCCGCGCTCCACGACTACGGCGTCGAGGTCAAGGGCGTCTTCGGCCCGACGAAGACCGCGGACGGCAAGGCCGACGTGCAGGCCGGTGACCTGGACATCAACAAGGTCGAGGTGCTCGGCAACGTCTGGGGCGAGTTCAACGTCGAGAAGTACACCGGCCTCGCGCCGGAGCTCCTCGTCACCGCCATGTGGGAGAAGGACGCCCTCTGGTACGTGCCGGACCAGTCCAAGGACAAGATCCTGAAGCTGGCCCCGAGCGTCGCCCTGTGGGCCGCGCAGACCACCATCCCCAAGGCGATCCAGCGCCACGAGGACCTCGCGGCCTCCCTCGGCGCCGACGTCAAGGCCAAGAAGGTCACCGACGCCAAGGCCGCCTTCGAGAAGGCCGCCGCCCGGCTGCGCGCCGCCGCGAAGTCCCAGCCGAACATCAAGGTCCTGATCGGCTCCGCCAGCCAGGACCTCTTCTACGTCTCGCTCGCGAAGATGTCGGCCGACACCCTGTACTTCCAGGAGCTGGGTGTGCAGTTCGTGGAGCCGAAGATCAAGGAAGGCGCGTTCTTCGAGGAGCTGAGCTGGGAGAACGTCGGCAAGCACGACGCCGACATCATCATGATGGACAACCGCTCCTCGGCCCTCCAGCCGGACGCCCTGACCTCCAAGCCCACCTGGGCCCAGCTGCCCGCCGTCAAGGCCGGCCAGGTCATCCCGCGTACGACGGAGCCGATCTACTCCTACGACAAGTGCGCGCCGATCCTCGACGCCCTCGCCGAGGCGATAGAGAACGCCAAGAAGGTCAGCTGACCCCGCGGCCCGGCCGGGAGCGAATCCCGGCCGGGCCGTTCCGGTTCCTGGGAGGAGCCCCGCATGACGACCGCCGCCGCACCCGCCGTCGCCCCCTTCCGGTTCTTCGGCCTGACGGTCCTGCGGGTCCGCCGGCTGAGCCCCTCCATGCAGCGGGTCACCTTCGGAGGGCCCGGACTCGACGGCTTCGCCGCGGGGGGCCGGGACCAGAGCCTCTCGCTGTTCCTGCCGCAGCCGGGCGAGCGGGAGCCCTACGTCCCCGTGGACGAGGACGGCAGCTGGTTCGACGCCTGGCGGGCCACGCCCGAGGACGTACGGGCCGTCATGCGGGCCTACACGGTGCGCTCCCAGCGCCGCGCCGACGACGGCACCACCGAGATCGACATCGACTTCGCCCTGCACGACGACGGCGGACCCGCGTGCCGCTGGGCGGCGGACGCCGCTCCCGGACAGCTGCTCAAGGCGCTGGGCCCGGCCGTCGAGGACAACGCGTCCGTACGGTTCCGCCCGCCGCGGGACACCGACTGGGTGCTGATCTGGGCCGACGAGACGGCCCTGCCCGCCGCGTCGGCCGCGCTGGAGTGGCTCCCCGCCGGGACGCCGGCCAGGGTCTTCCTGGAGGTCCCGCACACCGAGGACCGCCAGGACCTCCGCACCGACGCCGACGCCCGCGTCACCTGGCTGGTGCGCGAGGAGGGCGCCCCCTCGGCCGTGGACGCCGTGCGCGCCGCCGAACTGCCCGACGGCACCCCGTACGCCTGGATCGCCGGAGAGTCCTCCCAGGTGCGGGCGCTGCGCCGGCATGTCGTCCAGGAGCGGAAGTTCGACCGAGGACGGGTCACCTTCATCGGTTACTGGCGGCGCGGGATGAGCGAGGAGCAGCTGCGGGAGGAGGCGTCGCGGGCGTCCGCGTGACGCGTCCGCGCGTCTTGTGGGGTTCCTGTGACGGACCCTCCGGGGGGCGAGGGGCATCGATTTGATTAGGTTAGGCTTACCTAACTTAACGATCACGGCCCTTCGTCCCCCCTCCTTTCTCGCGGAGGGCCGCGATGACGTCCCTCACCCGGGAGGCCCCCCACCATGCGTTCCCACCTGCTCAACCGCACGACGGCGGAGGACTACCGTCACTCCGTCACCGAGGGAGTCGCACGGGTCGCAGCCACACTCGCCTCCGTCGAGCAGCCGTTCAGCGGCGTCGGCGTCGACCGGCTCGCGCCCGTCGTCGACGCCGTCGACCTGGACCGGCCGCTCAACGACACGGCCGCCGCCCTGGACGAGCTCTCGGAGGTCTATCTCCGCGACGCCGTCTACTTCCACCACCCCCGCTACCTCGCCCACCTCAACTGCCCCGTGGTCATCCCCGCGGTCGTCGGCGAGGCCGTGCTCTCGGCCGTCAACTCCTCCCTGGACACCTGGGACCAGAGCGCGGGCGGCACCCTCATCGAGCGCAGGCTGATCGACTGGACGGCCGGCCGCATCGGACTGGGCCCCGCGGCGGACGGCGTCTTCACCAGCGGCGGTACGCAGTCCAACCTCCAGGCCCTCCTGCTCGCCCGGGAGGAGGCCAAGGTCCGCCCCGAGGACTTCTCCCGGCTGCGCGTCTTCGCCTCGGAGTGCAGCCACTTCAGCGTCCAGAAGTCGGCGAAACTCCTCGGTCTCGGCCCCGAGGCCGTCGTCCCGGTCCCCGTCGACCGCGAGAAGCGCATGCAGACCGTCGCGCTGGCCGCCGCCCTGGAGCGCTGCGCCGCCGAGGGCTCCGTGCCGATGGCGGTCGTCGCCACCGCGGGCACCACCGACTTCGGCTCCATCGACCCGCTGCCCGGGATCGCCGCGCTCTGCGAGCAGTACGCGGCCTGGATGCACGTCGACGCCGCCTACGGCTGCGGACTGCTCGCCTCCCCGACCCGCCGGGCGCTGCTCGACGGCATCGAGCGCGCCGACTCGGTCACCGTGGACTACCACAAGTCCTTCTTCCAGCCCGTGAGTTCGTCCGCCGTGCTGGTCCGCGACCGGGCCACCCTGCGCCATGCGACGTACCACGCGGAGTACCTCAATCCGCGGCGGACGGTCCAGGAGCGCATCCCCAACCAGGTGGACAAGTCCCTCCAGACCACGCGGAGGTTCGACGCGCTCAAGCTGTGGATGACGCTGCGCGTCATGGGCGCGGACGGCGTCGGCGAACTCTTCGACGAGGTCTGCGAACGGGCCGCCGAGGGCTGGCGGCTGCTGGCCGCCGACCCGCGCTTCGACGTCGTCGTGGAGCCCCGGCTCTCCACCCTGGTCTTCCGCTACGTCCCTGCGCACGTGACCTCGCCCGAGGACATCGACCGCGCCAACCTGCACGCCCGCAAGGCCCTCTTCGCCTCGGGCGAGGCCGTGGTCGCGGGCACCGAGGTCGGCAGCCGCCAGTACCTGAAGTTCACCCTGCTCAACCCCGAGACGACCACGGCCGACATCGCCGCCGTTCTCGATCTGATCGCCGGCCACGCCGAGCAGTACCTGGGAGAGTCCCTTGACCGCGCTTCCTGAGCCCCGCACCGCCCCGTACGACTTCATCGGGATCGGGCTCGGTCCGTTCAACCTCGGACTCGCCTGCCTGACCGAGCCGGTCGAGGAGCTGAACGGGGTGTTCCTGGAGTCCAAGCCGGACTTCGAGTGGCACTCGGGGATGTTCCTCGAAGGGGCCCATCTCCAGACGCCGTTCATGTCGGACCTGGTGACGATGGCCGATCCGACCTCGCCGTACTCCTTCCTCAACTACCTGAAGGAGCGGGGCAGGCTCTACTCGTTCTACATCCGGGAGAACTTCTATCCGCTGCGGACCGAGTACAACGACTACTGCCGGTGGGCAGCGGCCGGACTAACCAGTATCCGTTTCAACCAAACCGTACAGTCGGTTACGTACGACGAGGGCGACGGCCTGTACACGGCGCACACCGCCGACGGCACCTTCCGCGCCCCCCGTCTCGTCCTGGGCACCGGCACCCCGCCGTACATCCCGGAGGCCTGCGAGGGCCTGGGCGGCGACTTCCTGCACAACTCCCGCTATCTCCAGGAGAAGGCGAAGCTCCAGGCGAAGAAGTCCATCACCCTGGTGGGCAGCGGACAGAGCGCGGCGGAGATCTACCACGACCTGCTCTCCGGGATCGACGTCCACGGCTACCGGCTGAACTGGGTGACGCGCTCGCCCCGCTTCTTCCCTCTGGAGTACACCAAGCTCACGCTGGAGATGACCTCGCCGGAGTACGTGGACTACTTCCACGCCCTGCCGGAGGACACCCGCTACCGGCTGGAGTCCGGTCAGAAGGGCCTGTTCAAGGGCATCGACGGCGAGCTGATCGACGCCATCTTCGACCTGCTCTACCAGAAGAACCTGCCCGGCCCCGTGCCCACCCGCCTGCTCACCAACTCGGCGCTGCGCAGCGCGCGGTACGAGGAGTCTTCGGGGACGTACACGCTGGGCCTGCGCCAGGAGGAACAGGGGCGGGAGTACGAGCTCGACAGCGAGGGCCTGATCCTGGCCACCGGCTACCGCTACACCGCTCCGGCCTTCCTGGAGCCGGTCACCGACCGCCTCCGCTACGACGGCCGGGGCCGCTTCGACGTGGCCCGCAACTACAGCATCGACACCACCGGCCGCGGGATCTTCCTCCAGAACGCCGGGGTGCACACCCACTCGATCACCTCGCCCGACCTGGGCATGGGTGCCTACCGCAACGCTTACATCATCGGCGAACTGCTCGGCCGGGAGTACTACCCGGTCGAGAAGTCCGTCGCCTTCCAGGAGTTCGCAGTATGACCGGCACGACCCCCCTCGGGACGTTCTCCGTCCGCCCCCTGGACCCCTCCCCCGGCACACCGGGCAGCGGGTCCGACACCGAGCTGGTGCACCGCTGGGTCACCCACCCCAGGTCGGCCTTCTGGATGATGGGCGACGCGCGGCTGGAGGACGTCGAGCGGGAGTACACGGCGATAGCCGCCCATCCCCACCACGACGCCTTCATCGGGCTGCACGACGGTGAGCCCGCCTTCCTGCTGGAGCGCTACGACCCCACCGAGGTCGAGCTCAAGGGGCTGTACGAGGCGGAGCCCGGCGACGTCGGGATGCACTTCCTGGTGGCGCCGCCGCAGAACCCGGTGCACGGCTTCACCCTGGCGGTGATCACCGCCGTCATGGAGACGCTGTTCGCCGATCCCTCGGTGCGCAGAGTCGTCGTCGAACCCGACGTCACCAACACCGCGGTGCAGAAGCTGAACAAGGCCGTCGGCTTCGAGGTGATCCGCGAGATCGCCAAGCCGGAGAAGAACGCCCTGCTCAGCGCCTGCACCCGCGAGCAGTTCGAGGCCGCGACCACTGGAGCCCGCCGATGACCACCCACCCCGCACCCGCCAGCGTCGACCACCTCACCCCGGAGAGCTGGGCCGTCGCCAACCGGCTGCTGATCCGCAAGGCGCTGGCGGAGTTCTCCCACGAGCGCCTGCTGACCCCGGAGCCGCTGGAGGAGGGCCGCTACCGCGTGCGCGGCGACGACGGGGCGGTCGAGTACCGCTTCGCCGCGCGCCGCTTCGCGCTGGACCACTGGCAGGTCGACGCCGCGTCGATCACCCGGCACCGGCACGGCTCGGAGCTGCCCCTGGACGCCCTGGAGTTCTTCATCGAGCTCCGGGCCACCCTGGGTCTCTCGGCGGAGATCCTTCCGGTGTATCTGGAGGAGATCTCCTCCACCCTGGCCGGAACCGCGTACAAGCGGACCAAGGAACCGACCACCGCCGCCGAGCTCGCGGTGGCCGGTTTCCAGGCCATCGAGACGGGTATGACCGAGGGTCACCCCTGCTTTGTCGCCAACAACGGGCGGCTCGGCTTCGGGGTGGACGAGTACCGCGCGTACGCCCCCGAGGCGGCGGCCGGAATCAGGCTGGTCTGGCTGGCCGCCCGGCGTGATCGCGCCACCTTCACGGCGGGCGCCGGACTGGACTACCCCTCACTGATCGCCGGTGAGCTCGGCGAGGAGACCCTCGCCGTGTTCGCCGGGCGGATGCGTGACCTCGGGCTCGACCTCGACGACTACCTGCTGATCCCGGTCCACCCCTGGCAGTGGTGGAACAAGCTCGCCGTCACCTTCGCCGGCGAGCTGGCGCAGCGGCGTCTGGTCTGCCTGGGCGAGGGCGAGGACGCCTATCTGGCCCAGCAGTCGATCCGGACGTTCTTCAACGCCGACCACCCGGAGAAGCACTACGTCAAGACGGCGCTGTCCGTGCTGAACATGGGCTTCATGCGGGGGCTCTCGGCGGCGTACATGGAGGCCACGCCCGCGATCAACGACTGGCTGGCCGGTCTGATCGAGCGCGACGAGCTGCTGAGCGCCGCCGGTTTCTCGATCATCCGGGAGCGGGCGGCGATCGGCTACCGCCACCAGGCCTACGAGGCGGCGACCACCAAGGGGTCCCCCTATCTGAAGATGCTCGCCGCGCTCTGGCGTGAGAGCCCGGTCCCCTCCCTGGCCGAGGGCGAGCGGCTCGCCACGATGGCCTCGCTGCTCCACACCGACGACGAGGGCCGCTCACTGGCGGGCGCCCTGATCGCCGAGTCGGGGCTGGAGCCGGCGGACTGGCTGCGGCGCTATCTGGACGCCTACCTCGTGCCGGTGCTGCACAGCTTCTACGCGTACGACCTGGTGTTCATGCCGCACGGCGAGAACGTGATCCTGGTGATCGAGGACGGGGTCGTGCGGCGCACGGTCTTCAAGGACATCGCCGAGGAGATCGCGGTCATGGACCCGGACGCGGTGCTGCCGCCCCAGGTCGAGCGGATCCGCGCCGAGGTCCCCGAGGACATGAAGCTGCTGTCCGTCCTCACCGACGTCTTCGACTGCTTCCTCCGCTTCCTGGGGGCGGATCTCGCCACGGAAGGGGTTCTGGAGGAGGACGTCTTCTGGCGGACGGTCGCCGAGTGCGTCAGGGGCTACCAGGACTCCGTGCCGTACCTCTCGGACAAGTTCAAGCAGTACGACATGTTCACGGAGGAGTTCGCGCTGTCCTGCCTCAACCGGCTCCAGCTGCGGAACAACCAGCAGATGGTCGACCTGGAGGACCCCGCGGGCGCCCTCCAGCTGACCGGCACCCTGCGGAACCCGATCGCGGGCCTCTGAGCCCGGCCCTCCGGCCCCGCGCCTCCCGGCGGGGCCGGACGGGGGAGCCCGGCCGTCGGGCTCCGGACAGGGCGAGATTCCGGGCCCGGATGAGAATCTAACGGGTAAATCCGGCATACAACCCCCTCCGGATGAGATTTCTGCCCGATTTCGGGCAGATTTCTTGCGAAGCGGGCCCGCTCCACGCAATATCGACGAGTGCTCGAACACCGCCCCACGCATGACGACCTCATCGACCACCTCGTACGCTCCACCGCGCTCCAGCGCGGCGAGGCCGCCAGGGTGATCCTCGACGTGCTGGCGTACTTCGACGAGACGACCGAGGACTTCGTCCGGCGCCGCCACCGCGAACTGCAGTCGGGCGGCCTGGTGAACGCGGAGATCTTCGAGCGGATCGCGGCCGAGCTGCCGCACCGCGCGGTGGCGCCGCAGGAGCTCTCGCTCCGCCAGCTGCGCCGCATCGTCTACGGCTGAGCGCCACGGGCGCGGCAGGGCACCGAACACTTTTGTACGTCGACGGAGGGGCAGAACATCCATGTGCGGGATCGTCGGTTACATCGGCAGGCGTGACGTGGCACCGCTGCTGCTGGAGGGCCTGCAGCGGCTGGAGTACCGGGGCTACGACTCCGCGGGCATCGTCATCACGGGCAAGGCCGCCGCGGGCAAGCCGGGCGTGCTGAAGACGGTCAAGGCCAAGGGCCGGGTCCGCGACCTGGAGGCCCGGGTGCCCAAGCGCTTCGCCGGCACCACCGGCATCGCCCACACCCGCTGGGCCACCCACGGCGCCCCGAGCGACGAGAACGCGCACCCGCACCTGGACGCGGAGAACAAGGTCGCCGTCGTCCACAACGGCATCATCGACAACGCCTCCGAGCTGCGCGCGAAGCTGGTCGCCGACGGCATCGAGTTCCTCTCGGAGACCGACACCGAGGTGCTCGTCCACCTGATCGCCCGCGCGCAGGCCGGCACGCTGGAGGAGAAGGTCCGCGAGGCGCTGAAGCTGGTCGAGGGCACGTACGGCATCGCCGTCCTGCACGCCGACTTCAACGACCGCATCGTCGTCGCCCGCAACGGCTCCCCCGTCGTGCTCGGCATCGGCGAGAAGGAGATGTTCGTCGCCTCCGACGTGGCCGCCCTGGTCGCGCACACCCGCCAGATCGTCACCCTGGACGACGGCGAGATGGCCACCCTGAAGGCAGACGACTTCCGTACGTACACCACGGAGGGCTCGACCACGACGGCCACGCCGACCACCGTGGAGTGGGAGGCCGAGTCGTACGACATGGGCGGCCACGACACGTACATGCACAAGGAGATCTCCGAGCAGGCCGACGCCGTGGACCGCGTGCTGCGCGGCCGCATCGACGACCGCTTCTCCACCGTGCACCTGGGCGGCCTGAACCTCGACGCCCGCGAGGCCCGCGGGGTCCGCCGGATCAAGATCCTGGGCTGCGGCACCTCGTACCACGCGGGTCTGATCGGCGCCGGCCTCATCGAGGAGCTGGCCCGCATCCCCGCGGACGCCGAGCCCGCGTCCGAGTTCCGCTACCGCAACCCGGTCGTGGACCCCGACACCCTGTACGTCGCCGTGTCCCAGTCCGGCGAGACCTACGACGTGCTGGCCGCGGTGCAGGAGCTCAAGCGCAAGGGCGCACGCGTCCTGGGCGTCGTCAACGTCGTCGGCTCGGCGATCGCCCGCGAGGCGGACGGCGGCATGTACGTCCACGCCGGCCCCGAGGTCTGCGTCGTCTCCACCAAGTGCTTCACCAACACCGTGGTGGCCTTCGCGCTGCTCGCCCTGCACCTGGGCCGCATCCGCGACCTCTCGGTCTCCGACGGCAAGCGGATCATCGAGGGCCTGCGCAAGCTGCCCGAGCAGATCGGCCAGATCCTCGAGTCGGAGGACGAGATCAAGAAGCTGGCCGAGGAGTACGCGGGCGCGCAGTCGATGATGTTCATCGGCCGTGTGCGGGGCTACCCCGTCGCGCTGGAGGCCTCCCTGAAGCTCAAGGAGATCTCCTACATCCACGCCGAGGCCTACCCCGCCTCCGAGCTCAAGCACGGTCCGCTCGCGCTCATCGAGCCGGCGCTCCCCACGGTCGCGATCGTCCCCGACGACGACCTGCTGGAGAAGAACCGCGCGGCGCTGGAGGAGATCAAGGCGCGCAGCGGCCGCATCCTCGCCGTCGCGCACCGCGAGCAGGAGAAGGCCGACCACACGATCGTCGTCCCGAAGAACGAGAACGAGCTGGACCCGATCCTGATGGGCATCCCGCTCCAGCTCCTCGCCTACCACACGGCGCTGGCCATGGGCCGTGACATCGACAAGCCGCGCAACCTCGCGAAGTCGGTCACCGTCGAGTAGCCGGCATCCCCCGCCCGGCCCCGGGCGGGCGCACCAGAGGCCCCTGACGGCTCGTCAGGGGCCTTTCGGGGCCTCAGGGGATGACGATGACGGGACGCTGCGCCCGTCGCGCGAGACGGCCGGCCACGGACCCGAAGATGCGGCCCACGATGCCGTGCGTCGAGCCGACGACGATCGCGTCGGCCGAATACTCCCGGCCGACCTCCTCCAGCTCGTGGCAGATGTCCCCGCCGCGCTCCACCAGCACCCAGGGGACCTCGGCGAGATAGTCCGCGCACGCGAGCTCCAGGCCGAGTACCTCGGTGCGGTGGTCGGGGACGTCGACGAAGACGGGGGGCTCGCAGCCCGCCCAGACCGTGGTCGGGAGCCGGTTGGCCACGTGGACGATGATCAGTCCGGAGCCGTGCCGGCTCGCCATCCCGATGGCATACGCGAGGGCCCGTTCGCTGGACATGGAGCCGTCGAAGCCGACCACGACACCGTGCCGGAAGGCCGGATCGCAGGAAGGGCGCGATTCTGCGACCGTCTGCGGTTCCGACCCGGGGTCGGCTACCTGCTTGCGGTCTGCGGGTTCAGGGATTTCGTGACCGGCCATCGGTGTCTCGGCGAAGAGAGTCCTCGTGAGGAGGGAGCGATTTGGAGGTGTGCCTTCGAGCGGTGGAGCTGTGTCCGGGAAACATCTTCCCAACCCCCTACCCCCAAGGGTACGGCGCCACTCCTCCACTGCCCAGCCCTCGCACAGCGCATGCGGCGATGGAGGGAGCATGCCGGAGACCGCCCCATATGGCAATGCCAGTTGCGTCGTACATCCAGCTGGTGGACTCTCTGACGGGTACCGGTCACGCCCCGTCCGATCCCCACGGCGGCGCGCACGAGGCGGCCGAATGCGCCACCCGCCCCTCCTCCGCATCCTGGAACCGGGGGCGTCACACCCCGCCATCGCGTGATCGCGCTTCGTTCATCCCGGGAGGCCGGGCCGCCTCCCGGGACTCATGGGGCGCATGGAAGCTCCTGGGAAATGGGGTCGTGCGCCGGTGGCATGACCGGATTACACACACGCAACCATCGGTTTTCAGCCAACTTCTGCCCCACCCCTCTGTCTTGGCCAAACAGGCGCCCAACCCACGTGCCACCAGGCAGGAATAGACCGCGCGGTACGCTTTGACCCTATGGGGACGGGCCATGATCGCGACGCGCACTTCCCTGCGGGGCCCGCGGGTGAAACGCTTCGTGATCGAACGCTTCGCGCCACGTTGCCTTGTCGACATAACGCCGGAGGGGGAACGTGTCACGGCGGCACCACGGAACGCAGTAGATTCGATCTTGAGTCGAGGACTGGGGACGTGTGCGAGACCAAGGGGAAACGTGCAGGAGCGACAGGCCCGTAGGGACCAGGGAGACGCGAACACCGAGGGGGGCTTAGCGTCATGAGCCAGGACTCCGCCACCGCAACGGAGGCCGCACGGAAACTGACCGGGCGGCGACGCCGGGAAGTCGTAGCCGTACTGCTGTTCAGTGGCGGCCCTATCTTCGAGAGCTCCATTCCGCTCTCAGTTTTCGGAATCGACCGGCAGGACGCGGGAGTTCCGCGCTACCGCCTGCTGGTCTGCGGAGGCGAGGAAGGACCGCTGCGCACCACGGGCGGCCTCGAACTCAGCACGCCGTACGGCCTGGAGGCGATCAGCAGGGCCGGCACCGTCGTGGTGCCCGCCTGGCGGTCCATCACCTCCCCGCCGCCCGCCGAGGCCCTGGACGCGCTGCGCCGGGCCCACGAGGAGGGCGCCCGCATCGTAGGACTGTGCACGGGGGCCTTCGTCCTCGCGGCAGCGGGGCTGCTGGACGGCCGCCCCGCCACCACGCACTGGATGTACGCGCCGACGCTGGCCAAGCGCTATCCGTCGGTGCACGTCGATCCGCGTGAGCTGTTCGTCGACGACGGCGACGTGCTCACCTCGGCCGGCACGGCGGCCGGAATCGATCTGTGCCTCCACATAGTCCGTACCGACCACGGCACCGAGGCGGCCGGGGCGCTGGCCCGCCGGCTCGTCGTACCGCCGCGGCGCAGTGGCGGTCAGGAGCGCTACCTCGACAGGTCTTTACCCGAAGAGATCGGCTCCGACCCGCTCGCCGAGGTCGTGGCCTGGGCGCTGGAGCATCTCCACGAGCAGTTCGACGTGGAGACGCTGGCCGCGCGCGCCTACATGAGCAGGCGGACCTTCGACCGCAGGTTCCGCTCGCTCACGGGCAGCGCACCGCTCCAGTGGCTCATCACCCAGCGCGTGCTCCAGGCGCAGCGGCTGCTGGAGACCTCCGACTATTCGGTGGACGAGGTCGCGGGCCGCTGCGGCTTCCGCTCGCCGGTGGCGCTGCGCGGGCACTTCCGCCGCCAGCTGGGGTCCTCCCCCGCCGCGTACCGGGCCGCCTACCGGGCCCGTCGTCCGCAGGGCGGGGCGCTGGAGAGCGTCGGCGCGGTGCTGGAGACGTCCGTCCCGATCCAGGGCACGGCGACGAGCAGGCGGGCCGCCGCGGCGGCCTCCCCCGGCCCGTCCCCGGTCACGGCGGCGGCGCCTCCCGGAGGTCCGGCGGAGCGCTTCGGGCCGGGTCCCGAGGCGTACGTCCCGGGGCGCCCGGCCCTGCCGGGACAGCGGAGTGCCCCGTAGGGTGGGGCGCATGAACGACCGCATGGTGTGGATCGACTGCGAGATGACCGGGCTCTCGCTGACGGACGACGCACTCATCGAGGTGGCCGCACTGGTCACCGACTCGGAACTGAACGTGCTCGGTGAAGGGGTGGACATCGTGATCCGCCCGCCGGACGCGGCCCTGGAGACCATGCCCGAGGTGGTGCGGCAGATGCACACCGCCTCGGGCCTCCTCGACGAGCTGGCGGGGGGCACGACGCTGGCCGATGCCGAGGAGCGGGTCCTCGCCTACATCCGCGAGCACGTGAAGGAGCCGGGCAAGGCCCCGCTGTGCGGGAACTCGGTCGGCACCGACCGCGGCTTCCTCGCCCGGGACATGCCGTCGCTGGAGGGCTACCTCCACTACCGGATCGTCGATGTGTCCTCGGTCAAGGAGCTGGCCCGCCGCTGGTACCCGAGGGCGTACTTCAACAGTCCGGAGAAGAACGGCAACCACCGGGCACTGGCCGACATCCGCGACTCCATCACGGAGCTGCGCTACTACCGGGACGCGGTCTTCGTGCCGCAGCCCGGCCCGGACTCGGCCCGCGCCAAGGAGATCGCGGCGCGCCACACGCCGGCCGCCGGACAGTAGTCGAAGGACGCGCTGGTCACGGGCCCGCCAGGGCCTGTGACCCGGTCCCGGAGAACTCGGGCGCGAGCACCCTCCAGGACCCTGTACACTTTTTCTCGGCCGGTCAGTAAAACGACCGGACGACATGGTGGGTATAGCTCAGCTGGCAGAGCACCTGGTTGTGGTCCAGGATGTCGCGGGTTCAAGTCCCGTTACTCACCCTGAATGACGAGCCCCTGACCTGGGGAAACGGGTCAGGGGCTCGTCTGTTTCCGATTCCGTCCCCACGCGGGCCCGACCGGAACCCCGAATCGGGCCTGTCGCCCCTCCATGGCGACCACAGGCGTCGGGCTCCGAGTGGCGGACGTGCTTCTTCAGGGCGGCCTCGACCTCGTACCCACTTCGGTTCGATTGCCACCGGCGGCTCGTACGTCCCGCTTCGCCAGGGACATCAGTGACGTGGCCCACAGGAAGGGCCTTGCCCCATACCCTGGCAGTGACGAGCTGGACAGAGAGGGGCGAGGCCATGCCGGATGACGCTACCCCGGACCCGTACGCCGAACCGATCGCCTTCGGGCAGCGCGTGCAGATCCTGCGGACCCGCCGCGGTATGACCCGCGACCAGCTTGGAGGGCTCATGGGCCGGTCCGGCTCGTGGGTGAAGGGCATCGAGACCGGGCGCCGTGGCGTACCCCGCTTGGAGGTGATCCTGCGCCTGGCCGAAGTACTGCGCGTACGGGACCTGGCCGACCTCACCGGCGACCAGACCGCCTCCGTCGACTTGTTCGTCGGGCCCGGGCACCCGCGGCTCGCTTCCGTGCGAGCGGCAGTGGATGCCTTCCCTCCGACGCGGGCCGAGCAGGCCCCGTCCGCTGAGCATCTCGCGGCTCGGCTGGCTCGTGCGTGGTCGGCGCGCCACACCTCGCCGCACCACCGGGACGTCGTGGGTGCACTGCTTCCGGACCTGATCCGCGACGCGCAGGCCGCAACGCGCCATGCCGACACCGGCGCGGACCGGCGGGCAGCACAGGCCGTCCTGTCCGAGGTGTACAGCCTCAGCCAGTTCTTCGTCGCGTACCAGCCGGACAGCGCCCTGCTCTGGCGGGTGGCCGAGCGGGGCATGGTCGCGGCCCAGGAGTCGGAGGACCCCCACACGATCGGCGTGGCCGCATGGCTGGCCGCTCAGGCACACCGCGACTCCGGTCCCGGACACTTCGATGCGGCTGACCACGTCACGACCCAGGCGTGGCAGTTCCTGGAGCCCCTGCTCCCCGAAGCCCGCCCCGAGGTTCGCGCGATCGCTGGGGCGCTGCGTTTCGAGGCCGGTTACACGGCGGCCCGCCGGGGCGAGACCGGCACGGCGTGGCGGTACTGGGACGAGGCCAGGGCCATAGCTGCTGGTCTGCCCGAGGGCTACTTCCACCCGGTGACCAGCTTCTCCCGGGCCATCATGGGAGCGCACGCGGTGACGATCGCAGTGGAGCTGCATGCCGGCGGAGAGTCGGTGCGGCAGGCGGCGGCGGCCGACGCGTCCACGATTCCGTCGAGGCCGCGTCGGTCCCGGCACCGGATCGAGGAGGCCCGCGGCTACCAGTTGGACGGGCAGCCCGATGTTGCGCTGGCAACGCTGGCGCAGGCGCACGAGGCCGCCCCGGAGACGATCCGCTACAACGGGTACGCCAAGCGCATCATCCTGGAAGAGGCCGAGGCGAAGTCTCCCGAGCGTCGGCGCCGGGCATCCGCACTCGCGGTCAAGCTCGGCCTGCTTGCCGCCTGACGAACGGGCGCACAGTGCGCCCCTGGTTCTGTGCGGGCGCCCTCACCCTGGTGTGACCTGACGATGAATCACACCAGGGGTGAGCGCATGGACCGAGAGTGCACGTACTGTCCAGAGCCCGGAGCAGATGTGTGCGTGCGCGTGCACATCCAGTCCAGTGGGTCCGGCTCCTGCGTCTACGCCCATGCGTCATGCGCAGCCGAGCGTGGGCAGCAGGTTCTCTACCGCCTGCTGCGGGAGCCGGAGGTCTCGCGATGAGCGGGCAGACAGCAGCGCCGCGCGCTGGGTATACCTCGCCTGAATGCCGGGCCGCCGTCGGCTGGCCTGAAGGACACAGGCTCTGCGCGGGGAAAGGCCAGGCCATGGTGGGCACTGCTGTAGTCGAGCGGCTGCGCTGCGCATGCACCTGCCACGAGGAGGCCCGCCGATGAACGGTACGAACGAGCCGGACCTCGACGAGGTGCTGGCCAATCTGATCTGGCTCCAGCGGACGCGCGAGCAGCGCCTCGCCGACGCGCGGAACCTCGGTTCGGCCCATCTCAGGCATCACCACTCTGACTGAAGGACGACATCATGGGGTGCAACAAGTGCGGCGGCCAGATGGTCCGGACCGCCGGCGGCTGGTGGCAGTGCTACGGCTGCGGCAATTCGATGCCGGGCGTATGCGATGGGGGGAACCATGGACTGTCCGCAGTGCAGCGGATCGTTGGCGCAGGCGGGTTCGGACTGGCTGCGCTGCTCGGGCTGCCGGTACGAGATCGACGCCGGGTCGTGGCAGGTGCACGCCCGGCTGCTGTCTGAGCTGGACACTGATCCGGATCGGTTCTTCGCGCGGGTCCGGTCGCGGCTGGAGCACCTGCGGTCGCTCGAACCTGCATGGCAGCGCGTGTGAAACTCCCCGCCCGCGAGCCCGCGCCGATCCGGGCCGCGGGCAGGGGGCTCCGTCGTCGCGAGGTCAGGTATCGAAGGGCTCGGCCCCGTGCGCTGCCGCGATCTGGTCGATGCGCGCGGCAAGGTCGAAGTCTGCGGGGGTCAGCCGGTGCCCGGCGTCGTGGGTGGTGATACCGAACCGCACGTGATCCCACCGCAGGTCGATGTCGGCGTGGTGGCCGATCAGCCGCTCCACGTCCGCGACGTGCACGATCATCGCGACGCCGCCGTGGTGGCGGATCCCGAACCGGCAGGTGATCTCGTTCCCGTCGCGGACCCAGCCAGGCACCCCGGCCAGGTGCGCTGCGATCTCCTCGTCGATCAGAGGTTCCTTGCCCACCGTCAGCTCCCCTCGGTCACAGGTGCCAGGATCTCGGCGAGGTCCCGGCCGACCGGTGCATCGTGCCACCTGCTCGGCCGAGGCGCGGACCGGGCCTTCTCCATGCCGTGCGCGCCGGCCCAGGGGAAGCGTGGCGCCTGTCACACCGATCCGGGCCGCATGGACCACGCGTCGTCGGGCAGAGGGACCGTACGGGTCCTGCCGCGCAATCCCCCGACGCGGCAGGGCCCGCCCCCCGCTCCGGGGCGGGAGAGCGTGTTTCAGCGGCTGTCCTCGGTGCCGCCCCCGGCCCGGCGGGGTCCCCGGGGCTCCAGCTGGGCGATCACCTGGGTGTGGAAGCGGTCCACCGCCTCGTCGACGCTGCGGATGAAGCCCGTCTCGGCGTTGCCCCGGCCGTTGCCCATGCCCTTGAACAGCGAGAGGCGGAAGCCGGTGATCTCCGCCCCGTCCTTCGGGAGGAGGTCCGCGGGTTCGGGGCGCAGCCGCTCCAGTGTTCCCCGGGGGCCCGCTCCCTCGGGTCCGACGAGTGTCTCGATGTGCAGGTCGGCCGGTGCGGAGGCGAGTTGGCGGATCAGGCGCTTGGCCCGGCTGAGCGGGTAGCCCTGGTCGGACGCCGGTACCTCGATCGACGTGCGCAGCTTGCCCGTCCGGAGATCGGCGGCGATCGCCAGGACGCCGGGGGTTCCCTCGATGCGGAGCTCGGCGTCGAGCCGTCCCTGGGCGCAGAGCCGGTCGGCGAGACCGGCCCGGCGGGCGTGGGGGTCGGAGCCCCGCTTGGTGCGCTGGACGGGGAGCACCTTCTGCCCGAGCTCACCGCCGAGCCGCAGGCAGACCTGGCGGACGAGCCTCTCCCAGCTCTCGATGACCTCGGTGGCCCGCGGGTCGCCCTGGCAGAGGGTCTCGTCGTCGATCCCCCTGCGGACGGGCACCCAGGCGGAGCCCATGTTCTGGAAGCCGTGGCAGCCCGAGTGCTCGTGCTGGAGGTAGTGCAGCAGCTCCTGGAGCAGCCAGGCGTGCGCGGCGTTGCCCACTCCCTCGTGGCGGATCAGCATCTGGGCCTGGTGGGCCACTTCGGCCCAGGAGAGGTGCCAGAGGGCGACCTTGTGCTTGCGCCGGCCGTCGATCCTGACGTCCACCAGAGGACTGCCTTCGAGCGCCACGTCGTTGGACAGGGTGATCACGGCCTCGTAGCCGCGCCGGGCGGCGATGTCCATGTACGCCTGCACCTGGTCCGGCTTGAGGGCGTTGCCGTTCGTCTTCGTCTCGACGAGCGCGGTCCACAGCTTGCCCGCCCGCTCCACCCGGACGACCCCGTCCGGCCGCCGGGGGGTGTCGCCGTGCGGCAGCGAGACCTCGGTGAACGTCTCCATCCGCCCCGCGGGCGCGCCGAAGCCGGCGGTGAGCCGGCGGCCGAACTCCGGGACCTGGGTCATCACCGACAGCAGGACCGAGGTGGCGCGCGTCTCCCGCTCGCGGTCGTATCTGAGCGGGGAGACGGGGAAGAGCCTCGCCGTACGCCAGGTGTCGTTGTCGGCCAGCGACTTCTTCGTGGTCCTGGGGAGCGTGACCTTCTTCTTCGCCGTACGCGGCCGGGCGCTCGCCTTCGGCTCGGGCCGGGTCGCGCCGGCCGCCGGCGCCAGGGCCATCGGCTGGGCGACGGGCGTGCGCGGGGAGGGGATGGTCGCCTCCCGTACCGCGTCCTGCCGGGCGGGCTCCTGGTCGCCGGCCGCACCGGGCGCCGCCTCCGCACCGGGCTCGGCGCCGCCCTCCTCGGCGTCCTCCCCGGCGTCGTCCTCGATGTCGACGCCGAAGTCCGTCGCCAGGCCGGCCAGCCCGGACGCGTAGCCCTGGCCGACGGCCCTGAACTTCCACTCGCCGGTGCGCCGGTAGAGCTCCCCGAAGATGAAGGCGCTCACGGCGCCCGCGTCCTCGATCGAGAACTGGACCAGGCTGTCGCCCGAGCTGTCCACGAGCCTGAGATGGAGGTCGTTGAGGTCGGAGAAGCGGCTGCCGCCGTAACGGCTCGCCGCCACCACGATCTGCTCGACCTCCGGCGGTACCGCGTCGAGATCGAAGCTGATGCGGTCCTCGTTGCCGTCGGCCGTGGGGGTTTTCCCGAGCAACTGCACACTGCCGTTGCCCGCGACGGGGTTGTTGTAGAAGCAGAAGTCGGCGTCGCTGCGCACCTTGCCGTCGGCGTCGAGCAGGAGCACGGAGACGTCCGCGTCGCCCTCGCCGGTCGGACTGCTCCAGCCCAGGCTCATCATCACGGACCCGACGTCGGCGCTCAGCGCGGACAGACCGATGTTCGCGCCCTTGACCATCTCCTGCATGCGGCCCCCCAATGCGCTGCCGGGCCGGAGCGCACACGCGCGGCAGATCGAAGCGTGACGTTGTGTGGTGCGTCACACATTCGCCGGACGTCGCGAACTGTATCGGCCGGGTAGGGGCGTCATGGAGGAAATGTGAAATCTTTGCTCACTATGTGTACGACCTCGGGGCCTGTCCGTGCGCGCGACCGGAGGCCCTTCCCCGTACGCCCCTCAGGAACCTCCGTACGCGCGTTCCGCGGCCTCTCCCCGTACGCCCCTCAGGACGACTCCCGCACCACCAGCTCCGTCGGCAGCACGATCCTCGGGCGCTCCTCGGTGCCGTCGCCCGAGGAGCGGTTCGCGATCTCCTGGAGGAGTACGCGGGTCATCGTGCGGCCCATCTCCTCGATCGGCTGGCGCACGCTCGTCAGGGGCGGGTCCATGTGGCGGGCCACGGCCGAGTCGTCGAAGCCGATCAGGGCCACGTCGTCCGGGATGCGGCGGCCGGACTCGCGCAGGACCTGGCGGGCGCCCGCCGCCATCACGTCGGACGCGGCGAAGACCGCGTCCACGTCGGGGCGGCGCTCCAGCAGCTCCCGCATCGCGCGGGCGCCGCCCTCCTCGCTGAAGTCCGCGGGGGCGATCAGCCGCTCGTCGGGGTCGAGGCCGGCCGCGGCGACGGCCTTGCGGTAGCCGTCGAGACGGCGCTGCGCGCCGTAGACGTCGAGGCGGCCGGTGATCGTGGCGATCGAGCGGCGGCCTCGCGATATGAAGTGATCGACGGCCGCGCGGGCGCCCTCGAAGTTGTCCGAGTCGACCGACGGCAGCGTCTCCGCCGCGTGCCTGCGACCGCTGATCACCGAGGGCATGCCGAGCTGTTCGAGGAGATCGGGCAGCGGGTCGTCGGCGTGGACGGAGACCAGGAGGACCCCGTCGACGCGGTGCGCGGTCAGATACTGCGCGAGCCGGCGGCGCTCGCGGTCGTTGCCCGCGAGGGTCAGCAGCAGCTGCATCTCGGTGTCGGCGAGCGCCGCCCCGACGCCCCGGACGATGTCGGAGAAGTACGGTTCGGCGAAGAACCTGGTCTCGGACTCGGGCACGACGAGCGCGATGGCGTCCGTCCGGTTCCCGGCGAGCGCGCGTGCCGCGCGGTTCGGCACGTATCCCAGCTCGGCGACGGCCGCCTCGACGGCCTCCCTCGTCTGCGCGCTCACGCGGGGCGAGCCGTTGATGACGCGGGAGGCCGTGCCCCGCCCCACCCCGGCCCGGGCCGCTACCTCTTCGAGCGTGGGCCGCCCGCCACTCCGTACTCGCGCTGCCGCCATGGCTGCCTCCCGTTCGCGGTCAATTTCTCACAGCGGGTTGACCAAACCAAGTCCCGCTGTCCGATCCCTTGACACTTCTCCGGACCGAGCGGTCCCTCCGCAGCGCCACAACTCTTGGGAGCGCTCCCAAGCCTACGGGTCGAGTATGACGATTGAGTGAGAGGGCATGTAAAAACGGGACCCGGCGGTGTGCCGGGTCCCGCTGTCTGTGCTGGTCGGGGTCAGACGGTGCCGACCGGGGGCAGTGCGTGGCGGCGGATCACGTCGGAGTACCAGTGGGCGCTCGCCTTGGGGATGCGGCGCTGGGAGGCGTAGTCGACGTACACCGTGCCGAAGCGCTTCGAATAGCCGTACGCCCACTCGAAGTTGTCCATCAGCGACCAGAGGAAGTAGCCGCGGACGTCCGCGCCGTCGGCGATGGCACGCCGCACCGCGTCGATGTGGCCGTGCAGATACGCGATCCGCTCGGGGTCCTCGACCTTGCCCTCGGGCGAGACGTAGTCGTCGAAGGCGGCACCGTTCTCGGTGACCATCAGCGGCAGGCCGGGGTGGTCGCGGCTGACGTCCATGAGCAGGCTGTGGAGCCCGTTGGGGTCGATCGACCAGTCCATCGCGGTGCGCTCCTTCCCCTCGGCGAGGTGGAAGGCGACGTGCTCGGAGCCGGGCCACGGGGAGTGGGCGCTGCTGCCGTGCGCCTCGCTCTTCGCGTACTCGGCGCCTTCCACCGGGTCGGAGACCAGGGTCGGCGTGTAGTAGTTGATCCCGAGCGCGTCGACGGGGCGGGAGATGGTGGCGAGGTCGCCGTCCCTGACCAGCTTCGACCAGTCCACCAGGTGCGAGGTGTCGGCGATCAGGTCCGCGGGGTACTCCCCGCGCAGCATCGGCCCCGTGAAGACGCGGTTGCCGACGGCGTCGATGCGGCGCGCGGCGTCCACGTCGGCCGGGCTGTCGGTGAGCGGGCGGACCTGGTGGAGATTGAGGGTGACCGAGGTCTGCGCAGCAGCGGGGAGTTGGGCGCGCAGAACCTCGATCGCCCGGCCATGGGCGAGGTTGAGGTGATGGGCCGCCTGCAGCGCCGCTGCGGGCTCGGTACGGCCGGGGGCGTGCACACCCGAGCCGTAACCGAGATAGGCCGAGCACCACGGCTCGTTGAGGGTGGTCCACATGCCGACGCGGTCACCGAGGGCGCCGGACACGATGGCGGCGTAGTCGGCGAAACGGTCGGCGGTCACGCGCTCGGGCCAGCCGCCCGCGTCCTCCAGCTCCTGGGGCAGGTCCCAGTGGTAGAGGGTGGCGACGGGCATGATGCCGGCGTCGAGCAGCTCGTCGACGAGCTTGCGGTAGAAGTCCAGGCCGCGCTCGACGGCCGGGCCGCGGCCGGTGGGCTGGACCCGGGACCAGGAGACGGAGAAGCGGTATGCCTTGAGGCCGAGCTGCTTCATGAGCGCGACGTCGTCGCGGTAACGGTGGTAGTGGTCGGCGGCGATGTCGCCGGTGTCACCGTTGCGGACCTTGCCGGGGGTCCGGCTGAAGGTGTCCCAGATGGACGGCGTGCGGCCGTCCTCGGCGGCGGCGCCCTCGACCTGGTAGGAGGCGGTGGCCGCTCCCCAGATGAAGCCCGTGGGGAACTGTGCCTCGGCGGCCTGCTTCGGGGTGGTGTCGGGTCGTACGGCAGTCATGCGGGAGCGCTCCCATGGGTGGAGGGACAAGGACAGGAAGTGCGAAGGCCCCGGCCGTTCCGTACGGCCTGTGGTCAGGTACAGGCCGTACGGAACGGCCGAGGGCCGGACCAGGGACGGAACGGCATGCCCGGGTCGGGACCGGGAAGAAACGGCGCACCGGGATCGGACCGGGCGTGACACCGAGGGGCGGGGTCAGCCCTTGACGGCGCCGGACATGATGCCTCCGACGATCTGCTTGCCGAAGATCACGAAGACGACGAGCAGCGGCAGGGTGCTGATCAGCGCGCCCGCCATGACGATGCTCTGATCGGGCACGTAGGACGCGCTCAGCTGGCCGAGGGCCACCTGGAGCGTGGGGTTCTGCTGGTTCAACGCGAGGTAGGGCCAGAAGAAGTCGTTCCATGCCTGGACGAAGGTGAGCATACCGAGCACCATCATGGCCGGACGGGCCACGGGGAGCACGATGCTCCACACGATGCGGAGGTTGTTCGCCCCGTCCATCCTGCCCGCCTCGATGAGCTCGTACGGCAGCGCCTCCAGGAGGTACTGGCGCATGAAGAACACACCGAACGCGCTCACCAGGGTCGGGAAGATCACCGACTCCAGCTGACCGCCCCAGCCGATGTCCGACATCATCATGAACAGCGGGACGACGCTGAGCTGCGGCGGGATCGTGAGCGTCGCGATAACCGCGGTCATCAGTACGCCGCGGCCCTTGAAGCGCATCTTGGCGAAGGCGTAGCCGGCCAGGGTGCAGAAGAACAGGGTCGCCACGGTGATGCTGGCGGACACGACCAGCGTGTTGACGATGGCCTTGCCGAGGTTGGCCTGTTCCCAGGCCGCCTCCAGGTTGTTGAACAGGTTGCCGCCCGGGATGAGCGGCGGAGAGGTGTCCAGCACCTCGTCCTGGGTGCGGGACGCGGCGACGAGCGTCCAGTACAGCGGGAACAGCGAGCCGAGGCCGACGACGGCGAGCGCGAAGTAGGCGAAGGGGCCCGCGTGGTGCTGGCGTCCGGCTCCGGGCTTGAAACGCCGGCGGCGCGGGGGCTCGTTGCCGATGGCCGACTTCTGGACGCGGCGGTGGTCCGGAGCGGTGATGGGGCTGGTGGTGGTCATGGATATCGCTCCCCGTCAGGCCGCGGTCTTGCGCCCGAGGCGCCCGACGAGCCAGTTGATCGCGGCAATGAGCAGCAGCAGGACGAGCATGGCCCAGGCGACTGCGGCGGCCGGACCGAGATGTCCGAGGTTCCAGCCGTAGTTGTAGAGGTAGACACTGAGCGTCTCGTACTGGTGCTCGGTGCCGCCCCGTGCTCCGACCTGGCCGCCTTCGAGCAGCAGGGGCTCACCGAACAGCTGCATGGAGCCGATGGTCGAGATGACGATCGTGAAGAGGATCGTCGGCCGCAGCGCGGGGATCGTCACGTTGCGGAACTGCTGCCAGCGCGAGGCCCCGTCGAGCGACGCCGCCTCGTAGAGGTCGGACGGGACGGCCTGCATCGCGGCGAGGTAGATCAGGGTGTTGTAGCCGGTCCAGCGCCAGATCACGATGACGGCGATGGCGATGTTGGACGTCCAGTGGCCGTTCGCCCAGTTCGTCTCACCGATGCCGAAGAGGCCGAGGAACCAGTTCAGCAGACCGCCGTCCGCCCGGAACACCAGGGCGAAGACCAGGGCCGCGGAAGCCACGGAGGTGGCGTACGGCGTGAGGATGACGGTGCGCCAGAAGGTGCTGGCCCGCAGCTTGTAGTTCAGCAGGTGCGCCAGGCCGAGCGCCATCATCAGCTGCGGCACGGTCGAGATGACGCCGATGACGAAGGTGTTGGAGACCGCGGTCCAGAACTCGTCGTCCTGGAGGATGGTGCTGAAGTTCTCCCAGCCGACCCATTCCATCTGGTCGAGGCTGGTCATCTCCACACGGTGCAGGGCGATCCAGCCCGTGTAGATCAGCGGGTAGAGCCCGAAGGCCCCGAAGACGAGGAAGAAGGGCGCGATGTAGGCGTACGGGGACGCCTTGTCGTCGAAGCGCCACAGCCGGCTGCGCCAGGCCTGACGGCTCGGGGACATGGGCTTCGGAGCGCGGCGGCTGGGCCGGGAGCCTTGCGCGCCCCTGGTGGGGGTGGTGGTTGCCACAGGTGGGAGTCCTTCCCTGGGGTGTGCCGACACCACAGGGGCAGGCCGGTCCTCTGTCAGGTCCGGCGGGGGTGTCGGAAAAGGTGCGCGGTGCCGATCGGGAAACCGGCACCGGCGCGGGCCGGCCGGGACGTGTGGAAGACGTCCCGGCCGCCCGCGCCGGCGAGTGTCAGCCGATCACCTTGTCGATGGCCTCGGTGGCGTCGTCCCAGGCCTTGTCCGGGTCGGTGCCACGCTGCTCCATGTTGTTGATCTGGGTGCCGATGGTGTCCTTGATGACACCGTCCTTCGGGCCGAGCACGGCCGCCGGGATGAGCTGGGCCTCCTCGGCGTAGATCTCACCGATCGGGGCGTTGTTGAAGTACTCGAGCTTGGCGTTCTTCACGTCGGGCAGCTCGTAGGCGCCCTTGTTCGACGGGAAGACACCGACCGCCTTGAAGACGGCGGCCTGCTGCTCGGGGGCGGTCAGCCACTTGACGAGCTCACCGGCCTCCTTGACGTGCTTGCCCTTGGCGGGCACGGAGAGGAACGAACCGCCCCAGTTGGCAGCGGTCTTGCCCGGGGTGAGGGCGATGTCCCACTTGCCCTTGAACTCGTCACCGGAGTAGGTGGAGATCTGGGCGGCCATCCACGCGGGGCAGGCCACGGTGGCGATGCTGCCCTTGCGCAGGGCCGCCTGCCACGGCGGGCTGAACTGGGCGAGGCCCTGGCTCAGCTTCTTGTCGACGGCCTCGGTGGCGAGCTTCCAGCCCGCCTTGACGCCGGCGCTCTCCTTGTAGATCGGCTTGCCGTCCTTGGAGTAGTACTGCTCCGAGTCGGAGCTGACCACGCCGTTGTACATGGCGCTGGCGGAGTCCATGAAGAAGGTGCCCTTGGGCGCCTTCGCCTTGTACGCCTCACCGAGCTTGAGGTAGTCCTCCCAGCCGCCGGCGAACTTCGCGGCGACCTCGTCGCGCTCGGTCGGCAGACCGGCCTGCTCGAACAGGTCGCGGCGGTAGCAGATCGACATCGGGCCGATGTCGGTGCCGGCGCCGATGACCTTGCCCTCGTCGGTGGTCGCCTGAAGCGCCTTCCAGTTCACCCACTGGTCGGTGTCGATCACCTTGGAGAGGTCGACGAAGGCGTCCGCCTTGGTGTCGACGAGCTCCTTGGCACGGCCGACCTCGATGCCCTGCACGTCGGCCAGGCCGCTGCCCGTGTTGAGCTGCTGGAGGAACTTGGGGTAGTAGACCTGCTCGTCGGCCGTGACGTTTTCCTTGACCGTGATGTTCGGGTGGAGCTCGTGGTACTTCTCGAAGAGCCCCGCCTCCTTGTAGCCGAACTGCCCGAAGTCGGCCACGGTCAGGGTGATGTTGCCGTTGGCGTCGGACCCCTCGGAGTCCGAGTCCGAGTCGCTGCAGCCGGTCAGCAGCAGGGCGGCGGCCGTGAGGCCCGTGGTGGCTATGACGGCGGTTCTGCGGCTTCGACCTGCGACGGTGCGGGTGATGCGCATTCCACTACTCCTTGTTCCAGGGTGCGACTGGCGTCGATCTGCTCGGCATTCGCGCTGGTGGTGCGGGTGCCAGTGGTACGGAGAGGACATGGGCTGTGTCGTCCCCGTACGAGCGAAAAACCTCGTTCGATATGGGAGCGCTCCCATGCGCTGTTGCCGGAAGATTGCTGCCTCAAGGGGGTGGGTGTCAAGAGTTGAAGACGCTTCCGTTGCCCGAGCGTGTCCTGCAAGTCACGCGACCGTGTCCGGCAGAGGTCTTGCGTTAACGCACGTGTCCTGCATGCGTCACCCGCAACGATCCGAATCTCCCCAGGTCAGGGGCTGTTGGGCGGCCTTTCGGCCCTTCCGTCCGCCGAAACGGCGGGGGTGGGGCGGCGAAATCCACGCCGGGGTCGGAAGGGTGCCGACGGTTACGTGATCGCTTACAGGCCCGCCGGAAAATGAACGGGGCGAGGCCCTGCGGGGGTGCACAGAGGGGTCACAAGGTGTGTGCGTGTTCTTTCCCCGAACTCCGCCATCGCGCAACGCGGTTCCGCTTGTGGCACGCCCGGGGGCCACGGGCGCCCTCGAGTGGGGCCCCCGGACCGGCGGAGCGGACCGCGCACAGGGGCGCGCGCCCCGGCCGGATGTGGGGGGTGTGGGGCCGGCCGGGGCGCGCGGGTCGGGGTGTGGTCAAAGGGTCCGGAAGGGCTCCGGAAGGGCTCCTGGCGAGCCGGGCTGCCGTACGGGAAGGACTCGGGGAGCCGGGCCGGAGGCGGTCTAGCCGAAGGCGCCGAACGCCTTGGTGAAGGCCAGCGGCTCCTGGAGGATCGAGCTGCAGGTCGCGTCGGCCGCCGGCTTCGCGCCGCCCGGGCACTGCGCGTCCCGCGTCCCCGACCACATCGCCAGCCGCCCGATCCCCTTCTCCCGGGCAAAGCCGACCAGTTGCGTGGCGTCCTCGACGGTGAAGATCTCGGTGGCGACGTCGTTGACGCCGATCATCGGGGTGACCGCGACGGCCTTCCAGGCCGCCGCGTCCGAGAGCCCGAGCAGGCCCTTGACCTGCGCCTGCGTGGCGGTGGCCGCCTGGGTGGCGTAGTCGCCCATGTCGCCGCTGTACGAGGCCCCGTAGTCCATCGCCATGATGTTGACGGCGCCGATCGCGACGCCGTTCTTCTTCGCGTCCGCTATCAGGTCCACGCCCGGCTGGGTCAGGCCCTCGGGCATCACGGGCAGCGTGAAGGAGACATCGAGCCCGGGGTGCGACTCCTGGAGCCGGGCGATGGCCTGCGAGCGCCGGGAGTTGGCCGCGGTGTCCGGCAGCGCGCCGCCCTCGATGTCGAAGTCGACCTTGGTCAGCCCGTACGCGTCGATGACCTTGCCGTACGCCGTGGCCAGCTCGGCCGCCGTGGAGCAGTGCAGCGCGAGCTCCGCGCCCGCCGCCCCGCCGAAGGAGACCCGTACGTCGCCGCCCTGGGCCCGCAGGGCGGCGATCTGGGCGGCGACCTTGTCGTCGCCGAGCCCGGTCACCCCGCCCCACAGCGGGGCGCAGCTGCCGCCCGAGGTGATGAACGCGAGGTTGAACTCCCTGACGCCCGTCCTGGACGCGGTGTCCAGCAGGTCGTAGGCGGGGTACAGGGAGGTGTCGACGTACGGGGCGAAGCCGGCTCCGGTGGCCGTGCCGCCTTCGCCCCCGGAGGGCTCGGACGGCTCGGCGGTCGGGACCGTCGCGGTCGCGGTGGGGGCGGGCGCCTCGGTGGGGGCCTCGGTCGGCGCCTGGGTGGGTGCCGGGGTTCCGGTGGGGCGTCCGTCGGGCTCCGGCACCGTGCCGCCCTCGGCGGAGCAGGCCGCGTCGTTGATGAGGCAGTCCTCCGGATCGGCGGCGGTCCCGGTGGAGGAGGCGACGAAGCCG
This sequence comes from Streptomyces sp. NPDC002125, assembly GCF_053593715.1. Taxonomy (NCBI): domain Bacteria; kingdom Bacillati; phylum Actinomycetota; class Actinomycetes; order Kitasatosporales; family Streptomycetaceae; genus Streptomyces; species Streptomyces sp. NPDC002125. The sequence goes on along the minus strand of NZ_JBSFDD010000002.1, from coordinate 285,115 downwards.
ACGGTCACCGAGGCCCCGGGGGCGAGCTCCTTGTTCCAGCTCGCGGGCTTCACGGTGACGTGGTTGCCGCTGACGGTGTGCTCACCGTTCCAGAGCGAGTCGATCCTCGTGCCGGCGGGCAGGTCGAATTCGAGCGTCCAGCCCGACTGGGCCGACCCGGTGGCGTTGGAGACCACGTACTGCCCGGTGTAGCCGCCGGTCCAGCCGCTGGCCCTCGTGTAGGCGGCGCCGACGGCCGCCGCCTGGGCCGTGCCGGTGAGGGCGAAGACCGTGCCGCCGACGACCGCGGCGGCGACGAGTGCGCCGACCGCCTTCGTGCGGGTGCTCGTCGTGCGGCGGTGCGTGCTGGTGACCATCGCGTTCCTGCCTCTGTGCTGCGGGGGGTGTCTGCGTCTGCACGCTAGCCGCCGCACAACGGGCAAAAGGCACTGATGGGAACGGTGTTGATGTTCTTAGGGTGGGCTTAAGGAGGGCATCGGAGCGGGTTAAAGATTCGGGCCCGGACCGGGGGCCCGCCGGAACTCCGTGTTCCCGCCCTTCACTCCCCGTGGCCTCCGCTTCCCGCTCCGCCGCCCCACCCGGTGCCCCCTGCGGGCGCGCTCGGCCGGGCCGCCGTCGAGCCCTATCCAGATGCGTACCTCCGTGCCGCCGAGCACCGAGCGCCCGATCCTCAGGTCGCCTCCGGTGGATTCGGCGACCCTGCGGACGATGTCCAGGCCGAGGCCGGTGGACCCCACGGCGCCCTCGGCCCCGCCGCGTCCGCTGGTGCCCCGCGCCAGGGCCGATTCCGGATCGGGTATGCCGGGCCCCGCGTCCGAGACGAGGACGAGCACGGCGTCGCCGCTGTGGTGCACGTCGACAGCGAAGGCGGTGCCCTCCGGGGTGTGCCGGAAGACGTTGCCGAGCAACGCGTCGAGCGCGGCGGCCAGTTCGGGCCGCGCGACGGGGATGCGTACGGTGCGGTCCACGCCCGCCAGGCGCACGGTGCGGCCCTCGTCCTCGGCCAGCGCCGACCAGAACCCCATGCGTTCCCTGATGACCTCGGACGCGTCGCAGCCGGCCCCGGCGCCACCGGGCCCGCCCTGGGTCTGGGGGCGCTGCTCCCTGGCCGTACGGATGATCGTGTCGACCTCGTGCTCCAGCTGCTCCACCGCGGCCCTGGTCTGGTCGGCGGCCGGGCCCTCGCCCAGCGACGCGGCGTTGAGGCGGAGCACGGTCAGCGGGGTGCGGAGCCGGTGCGAGAGGTCGGCGGCCAGTTCGCGCTCGTTGGCCAGAAGCTGGACGACCTGGTCGGCCATGGAGTTGAACGCGACGGCGGCGGAGCGGAGCTCGGTCGGCCCCTCCTCGGGGACCCGCGTCCCGAGCCTCCCCTCCCCCAGGTCCTGGGCCGCGCCCGCGAGCCGCTGGGCGGGCTCCACCATGCGTACGCCGAGCCGGTCGGCGACGGCCACCGAGCCGACGACCAGCGCGATCCCGACGCCCGCGAGCACCAGCCAGGCCGTGCCGACCCCGTTGGAGACCTCGTCCTCGGGGACGAACACCTCGACGACGGCGGTGCCCCCGGAGCCGAGCGCGGTGGGCTGGAGCAGCGCGAAACCGCCGGGCACCTCGGCGATGGCGGCGCGACCCGACGTCCGTACGGTCTCCAGGTCGTCCAGGGTGGCGCGCCGGGTGCCGATCTCCAGCCGCGAACCGTCGTGTTCGGCGGCCGGGACATGGACGGCGAGCCGTCCCCTGCCGCCGGGTTCGGTGGAGAGGACCGCCCGGTTCAGTTCCTGGCTGTCGGTGGTGACGGTGAGGGTGGGACCGATGGTGGCGGCCTGCCGCTCGGCGTCGGAGAAGGCCCTGTCGCGGGCCATCTCCTTGATGACCAGCCCGAGAGGCACCGCGAACGCGATCACGACCATGGCGGTGACGGCCAGGCAGACCTTGACCAGGGCCCATCTCATGCGGGCCGGCCCGGGGCCGGGGGTTCGAGTTTGACGCCCACTCCGCGCAGGGTGTGCAGATAACGCGGCCGGGCGGCGGTCTCGCCCAGCTTGCGGCGCAGCCAGGAGAGGTGAACGTCGATGGTCTGGTCGTCGCCGTAGGACTGCTGCCAGACCTCCGCCAGCAGTTCCCGGCGCGGGACGACGACGCCCGGGCGGCCGGCGAGGAAGGCCAGCAGGTCGAACTCGCGGCGGGTCAGGTCCAGGGCCGTGCCGTCCAGTTCGGCCTGCCGGCGCAGCGGGTCGATGGAGAGCCCGCCGACCTGGAGGACGCGCGGGGGCGGTGCCTGCGCGCCGGGTCCCCGGGTGCGGCGCAGGACGGCCGCCATGCGGGCGGAGAGGTGCTCCACCGAGAACGGCTTGGTCAGGTAGTCGTCGGCTCCGTCGTTGAGCAGCCTGACTATCTCGGCCTCGTCGTCCCGCGCGGTCGCGATGATCACGGGTACGTCGGTGATGGAGCGCAGCATCTTCAGCGCCTCGCCGCCGTCGAGGTCGGGCAGCCCGAGGTCGAGGATGACGACGTCGAAGCGGAAGTGCGCGACCTCGCGCAGCGCTTCGAGCGCGGTCCCGACGCTCCGTACCGTGTGGGAGGCCTCGGTCAGGTGCCGGATGAGGGCGGAACGTACGAACTGGTCGTCCTCGACCACGAGCACACTAGGCATGCGCCGCACCGTAGCCCATACGGAGGAACACGGTCCCCTCCAGGACAGCAGGTGGGCGGGTGGTGCAGGATGTGCCGGATGCGCAGAGGACTCGTACACGTGATCGCGTGGTCGCTCGCCACCGGGGCGGCGGTCACCCTGTCGTGGTGGGGCGTGCACACCGTCATGTCCGGGACGGCGTACGACCCTCCGCTCGCCGTGCCGATCGCGGTGGGCGCGCGGGGGCAGGCCACGGACGAGCCGGTGTCCTCCTCGACACACCGCGCTCTGCCGTCACCGACCCGCTCGCCCTCGGCCTCGCCGTCCCCGAGCAGTGCCGCCCCGTCCCGCGCACCGGCCTCCCCGCGGCCCTCCGCCTCGCCGTCGGGCGGCCGGAGCCCCGCGGAGTCCCGGCCGCCCTCGGCCGCCTCGGGCAAGGTGAAGAGCTACCCGACACGGGGCGGCCGGGTCGTCCTGGAGCTGGCGGACGACGCGGCGAAGCTCGTGTCGGCCACGCCGGAGACGGGCTGGTCGATGCAGGTGTGGACGAACCCTGAGTGGATCCGGGTGGACTTCGGCGACGGTGCGGGCGCGACGGTCTCCGTCTTCTGCACCTGGAACGGACATCCGCCGCTCGTCGAGGTCGTCGAGCAGTAGCCACGCACAGGAGGCGGTGCGTCCGCTTCCGCTCCGGCTCGCCGCATCGATGCGAATCAGCCGATCCCGGCGAGAGTATCGGCCACGCGCGGCCGTATCGCGACGCCCATGAGAGCGGCGCCCGCCCGGCTTTCCGTCACGGACGGTGTCCCTGGGGTTTTTCTTCGCACACCGGCAGGCGTTTCATCCCTTTCCGGCCATTACTCCTGGTCACTCGTACCGAGTACCGACCGGTAGCCACCACGGAACGGAATCCCTCCTTCCCATCCGAAACCTGCTTCCTGGAAAAGTCGGCGTGTGGATAACATCGCGCTGCCCGACCGGAGGAACCGGATTTCCCGCAGATCCCACCCCGAGCCCCGATTCATTCCGGCCGGCGCCGTTCGACATTTCGTACGGATACGGCCCGACAGGGCAAGGGAACGGAGATGCGCAGTCGTGCCGCCAAAAGGTAATCTCGGGGTCTTCTCCCTGAGCTGGCCCATCTTCCTCCAGCTGCTGTCGACGTACTCCATGGGCCTCGTCGACGTCTGGGCGCTGGGCCGGGTCTCGGACGACGCCGCGGGCGCGGTGGGTTCGGTCAACACGGTCGCGACGTTCGTGCTCATGATGTTCTCCTTCATGGGACAGGGCGGCAGCCTCGTGTACGCCCGCGCGCTGGGCCGGGGAGAGCCCGGACAGGTCCGTGAGTACTACTTCGTCGCGCTCCTGCTGCACGTGGTCCTGGGCGCGGCGGTGAGCGTCGCGCTGTTCGTCCTCGCCGACGACGTGGCCGGCCTGATGGGACTGCGCGGGCAGCACCTCACCTTCGGTACGACGTTCCTGCAGATCGTCGGGGGGAGTGCGGTGCTGCACTCCCTGGTGGCCATGCTCGGCGGAGTGCTGGCCGCGAACGGATTCACCCGGCACGCGATGTTCGCCGCCGTCTTCACCAACGTCGTCAACGTCACGCTGATCCTCGTGCTGGTGCTCTCCACGTCCGGCCCGCGCTGGGGTGTCAAGGGCGTCGCCCTGTCGACGGCGCTCGCCACCTGCGCCGGACTGCTCTACAGCCTGTGGCTGGTGTTCTTCAGAATCCGGATCAGGTTCCGCCGCCCGCGCAGCGCAAGGCAGTTGAAGGCGCACACCGCTCTGCTCCTCGCCTTCTCCCTGCCCACGATGCTGGAGCCGGCCTTCTGGCAGCTCGCGCAGATCGTCACCACCCGGATCATCTCGGCGGTGGGCACGGACGAACTCGCCGCGCGCATGTACACGCTGTCCATCACCAACATGATCGGCATGTTCTCCTCGGCGTTGTCCCAGGGGCTCCAGATCGCCCTCGGGCACCTGTCGGGGGCCGGGGAGACGAACCGCATCCGCCGGCTCGCGCGCAACACCCGTGCCGCCGGAGCTGTGGCCGCGGTGGCCCTCGCCCTGGTGACCGGGGTGTCCGGCGAATGGATCATGCGGGGGTTCACCTCCGATCCGGAGATCGCCGACGCCGGGAAGCTGCTGCTCTGGTGCGGCCTGCTCTATCTCCCCGGGTCCTCGCTGATCATGACGACCGCGAGTTCCCTGCGCGCCCTCGGCCATGTGGTCTTCCCGGCCGTGGTCGGCATCGTCGTCCTGTGGGCCGTCTTCCTGCCCCTCGCCTATGCCCTCTCCCTTCCGCTGGGGCTCGGAATACTCGGAGTGATGATCGCCATGGCGGTCGACGAGAATCTCCGTGCCCTGCTGATGGATATCCGTTGGCGCCGTATCGCCGGGAAAAGCCAGGAGCCTCTCGCACTTCCCGAGCAGACGAAAAGAGCGTCGGTCTCCGATACCTGAACCAGCCCACCCGCACCACTGAAGACCGATTCCTTAGGAGATCCGTGAAGGTCAGCCTCGTCATTCCCACTTATAATTCGAAAGAACTTCTCGCACCGTGCCTGGTGTCCCTGAACCATCAGATCGTCGCGGAGTCCGACGCGTTCGAGGTCGTACTCGTCGACGACGGCTCGACGGACGGCACGGGCGAGATGGTGGACGCCCTGTCCCTCACGTATCCGCTCCGCAGGCTCTACCTCCCGCGCACCGAGCAGTCCTGCCGCTCCGCCGCCCGCAACGCGGGAATCCAGGCGGCCGACGGCGAGGTGATCGCCTTCGCGGACGGCGACCAGATCATCGACCCCCTGTTCGTCCAGGAGCACATCCGCTGCCACCGGGACCGTACCGACGTCGTCGCGATCGGCTTCCGTGACTACCTGGCGGCGGGCCCGGTCGATCTCGGGCTCCTGGAGAAGGAGTTCGCTCCGGAGGCGTTCCCGCCGGTGGCCGAGGCGGACGAACGCGCGGAGGTCACCCTGGCCCTTTCGGAGAACCTGGCAGGTCTGGCGACCGGCTGGCATTTCCTCTACGGCTGCAACGTCTCCGTGCGCAGGGAACATCTGCTGGCCGTGGGGGGCTTCGACGAGAACATCAAGCGGTGGAGCTTCGAGGACGTCGAGCTGGGATACCGCCTGCACCGCGCGGGTCTCACCCTCCTCCACACCTCCTACGCCCGTGTCTACCACCAGGTGCACCCCGAGTCGGACCGGGAACGCTACGCGGACTGGCTCGCCAACTTCGCCTACTTCGTCGACCGGCACCCCGGGACGGAGGTCAGGCTCCAGTGGATCCTGGACGACTACTTCGACCCCGACCGCGAGGACCGGCTGAGCTGGTTCGACGCCTACCTCCGGTTCGAGTTCGCCTGCCGGGCCCTGGAGGGAAGGCTGCCCCTGGGGCGGAGGTACGAGGTGCTGGTCGTGGACGGCGCCGGCCTGCCCGGTGCCGGGGCGGAGGTGGCCCGGCTCGGCGCCCGGACGGACCTGGTCGTGATCGACACCACCGACGACCGGGATCTGCCCCTCACCGTCCAGGGCATGCGCACGGGACGGGAACTCCTCTACTTCAAGCAACCCGGCCCCCAGGTGCTCCGGAAGGCCGCCGACGCCTTCGGCTTCACCGTTCCGGAGGGCCCGTCGAGCCACGAGGAGGCCGCGGCATGACCACCATGACCCAGGACCTCCCTGACACCGGGGCCATCCGGGACGACGTCCTCACAGGGGACAGCCGCGGCCTTCACCGGCTCGTGCTGGAGGTCCGCGGCGGGACCGTCCCCGTGTACACCTCCTCCGGCAGCGTCGCCCACCGTGAGCTGGCCGGTCTGCTGGACGGGCACACCGAACGCCTCGATCCGTCGGCCCCGGACTCCGTGTTCCACCGGGAGGAGGACGGAGCGCTGCCGGGCGAGCGGCGTCCGGTCCCCTTCCTGCCGAAGTCGCGGCTGCTGACCCCGGCGGAGCAGCGGATCGCGGCCGAGTGCTTCGCGCGCACGCTGGCGACGGGTGAACTGACCAGCGGGCCGGAGGTCGCCACCTTCGAGGCCGCGCTCGCCGACTTCACCGGTCTCCGCACGACCGCCACCAGCAGCGGCACGGACGGCCTGATCATCGCGTTGCGTTCGGTGGGGGTGGAGCCCGGCGACGAGGTGATCATCCCGGCCAACAGTTTCGCGGCGACCGAGAACGCGGTCCTGGCCTGCGGAGCCGTTCCCGTCCTCGCCGACGTCGAGCCCGACCGCCACACCCTCGACCCCGTGTCGGCCGGGGCCGCGGTGACCTCCCGCACCAAGGCCGTCCTGCCGGTCCATCTGTACGGGCGGCTGGCCGACATGGCGGCGCTCCGCAGGACCGCCGACGCCCACGGTCTGCGGGTCGTGGAGGACGCCTGCCAGGCGATCGGCGTCACGGGCGTCGGACGGCACTCGGACGCGGCCGTCCTGAGCTTCAACCCGTACAAGAACTTCGGACTGACCGGCAAGGCGGGAGCCGTCCTCACCGGGGACGATGAACTCGCCGAGCGGGTGGCGGCGATCGCCTACCACGGCTTCCGGCCGGACACGAAGAACGTGAAGGCTGAGCCCTGGGGGCTCAATGCCAAGATCGACAACCCGATCGCCGCGGTGGCCATGGGGCTGCTGCCCGGGCTGACCCTCAAGAACTACCGGAGGGCCTACCTGGCCGAACGCTATGTCACGGGCCTTGGGGAACTGCACGCCGCCGGGCTGCTGACGCTTCCGTCCTTCACCCCTGACCACGCCTGGCACCTCTTCACCGTGCGCGTTCCGGGCGGGCCCGCGGAACGGGAGAGGATCCGCGCCCACCTGCGGGAGGAAGGCGGGGTGGAGACGGACATCTACTACCCGGTCCTCACCCACCGGCAGCAAACCCCGCTGCACGAGGCGCACTTCTCCCACAGCCGGCTGCCGCACACCGAACGTCTCCACACCACGGCGTTCCAGATCCCCCTGCACAACCAGCTGTCCCTCACCGAGCAGGACCGAGTGATCGAGGCGTTGCATGCTGCCGCCGTCCGTCCGGCCACACGCTGAACCACCCGCCCTCCCGATGCCGGGGCGGGTGGGCGCGGTGGCCTTCTGCGACTTCGACGAGACCTATCTGGCGCACGCCCCGACCGCCTCCGCGGTCGCCGACCGTGAGGCGCTGGAGGACTTCCTCGTGGAGGCGGCAGGGCGTCACGGGCTGCTCTTCGGCTGGGTGACCGGCAGTTCGCTGCCGTCCGTCATGGACAAGGTCCGGGCCCACCGGCTGCGGAGGCTGCCGCACTTCATCGCTTGTTCCCTCGGGACCGAACTCCTGTACCTCCGTGACGGCCTCGCGCACCCGGACCCGTCCTGGCGGGAACAACTCCCCACGCCGGAGCGCCTGGCGGCGCGGGCCGACGCGGTGGCCCGGGAGCTGGCTGACCTGGGCGTGCCGCTCGTTCCGCAGGCGGGCAGGCCCCCCGGCAGCCTGGTGCAGAGCCACTACTACTACGCCCGTACGCCGTCGACCGACGAACGGGCGCTGGCCCTGGTCAGGAGCATCGCCGAGAAGTACGCCCTGGGTGTCGGGGTGAGCCGCTGCAACCCCGCGGCGGGCGATCCGGAGAACTGCTACGACGTGGACTTCCTCCCGCACGGCTGCGGGAAGCGGGCCGTCGTCCGTCATGTCCGCCGGACGCAGGGTGTGCGGCGGGGGGACACCTTCGCCTTCGGGGACAGCGGCAACGACCTGGAGATGCTCCGGGAGGCCGGCCGGGGGGTCCTCGTATCCAACTGCACCGACGAGGCGCGCGGTCGTCACACGGAGGTGTCCGGCTTGCCGTACGCGGCGGCGGTCCACTCGGTGCTGCGCGACGAACTGCGCGACCGTCCACGAGAAGAGTCACGAAAGGAGTCCCGTTGATGCGCGTGGGAATCATCGGCGCCGGGAACATAGGCCGGGTGCACGCCCGGGCGGTCCTGGCGTCGGCCGGCGACGGCGTCTCGCTCGCCGGCGTCTTCGACGTCGACCAGGAGCGTGCGGGGGCGCTGGCCGCGGATCTGGGGACACGGTCCTTCGCCTCGCTCGACGAACTGCACGGGACGGCGGACGGCATCGTCGTGGCCTCTCCCAACCGCACCCACGCCGCCTACGCGTGCGAGGCCCTCGCGCACGGCAGGCACGTGCTGTGCGAGAAGCCGATGGCCACCTCCCTCGCGGAGACCGCCGACATGCTGCGTCTTTCCTCCGGCGCGCGTGGTGTGTCCTGCGTCGGCTTCAACTACCGCTATCTGCCGGTGGTGCGGGAGATCCGCCGGCGGATCGAGGAGGAGGAGATCGGCCGCGTACTCCATGTGTCCGTCGCCCTCCGGCGCGCCAGCGCGGTGACCCGGTCCCGCTTCACCTGGCGGGACGGTCCGACCGAGCGGTCGACCAGCGGCGCGCTCGGTGACCTGGGTGTGCACCTCGTGGACATGCTGCACTTCCTCTTCCGCAGCCCGGTCGACACCGGCAGCTGCCGGGTCGGGCTCCAGACGAGGGTGGCGACGAAGGAGGGGCACGACGTGATGGTCGACGACCACGCCTTCGTGAGCGGGGGGCTGACGGACGGCCCGCACTTCACCCTCACGGCCTCGAAGTCCTCGGCGCCCGAGGAGCTCGGACTCGCCATCACCGTCACCGGGACCCGCGGGGACCTCGTGTACCACCCGCAGGACGGTCAGATACTCCAGGTGCGTACCGGGGTGGAGATCGAGCCGGTCAAACTCCTCGGCCCCGGCCGGCTGCCGGACCCGCCGGGCGAGGTGACCGGGTGGGGCGACTCCTTCCTGGAGCAGCTCCAGGAGTGGTCGGGCGCCGTGTCCGGGACCCGTCCGGGGGTGCTGGCCGGCTTCGGCGACGGGCACCTCGCCCAACAGGTCCTGGAGGATCTGCTGCGCCGGGGCGAGCGTCTTGGGTAGGCGCGGCGAGGTCCGGCGGCCCACGCTGGACGCCGTGGCCCGGCAGGCCGGGGTGTCCCGGTCCGCGGTGTCACGCGTGGTCAACGGTGAGCCGGGGGTCCGCGCCGCGGTCGCCGAACGCATCAGGGCGGCGGTCGCCGAGCTCGGCTACGTCCCGAACCAGGCGGCCAGGAGCCTGGTCACCCGGCGCAACAACGTGGTGGCCGTGGTGGTGACCGAGCCTCAGAACCGCCTGTTCGTCGACCCGTTCTTCGCGGAACACCTACGCGGGATCAGGGAGGAACTCGCCGTACGGGAGGCCCAGCCCGTACTGGTCTTCATCGAGTCCCCGGAGGACTACGACCGGGTCGGCCACTTCCTGGGCGGCGGGCACGTGGACGGCGCGCTGCTGTTCTCGCTGCGGGCGGACGACCCGCTGCCCGCGATGACGGAGCAGCTGGGGATACCGGTCGTCCTCGGCGGGCGCCCCGTGACGGGAGGCGGCGCACGCAGCCGCACCCACCTGTACGTGGACGCCGACAACCGGGGCGGCGCCCGGGAGGCCGTACGTCATCTCGTCTCGCTCGGCCGCAGGCGCGTGGCGACCGTGACCGGCCCGCTCGACCAGGCCGCCTCGGTGGACCGGCTCGACGGCTACCGGGACGTGCTCCTGGACGGCGCGTCCGAGTTGATCACCGAGGGCGACTTCACCCGGCGCGGCGGCGCGGAGGCGATGGCTGCCCTGCTGGACCGGTGCCCGGACCTGGACGCGGTCTTCGTGGCCTCCGACCTGATGGCCGCGGGGGCGCTGGACCTGCTGCGGGAGCGGGGGGTGCGCGTGCCGGAGGACGTGGCGGTCGTCGGGTTCGACGACCTCCCGTCCCTCGCCGGCTCCCTGGATCCGCCGCTGACCACGGTGCACCAGGACATCGTGGGCATGGGCAGGACGATGGCCCGCCTGCTGTTCCGTGAGGCGTCCGGCGACGCCGGGGGCAGCCACCCCCTGTCCTCCGTGATCACCCCGACCCGGCTGGTCGTGCGGGCGTCCGCCTGACCGGCCGGATCCGGGCGGGTGTCCCCCGGGGCCGCAACCGGCCGCCGCCGGGCACCGGGGCTCCGGTGGCGGGGGCGCCCGAGGGGCCGAGCGGGGCCAGTGCGTCGAGTTCGTCCCGGATCTCCTGCTCCAGCTCCAGTTCCAGCCCGTCCATGGCCTCGTCGAGCTGGGCCACGCTGCTCACCCCGAGCACCGGCATGACGGGCACCTGGCCCCCGGCCATCCATGCCAGGGACAGCTGGTTGGCGGTCACTCCGAGCCGCCCGGCCAGCTCGCGCAGGCTGCTCAGCCGCCGCTCGTTCACGGGGCTGCGGTACTCGGGCGAGAGCGGCCGGTCGGCCCGGGTGAGGGCTCCCTGGAGCAACGGCGAGTACCCCTGGAGCAGCGCGCCGTGCTCGCGGGCGTGGGCGAACAGGTCGTGGTCCAGCGGAAGCTGCGGCCGGATGTCGGCCGCCGGGTCGGGCCAGAGGTAGGAGTGGCGGGCCTGGATCACCCGCGGGGCCGCCGTCGTCGGGTCGTCCTCGGCGAGGCGGGCGGCCTCGGCGAGGCGGGCCGCGTCCGGGTTGCTCGCGCCGACGACACCGACCCGCCCCGAGCGTACGAGCTCCGACAGGGCGCCCAGGGTGTCGGCGAGCGGTGTCCTCGGGTCGTCGGCGTGGCTGAAGTACACGTCGACGGAGGGGCGGCCCAGCCGCTCGGTGCTCCGCTCGAACTGCTTGAACACCACCTCGGGGGCGAGCCCTTCGGCGGATTCGGGGAACGGCCCGTCGAGCGGGTCGGGCAGGCAGCCGACCTTGGTGGCGATCAGCACCTCGTCCCGGACGCCGGCGGCGGCCAGCCAGCGGCCGATGACCAGTTCCGACTCCTCGCCCGTGCCGCCGGGCGACCAGAAGGCGTAGCAGTTCGCGGTGTCCAGCAGCCGGCCGCCGCGCTCGGTGTAGCGGTCGAGGATCTCCCGTGACGTCCTCTCGTCGACGGTGGTGCCGAAGTACATGGTGCCGAGGGCGACTCGGGTACCTCGGAGCCGGTCCATGACCGACTCTCCGTAGACCGTCGTCAGCATGCGTCGTCCTTTCGTAGGTGGTGCGGTGAGGAGGAGGGAACGTGGGAGGCGGGGGCGGGGCGGGGTGCCCGAGCGGCCAACGAACCGTAGCCGAAGGCGAGTACGTCGGCAGCGGCCAGAACCAGCCGACTGGCGGCGGCGGCCGCGGCGGCCTCCGGGGCGGGCAGGACGGAGGCGAGGGACACCGCGAGCAGCGCCTCCCGCACCCCGAGCCCGTCCGGGACGACCACCACCAGGCTGCTGAGCGAGGTCGCCACGGCGAACCCCGCGACACAGGGCACCACGGCCGCGAGCGGGTCCGCGCCCAGCGCGACGGCGAGCAGCCAGAGGTGGACACCGGTCACGACCCAGGACACCGCGCACAGCCACACGGAGCGGCGCAGCACGGGGAGCGGGACCGGCGCCAGCCTGCGGGCCAGTGACGGCACCGTCTTCACCAGCCGCACGGAGAACGCCAGCAGCCGGGGCAGGACGAGCAGCAGGACCGGGACCAGGGCGGCGGCCACGAGCGCCGCCCCAGTCCCGTAGGCGTGCCGTGCCAGGGCGGCCAGCCCCAGCACCCCGCCGGTGCCCAGGGACACGGCGGCGTACAGCCCGAAGGCGGCGGTGAAGTGGAAGACGGTGATCCCCGAGGCCGCCGCGAGGCGGGACTGGAGCACGATCGACCACATCACCCCCGGTACGTACTTGCCCAGTTGGCCCGCCGCGAAGATGCGTACGGCCGAGGGGCGGGACAGCGGGACCGACAGGGCCTGGAGCGGTTCGCGCCAGGAGAGCGCCGTCAGCCACAGCCCCGCCAGCGCCGGGACCAGCGCCAGGGGCAGCACGGGTCCCAGCAGTCCGACGGCCGTGCGGGTGGCCGCCCCGTCCCGGGCGAAGGAGTGCACCAGGAACCCGGCACAGAGCGCGAGCACCACGGCGGTCGTCGTCCCCCGGACCCAGGGGCGCCGCGCGAAGGCCCGCACCGCGGCCCAGCGGCCACGGGCCTGAGGGGGCGCAGCGTCCCCGGAGGTGGCCGGTCCGGGCGCGGTGTCCCCGGGCGCGGTCCTAGACATCGGCGACCGCGCCGCCCGTGGCCGGCGGGTTGGAGTAGCGGCGCCTGAAGGACGGTGAGCCCGTCCAGCGGACCGCCCCCACCAGGGCGGCCACCCCGGTCGTCGCGGTCATCAGGGTGTGCAGCCCGGCCATCAGCGGCAGGGCACGTCCGCCCGCCGTCGTGTGCAGGAACTTCAGCAGTCCCCACTCCTCGGCGACGAACACCGCCGCCCCCGCCGTGGCCGCGACCGCGCCCGCCACCGGCCACAGGGGCGCCGCGGCGAGCCCCGCCAGCGCCAGACCGGTGCCGGCGACCGCCTTCGGGCGGTAGGCCGTGTCCGAGAGCTGCGGTCTGCCCGCACGGTCGCGGTCGCCGAACAGCGCGACCAGGGGGACCGAGCGGCGGTACTGCTTGCGCAGCAGGATTCCGATCCGGTCGTCGTCGTCGTGCCGGCCGACGATCCGGGGGTCGAGCAGCACGGTCGAGACGGCCGAGAGCCGGGCCCCGTACTCCACGTCCTCGGTGTCGCGCAGGCTCTCGTCCAGGGGCCCCGCCCGGTCGTAGGCGGCGCGGGGCATCGCCCCGAGCGAGAAGTACGCGGCCTTGACCTCGCCCGCCGTGCGGCGCCGCCAGTAGTGCCCGTGCAGCACCTTGTAGCGCTCCACGGCACCGTCGTCGATCAGCGGCACCGAGTCGTAGATGCCGCACACGAAGCCGATCCGCGGATCCGACTCCAGCACGTCCACGGCGAGCCGGACGGCGTCGGGGCGCAGCGCGATGTCGGAGTCGAGGAAGAAGAGGATGTCACCCGTGCTGTGCCGCACCCCGGTGTTGCGGGCGGCGGACACCCCGGTGTTGGCGGTACGGATCAGCCGGACGGGGAACTCCTCGGCGATCCGGGGGGATTCGTCGGTGCTGCCGTCGTCGACGACGACGATCTCGATGTGCGGATAGCTCTGGGCGGCCACGGCCGTGAGGCACTGGCGGATGGTCCGCGCGTAGTTGTAGTTGGGGATGATGACGGAGACAAGAGGGGGTCGCACGAGCACACCTCACAGGAGTCGGCCGGCGGCCAGGCAGGCCAGCCACAGCACGGCGTTGATCACCAGCGGCACATCCGTGAGCACGTCCCGTCCGGGCTCCCCGCCGCTGCTCCGGACCGCCACCATCTGGACGTAACGGCATACGGCGAAGACGGCGAAGGGCAGGGTGGCGACGGCCAGTACGGCCGCGTGCGGATGTGATGCGGACAGGACGAACATCTCGTAGCTGATCAGCGTGGCGGCCAGCAGCAGGGTCACCAGCTGGTCGAGCAGCGGCACCGAGTAGCCGGCGAGTGCGGGGCGTTGGGCGGACGCCTGCCCGCGCAGCTCCGCGGCCGCCATCTCGTGCCGGCGCTTGCCCAGGGAGAGCAGCAGGCAGGTGCAGTAGACACAGATGATCAGCGCGGGGTTGAAGGGTGCGGCGACCGCCACGCAGCCCGCCACGGCGCGCAGGACGAAGCCCGAGGCGACCAGGCTGACGTCGACGAGCGCGTGGTGCTTCAGCACCAGGCAGTACGCCAGGTTGATCACGCCGTACCCCGCGATCGCCGCCTGGGCCGCGCCGGGGAGGAAGGAGGCCGAGACACCCAGGGCCGTCAGGCACGCCAGACCCAGCAGTGCCGCCCCGATCGGGCCGATGCGTCCGCCGGCCAGGGGCCGGTGGCGTTTGACGGGGTGCAGCCGGTCCCTCTCGCGGTCCAGCCAGTCGTTGAGCACGTAGACGGCGGCCGAGGCCGCGGTGAACGCCACCACCGCGGCGGCGGCCTTCCCCGGGTGCCGGAGCAGGGCTGCGGGGTCCAGGGCCAGCGGGGCCAGCAGGACGAAGATGTTCTTGATCCACTGCCGGGGCCGCAGCAGCACCAGCGCCGCGGGCATCCTCCTCCGGCGTTTCGGCGGTGTACGGACCTCGCCCGCCCTCGGAGGAGAGGTGGACCGCTGGCGCTCGCGCCATTCGCGTAACGGGGCCTCGGCGGTCACGACGGCGGTGGCCGCCCCGGTCGACGGGGGCGCGGGGACCGTCCGGCTCTCCGCGCCCCCGGTCCTCACGGCGTCCCCGCCGCCGACCCGGTTCACAGCCGCCCCCCGGGCAGCAGCCGCCGGAACGCCTCTTCGTGGGCGTCGAGGAACGCGTCCCCGCCGAACAGCTTGGTCGCCGTCTCCGCCCCGGCCCTGCGGTCCTCGTCCGGCAGGTGCGCCATCTCCAGCAGTGCCTCGCGCAGCGCCTCGGGGTCCCTGGGCGGGACCAGCCGCCCGAAGCCGGTGGACGCCACCGGGTAGCGGGAGCCGGACAGGTCGGTGCTCACCGGCGGGACCCCGGCCATCATGGCCTCGACCTGCACGATGCCGAAGGACTCGGAGATCGACGGGAGCGCGAAGACGTCGATCGAGGCGTAGAAGTCGCGTACCGCCTCGCCGCGCAGCAGGCCGGTGAAGCGGATGCGCGGGTCGTCGCCGGCCTCCGCGCGCAGCTCGTCGATGTTGCTGCCGCCCGCGACGGTGGTGTAGTCCCCCGCGATCAGCAGCCTGGCCTTCGGGTCGGACATCGAACGGAAGGCGCGGATGAGGTACTCGATGCCCTTGTCGACGGTGATCCGCCCCATGAACCCGATGTGCAGCCCGTCGCCGTCGCGCAGCCGCGGCGACCCGCCGTTGCGGTCGACGCAGGGCGAGGAGATGGGGACGAGCCTGCGGCGGCGGATCGTCGGCCAGATCCGCGAACCCCGCGCCTGGTCCTCGCTGTTGGTGATGACGATGTCCGCCTTGCGGACCGCCACCTTGCAGACCTCGTCGACGGCGCGCATCCCGAAGCGGTTCAACGGGCTGTCGGGCAGGAACACGTCGATGTGGTACGTCACGACGAGACGGGCGCTGCCCTTCAGCGCGGCGACGAAGGCCGCCTCGGGGTTGGGCAGGTGCATGTGGAGGATGTCGGAGCGGGCGGCGAGACGCCGGGCCAGCAGCGGCAGCGCGGGGGACACGAAGCCGCGGCTGATGTTGGCGAGGACGGGTGCCCGGAAGACATGGACGCCGTTGATCACCTCGTACCGGGGCAGCTTGGGGTCGTGCTGGGCGCACACCACCGCGATGTTCCAGCCCCGGGCGGCGAGGCCCTCGGCGGTCAGCCGCGCGGCCTCGGTCAGACCGCTGACGTAGGGGGCGTAGTAGTCGAGCATCACCGTCACGTGGAACCGGCTGGGGCGCATGGTGGATCCCTCGCTCAGGGGGTTGTCCTGCGGGCTCATCGGGTCTCCTTCGGGTGTCCGGAGGCGGTGGGGTCGGGAACGACGAGTCGGATCTCCTGGGCCGCGTGGTCCGAGAAGTCCCCGCCGCCGTCGAAGCGGTAGCCGGGCACGGCCAGGTCCTCTGTGGTGAACAGCCAGTCCAGCCGCCACAGCTTGGGCAGCGGGTAGTCGGAGACGGGCCAGGAGCGGGCGGGCAGGACGCCGCTCCCGGGGCTGTGCACCTGGGTGCCCGGGGCGGGGTCGAGGAGGCTGCCCGTCCAGGGTGAGTTGAAGTCCCCGGTCAGAAGGGCCGGGTGGGGGTTGTCCGCGAGATCGGAGCGCAGGGCGTCCAGTTCCCGGTCGCGCCATTCGTACTGGTCCCGCAGGAAGCGGTAGAAGCCGCCGGAGAGCGGGTTGTCTCCGACCTGGAAGGGGACCGGCATGTGCACGTTGTAGAAGGAGACCGTGCGGTCCCCGACCTGGATGTCGGTGCGCTGCGCCTTGCTTCCCTCGTAGTACCAGGCGGTGCCGGTGTCCGGGACGCGGCGGTGGTGCTCGGCGACCACGGGCAGCCGGGAGAGGGTCAGCAGCTCCCCCTCGACGGAGAGGTGGTAGCCGGGGAACTCCTTGCGCAGCCGGGCCGTGTCATCGATCCTGACCGGCTCGTCCCCCTCCCAGTAGAGATACTCCTGGAGGAGGTACACATCGGCGTCCTGGCCCCGCAGGAAGGCGTAGAAGTCCTGCTTGTCGTCGTCCATCTGCCAGTAGTCCGTGCTCCAGGCGAACACCTTGACCTCGGTGCCGCCTGCGGTGGTTCCCGTGCCGCCGCCCGACCAGCCGGGTCCGAAGCCCGACAGATGGGCGCCGGCCAGGAGCAGGAGCACCAGCACGGGAGCCAGCCACCGGCGTACCGGCCGGGCGAGCGGTGTCACCGCGAGGAGCAGCAGCGGCACGGCCACCAGCGTCAGCGGGGGTACCGCCTCGACGAGCAGCCACAGCCACCAGTTCCCCGCGAGCAGGACGTGCAGGCCGAGGAGCAGGGTCCAGACGGCGGTGGCCCCCACCAGCAGGCGGGTGCCCCGGCACCAGCGGCGGGCCTCCGAGTCCGCGCCCGGGGAGGGCGCGGACGCGGTGTCCCCTTCCGCCCCGGCGGGTTCGTGCGGGGCGGGGACCTCGTCCGTGCCGGGGACACCGGAAACGGGCATGGGTGTCCCCGGTACTCGGGTTCCGGCCATGTCAGAAGAAGACCTTCGCGAGACCGAGGGCTCCCTGGCGCCAGGGGTCCGTGCTGGTCCGGCCGCCGTCCCGGCTCGCCGTCGGCGGCGGGGCGGCCGAGCGCTGCCCGCGCCACCAGTCGTACGTACGCAGGATGGCTTCCTGGTTGGACTGGCGGGGCCGGAAGCCGAGCCGTTCCTGTGCCTTGTCGACGCTGACGTAGGAGTCGTCGAGCAGCTTGTACAGCAGCCGCCCGTACACCGGGGAGATCCCCGTACGCTCCAGCAGCCGCAGCACGGCCACGGCGGGGCGGCCCGGGATCGACACGACCCGCTTGCCGTGCCCCGCGGCGTCCAGCACGGACTGGAAGTCCTCGCGGAGGGTGGCGAACTCGACGGCGCCGATGTTGTACGTGTCGTGCGCGACCTCGTCCGGGGCCCGCAGCACGGTGACCACCGCGTCCACGAGGTCGTCCAGGGCGAGCATCTGGGTGCGTACGTCGCCCTTGCCGAGCACCGGGAAGTTGCGGCCCTCCTCGGCCCACTGGAAGAGCATGTCGAACAGGCCCATGCGGCCCGGCCCCACGAAGGTCTTGGGCCGCAGCACCGGCAGGCACATGCCCTTGGCGCGGTACCGCTCGGCGACCTTCTCGGCCTCCGCCTTGGCCCTGCTGTAGGTGTCCACCGGCTCGTGCGGATGGTCCTCCGGCGTCGGCACCAGCTTGGGCAGCCCGTACACGGCGGTCGAGGAGATGTGCACGACCCTCGGGGTCCGTGCGGTCCTGGCCGCCTCCAGCACGGTGGTGGTGCCCTCGACGACGATGGACCGGATGTCGGCGGCGGGATAGCTGGGCAGCGCCGACGCGCAGTGCACGAGGGCGTCGGCGCCGTCGAGCGCCCTGCGCACGGCGCCCGCGTCCCGGATGTCGCCGGTGGAGGAGGTCAGGCCGGAAGCGGCCGGCACCGGCCTGAGGTCGAAGGCATGGACCTCCCGCCCCTCCTTCAGCAGCCGCTCCACCAGGTGCGCGCCGAGCACACCGGCGGCGCCGGTGACCGTGACGCGGCCGGGCAGTGCGGACAGGGCGTCCTTCTCGTTCCCGGGGTTCACCACAGCGAGCTCACCCGCTCCTTCATGAAGCGGGCCAGCAGCCGGCTCATGCCCTCGGAGAGGGTGGCGTCCAGGGCGTCGAGGAAACGTTCCACCTCGTCCGGTCCCGCGACCAGGGGCGGGCTCACGACCAGCGGGCTGCGGCCGTTGAGCGTGTAGTAGGAGTAGACGTCGTGCTTGCGGTACAGGGTGTCGATCACCGCCGCCGTGATGATCTTCGTACGGATCAGCGGGTCCTTGGCGAGACCGCCGGCGGGCAGCTTGCCCACCAGGTCGAGGATCTTGGGGCCGCCGGAGAGGAAGACCCCGAAGAGCGCCCCCGATCCGCGCACGTCGGCGATCAGGTCCGGGTAGGTCTTCTGGATGCGTTCCAGCCCCGGCCGCAGGACGTCCTCGATGGCGCGGGCCCGCGCCGGGTAGTCGTCCTCCACCGCCACGGAGATCGCCTCGATCGCGGTCGCGGTCTCCTCGCCGAAGCCGTAGTACGTCGTGCTCGTACTCTGCATCATGGCGTCGGTCATGTTGTCGTACACCTTGCGGAACACGGGTTCGCGCGCCACGAAGGCGGAGATGGAGGACTTGCCGCCGCCGAACGACTTCGACGTCGTCACGACGTCCGGCACCAGGCCCTCGTAGCGGGTGAAGTGGAACATGCTGCCGGTCTTGCCCCAGCCGGTGTAGATCTCGTCGAAGATCAGGATGATGTCCTCGGCCGTGCAGAGCTCGCGCAGTCCGCGCAGGAACTCCTCGGAGCACCAGCGCATCGTGGACGCGCTGAACGGCTCGATGAGCAGGGCGTACACATCGCTGCGGCCGTTCGCGTCGCGTGCCTCGGCCAGCGCCCGGCGGACCGATTCGAGGTCGTCGTAGGCGAAGGTGCCGATGCCGGGGATGGTCGGGAACTCGAAGTGGTTCTGGGTGCTTCCGGTGAGCCCTCCGGAGCCGAGCAGCTTCCCGTGGAAGCTGATGTCGGCCCGCAGGATGCGCTTGCGCTTGCCGCCGTGGTACTTGTACGCCATCTTGACGGCCCCCTCCACGGCCTCCGCGCCGGAGTTCGGCAGGAAGGAGCGGTTGAGGTCGCCCGGCAGCACGGCCGCCAGGTTGTGGCCGAGAGCGGCCAGATAGGGCGAGAAGTAGGTCTTGTGCACCTCCATCCGCCGCTGCTCCTGGAAGCGCTGGCGGGCCGCCACGATCCTCGGGTGGTTGTGCCCGTGGTTCAGGACGCCCACGCCACCGGTGAAGTCGAGGATCTTGCGTCCGTCGCGGGTGTGGACGTACGCGCCCTCCGCGTGGTCGACGAGCTCCTGGCCGAAGCCGAAGGAGGTCATCAGTCTGACCTGGCTCTTGTTGATGTAGGTGCGGTAGAGATCGTGCACCTCGTCGACGTCGAGCTTCTCCGCCTCGTCGAGAGTGATGAGCTGTGCCATTGGGCCTCTCCCATGCAACGTCATCGTGCGACATCGTTGTCTGCCGGCACGAACAAACGTCGCACGGGAGAGGACCCTGGCACGAGGTGCCACCGGCGTCCGGTGGCGGTACGGCTACTTGTGGACAGCGATCCCCTCGTCGGCCGGAACTCCGGCCGGGGCCGCGGTCCGGCCGTCGGCCCCACTGCCCTGCTCATCGGCCGGGAAGCCGCCCAGGACGCCCTCCGCGCCGCCCTCCGCGGCCTGCCGGCCGATGAGGACACCGGCCTGGAACCGGCTGGTGGCACCGAGTTCCGTCATCAGCGCGGAGATGTAGCGGCGGCAGGTACGGGCCGCCATGCCCAGCCGTCGCGCGATGACCTCGTCCTTGAGCCCCATGGCCATCAACCGCAGGATGGAGGACCGCAGTTCCGCGCTCACCTGCTGCTGGTCGGCGGGCTCCGCGCTGTTGAAGGGCCGGCCCACCTGCCAGGCCGTCTCGAAGGACCGGCAGAGATAGGCCACCAGGGTCGGGTCGGTGACGACGGCCGCGCCGGGCGGTTCGGCGCCCTTCCTCTCCTTGGGCACGAAGGCGGTGTGGCGGTCGTAGACGATGAGCCGCTCGGAGAGTTCCGCCGAGGTGCGCACCTCGGCACCCTCTTCACAGATCTGGGCGACATAGCTGCGGGTGGTGAGGCTGGAACGCGCGGTGTGCTGATAGAGCGTGCGGACCCGGACACCGCGCCGCAGTAATTCCTGCGTCTGCACGAGATCCTGCTGAAGAAGTGGCGCCGCCCTGCCTCCCCCGGGCTGAAGACTCAGGCGTTCTTTGACACAGCGATGCCGGGCGAGGTCGATCTCCCGGCGCACCTCGGCGGCATTATCGAGAACGCGTATCGACACATCTGTGCCATGGCGGTGCTCGACTGAGCGATATAATGCCGACAGCGCGTTCAGCTGACGGTGAATTCCGGCTATCTGTCTTCGCTGACGGGCGACCGACATCTCCAGCGGCGCAATCAGTTCGACCTCGACGACCTCCGGGTCGAGCGGGATCGCAGGGCCGACGCCCGGGCTCAACAGGCGCAAGTCCTGGAGTGCGCTGCGCGCTTCGGCGATCCGCGCCCGCTCCACACCGAGGTCGGACGCGATCTCCTCATCGATGAAAACACCGGCTCGCAGCGCTGATCTGTAGGCGTCAACCGCGAGTTCGTCCAACAGTGACTGGCTCTCCACGAGCACCCCTTCGCTCGACGTCCGACGCTTTCCACTTGTGGCCGCGCCATCATAGGACACCCAATGGACCAGGATCGGGACGGCTTTGGCTGGCAAGCTCTTCACGTCCCGAAGAACGGGTGCCGCGCGTTGTCGAATGAATCGAATCGAGGAGAAGCAAAATGGCGAACAATCGCCGGTTTGAAGTTCGTTTCCTGGTAGCGCCCCTCCTGGTGGCCGGAATTGCTGCTTCCGCCGGCCTCGCTGTTTTCGCCGGTTCTGTCGTCCCTGCGGGTCCGGAATCCGCCGTCGTCACGAGGGCCGACGACAAATGGGACTCCACGCCCACCACCCCCGGCGAGGGGTCTGCCTCGGCCGCTGCCGCCCAGTACTAGCGCGGCCGCGTCCCGGGCGGGCGGAGGTCCGCCTCAGCGAGGGCTGCTTTTCAGCCGCTCATCGGACGCGCGGGAGGCGAGCGCGATCCTCGCGATCCGCAGAAGGGTCGACGCGCCTCCCGCGCGCAGGTTGTCGAAGACCAGCCACAACAGGAATCCCCGGGAAGTGTGCGGACTCACCCGCACCCTGCCCACATGGAAGCGGTCCGGGTCACCCGCCGTCAGCGGAGTGGGGACGGAGCCCGGCGTCTTCCCGTCGCGCAGTACGAACGCGGCGCGCCCCGCGGGACCGTCGTACGCCGCACGGTCGCCGCACACCGCACGGCCGTCGTCCGACACGAGCCCGTCGCGCACCACACGGCCGTCATGCCACACGAGCCCGTCGCGCACCACACGGCCGTCGTCCATCACGAGGTCGTCGTGCACCACGAAGTCCGGGAGCGAGGCCAGGAGTTCCACGAGCCCCTGCCGGTCCACCGGGTCGCCGGTCTCCACGAAGAGCGTCGCCCCGTGCCCGCTGACGACCGGCACCCGCACACAGGTCACCGCCATCTCCGCGTCCGGCAGCCCCAGGACCCGCCGCGTCTCCTCGACGAGACGCCGTTCCTGACAGCTGGCCCCGTCCTCCAGGAGCCGGTCCACAGCCGGCACGACATTGAACGCCAGGGCGGGGCGGAAGCGGTCGGCGGGCAGCTCCGCCCCCGGGTCGCTCAGCGTCAGTTCGCTGCCCTCCAGCAGTTCGTCGACCCCCTGGTGGCCCAGCCCGGAGGCGGACTCGTACGTACTCATCACCACCTGGCGCACCCCCCGCCACCGCTCGACCGCGTGCAGCAGGAGCGTCAGCGGCACCGTCATCCCGCTGGGCACCGCGACGGCCTCCGGGCACTCGGCCAGCAGGCAGTCGTTGACCGAGGGGACGACCAGCGGGACCTCCGGGTGCGCGCTGAAGGCACCGGAGGCGTCGACGACCAGCGCGCCCGCCGCCATCGCCACGGGCACCCACCGGCGGCTCACCGCCTCGCTCGCGCAGAAGAGCACGAGATCGGCGCCCGCGAAGTCGAAGTCCTCCAGGTCGTGCACCGTCTTCGTCCGTCCCCCGACGGGAATCTCCCGGCCCGCCGACTGCGCCGAGGCCACGAGCCGTATCTCCCGGTGCCGCATGCGGTGTTCCCCGATGAGTTCGAGGACGGCGGCTCCGAGCGCACCGGTCGCGCCGACCAGGACGATGCAGGGATCCGCGGAGCGTTGGGCACGTACCATCAGGTACTCCGATCTGGCGAGGGCCGAGTTCAGGCACGCGTTCCGTGGACGGTCCGGCCGGTGGCACATCGTCTCCGTACCGGAAGGCGCGGAGAGCTCGCGCGGCAGGAACGGCTCAGCCGGTTCCGCGTCGTCGCGACCCCCATGAAAACGCCGAACCCGCCGCTCCGGCACAGGGCGGTGCTGTCAGGAAGCGGACAGGCCGGAGCATGCCATCGCACGTGTGGCCGATCCGGTCACCGCGGGCGGCTCAGCCGAAGGTGCCGGGCGGCGGGGCCGGGGACGCCTTGGCCTCCGCGTCGGTGACGACGGCGGCGCCGCCCGTGAAGTCCGAGAGCGCGCGGCCGTGTTCGACGCGGCCGGGATGCGGATCGCCCGCGACCCGGCGGGTCAGCTCCGCGGTGGCGATCGGCAGGCCGGAGGCGACCAGGACCGCGTTGCCGAAGCGGCGGCCCCGCCAGACCGTCGGATCGGCGGCCAGGGCCAGTTCGGGGAAGAGGGAGGCGGCGGTGGCGATCTGGCCGCGCAGATGGGAGAGCGGGGGCCCGTCGGCGAGGTTGGCGGCGTACTGCCCGCCGGGCTTCAGCACCCTGCGCACCTCGGCGAGGAATTCGGCGGAGGTCAGATGCGCGGGGGTGCGGGCACCGCTGAAGACGTCGGCGATGACGAGGTCCGCCCAGCCGTCCTGGATCCTGCCGAGTCCGGCGCGGGCGTCCACCGAGCGGACCCGCGTCCTGGCCCCCGGGTCCAACGGCAGCTCCCGGCGCACGAACTGCACGAGGGCCGCGTCGATCTCGACGATCTGCTGGGTGGAGCGGGGGCGGCTCGCCGCGATGTAACGGGCGAGCGTGAAGGCGCCGCCGCCGAGGTGGACCACCTGGAGGGGCCGGCCGGGCGGCGCGGCGAGGTCGATGACATGGCCGAGCCTGCGCTGGTATTCGAACGAGAGGTACGAGGGGTCGTCCAGGTCCACATGGGACTGCGGGGCGCCGTCCAGCAGCAGGGTCCAGGCGCGCGGGCGCTCACGGTCGGGCACCAGTTCGGCGAGGCCGCCGTCCACCGCCGCGGAGACGGGTTCCTGCCGGCGTTCGGAGCGCTTGCCCGCGCTCGCTCCTCGACGTGCCACGCGCGCTCGTCCTCGCTCACCGGTTCGGGCCGGCTGCCTGGGAGAACCGACGAGGGCGGGAGATCCGCCCACCCCGCCATTATGGCCTCAGCGGCAGTTGTCGGCCGCCTCGATGAGCCGTGCGGCCTGGTCGAGGGCGGCCCTGAGGACGGCCGGGTCGGTGACGGGGGCCTCGGCGGCGGGCGGCAGGAGCCAGCCTCCGCCGATGACGGGCGGATCGGCGGGGACGCGGAAGCCCCGGCCGTCCGTCTCCGTACAGGCGCTGCCGGGCACGTCCCATGCCGCGGCCGTGCCGGACGGCACGACGAAACCGAGGACGGCGCAGGCCCCGTCGTGCAGGACCGGGCCGACGGCCTCGCTGTCCGCTCCCCTGCGCAGGATGTCGACGGCCTCCAGGCCCTGACGTGCCGGGACGGTCACCAGGTCGCACGGTGTGGCTTCCGGACCCATGTGAGGCAAGGGAACCCCTCCTGTCGTCTTGAGGCGGGACCACGCCCCCGCCTCCTCATGGACCAACGCGCCGACGGCGTCAAGGGCTACGGCGGCACGCCGCCGCAAAGGGTGGCAGTTCATGGCGGATCACGGGCGAGATGTCTGATTTATAGCTAAACGCTGTCTGTGTGCCGTGTCACAGCCGGTACGTTCTTGCTCCGCCGGGACACCGGAAGCAGGAGCCCGGCTGCACCAGAGAGGGCCCCGCCATGGTGTCGACACGGGCAGTTCCCAACCTCGTCTTCCGGCGGCTGCGCGGACAGCGCTCCGCCGGGGAGTTCGCGGCCGCGGTCCGCAGGGCCGCACGCGAGATCGGTGAACAGGTCGCGTGCGACGCCCGGTACATCGGGCGCGTGGAGTCCGGCGAGATCCGCTGCCCCAACTACGCGTACGAACGGGTGTTCCTGCACATGTTTCCGGGCGCGAGCCTGGAGGACCTGGGCTTCTCCTCCCGCGAGAGCGTGCGCGGCCGGGGGGCCCGCACGGCACCCCTGTCCGTTTCCACCACACCCCCCACGCTCGACCGTGACATCGACGAGGAGAGCGACGTGCTGCGTCGCGTGTTCATGACCAGCGGTACCACCACGGTGGCGGCCGCGTCCCTGGGCCTGGGTGGCGGGTCCGCCGCCGCGGGCCCTCTCACCCTGCCCGCTCAGCGCCGGGTCGGCGAGGCCGAGGTGAGCGCCGTCGAGAAGGCCGTGCGCCAGATCCGGCTGCTGGACGACCGGCACGGCGCGGACGGCCTCTACCGGCAGGCGTCCCAGCCGCTCCGGGCGGCGTACGCCCTGCTCGACGGCGGGACCACGACGCGCCGCAGCACCGCCGAGCGGCTGCACACCGGCGCAGGGGAGCTGGCGATCTCGGTGGGCTGGCTGGCCCACGACTCGGGGCGCACGGAGGACGCGCGCTCCCATTACGCGGAGGCGCTCGCGACGGCGCGGCTCGCCGGGGACGCGGCGCTGGAGGCGCACGCGTTCTGCAACGCGTCCTTCCTGGCCCGCGACACCGGCCGGGCCCGGGAGTCCGTACGCGCGGCCGAGGCGGGGCAGCGGGTGGCCGGGCCGCTCGGCTCGCCACGGCTGCTGGCCCTGCTGGCGCTGCGGGAGGCGGGCGGCCGGGCGTGGCTCGGGGACCGCACGGGCTGCGAGCAGGCGATCGGCCGGGCGCGCACGGCGTTCGAGCGCGGGGAGCGCGACACGGACCCGGAGTGGATGACCTTCTTCCGGGAGGCGGAGCTGGAGCTGCTCGAGGCGCAGTGCTGGTCGGCCCTGGGCGACTGGCCCCGGGCCGCGCGGCACGCGCGCCGGGCGACCCGGCTCCAGGACCCGCACTTCACGCGGAACCTCGCGCTGTACCGGGCCCAGCTGGCGGGCGACCTGGCGAGGTCGGGCTCGGCCGACGAGGCGGCGACGGCGGGCCACCAGGTGCTGGACCTGCTGGACCGGGTCCAGTCCTCCCGCATCCGGGGCATGCTCGCGAGTGCGGTACGGGTGCTGAGGCCCCGGGGGGGCCCGGAGGTGACGGCCCTGCTGGACCGCTACGACGAACTCCCGCCCCTGACCTGAGGGACACGGGCCGGGGCGGGCCCGAGGCACCGCACGGGCCGGGGCGGGCCCGAGGCACCGCACGGGCCGGGGCGGGCGCGAGGCACCGCGCCCCGGGTCCTGCCCGACCCGCCGCCCGGCGTCCTCGGCGCGGACCGCACAAGGATCGCGAGCCGTTACCGATCCCGCCGCCCCGGGGGCCTCAGCGGTCCAGGTGGCCGGTGTCGTTCCAGCGTTCCAGGGCCGGGAGTCCGTACGCCCAGCCCAGCACCGAGAGGGACGTGGGCTCCAGGCGGATGCGCGCGGCGAAGGACACGTCCTCGCCCAGCCACCGCGCTCCCAGAGCCCGCAGGATGTGCCCGTGCGCGAAGACCAGCACGTCACGGTCGGCCGAGCGCGCCCACGCGACGACCTCGTCCGCCCTGGCCGAGAGGTCGGCCAGGGTCTCTCCGCCGGGAACCCCGTCGCGCCAGATGAGCCAGTCCGGCCGGTCCGCCTTGATCTGCGCCGGGGTGAGCCCCTCGTAGTCCCCGTAGTCGAACTCCATCAGCGCGTCCCACGGCTCGGCGCGGTCACCGAAGCCGGCGATGGCGCAGGTCTCGGAGGCGCGCACGAGCGGACTGGTCCGCACCTCCACCCCGGGCAGCCCGTCCCAGGGCTCCCGGTGCAGCCGCTCGCCGAGCAGCTTGGCGCCCTCGCGGCCTGCGTCGAGAAGGGGGATGTCGGTCCTGCCGGTGTGATTGCCCTGGACGGACCACTGTGTCTGGCCGTGCCGGGCGAGCAGGATTCGCGGTGCCATGACGGCTCTCCCTGAAAATACTGAGATCCGATGATCGGGGGACCCTAGGATCTGATGGGTCCGGGACAGCGGTGTCCGGGACAGCTGCGGGGTGGCGAACGCGGGCAGCCGGCTGAGGACCGGTGCGGGCGGAAGACCCTGCTCCATCATCGCGCACCCACCCCCCGGGCAACCTGCGGGGCAGTGTCCGCGTCCCTCTCAGCGCATGACCAGGCACGTCCGCGGGGAAGGCGGCCCCAGAAGGATTCGGGGCATACGACCACCGTACGGTTGAACGCCCGCCGTCGACCGCATGAACATGGGGAGAGCTACCGGATGCCGCACGCCACCGCCGCGACACCGTCCTCCGGTCACCGGCCCCGCTGGTGGACGGAGCTCCCACTGATCGCGGTGGTGTATGGGCTCTACTCGCTGGGCCGGCTGCTCGTCCGGGAGGACATACCCGCGGCCGTGGAGCACGGGCTCGCGATACTCCGCCTGGAGAAGGCGCTGCACATCAACGCCGAGCACCCCCTCAACCGGCTCCTGACGGCCCACCCCTCGCTGGGGATACCGGCGGACTTCGCGTACGCCTCCCTGCACTACCTGGTCACCCCCGCCGTCCTGGTCTGGATCTTCCGGCGCCGCACCGCCGTCTACCGGGCGGCCCGCACCTGGCTGATGACCTCCACCCTGCTCGGCCTGATCGGCTTCACGCTGATGCCGACCTGCCCGCCCCGGCTGCTGGACGCCCACCACGGCTTCGTCGACACGATGGCCCAGTACAGCGACTACGGCTGGTGGGGCGCCGGCGCGAGCGCCCCGCGCGGACTCAGCGGGATGACCAACCAGTACGCGGCGATGCCGAGCCTGCACGTCGGCTGGGCGGTGTGGTGCGGTGTCCTGCTGTGGCGCCACGGCCGCCACCCGCTCGTTCGCGCGGTGGGCGTCGCCTATCCGCTCTTCACCGTGCTCGTGGTCATGGGCACGGCCAACCACTATTTCCTCGACGCCGTGGCGGGCGCCGCGGTGATGGCCGTGGGCGCCCTCCTGACCAGGCCGTTCATGCGGATCGCGGACCGTGTGAAGGACCGGGCGAGGGCGGTGTTCACGCGGGTTCCCGCGACCGCCGTTCCCATGAGGTCCACGATTGTCAGTGACGGATGCAAGACTTCCACGGGTGAGCGAATCCCCGGCCAGCGGACCCCCTCCGCAGATTCCAGCGACGCGAGCACCGGCTCGGCTGCCGAAGCCAGCGACGACGCTCCGGCAGCGGCTCGCTGAGCTGCGCGGTCCGTCCGTCGCGCCGCATCCGCTCGACGCACGCGCGCTGGCCGCGCTCGCCGCCAACCCGGGGTGCAGGCGCCGCGCCCTGCTCGACGGCGCGGGCGTCGACAAGGCCGTGCTGGCCACCGCGCTCGGCTCCCCCGCCGCGTTCGGCCAGTCGCAGTTCGCGTTCATCCGGGGCAACGCCTTCGAGGCGAAGGTCAAGGCCGACGGCGGCACGGAGCTGCTGCGGCTGCTGGCCGAGCGGCTCGGCGGCGGCGCCGACGCGCCCACCGGGGCCTCGGTGCCCGATCTGACCGCGGCGGGTCCCGAGGGCCGCGCCGCGCGCACGGCCCTCGCGCTGCGCGAGGCCACGGCGGCGGGCGGCTGGGCGCTGCTGGACCACCCGATGCTGGCCCTGGAGGTGGCGGGCTCGCCCGCCTATCTGGAGCCGGACGCCGTGGTGGTGCACCCCGACGGCACCTGGACGGTCGTCGAGATCAAGTCCTTCCCGATGATCGACGGCTCGGCGGACGCGGCGAAGGTCGGTGCGGCGGCCCGCCAGTCCGCGGTCTACGTCCTCGCCCTGGAGCGGATCGCCGCGGTGACCGAGGGAGCCGAGGTCGGCCACAAGGTCCTGCTGGTCTGCCCGAAGGACTTCTCCAACCTCCCGACCGCCTCCGTCGTGGACGTGCGCAAGCAGCGCGCCGTCACCCGCAGGCAGCTGACGCGGCTGACCCGCGTCGAGGACATCGCGGCGTCGCTGCCCGAGGGCACCACCTTCGACCCGGGCTGCTCCCCCGAGGAGCTCGGCACCGCCGTCGACGCGGTCCCCGCGGCGTACGCCCCCGAGTGCCTGGCCGCGTGCGAGCTGGCCTTCCACTGCCGGGCCAAGGCCCGCTCGGAGGGCGCGGTGGAGTCGCTGGGCCGCAGTGTGCGGGGCGAGCTCGGCGGGCTGACGACGGTGGAGGGGGTGCTCGCCGCGGCTGCGGGCAAGGAGGGCGACCCGTCGGACCCGACGGTGGCGGCGCTGCGCAGGGCCGCTGCCCTGCGGGCCGAGGCCCTGGACGGCGTGAGCGGGGTGCGGGCGTGTCTCTGATCAGCACCCTGGCCCGGCTGGAGGCGGTGGACAGCGGGCGGGCCCAGCCGCTGGCGACCGTCCGCCACCGGCATCTGACGGACCGGCCGCTCGTGCTGGTGCCGCTGACCACCGCGGGTGAGGCGGGCGCCCCGCTCGGCGCGCTGGTGGGCACGGACCGGGAGTCGCCCCGGCTGCTGTCGGTGTCCCAGCCGCGCGACCGCGATCTGCGGTTCGCCTTCCTCGCCGAGCTGGCGGAGGCGGTGCTGCCGCACATCGAGTCGTACGCCGATGTCATCGAGCCCGCCGAGCATGGGGGCCCCTCCCGGACGAAGTCTGGGGGAGAGACCGACCCCGAGACCGGCAAGAAGACCAAGGTCGAGGTCGAGCTGTGCACGGACGCGGCCCAGCTGATCGTGCCCAGCCGGGCCGGCATCGACTTCGTACGGCTGCTCGGGCGGTCCATGCGGTTTCGGCGGACCGCGGAGGACGACCCGGACACGCCGTATCCGGCGCCCGCCCGGGTGCCGCTGCTCGGCCGCTGGCTGACGCACTACGGGGAGCGGGCCCGGGTGCCCGGCTCCTCGCTGCTGCTCTCCGCGACCGATCTGCTGAACCGCCACTGGGCGACGGGGCAGAGCAGCCTGGAGGACCAGCATCTCGGCGCGCTGCTCGCGTGGGTGGACCCGCCGGACGGCGAGTCCGGCGCCGAGGCCGCGCTCCGGGCCGAGCTGGAGCGGGACGGTGCCGGTCAGCTGATCTGCCCGCCTGCCGGACCCGCGACGGACCCGGCCTTCGACAACAGGCTGCTGGCGCCGGCGATCGAGCGGTTCGACCGGGCGCGCACGGCGCTGGCCGCCGCGGAGGACGGCCTCGGCTTCGACACCCGGCTCGGAGAACAGGGCATCGCCGAGCGGGAGATCCGAGAGCTGCTCGCGAGGGTGCTCCGGCCCACCTGGGACGCGGTGTGGCGGGGTCTGGACCTGATGCGGGAGCTGCCCGAGGGGACCAGGGCGCAGGACCGCTGGACCAGGGACCGCTGGTCCTTCACCGGCCACCGGGACCGGGTGCGGGCGGGCGAACCCCCGCAGCCGCGCCGGGACGACGCGGTGACGGCGGCGCAGAAGCTCGCCTCGCGGGAGACGGCCCAGGCGCAGCTGGAGGCGCAGGAGGCGCTCGACGATCCGCTGGTGCTGGCGGGGCGCAGGCTGGCCGGCGAGGCGTTCATCGGCGAGGTGGCCGGGGTGGAGATGGCGTACAGCGAGTCGAAGCGGCCGTCGCCGCGCCCGCTGGTCACGGTGCTCACCGCCGAGCGCCCGCATCTCGGTGAGCGGACCAAGGTGTACCGCTCGCTGGACGGCAAGCCGCAGACGGCGGAGTTCGTGGCGTACGCCGACGAGGACCTGGAGGGGGCCGGCACGGTCGGCCTCGTGCTGCGGATCACGGACCGGATGGGGCGGGGCAAGGAGCCCGCTCCCGGTTCGGTGCCCGAGCCGGGCGACCGGATCGCCTGGACGCTGTTCGAGCACGACCAGCGGGGCGGCCCGAAGCTGCCGGACCCGGAGAACACCCCGTGGACCCATGGTGGTCCGCCGGGCGCCGGCGGACATCCCGAGCAGCCCGACGCAGTGACCGCGGAGGACCTTCTGTGACAGCCGTTCTCGACCCGGGTGCCGCGG
This sequence comes from Streptomyces sp. NPDC002125, assembly GCF_053593715.1. NCBI lineage: Bacteria > Bacillati > Actinomycetota > Actinomycetes > Kitasatosporales > Streptomycetaceae > Streptomyces > Streptomyces sp. NPDC002125. Next base: position 254,582 of record NZ_JBSFDD010000002.1, on the reverse strand, counting down.
CGGCGCGGGCGACCGACGCGATCCTCGGCGACACCCTGCGCGGTACGGCGCGCGGCATCGTGGTGGACTCGCCGCCGGGCGCGGGGAAGTCGACGCTGGTGGTGCGCGCCGCGCTGGAACTGGCCGCCGCGGGGCGCCCGCTGATGGTGGTCGCGCAGACCAACGCCCAGGTGGACGACCTGGTGGTGCGGCTCGCGGAGAAGGCTCCCGAGCTGCCGGTCGGCCGGCTGCACAGCAGCGACTCCGATCCGTACGACAAGGTCCTGGACGGCCTGGACAACGTACGGAAGTCGGCGAAGGCGGCGGATCTGGCGGGGCTGGACATCGTCATCTCCACGGCGGCGAAGTGGGCGCACGTGAAGAACGTGGAGCCGTGGGGGCACGCGATCGTCGACGAGGCGTACCAGATGCGTTCGGACGCCCTGCTGGCCGTGGCCGGGCTGTTCGAGCGGGCGCTGTTCGTGGGGGACCCGGGGCAGCTGGACCCGTTCTCGATCGTGGGCGCCGACCAATGGGCGGGCCTGTCGTACGACCCGTCGGCGAGCGCCGTCTCCACACTGCTGGCGCACAACCCGGAGCTTCCGCAGCACCGGCTGCCGGTGTCGTGGCGGCTGCCCGCCTCGGCCGCGCCGCTGGTCTCGGACGCGTTCTACCCGTACACCCCGTTCCGCAGCGGCACGGACCACGGCGACCGCCGGCTGTCCTTCGGTGTGCCGTCGGACGGTTCGGGGCCCGACCGGGTGCTGGACGAGGCCGCGGAGTCCGGCTGGGGGCTGCTGGAGCTCCCGGCCCGGCACACCCCGCGCACGGATCCCGAGGCGGTCCGGGCGGTGGCCCTGGTGGTCCGCAGGCTGCTGGACCGGGGCGGGGCCGCGACGAGCGAGCGCTCCGACGGCCCGGTCCCGGTGACGGCGGACCGGGTCGCGGTCGGCACGGCCCACCGCGACCAGGCCGCGGCGGTGCGCGCGGCGCTGGCGGAGCTGGGTGTGACGGGCGTGGCGGTGGACACGGCGAACCGCCTCCAGGGCCGCGAGTTCGACGTGACCGTGGTCTTGCATCCGCTGTCGGGGCGCCCGGACGCCACGGCCTTCCATCTGGAGACGGGCCGGCTGTGCGTCCTGGCCTCGCGGCACCGGCACGCGTGCGTCGTGGTGTGCCGTGCGGGGGTGGCCGACCTGCTGGACGAGCACCCGTCGACGGAGCCGGTCCAGCTGGGTGTGACGGTGAAGTTCCCCGACGGCTGGGAGGCGAACCACGCGGTTCTGGCCCATCTCTCCGAGCACCGCGTGCATTGGGCACCCTGATCCTGGGCAGCGCTCTTGCGACCCACGCCGGGCTGGACAATGGAAGGTGGCCGTCCGGCCGTAAGACGGAGGAAGGAACACCACATGGCACAACCCGAGCGGGACGAGCGGCAGCGGCTGCGTCCCGCGCCGCTGCTTTTCGAGCCGTCGGAGGCGGCAGCCGATCCGGAGCATTTCTTCGACCTGGAGTCGATGGACGACCCGAAGGAGCTGCTGGCCCGCGCGACGGAGCTGACGCTCGCCTTCCGGGCGGCGACCGACCGGGCCGTGGAGTTCCAGGCGGTGGCCGCGGCGCAGCTCGCCGATCCGCGCCGGTTCGACCGGCTCACACCCGCGGACATAGCGGCGCGTGCGGAGTGGACCGAGGACTACGCCAAGAAGATGATCGAGTTCGGCCGGTCCCTGCTGAGTGACCCCGCGCCCTGAGCACCCGGTCCCGACCGGGTGGCGCCCTGTCCTGAGCACCCGGTCCCGATCGGATCGTGCCCCGTCCCGATCCCGTCCCCGACCGGGCCGGGCGCCTTCCAGGCCTCCTGTTCCCGGTGGCGGCGGCACCTGCTCCCGGTGCCGGCCGCCCGGCCCCGCCGCAAGGGCCGACCGCTCCCTCGCACCGGGCTTTCGTCACTGCGGGTACACCTTTGGCATATGCCGCCGGGCAAGATACCCCTTCACATGCCGTCCTGTCAGGCTTTCGGCAACTCTGGGGAACAGTAGCGTCACGCTTGGTAGACATGACGTCATGACCGCCTGGCTGAATGACGAAACGACCCTGCGAACCGGTGCCGACCCGCGCCACGGTGTCGACATCTTCACTCTGCTGCGGGACCGCGCCGACAACCGGGCGGTCGACGACAGGGCCGCGCAGGTCACCGCACCGGGGGCCGCCTGGCTGGCCGGTGCCTCGCCCTGTCCCCGCAGCACGCTCTCGCAGTGGGTGACCCGCCCCGGCTCCCCCGGCGTGCTGCCATGCGGTTCCTCGTTCGACATCGTGAACGTCCCCGCCCTGTTCGGCAGGCGCATGCTGGAGCGGCTCTGGGCGGAGGGTCCCGGCTCGGGCCCGGTCGCCACGCACCGGGGCCGGATGCTGCTGTTCGCCTCCCCCGGCACCGCCCAGCGGCTGCCGTCCCTGCTGGCCTGGGAGGAGTGGGGCACGGGCTCCGAAGGCTCCCGGACGGCCCAGGGCGCCCTGCCGCCCCTGCTCTGCCACGGCGCGGGGGACGCGGTCACCGTCCCGCCGCTGACCGGGGGCGCGGGCTCCGGCGGCCCCCGCTGGGTGGTCGCACCGGACACCCGCAACCCCTGGCTGCCGGGCCCCGACGTACTGCTCTGGGCCTGTGTGCGGGTGGGCAGGTCGGCGGCCCCGTCGACCACCGGGAATTCGATTTTTCCTCCCGCCGATCCGAGTGCTAATGTCTACGACGTCAGCAGGCGCCGTTAGCTCAGTTGGTTAGAGCAGCTGACTCTTAATCAGCGGGTCCGGGGTTCGAGTCCCTGACGGCGCACCGACGGAAGAAGCCCCCTCGCGGAAGCGAGGGGGCTTCTTCGTGCGCCCGGAGCCGCCCCGTCCGGTCAGGTGCCGGTGGTGATCCTGACCGTCCAGGCCCCCGACCGCGTCCGGTCGGCGACGTCGATACGGATGCGCTCCCCCGGCACGGTGTAGCGCTCGCCCTCGCGGAGCGGGGCGTCCGCGAGGGGCGGATAGACGGACCGGTCCCAGCAGGCGTCGGAGTCGGGGTGGGTGTCCAGGACCTCGACCGGGCCACCGCCGGACGGTGTGGTGTTGCGGATGCGGTAGATCAGCACGCCCTCGGTGCAGGTGGTCCGGTCGTTGCCGACGGCGCTGCGGCCCTCGACGGCCAGCGCGCTGTCGGTCCCGGTCCTGATGACCGCGAGCCGGGTCCCGAGGGAGGCTCCCGGCACCGGCACCTCTGCCATGGGTTCGAGGGTGAGGTCGGCAGCGCCCTGCACGCACACAACCTCCTGGTCCCCCAGCCAGCCGAGCTTCCACTTGTGCCAGCCGAAGAGGTCGGGGGACAGTCCGAACTGGCTGCCCATCACGTCCCAGTCGCCGACGTAGGTGTCCCAGTCGCCCTTGCCGTCCGCCGGGCGGTGGTAGAGGTCGGCCAGGTCGAAGACGTGTCCGGTCTCGTGGGCGAGGACGTTCCGGTCCGGCGGGTGCTCCTCGAAGACCGTGACGACGCGCCTGATGTCCGTACCGTCGGCGCGCAGGGGGCGGTCGAAGTTGACGACCTTGGTGGCGTCGGAGTCGACGCCGGGCGCGTCGGGGTCGGCGACGAGGTAGACGATGTCGTACTCCGAGAAGTCGACCTGGTCGTCGGCGGCGTCGATCGCGTCGCGCAGATAGGCGCTGCGGCGCTCGGAACCCCAGTCGCGCTGTATGCCGTACCAGGTGGAGGGCCGCGGCATGCGGGTCCACTGTCGCTGCGGGTGGGGGCGCAGGGTGAAGGCGCCGTAGGAGGCCCGCTCGAAGAAGTCGGCGGTCGAGGGGAAGTAGTCGGCGGCGAGCACCTCGGGGGGCACGACGGGATCGGAGTCGGGGAACGACAGGAAGACCATGACGGCGTCGAGGCCGCGGTCGGGGCGGGGATAGGCGTCGTTCCAGGTGTCGAGGCCCAGGGAGTGGTGCGCCCCGGTCCTCGGCAGGGCGCACGGTCCCGCGTCGCGCGAGGCCGCCACGGCGGGGCCGGCCACCAGTCCGGTGGCGGCGAGCGCCAGGAGGGAGGTGAGAGCGGCCGCCGCACTGCGCAGACTCGGCCTTCCGACTCCCCCGGGTCCGTGCTGACGCGGCACATCTACCTCCGGGTGGCGAGCGCGGGACATCTCATTCACCCTGTGCCGATTCGGAGGCGTACGCCCTGTTGTGCTGCCCCACACGGGTCAGCGGGTGCACAACTCCCACCCGCCCCGCTCACAGGTAGTCACAACCGATCACCTGAACATCCGAACTAACCAGATCAACACAGAAGCGTTCATGTCTGGGCAAAGGGCATAACGATGTAAAGCGGTGGACAGGCGTGGGCCATGCGCGTGCCACCGGTCCGAAACGATGGACGCGCTGGAACGCCCGGTGCGCCACCCTCTATGCTTCACCTCGCTTTCCTGCGTGGTTCCCGCCTCTGGCACGGCGCTTCGCTCCACGCCCCTGCCCGGCCACACCTGTTCACGACAATCTGCACAGCGGGAGCGAGCGGTGAGCGGAACCTTCGAAGGGCCGACGCACTCGGCGGGCACGGCCCCCGACTCGGGGCCGCCAGAAGTCACGCAAAGTGATCATCAACGATCGGTCCTGGCCGAGCTGCGCGACTACCGCGCCGCGTTCCAGGCCTCCGCGCTCGCGATGGCCGTCGTCGACCACCACGGCAGGATCGTCAGGGCGAACGACGCGCTGGGCGGGATGCTCGGCACCGAGCCCGCCGCCCTGGCCGGGCGGCCCGCCGCCGATCTCGTCGGCCTCACCTCGGACCGCGCCACCTGGCGTGCGTACAGCGAGGTCCTGGACGGCGGCCGGTCCGGGTTGCGGTGCACCCGGAGGCTCAAGCACACCGACGGCCGGCCCCTGTGGGCCGAGGTCACCGCGGCCCCGGTGGCGGTTCCCCCCACCGGCCCCGGCAGGGTGCTGCTGTCCGTCGCCGACGTCAGCGACCGGCGCGAACTGCGGGAGCGGCTGCGCCATCTGCGGATACACGACCCCGTGACCCGGCTGCCCAACCGCACGCTGTTCTTCGAGCGGCTCGCGACCGCCCTGGAGAGCCCGCCCGAGCAGGACGGCGCACCGGGCCGGATCGGGCTCTGCTATCTGGACATCGACGGCTTCAAGGCGGTCAACGACACGCTGGGGCACCGCACCGGCGACCGGCTGCTCGCCGCCGTCGCCGGGCGGCTCACCGACTGCGCCGAGGCCGACGGCCGTCGCACGGGCGGGCATCTGGTGGCGCGCCTCGGGGGCGACGAGTTCGCGATCCTGGTCGAGGGCTCCTCGGGTACGCATCAGCTCACCGATCTCGCCCGCTCGGTGCTCACGGCCCTCCAGCGGCCCTTCGACGTCGCCGGGCACCGGCTGTCGGTCTCCGCCTCGATCGGGGTGGTGGAGCGGTCGTCGACGGGCACGTCGGCCACCGCCCTGATGCAGGCCGCCGACACCACGCTGTACTGGGCGAAGGCCGACGGCAGGGCCCGCTGGACCCTCTTCGACGCCGAGCGCAACGCGCACCGGATGACCAGGCAGGCGCTCTCCTCCACGCTCGGCCCGGCTGTCGAACGCGGTGAGTTCACGCTGGAGTACCAGCCGCTGGTCGGCATGGCCGACGAGGTCGTACGGGGTGTGGAGGCCCTGGTCCGGTGGAATCACCCCCGGTTCGGGCTGCTGGCGCCGAGCCGGTTCGTCCCGATCGCCGAGGAGGACGGCACCATCGTCCAGCTCGGACGGTGGGTGCTGCACACGGCCTGCCGCCAGGCCCGCCGCTGGCAGCTGGAACACCCGGACGAGCCCCCGCTGTTCATCAGCGTCAATGTCGCCGTGCGCCAGGTCTGGGACTCCGACCTCGTCGCCGATGTGGCGGACATCCTCGCCGAGACCGGCCTGGAACCGGGGCTGCTGCAACTGGAGCTGACCGAGTCCGCGGTCATGGGATCGACGGGCCGGCCGCTGCGGGTGCTCCAGGCGCTCAGCGACATGGGCGTCCGGATCGCCATCGACGACTTCGGCACCGGCTATTCCAACCTCGCCTACCTCAGCCGGCTGCCCGTCTCGGTGCTGAAGCTGGACGGCGCCTTCGTGCGGGGCTTCCGCTACGAGGACGGTGCGCACCCCAGCCCCGCCGACGAGACGATCGTCGAGGCCATGGTGCAGTTGGCGCACCGCCTGGGCCTCACGGTCACCGCGGAGTGCGTGGAGACGTCGGGCCAGGCGGAGCGGCTGCGCCGGATCGGCTGTGACACCGGGCAGGGGTGGCTGTACTCACGCGCGGTGGCACCGGAGCGGATCGCCGAACTGATCGGCACCAGGCCCCCGGAGGGCTGAGAGCCCCCCGGGCAGCGGGTGGGTCAGCCGGCGTCGGGCAGCCCGTAGGCGTCCGCGATGAGTTCGTACGACCGCAGGCGCGCCTCGCCGCCGTGCGCGTTGGCCGTGATCATCAGCTCGTCGGCGCCGGTGCGCTTGGCCAGGTCGTCCAGGCCGGCGCGGACCTCGTCCGCCGTGCCGTGGACGATGTCCTTCAGCCAGCCGTCGACGAATTCGCGCTCCATGGGGCTGAAGGTGTGCGCCTCGGCCTCCTCGGGGCTCGGCACCAGGCCCGGGCGCCCGGTGCGCAGCCGCACCATCGACAGGGCGCCGGTCAGCACCTGGCGCCGGGCCTCGCGCTCGTCGTCGGCGGCCAGCGCCGCGACCCCGATCAGGGCGTAGGGCGCGTCCAGCACCGCGGAGGGCTGGAAGGACTCGCGGTAGAGGTCCAGGGCCGGCACGGTGTTGCGGGCCGAGAAGTGGTGGGCGAAGGCGAAGGGCAGGCCGAGGACGCCCGCGAGCCGGGCGCTGAAGCCGGAGGAGCCCAGCAGCCAGATCGGCGGGCGGGACGGCGACTGGACGCCGCCGGGCGAGGTGGCCTGCACGGGTCCGGGGACCGCGTGGATACGGGCGTAGGGGTGCCCGTCGGGGAAGTCGTCGTCCAGGAAACGGGTCAGCTCGGCCAGCTGCTGCGGGAAATCGTCGGCCCCCTCGTTCAGCCGGTCGGTCCGCCGCAGGGCCGCCGCGGTGGCGCCGTCCGTGCCGGGTGCGCGGCCGAGGCCGAGGTCGACGCGGCCGGGGGCCATCGCCTCCAGGGTGCCGAACTGCTCGGCGATCACCAGCGGCGCGTGGTTGGGCAGCATCACGCCGCCCGAGCCCAGCCTGATCCGCTCGGTGTGGGCGGCCAGGTTCGCCAGGATGACGGCGGGCGAGGAGGAGGCAACCCCGGGCATGGAGTGGTGCTCGGCGACCCAGTAGCGGTGGAAGCCGCGCCGCTCCGCGAGCGTGGCGATGTCCACGGCGGTGCGCAGGGCCTGGCTCGCCGTGCGCCCCTGGCCCACGGTCACCAGGTCGAGCACGGAGAGGGGCACGGGGGCCGTTCCGCCTGCGGTGCCGCGAATCTCGTCGCCTCGGTTCTCGTCCACGTGTTCGGCCCTCTCCGGTGCTGCGTCTGCGTATCGGAGGGTGCAAACAGGAGGATGGCTCCGCTTATTCCCCGGGCGGCCGTCCGGGGCCGCACGCCTGGCCGTCCGCTCCGTACGCCTGCGGGACAGCCCGGGAGCCGTTACTCCCTGACCTCGATGCCCCGGGGCTCCGCGGCGCCCAGCGGGGGCTCGCGGGTGGCGAACAGGGTGCCCAGGGTGGGGGCCCAGATGCGGCGGTCGGCCAGCCGGAGGCCCTCCCAGACCGCCACCTGGTTCGCGGTGAGCACGGGCTTCCCGACGAGCTCCTCCAGCTCGGGGACGTGCGCCGCGGTGTGCAGGGCGTTGTCGGGGAGCACCACCACCTCTGCGTCGGGGTGGTCGCCCGCCACGGCCAGCTCCTTCAGGAGCTCCAGGTCCGCGGCTGCCGCGTCGGATGCCTTGATCAGCCCGCCGCCCCGGGTGGCCGTCACCTCGATGCCGCCCGACTCCAGGAATCCGGCGAAGAGCGCGGCGAGATCCTCGGGGTAGCTCGCGGCGACGGCGACCCGGGACGCGCCCAGTTCGCGTACCGCGTGCACGAAGGCGAAGGAGGCGCTGGAGGCGGGGAGCCCGGCGGCCCTGGCCAGGGACGCGATCTGCTCGTGGCCGCCGTCCCAGCCGAAGGCGAAGCTGCCGCCCGTGGAGGCCCAGACCAGCGACTCGGCGCCGGCCATGCGCAGTTCCTCGACACCGGCGGCCAGCCGTTCGGGGGCGCCCGCCGCTCGGAGTGCCTCGACGGTGCGGGAGTCCTCGTCGGCCTCGGTGTGGAACAGCGGCACTCGGATGTCGCTGTCGAGCATGACCTCGATCCGCGGAAAGTCGTCCTCCGCGGCCTGGCCAGGGTAGAGAAGTCCTACGGTCGTCATGTCCATCCTTCCCGTACGTCCGGATGTCCTGCTGCCGCTCGTGTCACCGCTGCCCCTGCCTGGGACAAGTATTCCCCTTTTGGCCGCATACCGTCTCCCGCAACAGCTCCGACCTGCGGTTTCCTCCACGGCATCACGGCCCTGTTGACGCCCGCGCACCCCGGTGCGAGCGTGGTGTCCCCGATGACCACTCCCCTGATCCTCGTCCTGGACACCGACCCCCGGCCGCGCCTCGGCCGGCTCACCGGGCGGGCCCGGGTGCGGTACGCCGACGAGCGGACGCTCGCCGGAGCGCTGCCCGAGGCGGATGTGCTGCTCGTCTGGGACTTCACCTCCGACGCCGTCCGCGAGGCCTGGCCGGGTGACGGGCCCAGGCCCCGCTGGGTGCACACGGCGAGCGCGGGGGTGGACCGGCTGCTCTGTCCGGAACTGGCCGCGTCCTCCACCGTCGTGACCAACGCCCGGGGCGTCTTCGAGCTGCCGATCGCCGAGTACGTCGCCGGGCTGGTGCTCGCCTTCGCCAAGGACCTCCCCCGCACCCTGGACCTCCAGCGGCAGCACCGCTGGCGCCACCGGGAGTCACGGGGGCTCGCGGGCAGCCGCGCCGTGGTGGTCGGCGCGGGCCCCGTCGGCAGGGAGATCATGCGGCTGCTGCACGGCCTCGGCGTCCGGGTGGCGCTCGTGGGGCGTGCGGCACGGCGCACCATCCACGGCATCGAGGACCTGGACCGGCTGGCCTCCCGTGCGGACTGGGTGATCGGCGCGGCCCCGCTGACCGACGCGACGCGCGGGATGTTCGACGCGCGCTTCTTCGGACTGCTCCAGCCCTCCGCCCACTTCATCAACGTGGGCCGGGGGCAGCTGACCGTCGAGGACGACCTGGCCGAGGCGCTGCGCAGGCAGTGGATCGCGGGCGCGGCGCTCGACGTGTTCCAGGAGGAGCCACTGAGCCCGGCCAGCCCTCTGTGGGAGGTGCCCGGTCTGCTGATCTCCCCTCACATGAGCGGGGACACGGCCGGCTGGCGGGACCGGCTGGGCGAGCAGTTCGTCTCGATGTACGAACGCTGGGCGGCCGGGGAGGCGTTGCCCAACGTGGTGGACATGCAGCGGGGTTACGTACCTTCTCCGGACATCGCTCTCTGAGGTTCAGGCACAACGGCCGTGCATGGCACGCCCGTCACGGGGAACACGCCCCGCGCACACGCCGTCGCCCTGCGCCCGTGTTGAGACACGGAAAGGTCACCCTCCGGCCACTGTTGGGTTACATGGCGGTGCGACCTGCATAAGAGTCCTGGATCGGGCAGGTGGTCACCCTGTCCGGACTGTTCGACACCCCGATTTCTCCAGGAGATTGCGAACCATGGCTGACTTCCCTCACCTGTCCCGTCGGGGCTTCCTCAATCGATCGGCAGCCGTGGGAGGTCTTCTGGTCGTCCCCGGTCTGCTCTCCGCGTGCAGCAAGACCGACGCCGGCGCGGCGGACGGTGAGGGCGCCCTGGAGAAGCTCCGCAAGCAGGGCTTCGTCAGGGTCGCGTACGCCAACGAGGCGCCGTACGGCTACATGGAGGGCAAGGAGCTCAAGGGCGAGGCCCCCACCCTGCACCGGGAGATATTCAAGGCGCTCGGCGTGAAGGAGCTGAAGCCCACCCTCTCGGAGTGGGACGGACTGATCCCCGGTCTCCAGGCGGGCAAGTACGACGTGGTGAGCGCGGGCATGGCCATCACCCCCGAGCGCTGCGGCAACGCCATCTTCTCCGAGCCGGAGTTCATCTCCCCGACGGCGCTGATGGTGAAGAAGGGCAACCCGAAGAAGCTCACCGACCTGGCGTCGGCCAAGGCCGCCGGGATCACCGTCGGCGTGATGTCGGGTGCGGTCGAGGGCTCGTACGCCAAGGGCGCGGGCATCCCCGAGGGGAAGATCAAGACGCTCCAGAAGCCGCAGGACGGGGCGGACGCCGTCAAGGGCGGCCGCATCGACGCCTTCCTGCTCACCGGCATCTCGCTGCGCTGGCTCGCCAAGACCAACCCGGACACCGAGGTCACCGAGGCCTTCGTCCCTGAGCTGGACGGCGTGCAGCAGTTCTCCCCGGGCGGCGCGGTCTTCCGCCAGGGCAACGAGGACCTGCGGGACTCCTTCAACCGCGAGCTCAAGAAGATCGTCTCCGACAGGTCGCGCTATGTGGGCCTGCTCCAGGAGTACGGCTTCGGCGCCACGGAGATTCCGCCGGCCACGCTCAAGACGGCCGACCTGTGCAAGGGCTGACGAGAGCGGACCACACCGTATGAGTGACTTCTTCTCCACCCTCCTCGATGAGTTCCCCCAGGTCAGAGCAGGCCTGTGGGTGACGATCGAGGCCACCGTCCTCGGCGCGCTGTTCGCGCTCCTGCTCTCGTTCGTCCTCGGCCTGGCCGCCGGCAGCAGGCTGCTGCTGGTGCGCGGGGTCTCCAGGACCGTCGTGGAGTTCTTCCGCGGCACCTCGCTCTACATCCAGCTGTTCTGGCTCTACTACGCGATGCCGCAGCTGACGGGGTACGAACTGTCGCCGCTGCTCTGCGGAGTGGTGGCCTTCGGCCTCAACTACGGGGCGTACGGCTCCGAGATCGTGCGCGGCGCGATCAACTCCGTGCCCCGCGCGCAGTACGAGGCGGCCGTGGCGCTGAACATGACGCCCCTGCACCGGATGCGGAAGGTGATCCTGCCCCAGGCCTGGGTGCAGATGATCCCGTCCTTCACCAACCTGCTGATCCAGCTGCTGAAGTGCACCCCGCTGCTGTGGCTGATCTCGGTGGCCGACCTGATGACCGTGATCCAGCAGATCCGCGACCGCACAGGTGAGACGCTCGTGGCGTATCTCTCCCTGCTGGCCGTGTACTTCGTGCTCGCCTACGCGCTGACCCTGCTGATGAATCTGCTGGAGCGGTCCGCCAAGCGGCGGCTCGGCCTGCACACGGGCGCGGGGAACCTGCTGAAGTCCCGCAGCGCCGAACCCGCGACGACGGCCGGAGGTGCCCGGTGAACCAGGGATTCGACTGGGATGCCGCCGGGGACGTCCTCCCCCTGCTGCTCGAAGGTTTCCGGGTCACACTGCTCGCGACCGTGCTCGGCACGCTCGTCGCGGCGGTGCTCGGTCTGGCGATCGCCGTGGCCGGGCGGGCACCGTCCCGCTGGGTGACGGTGCCCGTGAAGGCGGTGATGGAGTTCGTCCGCGCCACCCCGCTGCTGGTCCAGCTGGTCGGCGCGGCGGCGCTGTTCACCTCCGTGGAGCCGCTGACCATCGGCGTCGTGGTGCTGGGCATCCACTACGCCACGTACACCTCGGAGGTCTACCGCGCCGGGATCGACGGCGTGCCCAAGGGCCAGTGGGAGGCCTGCCGGGCGCTCTCGCTGTCGCCCCGGCGGACCTGGCAGGCCGTGATCCTGCCGCAGGCGGTGCGCAATGTGCTGCCGGCCCTCGGCAACTACGCGATCTCGATGTTCAAGGAGACCCCGTTCCTCGCTGTGATCATGGTGCAGGAAATGGTCTTCGAGGCCCGGAAGTACGGGGCCGACCACTTCGCGTACACCGAGGCATTCACGCTCGCCGGCCTGGTCTTCCTGGTCGCGAGCTACCCCACCTCGCTGCTGATGAGAAAGCTGGAGAAGCGCCTTGGCCACTGAATCCGCCCCCCTCAAGGAACCCGCGGACGCGGCCCCGGAGACCCTGGCCACAGGTGTCGAGCCGCTGGTCCGCTTCGACAAGGTCGTCAAGCGCTACGGGGACCATGTGGTCCTGGACGAGCTGGACTTCACCGTGCGGCGCGGCGAGCACGTCACGCTGATCGGGCCCAGCGGCTCCGGAAAGACCACCATCCTGCGGCTGCTGATGACGCTGGAGAAGGTCAGCGACGGCGTGATCTGGGTCGACGGCTCACCGCTCACGCACGTACGGACGCCGTCCGGCTCGCTGAAGCCCGCCGGTGACAAGGAGCTGCGCGAGTCCCGGAGGAAGATCGGGATGGTCTTCCAGCAGTTCAATCTCTTCCCGAACATGAAGGTCCTCCAGAACATCACGGAGGCGCCCGTCCATGTGCTCGGCATGGACCGGGACGAGGCGGAGGCCAGGGCCAGGGAGCTGCTCGACATGGTCGGGCTCTCCGGGAAGGTCGACGCCCACCCCTCCCAGCTCTCCGGCGGTCAGCAGCAGCGTGTCGCCATCGCCCGCGCGCTGGCGATGCGGCCGGAGATCCTGCTGCTCGACGAGGTGACGTCGGCGCTCGACCCGGAGCTGGTGGCCGGTGTACTGGAGCTGCTGAGCGACATCGCGAGGAACACCGACATCACCATGCTCTGCGTGACCCATGAGATGAACTTCGCCCGGGACGTGTCCGAGAAAGTACTGATGTTCGACGCGGGACGAGTCGTGGAGTCCGGTACGCCCGAGAAGATCTTCTCCGATCCTGAGCACGAACGTACGCGCGAGTTCCTGAGCGCGGTGCTGTGACCTTGCCCTTGGCCCGACGCCCTTGACCTTGGCATATGCCGGACGGATGCGCCCTGGCCGGGAGGGCCGGGGCGCACCAGGAAGTCGTCAACACCCCCTCCGGATCCGCCTTTTGGCCACTATCGTTGTCCGTGAGCTTGCGGTCACAACCTGGTAGAGGCCCTGGAGGGGGAGAACCGTGGCGTTGAAGCCCGAGCCGAAGGCGCCGTTCCATTCGGTGCAGTACGCCCTGCGTGTGCTCGAATCCGTGTCCACGCACGGCAACGGGGTGACGGACGCCCAGATATCCCGCGAGACGGGACTGCCGCGCGGGCATCTGGCCCCCCTCCTGCTGACGCTGCGCCGCGAGGGCTACGTCGAGCAGGTCACCGACGGCGCGTACGTCATCGGCCCCTCCCTCCTGGAGCTCGGCTCCGGGGCGGCCCGGCGCCACGCCCTGGAGGCGAAGCTCCAGCAGACGCTGGTGCAGCTGCGGGACTCCGTCGGCGCGGCGGTCTACGTCAGCCGGTACGTCGACGGGGAGATCCGGGTCACACAGGTGGCCGACGGCCCCCGCACGCCCGCCGTCAACGAGTGGGTGGACTTCCGCTCGGCCGCGCACGCCAGCGCGATCGGCAAGTGCCTGCTGACCCAGCTCGACCAGAACGGCCGGCGCGACCACCTGTCGCGGCACCGGATCGCACGGCTGACCTCGCGGACGATCACGAGCGAGAAGGTGCTCTTCTCGAAGCTGGACAGCCAGCCCGCGACGGTGCCCGTCCTCGATCTCCAGGAGTACGCCGTGGGCACGGTGTGCGCGGCGGTTCCGCTGACGGCCGGGTCGTCGGCGGGATGCCTGGCCCTGTCCCTGCCGATCGAGCACGCGCACCGGCTGCGGGCCGCGGCGGACACGCTCAACAGGCGCGCGGCCCCGGTCCTGCTGTCCCTGACGCTCTGAGCCCTGCGGGCGGGCCGGTCCCCGCCCGGGTCCGCGGCGTGCCGCGACCGGCGGGTGGCCTCCGGCGCTCCTTGCTCTGTATATATAGCGAGGTGGTGCGGGCCCGCAGGTCAGGGGCGGGCCCGCACCTTCCGGCTGCCCGCGCGGGAGTGTGGGGAGCGCCACGTCCGGGGGGTGCGGACGCGTGTCATCAGCACCCCTGAGGACCAGGTATTATTTTCGAGTCAGCAGGCGCCGTTAGCTCAGTTGGTTAGAGCAGCTGACTCTTAATCAGCGGGTCCGGGGTTCGAGTCCCTGACGGCGCACCGACACCACAGTGGGCGGTCTCCTTACGGGGAGACCGCCCACTGTGCTGTGTGCGTTCCGCTGCGGGTGACGTCAGAACTGCACGTCGGAGCAGGAGTAGAACGCGTTGGTCGTGTCGGCGACGTTCCAGACGGCCAGGATGATGTGCTTGCCGGTCTTCTGGGTGGGGATGGTCCCCTGGTGGGTCAGCGTGGCGGGGGGCTGCTGGTTCCCGTACGGCACCGTCATGAACGGCTGTGATTCGAGGGCCGCCCTGGTCAGCGGCTTGGTGGAGTCCCAGCCGTTCTTGGTGATGTAGTACCGGAAGTCGGACGTGGAGTGCCGGGCGGTGAACTGCCAGCGGAAGCTGTAGCCCTGCCCCGCGGTGACCTTGGTGGCGGGCCAGGCGCCGCCGCGCGGGTCGTCGAGCTGGGCGAACTGACTGTTCCCGCCGGCGCAGATCTTGCCGTCCGCGGGTCCCGCCGCCGGGAAGCCCTTGGGGCCTTCGACGCTCTGCGGCTCCCACTGGATGTTGCCGCAGTTGGTGACGGTGCCGTTGGCGCAGAGTTTCTGCCGGCTGATGGGGGAATCGGTGTAGCCGTGGCTGCTGGCACTGCCGGTCGCGAACATCGAGACGCCCGCTATCGCCAGGCCGATGACGGCCGCGCTTGCCCTTTTCCGCATGCTGTGTCGCTCCTCGAGAACGTGGGGGAAGGTTCTGGGGCTCTGCTGCGCGCATGTTTCGTGCGGTCTAGACCAAGTCCCAGATTATTGACGCGGCATGAACATGTCCAGACCAATGTGGGTCCGGTTTCAGCGCGCGCCCCCCTGTCACCGGGAGCGGTCAGGCCCCTTCTCCACCGTTACGTCCGGTATAGAAGGCCACCGTCAAGTCCCTGACCAGCGCCTTGTGTTCGTAGGCGTCGAGCTCGACGATGCCCCGTGCGGTCAGCCGGCCCACCGTGTCGTCGACGGCGTCGACCACCGAGGTCAGCACCCCGTCCCGGTGCCTGGCGTCGAGGGCCGCCACCCGGCACCGCTGCATCGCCGCCGCGACCTCGGGGGCGTACTCGATCCCGGTCGGCTGCGCGGAGTACACCTCGATGCCCGCGGGCGCGCAGTCCGCCTTCAGCATCCTGGTCAGGGCGTCGCCCACCGCCTCCGCGTCGCGCAGGGTGCGGGTGTCCTCGTGGAAGGCGTCGGCGGGCAACTGCGAGAGCACCCGGGCCAGCGCCGCTTCGACCTGGTCGCTGAGATACCGCTCGTGGTCCGCGACCCCGAGGGCCGCCCGGGCGGTGTCCTTCACCCGCCACACGACGAGGACGACGGCCCTGAGCGCGGTACCGTTCGCGTCCACCGCGGGCAGCGAGTCACTGCGCCAGTGCCGCAGCCGTACGTCGATGCGGCGGCGCAGCAGGAGCGGCGAGATCCAGAGCAGACCGGTGCGCCGGACGCTGCCCCGGTAGTCGCCGAAGAGCGTCAGCACCGAGGCATGGCCGACCCGGCCGCGGCCGAGGCCGCAGAGCGCGAGGAGCACCACGGTCATCAGCAGCGCGAGCACCGCCCAGACGCCGAGCCCCACACCGTCGTAGGCGCGCTCCCCGAGCCCGAGCCTGCCTGTCACGGCGGTGGGCAGCGCGCCCTGCCACCCCAGCACGGCGAGCCCGGCGGCGGTCCCGGCGGCGGCGGTGAGCAGCGCGGCCCATCCCGGCAGGACCGGTCCGGGCCGCTCGGCGATCCGGGGGTCCGCGAGGGGCGCGGGCCGTGTGGACGGCTGCGCCTGCGCCTGGGGGGAGCGCGGCAGGGGCGGACGCCGCGCACCCGGCCGCCGGGTGAGAACCGCCGCACCCGCCGCGGGATCGGCGGGCGCGCCGCCGGTCCCGTCGTCCCGGAAGAGCAGGTGCACGGGGATGGGCGCGGTGGTCTCGGTCGTGATGACGGGCTGCCTGCGCCCGGCACCCCACCAGGCGACGGGGTCGGCGGCGCCCACACCGATGCTGACCTTGGCGCGCTCGTCGGCGGGGAACGGCTTGCGGAGATCCGCCGGGGCGCCCGGTCCGGCCCTCAGGCCCTCCGGGAGAACCATCGTGTCCAGGACCGGCTCCGGCTCCGGCTCCATCTGCGGGAAGACACCGATGTGCGGGCCGGGGCGGCCCACCTCGGCCACGGCGTCCAGGGCGGGGCCGAGGTCCGCCGGAATGTCCTCGGCATCGGCCGCGAGGGGTTCCGCCGGGAGGGTTTCCGCCGGGAGGGGCTCCATGGGGAGGGGCTCCACGGGGAGGGATGCCGCCGCGAGGGGCTCCACGGGGAGGGGCTCCGGCTGGAAGGGCTCCTCCAGGAGAGAACGCGCCGCGAGGGGCTCCACCGGCTCCGGCTGGAGCGGCTCCCACCGGGCCGGCCCCGCCTCATGGGACCCGGCTGCGGCGACCTCCTCCTCACAGGACTCGAACGCCAGGGCCTCCGCCGCGGGAACCCCGGCCGTGAGGGGTTCGGCCGCGAGGGACACCTCGCCGCCCGGAGCCCCGGACCCACCGGGCTCCCGGCCCGGCGCAGGCACGAAGTCCGGGTTCGACACGAGGTCCGGGCCCGGCACGAGACCCGGGCCCGGCACGAAGTCCGGGCCACGTTCCGGGGACCGCTCCCCCGCCGGCACGGCGCCCGGCCCCGGCGCGAGGTCCGGATCGCGCCCCGCGTCCGGCGCCCCGCCCTCGGCCCACTCCGCCACGGGCCGCGCGCCCGGCGCGTCCCCCGGCCCGGAACCCGGCCCGGAAACCAGCCCGGAACCCAGCTCCGGACCCGGACCCGCTCCCGCGCCCGGCCCCAGCCCCGGACCGGGTCCGACCACCCGCGTGTCCCGCTCGCCCAGCTCGTCCCACTCGCCCCGTACGTTCTCCGTGGATCGCATTCCCGCCTCCGTCAGTCCGTTCCGTAGCCGCTCATGTCCGTCCGTCGCTCCGGCCGTCATGCGAAGAGCCGTCGCCATGTCTCCGGCCCCGGGTATCCGTCGGCCGCGCTCCCGCTCCAGCCCTGGGCCTTCTGGAAGGCCTCGACGTTGCGGCGGTCGGCCTCCGTCCAGCGCGGGCCGGGGCCCGTCGTGTAGTGCTTGCCGTATCCCTTCTTCACCAGCTGGGTGCCGAGCTTCTTGACGTGGCTGTTGGACTGCCCGGGGGCGAACCAGCGCTTCCCCGGGTAGGGCACGGCCGTGCCGCTGCTTGTCCCGGCGGCGGGAATCCTGTGGCCGGTGCCCTTGACCAGCAGGCTCCAGGTGCCGGGGCCGGGGATTCCGTCCGCCTCCTTGCCCTTCCACCCCTGTGCCAGCTGGAAGGCCTGGGTCGCCCGCTTGTCCGCGTCTCCCCAGCGCGGGCCCGCGCCGTCCTTGTAGAAGCGCTTGCCGCCCTGGGCGATGAGCATCTGCCCGAGCTTGGTCACATGCGCGTTGTTCGCGCCGGGGCCGAACTTCCCGGCCCCGGGGAACGCCGTGCCCGTGCCGCTCTCGCTCGCCCCGCTCACGACGCCCTTGTAGCGATAGGCCACGTACTTGGAGGAGTTGCTCCAGTACGCCATCGGCGTCGTCGCCTTGCGCGCGTGCGGGCGGGTCTGCTCGTAGGCGAGGTAGTGCGTGTGCGTGTGGTCGCTCCAGCCGCCGAAGACCGTGACGTGCGAGCCCACCGCGGGGTCGGCCAGGTTGTGGAAGAGGAGGATGTCGCCGGGCTGGAGGTCGGCACGGGCGATCTTCGTCCCGTAGCCGGCGAGGCTGCCGGTCCACTCGTTGGCCGCGAGGTTCCAGGCCATCGACACGAAGCCCGAACAGTCCTGCCGGTAGCCGTCCGACCAGTACGCCGTCATGTCGTACGGGACCTTCGCGGTCACCCACTTCTTGGCGCGGTTGATGATGTCGGCCCGGGTCGTCGTGCGCAGCGCCGAACCCGCGTCGGACGGCGGTCCCGAGGCTCCGCCGCTGTTCAGGGGGCCCACGCTGCCCTGCGGAGTGGCCGGCTGGGGGTCGGCCGTGGTGTCCGCGCGACCCTTGGCGCCCGCGGCGACGGCCGCCGCCTGTCCCGCGCCGCAGGACAGGACGAGTCCGGCCGCGGTGACCAGCACCAGCGCGCGCCGGGTGCCGGGCGCGGCCGGATGGCCGCCGTAGCGCACCGGCAGCGCGGCGGCCCCGCGCCTTCGCTGGGCGCAGCCCGGACAGCCGCAGTCGGCAGCGGGCTCGTACTCCTCGAAGACCGGCACAGTCATGCGACTCCTCTTCCCCTCGGCAGTCGTCCAGATCGTCCGTGCATCACCGTTCCCGACATACCTCATGTTTACTGACTAAAGGGAAAAAACGACCATCCGACAGGCCGTGCCGGAGAGGAATTGGTCCGGAGCACACTCGGCCATCGGGTAAAGTTCTCCAGGTCAGCAGGCGCCGTTAGCTCAGTTGGTTAGAGCAGCTGACTCTTAATCAGCGGGTCCGGGGTTCGAGTCCCTGACGGCGCACGCACACGAAAGGCCCTTTCACTCAACGTGAGGGGGCCTTTCGCATGTCACCGGGCGCGCGAGCGCCCCCGGGGCGCCTTCCGTCACCCCCGTGCGCCTCCTTCACGGCCACCCCACAATTCGCACGTATGGCTGGTAAACAGCATGTTTCACCCTTGCATTCATGCCGCGAATCGGACAACCTGACCAGGTGTCGCCCGGGGTCCGACCGACCTCCCGGGCGGGGGGAAGAGGGACCGGAACACACGCGGGGTGGGGGCCCCGCCGGGGAACGCACAGGTGAAAGTCACGCAGAGTCGCTGCGTGCGGGGGGATGACCATGACGTCGACGCCGTCAGGCGACCGGCAGCACAACGACCCTTCCCGGACGGTCCAGCTGCGCATACCTCCGCAGCCGCGTGCCGGGAGACCGAAGCGGCAGACGAAGGCGCCGCCTCGCTACGACTACGAGCACCACAGCCGGCTCGCCGGGCCACTGACCCAGCCCGACCCCGGCCGTCCGTACACGGTGCGCTATCGCTCGCTCCTCTCCCAGGAGACGCACCGGGTCCGCGCCGCCCTGCTGCTCGGCGCGGCGCCACTCGTCTCGCTGGGCCTCTTCGTGTGGCTCATGCAGCCCGAGCACTGGACCGAGCGCGATCCGAATCTCGACAACGACACGCTGCTGATCCTCGACATCGTCATGCTGGTCTCGATCGGCCTCATCGAGCTCTTCCGCACGATGAACGTCCTGTCGAACGCGCACGCGACGCTGGTGGCCCGCGATCCGGTCCCCGTCATACCCGAGAGCGGCACGCGCGTCGCCTTCCTCACCTCCTTCGTCCCGGGCAAGGAGCCACTGGAGATGGTGACGAGGACGCTGGAGGCCGCCGTGCGCATCCGGCACCGGGGGGTGATGCACGTCTGGCTGCTGGACGAGGGCGACGACCCCGAAGTGAAGGGGGTCTGCTCCCGCCTCGGGGTCCACCACTTCTCCCGCAAGGGCGTGGCCCGCTGGAACATGCCGAAGGGGCCGCACCGCGCCAGGACCAAGCACGGCAACTACAACGCCTGGCTGGACGCGCACGGCGACGCGTACGACTACTTCGCCTCGGTCGACACCGACCATGTGCCGCTGCCCAACTACCTGGAGCGGATGCTCGGTTACTTCCGTGACCCGGACGTCGGCTTCGTCATCGGCCCGCAGGTCTACGGCAACTACGACACCTTCGTCACGAAGGCCGCCGAGTCCCAGCAGTTCCTCTTCCACGCGCTGATCCAGCGCGCGGGCAACCGCTACGGCGCCCCGATGTTCGTCGGCACGAGCAACGCCGTGCGGATCTCGGCCCTCAAGCAGATCGGCGGCCTGTACGACTCGATCACCGAGGACATGGCCACCGGGTTCGAGATGCACCGCCATCGCAATCCGCTCACCGGCAGGAAGTGGCGCTCGGTCTACACCCCGGACGTCCTGGCCGTCGGCGAGGGCCCGAGCGCGTGGACCGACTTCTTCACCCAGCAGCTGCGCTGGTCCCGGGGGACGTACGAGACGATCCTCACGCAGTACTGGAAGGGCTGGTTCTCGCTCCCGGCGGGCAAGCTCTTCAACTACACGATGATGATCATCTTCTATCCGATGTCGGCCCTGAACTGGATTCTGGCCGCCCTCAGCTGCGCCCTCTTCCTCGGCATGGGCGCGTCCGGTGTCCAGATCGACCCGGTGATCTGGATGATGCTGTACGGCAACGCGTCGGCGCTCCAGATCGGCCTCTACGTCTGGAACCGCCGCCACAACGTCTCGCCGCACGAGCCCGAGGGCTCCGGCGGCCTGGCCGGCATGGTGATGTCCGCGCTCTCCGCGCCGATCTACGCCCGCTCCCTCATGGACGCGGTGCTGCGCCGCAAGAGCTCGTTCGTGGTGACACCGAAGGGCGACTCGTCCAGCCCGGACACCCTCTTCGGCACCTTCCGTATCCACCTCTTCTTCATCGTGGTCTTCGGCGCTTCGATCGCCGCCTCCCTCGTCCTCGGGCACAGCCACCCGGCGATGCTCACCTGGGCCTCGCTGGCGCTGCTGATCACCGCGGCGCCGATCGCCGGCTGGCGGCACACGGTCCGCGCCGAGCGGAGGGAGCACCGCGCCGGACCGGCCGCGCGGCCTCCCGTACCGACGCCGGACGGGCCCGCACCGATCCCGGGACCGCTGCCGGAGGAACCGGCCCGGGCGGGGAACGACGAGACCACGCACATCGCTCCGGGGAGACGTGACCGATGAAGTACCGTCCGAGCCGCCGTACCCGCCGCCTGGCGATCGGTACGGCGGTGGTCCTGGCGCTCGCCGGGACGAACGGGCCGTGGCTGTACCGCTTCGGCACCGAGCGCTATCACGCGTACGCCATCAACCAGCAGAGCTACAAGGCGGAGAACGGCCACTGGGACTTCCTGGACGTCCCGTCCGAGTTCCGGATCAACACGATCCACGCGGCGCTGCTGCACACCGGCAAGGTGCTGCTCGTCGCCGGGTCGGGCAACGACCAGAAGAACTTCGACGCGAAGAGCTTCCGTTCGGTGCTGTGGGACCCGGAGGAGAACACCTTCAAGAACATCCCCACCCCGAAGGACATGTTCTGCGCCGGGCACACCCAACTGCCCGGCGGGAAACTGCTCATAGCCGGCGGCACGAAGCGCTACGAGAAGCTGGAGGGCGATGTCACCAAGGCCGGCGGCCTGATGATCGTCCACAACGAGGACCCGGACAAGCCGGTCACCGTGCCCGCCGGGACCCGCTTCACCGGCCGCGGCAACGGCAAGACGTTCGTCTCCAAGGACCCGGTGCTCGTGGAGAAGGCCACGAAGGTCTTCGACGAGGAGACCGGGGCGTTCCTGCGCAACGAGCCCGGCCTGGGCCGGATCTACGTCGAGGCGAAGAAGTCCGGCACGGCGTACGAGACGGGCACCGAGGACAACTACCGGATCTCGGGTCTCACCGGCTCCGACGCCCGCAACGTGTACGGGATCGCGCAGAAGCTGGCCCTCGACAAGAAGGACTTCCAGGGCATCAAGGATGCCTACGAGTTCGACCCGGTCGCCGAGAAGTACATCAGCGTCGACCCGATGAACGAGGCACGCTGGTATCCCACGCTCACCACCCTGGAGGACGGCAAGGTCCTCGCGCTCTCCGGCCTGGACGAGATAGGCCAGATCGTCCCGGGCAAGGACGAGATCTACGACCCGGAGACGAAGGAGTGGGACTACACCGGCGTCGTCCGGAAGTTCCCGACCTATCCGGCCGTCTTCCTGATGAACGACGGCAAGCTCTTCTACTCGGGCTCCAACGCCGGTTACGGCCCCGCCGACGTGGGCCGCGACCCGGGCGTCTGGGACCTGGAGTCCAACACCTTCACCAAGGTCCCCGGGATCGGCGACCCGGACCGGCTGGAGACCTCGGCGACCGTGCGGCTGGCTCCCGCGCAGGACGAGAGGTACCTGGTGATCGGCGGGGGCGGCGTCGGCGAGTCCGAGAAGTCCAGCGAGAAGTCACGGCTGGTCGACCTGACCGAGGAGAAGCCGCGCTTCACGGACGGCGCCACGCTGGAGGAGGGCGCCCGCTACCCGAGCGCGTCGCTCCTCCCCGACGACTCCGTGCTGGTCACCGGCGGGTCCAGCGACTACCGGGGGCGCGGCGGTTCGGACCTCCTCCAGGCCAGGCTGTACGACGCGGCGTCCGACACGTACACCCGGGTCGCCGACCCGGCGGTGGGCCGCAACTACCACTCCGGGTCGGTGCTGCTGCCCGACGGGCGGGTCCTGATCTTCGGCTCCGACCCGCTGTACGCGGACGAGGCGAACACCCGGCCCGGCACGTTCGAGCAGCGCATCGAGATCTACACGCCGCCGTATCTCTACCGCGAGGGGCGTCCGGAGCTGACGGCCGGACCCGAGCGCGTCTCCCGGGGCGGCACGGGGCTGTTCACCACCCGGCACGCCTCGTCCATCACCTCGGCGAAGCTGATGCGGCCCGGCGCGGTCACGCATGTCACGGACACGGACCAGCGGTCGATCGAGCTGGGCCTGGAGAAGTCGGCCGACGGCATCACCGTGACGGTCCCGAAGAACCGGGCCCTGGTGCCCTCGGGCTGGTACATGCTCTTCGTCACCGACGCCGACGGCACACCGTCGGAGGGGATGTGGGTGGAGATCCCCTGAGGCTGTCCCCCGGTGATCCCCGCCCTCCTGGACATCCCGAACGTACCCGGGGCCGGCCCGCCTACTTCGTGGCGCGGGCCAGCCCCAGTGCGTACTCGGGCCACCAGTCGCCCGCCTTCGGCCCGCCCTTGCAGTCGCCGTCCGACTCACCGGGGCGCTTGACCCACAGATAGGCGTCGACCAGTTCGTCGCCCGTCTCCGTCGTCGGGGGTTCGCCGAGCGCCCTGCCCGGGGGGTTGCACCAGGCCTCCGCCGGATCGCCGCCCTCGTACGGGCCGTTGCCGTTGCGGCTGGTGTCGATCACGAACGGCTTGCCGCCCACCTTCGCCGACAGCCGCTTGCCGAAGTCCCTGCTGGCCTCGGTGGTCTCGAAGTTGGACACGTTCACCGCGAAGCCGTCCGCCGCCGCGATGCCCGCGCGCCGCAGGGGCTCGTCCAGCGCGTCGGGGGTCTGCCATCCCGCGTTGCCCGCGTCGATGTAGACCGTGGCCGCCGGCTGCCGCTTCAGGCGCTCGACCGCGAACTTCAGCAGGTCGTACCGCTCCTCGTGCGACTCCTGCGGGGTGCACCCGTCCACGAGGTGCAGCAGCGCGTCGGGCTCCAGGACCACCGTGGCCGGGCGGTCGCCGATGCCCTGGGCGACGTCCTCCAGCCATGTCCGGTACGCGTCGCCGTCGGCGGCACCGCCCTTGGAGAACTGGCCGCAGTCCCGGTGCGGAATGTTGTAGAGGACGAGCAGCGCCTCCCGGTCGGCCTGTTCGGCCGCCTGTGTGAAGCCCTTCGTCGTCTCCCGGGCGTTCTCCGGGGCGATCCACTCCCCCACCGGCTGCTCGGCAATCTTCCGGATCAGCTCGGCGTTCTTCTTCTCGCCGTCCTCCACGTAGGCGGCGACCTGCCGCGCGGCGTTCCCGTCGGGATTGACCCAGAACGGACCGTCGCCCTCGGGCTGTTGCCCGACCGCCGCCGGCGCGTCCTTGCCCCCGTCGCCGGACGTTCCCCCGCCGTCGGACGGGGAACACCCGGACAGCAGCAGAAACACCCCCATCCCGGCCACCGCGCTCGCCCTCGGTCCGGTGCGACTGCCGTACATCCACTCCCCCTTGCCGATGCGCCACCGGTCGAAATCCATCCTGGCACAGCGGATCGGGCCCCGGACGCTTCCGTACGGATCCGGACATCCTGCTGGAAACTCTCCGGCCACCGCCCGCGGGCGCCCTACAGTGGCCAGTCAGTCAGGCACGAACCGACCTCCCGTGCCGCGTCCCGTCCACTCCCGCGGGCGGGGCGCCGCGGTCGAGGACCGGCCCGGCCGGCGACTCCGAGGGGGAGCGGGTGCCGGCCGGGCCGGGCAGATCCTCGGCGGGGCGCGTCAGGCGCGGCTCTTCTCACCGTCCGACTCACCCGTGAGGTACGCCGAGACGACGACATTGGCCGTGTACGCATGGGACTTCTGGTCGTACGTACCACCGCAGGTGATCAGCCGGAGCTCTGCCCGGCCGTCCTCACGCTGTCCGTACGCCTTCTGCGCGTCGAAGCGCGCACGGGTGAAGACCTGGACATCGTCGATGGTGAATTCGGCGATCTTCCCGTCGGAGCGGCTCACCCGGACCTTCTCGCCCGGCCTGGCCGCGCTGAGTCCGTAGAAGACGGCCGGCTTCGTCTCGGTGTCGACGTGGCCGACGAAGAGCGCGGCGCCCTCGGTGCCGGGCTCGGTGCCGGCGCCGTACCAGCCGACGGCTCCGGGTGTCGCGAACGGCGGGGGCTCGATCGCCCCTTCGCCGTCCAGCCCGCGCCGCACGATGTCCGCGTCGATCCCGATGGACGGGATCTCCACGCGCTGGGGCGCGGCCCCGTCGAGTGGGTCGTGGGCGGGCGGCAGCGGGACGCCCAGGGGGCGCCCGACCGCGGCGACGTCACCGGTCGTGGGGGCCGAGTTGCCGGCGGTGGCCGCGCGGCCCCACAGCCACAGTCCCAGCAGGAGGACGGCCCACGCGACACCGGTGAGCAGCCGTCCCGTTCCTGCCGGACGGTCAGGGGCGGACATGTCAGTCCAGCGCCGAGCGGCGGCGCCGCACGCTGCGGAACGCGAGGGCGGCGGCGGCGACGGCACCCAGGCCGAGCCCGATCACCGCGTGCGGGGTTCCGGGGCCCTCGTCGGCCGAGGCCTTCTCGGCGAGCACCGCGGTGCCGCCGCCACCGGCCCGCACGGGGGCGACGGGCGAGGGCCTGCCGTGGTGGACCACGGTGACGGTGCCGGTGGCACGCCCGTGGCCGTCCTTGCAGGTCACCCAGACCTCGTACTCGTCGGGCGCGGCGTCCGAGCGGATCCGGGCGTCGGCGACGAGTTCCTTGCCGTCCGGCTCGAAGCGCGCCTCGGACTCGAACGCCTCGGAGTTGCCCCGGGCCGACCTGCTCTTGCCGCAGATGTCGACCCGCAGCTCCACCTCCCCGCCGGGGGAGACGCGGGACGGGCTGACCGAGACCGTCCCCGAGCTCTTCTCTTCCCTGGAGTCGCTCTTCGCTTCGGCCAGGGCGGCGGACGCGGGCAGGGATATCGCCGCGGCCGCCACAGCGGCACAGAATGTGATGGGCAGTGAACGCATCGTAAACCTCCTAGAGGAAGGTTCACGCGCGGGGAGGCATCCCGCATCCGCTGTAGCCCGCTCGGGTTACGCCTCGGGCAGGTCGACCAGCTCGACGAGGTCGGCGATCGAGTCGACGACGGTGGAGGGGCGGAAGGGGTAGCGGTCCATGTCGTCCGTGGTGGTGAGCCCGGTGAGCACCAGGAAGGTCTGCATGCCCGCCTCCAGGCCGGCCAGGACGTCGGTGTCCATCCGGTCGCCGATCATGGCGGAGGTCTCGGAGTGGGCGCCGATGGCGTTGAGCCCGGTCCGCATCATCAGCGGGTTGGGCTTGCCCGCGAAGTACGGTGACTTGCCGGTGGCCTTGGTGATCAGCGCGGCGACGGAACCGGTCGCGGGCAGCGGGCCCTCGGCGGACGGGCCGGTCTCGTCGGGGTTGGTGCAGATGAAGCGGGCGCCCCCGTTGATCAGCCGGATCGCCTTGGTGAGCGCCTCGAAGCTGTAGGTCCGGGTCTCCCCGAGCACCACGTAGTCCGGCTCGTGGTCGGTGAGGACGTAACCGATGTCGTGCAGCGCGGTGGTGAGTCCGGCCTCCCCGATGACGTACGCCGTGCCGCGCGGACGCTGGTCGTCCAGGAACTGGGCGGTGGCCAGGGCCGAGGTCCAGATGTTCTCCACGGGCACGTCCAGACCCATGCGCTTGAGGCGCGCGTGCAGGTCACGGGCGGTGTAGATGGAGTTGTTGGTGAGGACGAGGAACGGCAGACCGGAGTCCCGCAGCCGCTTGATGAAGGCATCGGCTCCCGGGATCGGCGTGCCCTCGTGGATGAGGACGCCGTCCATGTCGGTCAGCCAGGATTCGATCGGCTTGCGCTCTGCCATGTGACGGACTCCTGCCGTACGCACTGTGCACGCGAGGTGCTGGACGCCGGCGGCACCGCGCTGTGCAGCGCCGACGTCCCGATCTTAGGCAGCCGCCTCCGCCGTACGGAACCGTTCGATCACGGGGAACCCGTCCCGGCCCGTCAGCGGTGGCCCGCGCGCATGCGCCGGGCGTACGCCATGGCGGCGGCCCCGGCGACCACGAACGCCCCGGCGGCGAGTCCGGTGACGAGGGTGCGGTCCCGGCCGGTGCGGGCCAGTTCGGGGACGGCGTCCCCGGTCGCGTCGCGGGTTTCCTGGGTGTCCTCGGGTGCCTCGATGCCGCCCTCGACGATGACGAAGGGGTACGCGACCGACTCCCCCACCCAGTCGCCGTCGGTGGCGTTCCCGGCCTGCTCGGCGGTGTCCCGCGCGGTGCGCCGCTGGACGATGGCCGCGTGCGCCGTGACCTTGCCCGGCCGGGTGTCGGAGGTGAACGCCATCCGGACCTCGACCGTGACGGTCTTCTTCGCGGGGACGGTGAAGCCGGGGAAGTCGTCGTCCTGCTCCCCGCTGCCGAAGACGCCGATCTGCTCGTCCCTGTCGGTGGACTCCCAGCTGACGCGGTGCTCCTCGTCGGGGTGGGCCCGCTCGGTGAACTCCAGCTGGATCTGCTCGGCCGTGAGCGTCCTGTCCTCGTCGGTGAGGACCAGGACGGGGTGGATCGCGTGGCACGCCTCGGACGTGGTGTTCGTGAGGTCGAGGTACCAGGTGCCGTAGCCGCCGCCGGAGGCGTAGGTGTCCGGACCGCCGTGGATGCGGGTCTCGATGGGGAAGTCCGCGCCGTCCGGATCACCGCAGAGCAGCCGGTCCGGGGCCGCGAGGGCCTCGGCGGCCTCCTCGGTGACGGTGACGGCGGGGGCGGTCACGGGGATGGCGATGGCGGCCGGTACGCCGAGGAGCCCGGCCGGGACGACGAGTCCCGCGGCCAGCCCGAGACGGGTGAGGGCGCGTCCGTCGCGCAGTCGTGCGGGGGGTCTGGTGGGCATAGGGGGTCACCCTTTGCTGCTCGCGAACGGTCGCGGCGGACGGCCACCGGCTGGGGCGGCGACGCTGCCACGCGCGGCCGGACGTACGGCCATGGCAATGCGTTTCTCCGTGCGCGACGCTGCCACCCGCGCGCGTGGGGCCGCCACCTCCCGGAGGCGTACTCCGCCCGTTCGGGCGCCGTAATCCGCTCGATCGGCTCTGCCCGGTGGCGCCGCGGGCCGCCCGAACGGCGGCGTCCGGCGCCCCCGGCCGGTGAGGTTGCCTGGCCGGTGAGGCGCCACCGGCGCGTCCGGCACCCCGGCCGGAGGCACCCCGGGCGCGTCCCGCACCCCGGCCGGTGGGGCGCGCTCGGCCGGCCGGGCCGCGTGGGTGCCTTCAGGCCGCCGGGGTGCCGCCCCCGTCCTCGCCCGCGCGGCCGAAGAGCGGGGCCAGGACCAGCTGGGCCGCGCCCTCGGCGACGGGGCGGTCGCCGCCGCCCGCCACGGTGACGGGAACCGCGACCGGGACGCCCTCCCGCCGGGCCCGCTCCTCGATGACCTCGCGGACCCCGCGCAGATAGGCGTCCTCGTGCGCCGCGACCGTACGGCCGCCGAGGACGACCCGGTCGATGTCCAGCAGCCCCACGAGGTTGGCGGCGCCCGCGCCGAGGACCCTGGCCGCCTCGGCGATGTCACCCCGGGCGGCGGCGCCCAGGCAGAGCGCCTCGACGCACCCGCGCCCGCCGCAGCCGCACGGCGGGCCGTCCAGCTGGAGGGTCTGGTGGCCGAACTCCCCCGCGCCGGTACGGGCGCCGCGGTGCAGGGCGCCGCCGAGGACGAGCCCGGCGCCGAGGCCGGTGCCCAGGTGGAGGTAGGCGAAGTCGGCCTCGGCGGGTTCGCGCAGCGCGAGGCCGAGGGCGGCGGCGTTGGTGTCCTTGTCCAGGACGACGGGCAGCCCGGTCCGCTCGGCGAGCGCGTCGCGCAGCGGGAAGCCGTCCCACTGCGGGAAGCCCGTGACGCGGTGCAGGACGCCGGCGCGGTGGTCCAGGGGGCCGGGCAGCGCGGCGCCCACGCCGAAGACCTGGCGGTCCTCGGTCCGGGGGGCGGCTGCCCGTACCGTCTGCACCGCGTGGGCCGCTGTCGCGAGGACATCGGCGGCCGGGGCCCCGAGGTCCAGCGGGAAGGCGCGGGTCGCGACCGTGGTTCCGGCGAGGTCGGCGAGTACGGCGGTGAGCTCGTCGCGGTCCAGGTGGAGCCCGACGGCGTATCCGGCGTCGGGGACCAGCCGCAGGACGGTGCGGGGCTTGCCGCCGGTGGAGGCGAGGCGGCCGGCCTCGGCGGCGAGGCCCTCCGCGCGGAGCCGTCCGGTGATCTTGCTGACGGCCTGCGGGGTGAGGCCGGTGCGCTCGGCGAGCTCCAGCCGGCTGATGCCCTGCTCACCGGCCACGCGCAGCAGGTCGAGGACGAGCGACGCGTTGTGGTGGCGCAGGGAAGGCAGGTTCGCCCCGCCGCTCCTGCTGCTGCTCCTGTTCACGGCACCATTGTCTCCATCGCTTGCACTTTGGCAACAGCGTTGCTTAAGTGGTTTGCATGACTGCCAACGCTCCTCTCCGCGTCGGGCTCGTCGGCTACGGCCTCGCGGGCTCCGTCTTCCACGCCCCGCTGATCTCCTCGACCGAGGGCCTCGTGCTCGACACGGTCGTCACGTCGAACGAGGAGCGACAGGCGCAGGCCCGCGCCGAGTTCCCCGGCGTCCGCTGCGTGGCGTCCTCCGACGAGCTGTGGCCGCGCTCGGACGAGCTGGACCTGATCGTGATCGCCTCGCCGAACAAGACCCATGTGCGGCTCGCGAAGGCCGCTCTGGAGGCGGGGCTGCCGGTCGTCGTGGACAAGCCGCTCGCCGGTACGGCCGCCGAGGCCAGGGATCTGGCGGCGCTGGCCGCGGAGCGCGGGCTGCTGCTCTCGGTCTTCCAGAACCGCCGCTGGGACAACGACTTCCTCACGCTGGCCGGCCTGATCGCGGACGGTGAGCTGGGCGAGGTGCAGCGCTTCGAGTCCCGCTTCGAGCGGTGGCGCCCGCAGCTGAAGGGCGGCTGGCGCGAGTCGGGCGACCCGGACGAGATCGGCGGGCTGCTGTTCGACCTGGGCAGCCACATCGTGGACCAGGCGCTCACGCTGTTCGGCCCCGCGGTCCAGGTCTACGCGGAGTCCGACGTACGCCGCCCGGGCGCCGCCGCCGACGACGACACGTTCATCGCGATCACGCACGCGAACGGCGTCCGTTCCCATCTCTACGCCAGTGCCACCACCGCGCAGCTCGGCCCGCGCTTCCGGGTGCTCGGCTCCAAGGCGGGCTATGTGAAGTACGGCCTGGACCCGCAGGAGGCCGCCCTGCGCGAGGGTGCCCGTCCGGTGGCCGGGGTGCCGTGGGGCGAGGAGCCGGAGCAGCTGTGGGGCCGGATCGGTTCCGGCGAGTCGCCGCTGACCGGTGGCGGCGATCCCGTGCGCACCCTGCCCGGCGACTATCCGGCGTACTACGCGGCCGTCGCGTCGGCCCTGCGCGGCGAGGGCGGGAACCCGGTGACGGCTCTGCAGGCCGCCGCCGCGCTGGATGTCCTGGAGGCTGCCCGGCGCTCGGCCCGCGAGGGCGTGTCGGTCACCCTGATCCCCCACCACGACGAGGAGAAGCACGCATGAGCCCCAGCGCTCCGACCATCTCCGAGCTGATCGCACAGGAGCGGCGGCTGACGCTGCCGCACTTCGGTTACGACGACGCGTACGCGCTGGGCGGGCTGCTGGTCACGCTGGCCCGGGAGCGGCACGCCCCGGTCGCGATCGACATCCGGCGGGGCAGCCAGCAGCTGTTCCATGCCGCGCTGCCGGGTTCGAGCGCGGACAACGACGCCTGGATCGACCGTAAGCGGCGGGTGGTGGAGCGCTACGGCGAGAGCTCCTACCTGGTCGGGACGCGGTTCCGGGCGAAGGGCACCACGTTCGAGGAGTCCTCGCGGCTGGACCTGGACACCTACGCGGCGCACGGGGGCTCGTTCCCGATCGCCGTGGAGGGCGCCGGGGTGATCGGCTCCGTCACGGTCTCGGGCCTGCCGCAGGCCGAGGACCACGCGCTGGTCGTGGAGGCCCTGGAGCAGTTCACGACGCGTACCGGGGCGTGACGCCGGGGAGGCCGCCGGGAGATCCGGGCGGCCTCCCCGCGCCTGCCGTCACGCGTCCTTGAACTCCTGGCGCTGGCGCCCCAGCCCCTCGACCTCCAGCTCCACGACGTCCCCGGCGCGGAGGTACGGCTTCGGCTCGGGCCGGCCCATGGCCACGCCCGCCGGGGTGCCGGTGTTGATGACGTCGCCCGGGTACAGCGTCATGAAGTGGCTCAGATAGCGCACGACCTCGCCCACCGGGAAGATCTGCTGCGCCGTCGTGCCGTCCTGCTTCAGCTCGCCGTTGACCCAGAGCCTCAGCGGCAGGGCCTGCGGGTCGGGCACCTCGTCCGCGGTGACGAGCCAGGGACCGAGCGGGTTGAAGGTCTCGCAGTTCTTGCCCTTGTCCCAGGTGCCGCCGCGCTCGATCTGGAACTCACGTTCGGAGACGTCGTGCGCCGTCGCGTATCCCGCGACGTGCCCGAGCGCCTCCTCGGCGGAGTCCAGATAGCGGGCGGTGCGGCCGATCACGACGGCGAGCTCGACCTCCCAGTCCGTCTTCCGGCTGCCGCGCGGGACGAGCACGGTGTCCTCGGGCCCCACGACGGTGTCGGCGGCCTTGAAGAACAGGATCGGCTCCTCCGGGATCGCGGCCCCGGTCTCCTCGGCGTGGTCGTGGTAGTTCAGCCCGATGCACACGATCTTGCCGATCCGGCCGAGGGGCGGTCCGATCCGCAGACCGTCCGCGTCGAGCGGGGGCAGAACGTCGGGCGTCTGGGCGGCTTCCCGCACCCGGGCCAGCGCCGAGGCATCGGCGAGCAGTTCGCCGTCGATGTCGGCTACGAGGCCCGAGAGGTCCCGCAAGGTCCCGTTACGGTCCAGCAGTGCGGGGCGTTCCGAGCCCGCCGTACCCACTCGAAGAAGCTTCAACGGTCCATCTCCCCTTGGTCGAGATCCAGCCCGTCGGTGGGTTGCGGCCAGCGAAAGGCTTGGCCGATCCTCCAAGACATCCGATCACTCCGCAAGACCCTGTTCACACACTGGACCTCGCGCACCTAGACGGCGGGCGCCAGGGCGGACTCGGCGGCCGGGGTGTCCCGGTAGAGGTAGGCGCGCTCCAGGGCGGTCCAGGTGGTGCTGGTGACGATGTACAGCGCGGCGGCGAGCGGCACGAAGGCCACGGAGAAGAGGGTGAGGAAGGACATCAGCGGCATGACCTTCGTCATCGCGCCCATGCCGGGCACGGGCTGTCCGTCGGGGCCGGTGGCCGGGGTCACCGGGTTCGCGGCCATCTGCCGCTTGGTGCGCCCGTAGTTGAAGGTGGCGACGGCGGCGACGATCGCGAAGAGCGCGAGATAGACGAGCCCCTGCGCGCCGAAGAGCCCGCCGTCGGCCAGCGCGTTGTGCCAGCGTTCGCCGAGCGGGGCGGCGAAGAGCTCGTGACCGAGCAGCGAGTTGGGCTCGCCGCCGATGCTCTGGCTGGAGAAGAGGTGGTACAGCAGGAAGAAGGCGGGCATCTGGAGCAGGCTCGGCAGGCAGCCGGAGAGCGGGGAGACCTTCTCCTTCGCGTGGAGCTCCATGAGCGCCTTCTGCATCCGGTCGGGGTTCTTCGCGTGCTTCTTGCGCAGCTCGGCGATCTGCGGCTGGAGCTTGGTGCGGGCCTTCTGCCCGCGCGCCGCCGCCCTCGACAGCGGGTGGACCGCGAGCCGCACGAGTGCGGTGAACAGGACGATCGCGGCGGCGGTGGACGCGTGCTGGAAGAGGGGCTGGAGCAGATCGGCGAAGGCGCCGACCAGGCTGGCGAAAGCGGACATGAACGCGGACATGGGTGAGCCCTCCGGGGGTCTCGTCGTGCCGGGGAGTCGGGAAAGAACTCGGCAGGACGACCCGCGTGGAGGGTCGGGGAAAGCGTGCCCTCTACGCGGCCGTCAGGAGGGCGGAGCCGGGCGCTCGGGGCCTGGTTCGGCCCCTGGCGTCGGGGTCCCGTTGCGGGAGGAACGCGGTGCGCTTCTCCCGGTCGCGCATGGCGGTGCGCACTCTCGTGCGCGGCACGGGGCAGGCGCAGCGGGCGCTGATGACGGAGCAGACGAGGAGCGCCGAGCCGGCGGCCGCGGTGGCGGCGAGCGCGACGGCGGCGGAGAGGCTGCCGCCCTCGGCGAGCAGGACCTCGGTGAGGAACAGGACCAGGAAGGCGGCGGGGCGGAACAGGCGGCCGACCGCTCGGCGTACGCGGTTCGCTGCGTCGTCCATCGGTCCTCCCCCTTCGCGTTTCGCCCGATTGTGTCCTTCAGCCGTTATACACGATCGGCGTCCAGCGGCTGAAGCAGTCGCCGGGGGGCGAGCAGCGCCCGGCTGACGGGGTCCTCGGGGTCGGGGTCGAGTCCGGTGCCCGGCCGCATCTCGATGTCCCCGACCGGTACGGCGATGTTTCCGCAGGCCTCGCACTGCCCGAACACCCCGAGCTCCGTGCCGCACTCGGCATGGAGGAAGACGCGCATGGGGAGGGTGCCCTGGATGTGCTCGCGGCCCCAGAGCCCGAGGGAGCGCAGGGTGGGCCAGAGGGCCTCGCCGCTGTCGGTAAGGACGTACTCGTCGCGCGGGGGCGACTCCTGGTAGCGCCGCCTGGCCAGGACCCCGGCCTCGGTGAGCGCCTGGAGGCGGGAGGCCAGGACGGCGCGGGGGATGCCGAGGTGCACGAGGAAGTCGTTGTAGCGGCGCACGCCGTAGAAGGCGTCCCGCACGACGAGCAGGGTCCAGCGCTCGCCGACCACTTCGAGTGCGCGGGCGATGGAGCACTGCTGGGCCGCGTAGTCCTTGCCGAGAGCCATGGGCATCACTTTACCTCCATCGGTTCGATGAACGAACTCACTCGTGCTAGCGTGAGCCGCTCAGTAGGTTCATTCATCGAACCTTGGCCGCGGACCCGAACACCAGGCGGGCCGCTCCCGGAGGGACGTCATGACCCAGCAGCCCGTGCAGACCGGCCCGGCCCCCGCACCGATGGCCGCGGCCCCCCGCCCCGTGCGACGACCGGCGGCCCCCCGGCCAGCCGCGACCCTCGCGGTGACCGGCGCCGCCACCGCCATCGCGCTGATGAACTACACGGCGCCCATGGCGGCGCTGCCCGCCCTCTCCGCCGCCTTCGCCACTCCGCCCGCCGCCACGGCCTGGCTGCTCAACGGCGCCCCGCTCGGCCTCGCGGTCCTACTGCTCGTCGCGGGCAGCCTCGGCGACGACTTCGGCCGCCGCCGGCTCTTCCTCATCGGCACGCTCGGGCTCGGCGTCACCACCGCGCTCGCCGCCCTCGCCACGAACACCCTCGGCTTCACCCTCGCCAGGGTGGGCCAGGGCGCGGCGAGCGCGGCGATCCTGGCGACCAGCCTCGGCCTGCTGGTCGGCGCCTACCCGCCCGGCCACGCCCGGATCAGGGCGATGGGCGTGTGGGGGGCCTCCGTGAGCGCCGGGATCGCGCTCGGCCCGCTCCTCGCCGGCTCGCTCGGCGCCGTCGACTGGCGCCTGACCTATCTCGCCCTGGGCCTCGGCGCCCTCGTCACGGCCGCCTTCGCCCTCCGGACGCTCGCCGAGTCCCGCGCGCCCCGCCCCGGCCGCCCCGATCTGGCGGGCACCGCCGCGCTCGGCCTGGCGATGACCGCGCTGCTGACGGCACTGACGCTGGGCCGCGACGGCTGGCTGCGCGCCCCGGTCGGACTGCTGCTGCTCGCCGCGCTCGTCCTGGCCGCCGTGTTCGCCGCGGTGGAGCGCCGGGCGGCGGCCCCGCTGATCGCCCTGCCGCTGCTGCGCAGCCGCGCCTTCCTCGCGGCATCGGCGGGCGGCCTGTTCACGGGGCTCTCGGTGATCGGCCTGTTCAGCTATCTGCCGACGCTGCTCCAGCACTCGCTCGGGCTCTCGGCACTCGGCTCGGCGTGGCTGTTCCTGCTCTGGTCGGGCACGTCGTTCACCGTGGCCCTCCAGTCGCGGCGGCTGGCCGGCCGGGTGACCGCCCGGCACCAGCTCGCTGCCGGTTTCGCCCTCCACGCGGTGGCGCTGCTGCCGATGCTCGGCACCCTGACCGGCACATCCGGCGACGCGGGGGCTTCGGTGTGGTGGCGCCTGGTCCCGGCCCTGATCGTGTCGGGCGCGGGCGGCGGTCTGCTCAACGCCGCGCTGCCCCGCCTCGCCGTGGAGTCCGTGCCTCCGAAGCGCGCGGCCATGGGATCGGGGGCCAACAACACGGCCCGGTATCTCGGATCGTCGGCGGGCGTCGCCCTGACGATCGCGGTGGCCCCGTCCGCGGCGGGCGCCGACGGGGCGATACTCCTCTCCGCCGGCCTGGCACTGGCCGCGACGCTGGGCGTACTGCTCCTGCGGGAACGCTGAGGGCGGGCGCACGGGGCCGGACCCCTCCCGCGACCACTCCCAGGGACTCCGGCCCGCGCCCTCTCGCCTCGCCACCGTCCCGCAGTACCGTGTGGTCCATGCGCCCCGACACGCCTGCCGACCACATCACCGAAGCCGAGCGCCTGCTGCGCACCGCGGCGCAGTACCCCGAGGACCACGAACCGCTGTTCCTCCAGGCCGCGGCCCATCTGGAGCTCGCCGGTGAGCGCCCCCGCGCCACCACCCTCTACGACGAACTGCTCGGCTCCGCCGAGAGCACCCTCGACAATCCGCACCTGGTCAAGGCGCTCAAAGCGGCCAACCTGTGGGAGTACGGCCATGAGGCCGAGGCCCGCGCGATCATCGACGGCATCCGCGTCGCGGGCCCGCTCGAAGCCGCTCCCTGGGAGATCGCCGCGGAGACCCTCGAAGCACACGACGAGCTGGAGTCCGCCCACGACTTCTTCTCGACCGCGCTGACCCTGCTGCTCTCCCCCGGCGAGGAAGTCCCGTACGCCACCGAGTCGTTGCTGATCGGCCGGCACCGGGTGCGCAGGCTGATGGGCGTCGCCCACGACGCGTGGGACGAGCTGGCCGACACCCTGCACACGGCCGCGGTGCCCCTGGACGAGCTGCACGACCCCAAGCGCCTCTGGTCGCTGGGCTCGTCGGACCCGGGCGAGCTCCAGGCCGAGATCACCAGGCTCCGCGCCGAACTGGGCACCTACCGCACGGCGTTGTCCCGCCCGTTCCCCGTCGCCGTGCTGCACTGGCCCGAGGACGAGCTGCGCGAACTCCTCAGCGCGTACCCGGAGTTGGCCCAGGAGTATCTCTCGCACCAGGACCATCTGGCGCGCCTTGAGGCCGCGTTGCGGGATCTGCATGCCACGGGCACCCCGAATCTCGGCATCGTGACGGGCACGGTCCCCTCCTACGAGGCGTTCGCCGCGTCCGAGGCCGCGTCCCCGTCCGACCCGGACCTCCTCCCCCAGTACGCCACGACCCTGGCGGCCCGGGGCCGGGCCGTCCCGTGGCCTCCGGCGCGCAGCGCGGCGTGCTGGTGCGGCTCGGAACGCTCGTACAGGGAGTGCCACGGCGCCGCCTGAGACGGCAGGGCCGGTGCGCCTTCCGGGCGGACGCGTTCCGCGAACGGTACGGCGCACCGGCCGGGCAGGCACCCCGCCCGCCGGGCCGGCACCCCTGGCCGCCAGGCCGACACCCTCCCGCGCCGATCCGGCACCCCCGCCCGCCGGGGCGACACCCCTGCCCGCCAGGCCGGCACCCCCTGCCCGCCAGGCCCGTCACCGGCCCGCGAACACGTCCCGCAACGCGTCGTCGAGCGTTGCGGCGGCCTCGGCGGTGTCGGGCCTCCCGGCGGCCAGCAGTCCGTGCACCCGGGACTGGAGCAGCTGCGTGAACGCGCCGTAGTACGGGGTGCGCGGTCGCTGCACGGCCTCGCCCAGCACCGCGCCGAGCGTCCGGATGTACGCCTCCCGTGCCGCCGCCCCCTGCTCCTTCGGCGCGCCCTCCCCCGGGGCGCCCGTGCCCGCCGCCTTCGGCGAGTCACCGGCCGGGCGGAGCGCGGCGGCGACGCGGGGCCAGCAGGGGGCCGGGGTGCTCGTGTACGAGGAGGCGCGGGTCGCCGCGAAGCCCGCGTCGAGCAGACAGCTCTCGCTCTTCTCCGACGTCAGGAAGGTGATGAGCGCGCGGGCGTCCGCGGCCCGGGGCGAGTCCGCGGTGACGGCGAGGTTCTGCCCGCCGAGGACGGACTTGCCCGGTAGCCGGTTCACGGAGTACTCGTCCGGCTCCATGAGGTGGCCCAGCGCCTTGTACGCGTACGGCCAGTGGCGCAGGAAGACGGCGCGCCCCTCGGCGAAGTCGGTCAGGGACGCCGTCTCGTCGGAGGTGGACGCGCCGGGCGGCACGCGCCCGTCCTCGACGCGGTCGAAAAGTTCGTCGAGCCCCTTCTTCAGCTCGCCGGCGTCGGAGACGTAGTGACCTTCACCGTCGGTGAGTTCGACACCCACGCTCGCGAACGCCTCGATGGTGTTGACGGTCAGCCCTTCGTAGTCCTTCAGCTGGGTGGTCCAGCCGGCCAGGTCGCCGGGGCGGGCCGGGTTCACCCCGAGGGTCTTGACGGAGGAGTAGAGATGGTCCCAGGTCCACTTGGCGGTGGGCTGCTTGTCCGCCTTCATGTCGGCCTTCGCCATCAGGTCGGGCCGGTAGTAGAGCAGCCCCACGTCGGTGTTGAACGGCCGGGCGTAGGAGCGGCCCTTCCAGACGGTGGTGGCGTGGACCTCCCGGATGAAGTCGATGTCGTCCTCGGACGCGGAGCCGGAGCCGCTGCCTGTGCCTGTGCCTGTGCCTGTGCCGTCGACGGGCATCGGGCTGATCAGCCCCGCCTCGGCGAACTCGGGTATCCAGGTGATGTCGAGGTTCACCACGTCGTAGCGGGCACTGCCCGACTGGAGGGCGCCGAGGAGCTGGCTGCGCTGCTGGTCGGCGCCGCCCGGCAGCTCGACGAGCTTGGCCTGCTTGGCCGGGGAGCCGGCGTGCTGCCTGTTCCACTCCTCGACGAGCTGCTGGCGCACGCTGCCCGAGCCGGTGACGTCGAGCCCGCTGGCCACCACGATGGGCCCCTCGGCCGCCCGGCCCCCGTCGGCCGGCGGAGGCGTGCCCTCGGGCCCCGTACAGGCGGCGGAGGCGAGCGCGAGCAGGCACCCGAGAGCGACGGCCGCTCTCGCCCGGCGGCTGCCCCGTCGGTCCCACCCGGTCATTCCGCGTCCCCCGTACCGGTCTTGGCGACCTCCGCCGCCAGTTCGGCCGCGATGTCGTCGGCCGGGTCCAGGCAGCGCCCGCCGCTCGCCGAAGCGAGCCGGTCGCCGAACCGGCCCTGCGCGCAGGCGCCGTTCCGCAGCGAGACGGTCACGATCCGCACGAGCGGCTCCCCCCGCGCCTCCGCGACCAGCGCGGTCCGCTGGGCCTCGCCGACGTCCTCGAAGTCCTCGCCGTCGGTGACCACGACGAGGAGCCGCGGCTGTTCCTCCTCGTCACGCCCGCTCCGCAGGGTGCCCAGCGCCTCTTGCAGGCTCTTCGCCACGCGGGCGTCGTGGGCGACGGCCTCGGCACCGGCGACGGACCTCTGCGCGGTGGCCCGGGTGTGCGGGCCGAAGAGCACGGCGTCCGTGGCCGCCTCGCCCTTGGGGACGGCCATCAGCCATACGCCGTACGCGTCCCCGGCGCCCAGCGAGCTCATCGAGCGTGCCACGAGGTCCTTGGCGCGTCCCGGGCCGTCCCAGAGCTGCTCGGCCGCCATCGAGGTCGAGTTGTCCAGGAGATACAGCACCTTGCCGGGGCCGAGCGCCTCCCGGTAGTCCTTCAGGGTGTCGCTCAGCGACGCGCTCACGTCCGTGCCCGCCCCGGTCGCCGGGACCTGTTCGCGAACGGCCGACGTGTTGTCCTCGGACCCCAGGACCGAGTCGTCGCCGGGCCGTACGGGGCCGCCCTTGCCGACGCCCCGGAAGCCGTCGTCGGTGAAGCATCTCTGCGCGTCCGGGTCCGTGGCGAGCCAATCGTGGAAGTCGCGGACGGCCGCCTCGCGGGCCTCGGCGTCGCGCTCGGCCCCGTCCCACGTGACGCGGACGAAGGGCAGGTCGAGCATCGGTACGTCGGAGGGGTAGTGCGCGACGCGGTGCGCCAGGGCCTCCGTCGCGCAGGTGGGCCGCCCGGGCCGCCCCGCCGACAGGTTGAACTGCGCCAGTGTCTGCTCCGGTACGAGCACCGCGGCCTGGTCCTCCAAGGTGTTGTGGGTGCCGTCGGCCAGGGCGCACATCAGTTCCCTCGCGGTGGAGGGCATGGGGCGCATCGCCTGCGCCATGCCCCGTTCGAGCGTCGACGCCGGCTGGGTGCCGGAGGCGGCGTAGAGGGCGTCGGTGGCGAGCAGGGCGCCCTCCGTGGCCTCGGGATCGGGGCGCAGGATCTCGACCGCGCCCGGCTGGGCGGCCTCCAGCCCGGAGATGATCGCGCCGAGCGGGTCGTCCGTCTGAAGGGACTGCGCCAGGCTCATGGTGTCGGGCACGCCGAGGACCATCGGCGTGTACGCGACGGAGCCCAGCCGTTCGAGGTCCACGACGCTCTTCCCCGCGTCCGCCGCGGTGTCCGCCGTGCCCGCACCGGCCGTACCCGTGCCGCCGTCGCCCGGCCCCCCGGCCGTCGCCCGTTGCCAGGCGGTCCCGGCGGCCGGTATCCAGATGTCGGGCTGCGCGCCGACGTCCCGCTGGGGTTGTGGGCAGTCGCCGGAGACAGGGCAGGCTTCGGGCTCCTGCCAGAGCGAGGAGGAGCGGAAGGCCGCCACGGCGTCGGCCGCCTTGGCGTCGTACACGTCGATGCCGACCGTCCGGCATCCGTCGCTGTCCCGCTTCGGATAGGCGTCGGCCGCCTTCTGGACGGTGGGCCGCAGATCGGGGTCGGTGAGCACGCGCAGTTGCAGGGGCGAGGCGCAGGCGACGTCGTCCGTGGAGCGCAGGACGTGCCAGAGCCCCGCGCCCGCCAGCACGAGGACGCCCGCCAGGACGAGGACGCTCACACGGCTGCGGAGGCGGCCGGGGGCGGGCAGCAGGCGGCGCGCGAAGGCGGGGAGCACCGGCCTCCTCGTCCACCCCCTCGGCCGCCGCTCCGGGAGCCGGTCCGCGGGCCCCTTCGAGAGCCCCTGCGGGAGTCGTGGCCCCGAGGCCTTCGGCGGGGGCGTGACCGGCGGTGCCGGGGGACGCGGCTCCGCGTCCGTGGCGAGCGCGAGCACCACGTCGTCGCCGTGGCGCAGTTCGTCCGGAATCCAGGGGTGGCCGTCGATGGCCTTCAGCGCCGCCATCTCGTCGCGTATGCCGGCGACGAGCCGGGTGAACGTGACGGGTTCGCTCTCGCTCGTGGTCAGCAGGCGGTGGAGGGCGGCCGTGAACTCCGTACCGGTACGGGGATCGCCGGGCGGGATCTCCACCCCCGGCTCCGCCGCGGTGAGCACGGCGAAATTCTGTCCGGCGGCGGGGCTGAAGGCCCCCAGGGCGTTCCCCGCGAAGCAGCAGTCAAGGATGACGACGACCCAGTCGGCCCTCGCGTTGCGCAGGTCCGGCATGACGTCGTCCCGCCACGAGAGCGTGTCGACGAACGGGTGGCGCCGGTCCCTGGTGACCCGCGAGTCGGTGAACATCAGGTTGAGGTCGCTGCCGTCGGGGCGCACGATGCCGTGCCCGGCGAAGTACACGATCAGCAGCCCGGTCACCTCGTCCCGGGCGGCGTTCAGCGCGGCGCGCACCTGGAGCGGGCCGACGCGTCGCCCACCGCTCCCCCGGGCGCCGGGCTCCGGGCTTCCCTCGCCCTCCGTCACGGGGCCTTCGGCCACGGGGCCGTCCGGGATGACGACGTCCGGGATGACGACGAGGTCCTCCGGGTCGAGCACCCCGGTGCGTACGGCGGTCAGGGCCTCGCGGATGAGACGGAGATTGGTGGCGACGGCCGGGAGGTCGTTACGGGTCCCCGTGTAGCGCTCGACGCCGATGAGCACGGCTCTGTGCCGCTTGGCTCCGTTCTCCCGGCCGCGTGCGTTGTACGGCGGCACGGCCGCTAGTCCTGTCCGGGCTCGTCGCCACCGCGCCTCCGGTTGCCTCCGCCCGGCCCGGGCCCCGTGTCCGGGCCCTGGGGGGTCTCGCCGCCGGTGTCGCGGTCGGTGTCACGGCTCAGGCCGGAGCCCGGCCCGTCGGGCGGCCCGTCGAGGGTGACGCGTGGCGTCTCTTCCGGATCGGCGAACCGGCGCCGGTTGCGGATCCAGGTCTCCACCGACCGCCAGGCGTTCTCGGCCACGGTGCGGGCGAGCTCGACGGAGACGACGAGGATGATGTCCTGGATCAGCTCCCCGGCCATGGCGTCGTTCTGGGTGAGCGAGTCCTTGCGCTCCAGAGCGACTTCGCCCCGCTCCAGGGCGTCCTCCAGGACGGGGGCGTTCCGCAGCCAGGTGCGCAGGGCTTCGAGATCGTCGCGCCGTGTGTGCGTCCCGCTGAGGACGATCCGTAACTCGATGCTCTGCCGCTCCGGTTCGAGCGCGCCAGCCCCCGCCGCGTCCGCCATGCCCTGCCCCCATCGGCCCCGTTGCCGTCGCCCCGATCGGGACGCCCCGCTGAACTCAGAATTATTTCACGACAGTTGACACGGTGCACCCCTTTGTCACGGAACAAAGCTCGTCACGTACGCACCGCACCGATTACTTCGTCGCCCTCCCGCAGTCATCAACACCGACAACCTCACGCTCACCACCACGCCGACGAACGGACAGGACACGGACATGACCGCAGCTGTGAAGGGCCCCGCGAGCTACTTCCCCTCGATCGAGCAGAAGTACGGCCGTCCGATCGCGGAGTGGAAGGACCTCATCCGCTCCTCGCCCCTGACCAGGCACATGGAGCTCGTCGCCTGGCTGAAGACCGAGCACGGCCTGGGTCACGGCCACGCCAACGCCCTGGTCGCGCATACGCTCGCCGAGGGTGCGTAGGACGCTCCCGCCGCCGGGGCTCACCCGTCCTCGGGGATGCTCTCGTCTCCGGACGGGGCCTCCTC
The DNA here is from genome assembly GCF_053593715.1 of Streptomyces sp. NPDC002125. Lineage (NCBI taxonomy): Bacteria > Bacillati > Actinomycetota > Actinomycetes > Kitasatosporales > Streptomycetaceae > Streptomyces > Streptomyces sp. NPDC002125. The sequence continues at coordinate 213,232 of NZ_JBSFDD010000002.1, read as the reverse complement.
GGGGATCGTCTGCTCCGACCAGACGGTCTTGCCCTCGGCGGCGTAACGGGTGCCCCAGAGCGAGGCGAGCTGGGAGATGATGAACAGCCCTCGCCCGCCCTCGTCGACCGCCCCGGCGTACTTCATGTACGGGGCGGTGGTGCTGCCGTCCCGGATCTCGCAGGTCAGCCCCCGGTCGAGGATGAGGCGCAGCTCGACCGGGGGACTGCCGTAGCGCACGGCGTTGGTCACGAGTTCGCTGACGATCAGTTCGGTCGCGTCACCGGTGTCACCGTCGAGGTGCCAGTCGGCCAGCGTCTTGGACGTGAGGCGGCGCGCGGTCGCCGGGGCGGTCTTGTCGTGGGGCAGCTCCCACGCGGCGTACCGGTCCCGGGGCATCGCGCGGGTCCTGGCCACGAGCAGGGTGGCTCCCCACAGGCCGGTGTCGTCGGGCAGCGCGTAGGCCACCGCGTCGCACAGGTCCCGCAGTGGCCGGCCCGGCGAGGAGAGCGCCTCGCTCAGCACGCCCGACGCCGGATCCGCGTAGCCGCGCAGCGCGTTGCTGTGGAGCGCGATCAGGCTGCCCTCCCTGAGCGGGAAGGTGGCCGCGGCGACGGGCTCCCGGTCCACCGTGCCCAGGGACGGCCCCTGGGGCACATCGGCCACGGACGCGGTGCCGTCCGGGGCGATGACGAGCGGTGGGGGGTGGCCTGCGGAGGCCACGGTGCAGGTCTCGGTGAACGGATCGTAGATGGCGTACGCGCAGGTCGCGGCCAGTTTCTCATGGTGCAGCGGGTCGCTCGGCGGCAGCTCGGCGCGTTCCTGCGCGAGCCGCGCCGCGGTGTCGTAGAGCCGTGCGAGCAGTTCGTCCGGTTCCAGGTCCAGCGCGGCCAGGGCGTGGACGACCGTACGCAACTGGCCCATGGTGGTGGCCGCGTGGATGCCGCGCTCATCGACCTCCCCGATGACGAGGGCCGTGCGCGCCCCGGAGAGGGCGATCGTGTCGAACCAGCTGCCCGAGCCGCCGGGGAGCAGCAGATGGTCCGTCTCGACGGCGGGCTGGATCGCCGGGCGCTGGGGCAGCAGCCTGCGCTGGAGCGTGCTGGCGAGCGCGTACTCGTGGATGTAGCGGCGGGCGTTGTCGATACCGAGGGCGGTCCTGGACGCGATCGCGGCGGCCACCGGGACATCCTCCTCGGTGAAGGGTTCGGAGTCTCCGCACCGGTAGAGGCTGATCAGGCCGAGAGCCGCTCCGCGGAGCGTCAGCGGGGCCAGCAGGAGCGTGTGGGCGCGGTCGCCGCGCATGGCGCGCACCCGCAGGGGGTCGGCCTCCCCCCAGGTGACGTCATCCACCGGGACGACGCGCACCCGCAGGTCGGAGAGGGCCCGCTGGAACGGGGTCCCGGGCGGCACCGCCCGTACATCCGCGAGCGGGTACGCCGGCTCGTCGAGGCCCGCGTACGCGGCACGCCGCAGCGGCACGTCCCGGCCGAGCGGCCCGGGCTCCGGGGGCTCCCCGCGCAGTACGGCGTCCACGATCTCGACGACACCGATGTCCGCGTACCTCGGGACCAGCGCGTCCACCAGGTCCCGGCAGGTGGCCTCGACGTCCAGGGTCCGGCCCACACTGTCGCGTACGGCGGTGAGCGCCTGGTCCCGGATCTGGCGCCGCATGCGGTCGGTGACGTCCGCGACGGTCACGGAGACGCCCAGGACCCTGCCGCGGGCGCCCTGCCGTGTCCCGTGGCGCTCCTGGAGCCGGAACGCCGTCACGGACAGGGCGCGCCGGCCGCCGGGCGCGCCCTCGGCACCGGCCAGGAACGTACGCCCGACGCCGGGCACACCGGTGCGCAGGACCTCTTGGACGTAGGCCTCCACCCGCTCCGGCTCCTCGAAGAGGCACACCTCGCGGAAGGGCCGTCCGCGCAGCCGCTTCGTCTCGTCCGAGTCCGGGTCGGCGGAGGGTTCGCTGATCCGCAGGAGACGGAGCTCCGGGTCGAGCACGTGGACGCGTACGTGTCCCTGCGTGAACATCACGTCGAGCAGCGCCGCTCCCAGGACGTCGACCTCGCCACCGGCCCCGTCGCCCCCGTCGGCCGCCCAGATGCCCCAGCCCCCGCCGTCGACCGGCTGCAGCCGGAACCCCTCGGCCGGGCCACGGCCCTCGGGGTCCTTGCCGCCTTCACCGCCCCTGCCGTCCGCGGCGTCCTCGCCGTCGCCGCCGCCCTCGGGGTCCTTGCCGCCCTCAGCGTCCCAGCCGTCGCCGCCACCCTCGCCGCCGCCCTCGCCGCCGCTGTCACTGCCGCGCAGGCTGTCGCGTGCCAGTACGTCCATGACGTGCAGGCCCAGAGCGTCGGCGGTGGCTACCCCGAAGCGCTTCTCGGCATCCCGGCTCCACCCGGTGACCACGCCGACGGCGTCCACGACCATCAGGGGCGCATCACCCATGAACCCAGCTCCTTCGGCCCCCTCACGGGGGCCCGGGGACCGAACCTCCGTACACGTCGACACGTACCCGATCAGCATCGGCCCCCAGCCCTCCGCCCGCTACCGGAGCGGAGGGCGGGAGCCGGGTGTCCGGGCGCGGCGATCCGTGTCGCGCGGCACGGAGGGATGGCCGGGCATGGCGTTCCGTGTCACGCCCGGGCACGGACGGCCGGAAGCCGGGCCCGTCATGCCCGGACGCGGGCACGCGGTCAGTCCTGGTCGGCGACTCCCTCGTGCCCGCTCCGCAGGGAACGCAGGTCGTGAATCCGGCCGGCGGCCGACAACAGATCCTTCAGCTGCTGGTAGGAGCCGTCCGGCAGCAACCCGCCCGCGGTGTCCAGCAGCACGTCCGCCCGCTGGTCCTGGGCACTGTCCCGCAGGGCCACCACCAGGTCGGCGATGTCCTGGGGCGGACGCCTCAGTGCCTGACCCAGGTAGCCGAGGGCGTGCTGATGCAAGCTGTCGGCGTCGCACGCCATCACCCCGACCGTGCTCACCGCCGCCCGCCGGGCCACCAGCCCGTTCGCGAGCGCTGCCGCCTCACGGGCGTGGAGCGCGTGGACGACTCCGGCGAAGGCGGCGAAGCCCAGGGACCCCACGACGGCCGAGCGCAGTTCGGACGCGGTGCTCCGCCGGTACGCGGCGGAGAGCAGGGCGCGCATACCGGGGCCGTCGGTGCCGGCCCTCTCGCCCGCCGCATCCGCGCCGGCCCGTTCGTCCAGCACCATGAGGAACTCGGCGACACGCGCCACCGGCCAGCCCCGGACGACACTGTCGAGCGCCGCCTCGGCGTCGTCGTCATGTCCCCGGGCCCGCAGATGGCCGATGAACTCCTCGGCTCCGTCCCGGGGGCCGAGCTCGAACACCGCGTCCAGGGCCCATTCCCTCCGCTCGGCCGGATCAGCGATACGAGCCACCTCGTCGGCCGCGTACCGCGCCGCTTCCAGCACCGAGGCGGAGTCTCCGGACGCGGCCGCCCTGCGCTCCAGCGCCGCCAGCTGCCGCTTCAGCCGGCCGATCTGCCGCTGCGCCTCGCGCAGCTCGTCCTCCAGCTCGCTGATGCGCTGCCTCAGCACGGCCGGCTCGTCGTCGGAGTCCGCGTCGGCTTCGGCTTCGGCGGACTGGCGGCGCAGGAGATCGTCGCGTTCCTGCCGCAGGTCCTCCACCAGCGTCACGTACCGCTGGATCTCGGCCCGCAGGCGGCCGGTCTCGTGGACGGTCGGGGTGATCATCTGCTCGGCTGCGGAGAACTCCACCTCCAGCTGTCCCAGAAGCTCGTCGTCCACGCTCCCGCGCATGTCCACGGCGACGGCGACCAACTCGTCGAAGCTCTTCCGCGGCCACCACTTGGCGGACGTGACGTAGTGGCTGAGGCTGGTCGGACTGCATCGCAGCCTACGGGCGACGTCGGCGCGGTTCAGATCCCCCAGGAGCTCGAAGACACGGCACTTGAGCTGATAGACCCGTTCCTTCCCCTTACCGAACTTCACCTTCTCCGGCCTGGCGAGAGGCCGCCCGAGCCGACGCCCGCCGTCCGGCCAGTCGGGGCCATCCGGACCGTCGGGGCCATCCCGCCCGCTGGGGCCGCCAGGACCCTTCGGACCGCCCGGCACCCCTGACACCTCGGGTCCCTCCGGCCCCTCTGGTCCTGGGGGATCGGGAGGACCTACCGGCTCCCCCGGCGCCCCCGGACACGGCTCGAAGTCGACCAGGAGGCCGTCCAACGGGTCGAGCTCCGAGGGCTCGTACGGCACCGAGGGCCGCTCCGGCGGAGGTAGATCCGGCGGCCCCGCTCCCGGACCACCCATCGGCGTCCCCATGCCCGTCCTCCCCCTCTGCCTTTGTTGCTACTTGGGGAGCACCAACTCCCGCTCCCCGTTGCCCCATTGGGCATCAAATACGGGGCTGGTGTCATCAAGGGGTCAGAGCACGGCACGCCCCACCCCACACTCCTCGGAGGCACTGATGGCTACCCCGAAGGCAACACGGCTACGCTCCCGACTGGCCCGAACCGCACTGTTCGCACTGGTCAGGGGTTCGGCGTACGCGGCAGGCAGCGCACTGGCCGGCGCGGGAGTGTGGTGGCTGCAACAGCTGTTCTGACGCCTCGCGAACCGTCGGCGCTGTCGGCGGTTCCGCATAGCCTGCGCCCATGAACACGACAGCCGACGCCGACCGCACCTTCCCCGCAGCACTGACGGACGTGGCGAAGGTGGACTTCTACTACGGTCACGACGAGACGGGCGAGGACGCGGACGAGGGGAACTACCGCGTCGACTTCGAGCCGTACACGGATTTCACGTCCCGCGAGTCGACCGCAGCCCTGTTCCGGAGCTGGACGGGCAACAAGGAGGCGGACGGCGCCGCCTACCTCCCCTTCGGCCAGGACGGCACGGGCGGCCAGGCCATGATCTGGCACACCCGCCCCGACTGCCCCCTCGCCGACCAGCCGATCGTCTTCCTCGGCTCGGAGGGCGAGTGCGGCGTGGTGGCGGGCAACCTCTCCGACTTCCTCTGGGTCCTGGCCGACGGCTTCGGCCCGATGGAGGCGGCACTGGACGACGAGGACCTCACCTCCGCCCCCGACGAGACCCTGACCCGCCTCGCAGAACACCACGCGACGACCCCGCGCCGGACGGCGAGGGAGATCGTCACGGAGACCCGGGCGGAGTTCCCCACGTTCAAGGAGGACATCTGGGGGCTGTGCCGGTGAGTCCGGCGGCCATCACTCCGGGAGAGCGGCGCGTTCGTGTGAGAAGCATGCCTTCTTCACGCGTGCTCCAGAGGAAGGGGATCTAGCTCGTTGGCTACGGTGTAAGAGTGACGCCTTCCAGTCCTAGCGACCCTGCAGCGACGCCGCCGACCCCCGCCCGCTCGCGCAATATGGCTGCGATCAAGCGCCGGGACACCAAGCCAGAGCGTGCGATCCGGTCCTTGCTCCACGCCGCAGGGAAGCGCTACCGCGTCGATGTCCGCCTGCAACTGGAGAACGCGTGCCCCCGGCCGGACATCGTCTTCACACGAGCGCGAGTCGCCGTTTTCGTAGATGGCTGTTTCTGGCACTGCTGCCCCGACCATGGTCGGCAACCCAGCGTCAACGACGGTTACTGGGGGCCGAAGCTGCAGCGCAATGTCGTTCGCGATCGTGCTGCCGACGAGGCTCTCAGAGCGGCGGGCTGGACCGTTGTCCGCGTGTGGGAACACGAAGCACCTGGGAAGGCTGCAGAACGAATCATCACAGTTCTCGACACCGCCATATTTACCGGGGAGCACTAACCTCCCTTCAGATTCAGGACCTGCCGCTCCTCCTCCAAGAGGTGAACATCCGGGCCCTACCGGCCCACAATTCGATAGGGCGGGCGGATTGGTCAGCTAATCTTAGAGCGATGCTGGTTGAAAAGGTCGTGACGCTGGTGGTCATCCTGCCCCACAAACGCCTTGAACTCGCCAATACTATAGGCAGGAACCCCAGTGGAGCGCGTCACCGTAGTGATCTCGAAATCACGCTTCAAATGATTGAGGTGGCGCTCGACGCCCGGCTGATCCATGGCATTTCCCAGCGCGTTTAGCTTGGCCATGATTTGCTCAACCGTCAGAGCCCTCGCGCTACTGCGAAGTAGCTTGTATACGGGGTCAGTAACGACATCGGCGGTCTCGACAAGATCACGGGGCGTTCCGACCTTATTCAACGCGTTCTTGATCGAGACGCCAAGCGCCTTGGCGACAGGCGGCGGGAAGGCGTTGCCAATCTGGCGGTACACACTGGTCTTGCGGCCGTGGAACCTCCAGCGGAAGTCAGACTCCCCGCCGTCACCTGCGCCGCCCGCGTCTTGCCACCCCTGGATACGGGCAACCATGGCCGTGGTCAGCTTCGGGCGCGGCGCCCCCTCGATCACAGGCGGCCCTGCAGGCAGCGGGGCATCGTCGGCGACACCCATCGCGTCGACCCCCTTCTCTGCCCAGGCACGCTTGGCACGCGTGGGCCCAAGATCGGCACCCCCATGCTTCTTGGACCCGCCGACGATGGTGGGGGCGATTCCAGTGGCCGCATCGGCCCATTCTTGAGCCCCTTCCCAACCATTCGCCCCCATAAGGTCCACCAAGAGCTCTCCTACTGACTTAGCGCTGCCTGGACGTCGCTCCGGCCACTCGAAGTACGGGGCGAACTCCCGCTGGAGAGCAACAAGGACAAAGCGTGGCCGCAATTGAGACACGCCAAAGTCATCCGCCTGGAGAAGCTGCCACTCCGCGATGTACCCGTGCTCCTTGAGCCTGTCGAGGACGTGCTGTCGGTAACCAGCAAAACGGTTAGCACTCAGCCCGCGCACATTCTCCAAAAGCAGCGCCTTCGGCTGCACCTTTCCGCAGAGCTCAATGGCCCACGCAAACAAGTCACGCTCATCGCTGGAGCCCAGCTGCTTCCCCGCAATACTGAAGGGCGGGCAAGGAACGCCTCCCGCGAGGAGGTCGAGGTTCGCCGCGTCAATGGCCGGGTTCCAGATGTTCGGATCTGCAACATCGCCAACCTTGACGGAATTATCAGCCTCTTCCTCGGTGTACCCAAGGAACTCCACGAGATTGCGGCGCAGGGTCTCGGCCGCGTGCGAATCCAGCTCAACGGCCAGCCGGTGACGAAACCCCGCCCGTTCCAACCCGAGCGACTGACCGCCCGCGCCTGCGCAGATCTCGACGACCTCAAGCGGCTTTCCTGGCTCGATGGCCGACATAGCGATCTCCCTCCAGGCACGCCAGGCAATCCAGCGTGGAAGCGACGGAGCATCTGCATCCGCCTTAGTGAACAAACAGGCGCCCGGCAGCCAGGCACCGCGACAGCACCAGAGACGCAGGTGAGGGCGCGGCACCGGCCGTTGACAACTGCGAGCCGGACAAGGGTGGCAGTTTACGTGGCGCGCCCCGCCAAGGCCCTCACCGAGGGCCGTCACCCCTGGCGCCTCCGTGTGATCAGGCGCCCAGCGCCTGGCGGACTTCACCTCTAGCGTCCTCAGGCAGGCGCCGGTAAGCGTTCCAAGCCCGCTCAAGGGGTGTAGAGCCCCGGCGACCTCGCTCCACCCAGCGCGCGAGCCTCCGCCGGTCGGCCGCATCCAGGTTCTCGATCTCCGCGACGACCTCGTCGGCATGGGAGCTTTGCCCGTCGAAACCCGCACGACAACGCTTACATTCCGTAACCATGAGCACATCCTCCCGACCATCAGGGAAGACGGTGTTTCGCCGAGTGACCGACAGCACTCCAGTCTGGTTGGAGTCATCGAGGTACGGTTCCGCCCCGCCGATACCACACACGGTGCACATGTAGCCATCACGAGCGAGCACGGCCTGCACCTGCTTGGCGCTGGCCGCCTTCTGTGACGTGGCGGCCCGACGGGAAGCCGGGTCCCACACCGGCACCCCTGCCTTCACGAAGCGTTGGTCTTCAGCCATCAGCGTGGCGTCTTCCGTGTTTGTGTGGATGACCCATCCGAAGGCACGGAGGTCGCGGATGCGCCGGTCAGCCTGCGATACATGGGGGAATGCATCGCGGAGCCGCTCCTTGGTGAAGGTCTCACCCTCGCCGATCTCCTGAACGAGCCACAGCGCACCCCTGATCATGGTTCCGAACTTCAACTCTGGGTCATTCCACGCGGGAAGGGTCACCTCTGCTCCGTTCTCCTGACACTCAGAGGCCCAAGTTTGGCTGATCAGCAGCCTGATTGTCAGCGACTCCTGTCATCATTCCAGGGGAGCGAGTGCGACCCCGTTACCGAGGAGGTTTTGGCAGTGGCTGTGAAATTCGGTGTCCCGCCCGAGGGCGAGCGGATCCGGTCCATGGTCGAGGAGCGACTCAGGCAGGCCATGGCCGATAACGGCGCCAAGATCACAGTCGACTGGCGTGGAGAGCAGAAGCACCTGAGCGTGATCTCCATGCCTGTAGACCTCCTCTACTTCAACCCGGACACCCATCGCATCCGCGCGCAGCGAATGCTTGATCCCGACCGCAACCGGATCCTGGAGGAGCAGCCATGGAGCGAAGCCGCGCAGGACTATCTCAGCCACCTGCTCAGCCGTAGCCCGTCAAACCCGAACCAAACTGACCCTGACTTCATCGCCCTTCAGGACGAACTTGATGATTTCGGGCAAAAAGAGCCTGGCATCGTGAGCCCCGACGGCATCCTTGTCGACGGAAACACTCGCTGTGCTGCCCTTCGCAAGCTCGGTATCAAGGACATCCGTGTGGGCGTGCTCCCGGCGGACACCTCCCGGCGGGACATCAACAGCGTTGAGCTCGCGCTCCAGCTACGGCGGGACAAGCGTCGTGAGTACTCATACATCAATCGCCTCATCGCGATCGAGGAGGAGCTGGCCAACGGGCGCCGCGTGGAAGACGTGGCACGGGACTTCAACATAAAGACGACGACGCTCCATCAAGACCGCTGGGTCTATCAGCTGGTCAACGACGCAATCGGGCGCAGCAAGAACGCGGCCAGCAACATCGGGCTGCGACTGGTGGACTTCGAGGATCACCAAGAGAAGCTTCGTGAGCTGCAACGCGACTACACGAAGCTGGCAAAGACGGATCCCGACGCCGCGGAGCAGCTGAAGGAGTCTCGGCTCGCGATGGTGGTGCTGAACTACCCGAAGACCTCGGTCCGGCTCGCTGAGGCCGACTTCCACACCCGCTACCTCGACGAACGGCTTCCGGACGGTCTACGTCCAGACACGCAGGAGTCCTCCACTGTTGCTATCCCAGGGCTGCCGGGCGTCGCTGTCCCGGACGCTACGGCCGCAGTCAAGACCACCCGTGCTCTCACCGACATCTTGCTGCAAGCCAAGGCGGCGACTCTCGCTGGCGACAAGCTCACTCCCGCAGAGGTCGCGCAGGCGGATGCCAAGATCAAGTCGGCGCGGAACACGTTCGACGTAGCAGTGAAGATGGCCGGCCAGAACGCACAACTTCAGAAGCGAAAGATCGCAGTTCCCGAACGCCTGACGGATGCTGCTGACTACGTGAACCAGTGTGCGGTGGAGTTCGCCGAGGCGAAGATGAAGCGTGCGCTGGACGAAGATGCCTTCGATGACGCTCTCCTCACGCTCCGGGCAAGCCTCGCGCGCCTCTCCAAGCAAGCGGCCCGCACCTTCAGTACGCCGGGTGATGGCGTCGAGTGGCTTCTCAACGCCACGCGGGAGGGCCGATGACGGCTGCACCGAGCCTAGAGGTCGGTTTCGGGGACAGTGTGACGAAAGCAAGGTTGCGGGCCGGCGCGGGACATGAGGCGAATCTGCGTCGTCTCGCCCTGCGCTTCCGAAGCGGCGTCCAGCGCTCCCCTGGGAGCGTAGACGTCGATATTGACGATCTACTCACCAACCTCGTCGCCCTGACAACGTGGCCCGAGCCATCAAGCGTCTCTTGGGACGGCCAGCTGGCAGCCCTCGCAACTGACTCCGCCGTTGATGCGCAAACGGTGGCCGACCGACTGGACCCAGCGTCTGCCGGGACGCGGGAAGTGCGGGAAGAGGAGGTGGACGGACTTCTCGGCCCCGGATGGACAGCCAATCTCACGGCATTCCAGCGCCGGGATATTGCCAAACTGCTCTCCCTGCGCCACGGCGCAAACTTCTCTGTGCCCGGCGCGGGAAAGACACGAGTCGGGCTCGCGGTGTTTCAGGCGCTGCGCCACACGAAGGGCATCGAACGGCTGCTGATCGTCGGCCCCAAGTCGTGTTATGAGTCTTGGCAGTACGAGCATGAGCAATGTCTTGATGAGCCGCTCCGGATGGAGATCCTGTCCCGAAACGTCGACCCGGCAGCCGACGTACTCATGGTGAACTATGAGCGCCTCAGCGCCTCGGTCGATGAACTCGGGCAATGGCTCACAGCCCGCCCCTCCATGATTCTTCTGGATGAGGCCCACCGAATGAAGCTTGGTGCCGAGGGGACGTACGGAACGGCTTGCCTCGCACTTGGGCCACGCGCGCGCCATCGGTTGATCTTGACCGGAACCCCAGCACCGAACGGCGTCAAAGACATCGAGAATCTCTTCGGCTTTGTGTGGCCCGGACACGGTCGACAGAAGGTGACGCAGGCCGTCGCGGGCGGCGACTTGGCTAAGGCGAGCCAGGTCTTGCGCCCCCTGTTCACTCGTACAACCAAGGGCGAGCTGGGCCTGCCGCCAGTGAAGACGACCCTCCGGACCCTGCCGATGCCTCCACTGCACCAAGAGGTGTACGAAGCCCTGATTGGCCGCTTCTCCGACCGGGCAGCGGGGGCAGAAGCCGATTTCCAAGCCCTTGGCAAGATCATCGTCTATATGTTGATGGCAGCCACGAGCCCCGCCCTGCTAGCGGTCGGCACGACTCGCTACGAACCGCTGACATACCAGGTCCCGCCCTTGACTGTTCCCACTGGGAGCCCACTCTTCGCACTTATGCGGGATCTGCCGAGTTACGAGATGTCGCCGAAATACCGCGAAGTCTTGGCCATCGTCGCTGAGAACGCGACTAAGGGCCGGAAAACACTTGTGTGGTCTACCTTCATCCGCAGCCTGAACACCCTGGAAAGGATCCTTGGGGAGTTCCGCCCCGCGATGGTCCATGGGGGCACGCAGGAACGAGAAGCGGAGATCGAGCGTTTCCGGAAGGACCCAGATTGCATGGTGCTGCTATCCAATCCGGCAACGCTCGGGGAAGGCATCAGCTTGCACCATGACTGCCACGACGCGGTGTACGTCGATCGCGATTTCGCTGCGGGGCGCTTCCTGCAGAGCCTCGACCGAATCCATCGCCTCGGCCTCGCGCCTGACACCGAGACGCGTATCACTGTGCTCGCCTCCGAGGGCAGCATTGACGAGGTTGTGGACCAGCGACTGAGTGACAAGCTCCTCTTTATGGGGCACATTCTTGATGACCCTGCCGTCCGGGAGCTCGCGGACCTTGACGAAGAACCTGCTGTTGGAGGCGGTCTGGACCAGGGCGACCTCCAGGCACTGATGGGTCACCTCCGTGCCCGTTCCTCCTGACCCCGTCCTACGCGCAGCCGTGCGGTGGCTGGAACGGCTGCCGTCCTCCAGCTCCACACGGTGTCGCGCGCTATTTACCAATCACGCCGACTTCAGCGACGTAACGCCCACCCAGTACGAAGCGGCGTACTCGTGGCTGCTCGAAAACAGCCTGCTCGAAGAGCTGGATAGCCGTACCTCGGTGAGCGAACGCGTCTTTCGTGCCGCCATTGAAACCAGCGGGGTCGCGTGGCTGCCTGATGCAGATGTCCTCGTAGGCGGCCCGGACGAGTTGCCGGAGGATGCCCTGCGGGCCGCAGAGGCACTGGGTCTCGCAGAGAGCGACGCATATGAGCAGATAATTGCCGTGTGGGGCAAGGTAGATATTCAGGCTCGGGCTCATATCGGCAACGCCGGAGAGCTGGCACTCGTTAAACTCATCACCGAAGCCACCGCAGCCAGAGTCGAGCATGTTGCTGCCTACTCGGATGGCTTTGGGTACGACATCGCCGTGCACGCCCGGCAGCACCCGCTGCACATCGAGGTGAAGAGCACAGTGCGGCGCGGCCGGGCGACGTTCTATCTGTCCCGGCACGAATACGAGACAATGTGCCGCGACCGGACCTGGCAGCTCGTGACCGTACAACTCGACCGAAGCCTTGACCCCGTCGCGGTCTCATCTATCGCCGCAGAGTGGATTGGCGCTCAAATACCCCACGACAGAGGCGCTTTCGGACGCTGGGAGGCATGCCGTCTCGACGTTCCACCAGGGCAGTTGATACCTGGCATACCCCGTCTAGGCCCGTTGCTCAACGCGGGGGCGCCCACGCTGCTCGCGCCCGGCCACAAGCTGGCGGAGGGCGGGAGCACCGAACGGCATCCGCACTCCCACCCCTGAGACAAGCAGGCTTACACCCGCTGACTTCCGATGTCCGCCAGGAGGAACTCCTCAGGGTCACCAGCCCAGACTAGCGACTCAGCCTCAGGACAGTCGGCCATGGGCAGAGCATCCGAAAAGGCGTCGCGCAATGCGACCCGCCACTGCTCTGCGGTACCGCGAAGCTTGAAGGGGCCGACCTGCAGCGTCACGCCATCCTCATCGACCTTCAACGGTGCAGTCTCGCCAGCAACGGTGACGTCACTGTCAAGGCCGCTGGCAGCAGCGTCCAGCGCGGCATCAAGCTCAGCTGTATCGATCCGTCCGCCCCAATGATGTGCTCCTGTCTGAGCCTCAGCGAGCAGAAGGGTGTGGCTACCCGCAGCGTAGCCGGTGAGCGTAAGAGACCTGCGAGGCCTCTCGGATCGCAAATCCAAGGAATCTCCCGCATCAACGAAGGACGGGCGAAAACGCTCAAGGAGAGCGGCGATCCGCTCAGCAAGAAGAGCACGGCGGGCGACGAGAAATTCACGGAACCCGTCTGCTTCGAGAACTTGAGGATCGGTTGGGACTGCGTGCGCCGCCAGGTCGTAAGACTGCACGTCCCTGATGTAGGCGGCAGGGGAACGGTTTCCGATCATGTTCTTCGCTGTCTGCTGCGAGACGAACACGATGTTTGCCAGTTCGTTGATCTCTGCGGACGAATACCCGTTGCGGTGATTCCGCAACTGCGCCGCTGGATGCAGAGTGCTGTACTGGAGCTTGTCCGTTCCTTCAGCCGTGATGGAGATCGGGCCTCCGGCCCACCAATCCTCCGCTCCCGAGTGGGCTGCCGCCAAGTAGGAAAGCATGATGTACGGACTCTGGATGTTGCGTCCCGACAGATCGCGGGCACTGACGCTGTAGCCCTTCTCGTCCAACCGCAGGTTGGCCAGCAGTGAACGGACTGGGTCCTCGGAGTCAAGGGCGTTCACGTCCTGCGTCAGGGCGCTGTCCGTCGCCCCGCCGTAGCGATTGCTTCCGCTCGCGGCCAGGAACCAATAGAGCAGGCCCTTCTCTACTTCAGCATCCACGCGAGCATCCGCAGGCAGTCGACCATAGAACACGATCAGCGGGTGCAGGGCTGAGACAGAAGGAATGAGAGCGGTGGTCGGGACGAGCAGCTGCTCGCAGAGGAGGGGAACAACGCGCTCAAGTCCGCGACGCACACGCTCCCAGCCTTCCGCAACGGATTCCGGGCCGGCCGTAGTCAGCCGGGAAACCGAGGAAGTCCTCTTCCCCGAGATGGACAGGCTGAGCGTGATCGCCTTGATGAGGAAGTTGACATCGATAGCCCGGTAACCACGCTCAGCCCACCGCGCCGTCTCCTTCTCAAGTTCCCCTAGGAAACCGGGCGAACGGGCCGAAAGCGTGGCCATCGCAAGATCAGTGGTCTTCAGAGGACGGCCCCCACTGTTGACCCTCACGAAGATCTGGGTGACCTCCTCGTAGCTGAAACCGTGAAGGATCTCCATGTGGAAGTCCCGCTGAGAGATCGCCTCAAGGGCCTTGAGTCGGCGCCCGATCTCCGCCCCGTCAATGGACAGTCCAGCCGAACGAAGTTGCGTCTGCAGTGTGAACGAGTCGGCGTGCGGGCCGACCGCATCGTAAACCTTGACCCACTTCGGGCTTCTGAGCGTGGCGTTGCTTTGGTTCTGGAACGCCTCTGTCTCGATGTTGAAGACGATCTGCGCGGTCGGATGATCGGTGAAGACACGGTATAGCGACGTGAGTCGCTGCTGACCGTCAAGTAGATACAGCGGCATTACGCTCGGGAGCCCTTGTCCGGATCCGATCGCTGCCGCCCTGGTTTCGGCTCCCTCATCCGTCTTCCACAGCAAAAGCGTCCCGGCCGGGTACCCGAGGTACATCGACTCCACAAGTTTCGCCACCTGCGACGCTCGCCAGACGTAGCCCCGCTGAATCTCCGGAAGCATGATCTCCCCACCGGCTATCTGGCCGATGAGTGATTTGATGTCCCGGTTCGTGCGTTCAACCGCCATACCTGATGCCCCTGCCCCTGCTGATCTCACCCAGGCCGAACTATGCCTACGTCAGCGCAATCGCGACTGCGCTGATCAATACGGTAGACGAGGCACATGGGTTACTGCCCATGAGCCGCAGAAGTCCACGACTGCTCCGTTGACGTCGCCGGTCTGCACGCGCGCGCGTCGGCTAGTTCGCTGGCGAAGAGCATCCGGTCATGTGGGTAGCCTGCGTCGTCGTCCGCCTTGCGGCCGACGCGATAGGGCTCGGCCTGGTCGGGGCGGGGGGCGGCGAGCAGAGCCCGACCTGTCTGTGCGTCGATCGCAGAGGAGCTCAGCCACAGTCTCCACCAGGGTTCCTCGCTGCTGCTCGGACCAGCCGAAGAACGGCCTGTCAGATGACCGGCGGGCGGCCAAGACGGGCCATGCGCCACACCGTTGCCCAGCGCATCGGCCGCCGCGCTCCGCACGGGCTGCGCACCCCCTCGGTGAACCCTGCCGCCCACGCTCGCAACCCGGACATCGACCGGGTGCGGGCCAGGGTGAGGACGGTCCACACCCCGAGATAGAGCGGGATGAGAGGGGCGGGAAGATGGCGTTTCGCCAGCCAGACTCGGTTGCGGGCGGTCATCCGGTAGTACACCGCGTGCCGTGCCGGGCTGGTCTTCGGGTGCTGCAACAGCAGCGTCGGCTCGTAGTGGACCGTCCACCCGGCGTCGAGCGCACGCCAGGCCAGGTCGGTCTCCTCGTGCGTGAAGAAGAACTCCTCCGGCCACCCGCCGGTCTCCTCCAGCATCCGCATGGACAGCCCGTGTCCGCCGCCGAGGAAGGTGGTGACCTTCCCGCCCCGCATCGGGTTCCCGGCCCGCAGCCGCGGCACATGACGGCGTTGCGTCTGTCCCCGCTCGTCCGCGATCCGAAACGACACGATGCCCAGGCCCGGGTCGGCTTCGTACAGGTCCGCGATCCGTCGGATGACGTCGGTGTCGACCAGCAGTCCGTCGTCATCGAGGTCGACCAGGACGTCCACGTCACCACACTCCCGCAGCCGCTCCCAGGCGACGTTGCGCCCTCCGGACACCCCCTGGTTGGCGGCAAGCTCCACCCCGTCCACCCCGCCGGGCAGCACCGGCAACGAGCCTGCCCCGTTGCCGACCACCACGACGCGCACCGCGCTCTCGTCCTGTTTGGCGACCGATTCCAGCAGTGCCAGCAGCTCAGCGGGCCGGTTGCCCATCGTCAGCACAGCCACACCCACACGCGGACGCGTCACCACACACCCCACCAGCTCGTCGGCCCAGCCCAAGACCGTGATGCTAGCCGCCCGCACCCCGACGAATACGAGACCGTCATGACCACACCGGCTCCCCAGGCCGCGTGACGGAGCTTTTCACCCAACGCTGTATCAGGCACCGACCCAAGCACTTGCATTGCTCTCAGCTCAGCGTTCCAACGTGGTGCCTGGTCCTGCCCAGCCCTCGCGGTTAAGACACGTTGATGTTCTGGTACCGGGTGTTCGGCTCTCCACTGGCGTACGTGCGTGGGGAAGTGAACACGCCGGCCAGGTCGGTGCTGGCGAGCGTGCCTCGGGGAAGGCGAAGACCGTAGTGCTCGCCCATCAGGCGGTAGACGTCACGGATGTCGGGGATGTGCAGGCCCCACTCGTCCGGGTCGTCGGGGAAGTCGGGGTCCGGGTCGGCGGTGCCGAGGGCGATCTCGGCGATCATCCGCTGAGTGAGCGGGTGGTCCGCGCGGATCGACTCGTGCACCTCGCCCTCGTAGTAGCTCCAGTCCAGCTTCCCGTCCACGATGACGTCCGCGGTCGGCGGGTCCATCGTGGTGTCCTGGACGACCAACCACGTGCGTCCGTCCCACAGATGCCTCAAGGGTTCGGGGCGTTGCGCGTAGAAGCCGTCGCCCCCCGCGCGCAAGGCGAACGCCCAGCCGGCGTACTCGCCCAGCCTCGCGTAATCGGGGACGTTGCTGGTCCGGTGCAATGCGGCGTTGAACACATCGGACGACATGACTCCCAGGGCGGGGTCAGCCCCCAGCATCGCCGCGAGTTCGGCGATGCTCGCGCCCTGGACCATCTCCAGGTAGAAGCCCCAGTCGGCGTCGTCCTGTATGCACTCGAACGCGTCATCGCTCATGACGTGCAGTCTGGCAGCCGCCTGTGACTCATCGTCGCCTCAGCGGCGCAGACCAGCGTCCGCAGCGAGCACCGTGAATGCGGACCAGGCGTCTGGCGAGACCATCAGTGCCTGCCTCTGCGTGTCCTTCGAGTCCCGTACCAGCACAGCCTCGGCGCGTACCGCGATCTCGACGCAGTTGCCGCCGCCGCCACCGCTGTAGCTGCTCTTGAACCAAGCAAGTTCGGTGGTGCTCATAGCGCTCCTCGCATCTGCTCCAGCAGACTCGTGGTGGCTTGATGGCTCAGAGCCTGCGAGCGCATCTTGCCATAGCGCTGAAGCATCGCGCTTGCGGCTTTTGGGTCGGTGATCAGCATGCTGCTGTCGTGGGCTTCGACGTACCCCACCCACTGGTTCCGGGTGGTCTCGGCAAGAGAAAGCGGGCCCTCGAAGCCTGAGTGATCCTCCTGGATCAGCGGCATCGCCTGGATCTCCACGTTCCGGAGTCGGCCTGTCGTGAGCAGGTGGTCGATGAGCGTACGCGTGACGTCGTTGCCGCCCATGCGCCGTTCCACGAGTGCCTGCTCGATGACGAAGCTGAACGTGGTGTTCGGTCGCTCCACCAGAAGACGCTGTCGCTCCAGCCGGGCGGTGACCTGATACTCGAACTGCTCCTCCGCGAGGGGCGGCAGGCGGCGGTCGAACAGTGCGCGGATGTACGGCTCGGGTTGCAGCAGCCCCGGAATCACGCTGGACTCGTACGCGTACAGCGAGACCGCGTCCTCCTCGATCGCCGCCCACTGCAAGAACCACGACGCCAGCCCCACCTTCCGCGTCAGGCTCCTCGCCGCTGCGGTCAGCACCCGTGCCGCCGTCGCCCCCAGCACCTCCTCCGAGCGGTCCAGCAGGTCTCTGGGCGGGAAGCGTTTGCCCTGCTCGATCTTGGCGATGTACGCCGCCGAGTACTGCACGCGGGGCGCGAACTGCTCCTGCGTCAGGCAGGCTTCGTCCCGCAGTGCCTTGAGCACGGCCCCGAACGTCTTGAGGCTGTCGGACAGCTCCGGCTCGCCGCAGCCTCCCCCGCTGCCGCCCCTGGCACCGCCGTTGTCCGTCACCATGCGCGCCCGTCTCTCCCTGTGCCGGGCCCACTCGCGGGGCCGTAGCCATAGTTACGCAAAGTGACGCTCCCAGTCCAGCGCGTGCACCAGTACAAGTCGATCTGTATGGGTGCCGTGCCTGCCGCCCGCCCCTGGCGTCCCCGCAGGCTGGGGCCATGCCAGCCCCTCACACCCAATCGCCCGCCTCCCTCCGCGTGTTCGCCCAGCGCTTCTCCGCCACCCGGCGCGGAGCACGGCTCGCGCGGCTGCTCGCCGGACTCCAGCTCGTCGAGTGGGGGTGCCCTGCCGGAACCGACGACCACGACGCGGTCGCGATCGTCGTCGCCGAACTCGCCGCCAACGCCGTGCTGCACGGGCGTGTCCCAGGCCGGGACTTCGCCCTGCTTCTCACGTACGACGACGAACGCCGGGTCGTCCGCATCGAGGCGTCCGACACGCACCCGGCCAGTCCGGCCCGCGTCGCACGGGCGGCGGACGATGAGCAAGGCCGCGGGTTGGTCCTGGTCGACGCCCTCGCCACCCGGTGGGGCGTACGCGACCGAGTCGGCCCGGGGAAGACCGTCTGGGCGGAGTACGCACTGGCCGGCGGAGAGGCTGATGCGGGCGTCGGCCCCTCCGCCCCGTAGCCCGGGGGAAGTTCGGAGGCTTGCTCTGAGTACCATCCCCCGCGAGGTATTCCGGTCGACGTGCCCAAGTTGGCCTTCCGCTTCGGGGATGCGGCTTTCGGAATCGACGCTTCGAGCGGTACCCCCGCAGTGGCACAGTCGCATGGGGCATCCGCATGAGCCATCCGCACAGAGAGGGCAGAGGGAATGAGTGTCGTGGAGAGCTGGTCCCGTGTGATGAGTCTGCTTGAGCAGCACGTACCGGCCGAACACGCGGATCTGCCTGGGCCCGCTACGGAACAGATGCTCGCCACCGCCGAGGAACGGATGGGCATCCCCCTCCCTCAGGATCTGCGGGCGTGGCTGCTGCAGAACAATCTGGATCTTCCTGAGGAAGAGGTGGACGAGGATGTGCAGTGTTGCGGCTACGACGGGTTCCCCGACGAGGGCAGCTTCTATCTGGGCATCCGGGCGATGGAGCGCCTCTATACGAACCGCTCCAGGCCCGGTGGATTCGACCCGCCGGACCAGCCGGACAATCCCTTCTGGCGCAATGAGTGGATCCCCTTCCTGTCGGACCAGGACGGCTGGATGGGAAAGTTCATCGACGCGCGGGACGGACGTGTCGGAAGATGGTTCGTGGGTGACATCACGATCACGGGCGAGTACGCATCACTGGCTCACTATTTCGACTCCGTAGCGGAGAAGCTGACGAAGATCGCAGATGGCGACTATCCGGTCTGCAAGATCGTCGACGGGCGATTCCTCTGGTTGTGACACCCTCGCCCGCCCTACCTGGAGAGAACGCTGAAACGCTCGGTCATCCACAGGTATTGAGTATGCGGCTGACCGTCCCGGACACTGTCGGGATGTGGCGGCGCACGCAGGCGATCGGGGACCGGGATGTCGCACGGCAGATGCGAAAGATCTTCAGGGACTTCCCTGCCGGAAGCCGCCGGGATCCAACGGCTGCCGCCGAAGCGTACGCACGGCTCATGTTCACGACCAGCACGTTCGGTCGCCCCGGAGTCCGGGGCGAGAAACAATTCAGGCGCAAGCGATGCGATGTGGGGCTCACAGACGCGAGCAGTGCATTCGGCCGTCTCACGAAGCACGCCACTCTGATCTCCAAGAGCTTCCTGCTTTCCCACGGAACAGAAACGCCCTACCGTCACCTCGGCAAGAGGGAAGACAGCATCGTCCACACCAACCACGACACACTGCAGGCCGAAGGGAGTGACAACTACACCGTCCATTACGGGATTCACTGCCCGAATCCGGCCACGCTCGGAATGTGGATCATCAAAGCCGAACAACTGATCGAGGAAGGGCTCTGCTGGTACCTTCCCCGCTACTCCATCCGCAGAGAATCCACTTCGTCACATAAGTGGCAATCGGACACATCCACCCAGGGCGAACGCAAGCCGATGTCCCAGGTCTCCGCAGCCGACTACCTCGTGCGAGGAGGACAGCTGATCGATCCCTCGGAGTCCCGCCCCTCGGAGAGCCCGCTGGTTCGGCCGGTGCTCCAGATCGATCTGCCCGTCGTCGAAGGCGTTTCTCTGCGGGAGTTCAGCAGGATCACCGTCGATGAATTTGATGCGCACAAAAGATTTCACGGTTTCCTGAGCACCCACTCCCTTGGCCTGAGTGAGGCGCTCAACGCAGAGCGGTCCCAGATCGAACTGGCACGATTACGCCAGGAGATCGAGGACCAAGTGAGCTCTGTGCGGGCCGAGTTCGTCGCTGCCGCGAGGCGAAGGCCACTCGGGATCGTCGGCGTGAAGGTCGCGTCCACCTCCGCTCGGCTTGTCGCCGTGGACGCATCGGTGATGAAGCGAGTCCTCACGACTGCGGGACTGACCACAGCCGAAGCCTTCTGGGCGGCGGTCGACGACATCGTCGAGAACCATCCTCGTGCGACCCCGAACGGGGACTGGCGTTACGTCTGGATCCTCTCCCGGAAGAGCCGGGCCCTCTAGGTACGTGGTTCCCCCGCACACCAGGGCCCGATCCACCGGACCGGCTGGACGCCCTCGGCCCCTCAGTGGCGCCGGACCGGCCTGTACCTTGCCGCCATGTGTATCTCGACGGGCGAGGCCGCGTTCTCCGGCACGATCGCGTACTGCGGGCGCCTGCGCCACCACGTGCACGGGCTCGTCCACGTCCTGGGCTACCAGAACACGGCCGTCAACCTGTCGGACGGCCCGAACGCCATGCTGCTGCACCTCCCCACCAAGCAGCTCACACCCCAGCACTTCCTCTCCGCCAGGCGCGCCGACGACGTCCTCCGCCGCATGGTCGCCGCCGTGGAACGCGACGCATTCGAGGATGACGGCATCGCGTGGATGGGCGCGGAATCGCGGCCGGTCCAGGTCTTCGACCACGACGTCTACACGGTGCTCCTGGCCGACGACCCCACCGCCGTGCCCGCCGCGCTGTGGCAGGTGCCGCCGCACCGGCGCCCTCGACTCGACCCGGATCTCCTGCGCTTCTACGCCGACCGCTTCCCTGACCACACCATCGCCGTGTGCTGCTTCGACAACGCCGACGCGCGGCGCGCCAAGCCCTTGCTGCTGTGGTACCCGCCCCTGGACCCCGACCGGTTGACCGTGCCGGCCCTGGACAGTCATACGGGTGGGGCGCCGGATCTCGACGCCGCCGTGCCCGTGGACCACTGGGTCCTGTTCTCCAGCGATGACGCCCCCTCCGACTGGGGCGTCCCCGTCGAGTACCCCCGGGACATGCGTCACCGGCTGCGCGAGTTCCTCCCCGCCGCCGTCGTCGGCCGGCATTTCGGCGACGGGCGGACGCTGCCCAACGGGGACTTCACCATCAGTCATCGCGATCTGCTCAGCGGCGGCGCGGACCGCATCGAGCGTCTGCGACCGGCCCGCCTCTGAACGGCCGGGCAGCGGTCAGCCCGTCGGCAGGATCTCGACGCCCCGCGTCCCCAGCTGCGCGATCACCGGGTCCTGCGGGTCCGCGTCGGTGATGAGCCCGCTGATCTCCTCCCAGGGCAGTACGCGGAACCGTGAAGCGGTGCCGATCTTCTCGGAGGAGGCGAGGACGTACGTGTCCGCCGCCCGCGCGGCCAGGGCGCGTTTCATCGCCGCCTCCTCGGCGTCGCCCGTGGTCAGTCCCGCCTCGGGGTGTACGCCGGTGACGCCGAGGAGGCAGAGGTCGGCGGAGACGTTCTGGGCCGCTTCGACCGCCGCCGCGCCGCAGGCGACCGCCGAGTGCTTGAAGATGCGGCCGCCGATCAGGAAGACCTCCGCCCGCGGGTGCTCGATCAGGGCCGCGGCGATCGTCGGGCTGTGCGTGATCACGGTGCACTCCAGGTCGCGCGGGAGGGCGTGGGCGACGGCGAGGGCCGTGGTGCCGCCGTCCAGGATCAGTGCGCCGCCCGGCCGTACGAGCCCGGCGGCCACCGCGGCCACCTTGCGCTTGCCGTCCGGGGCCACTGTCTTCCGGGCCCGGTAGTCCACGACGGCCGGCGATACGGGCAGCGCGCCGCCGTAGACACGCTGGCACAGCCCCTCGCTCGCGAGATCGCGCAGGTCGCGCCGCACGCTGTCCTCGGAGATCCCCAGCTCGGCGGCGACGTCCTTGGCCACGATCTTGCCCTCGCGGGAGAGCAGACCGAGCAGGTGGTCACGTCGTTCAGCTGCCAGCATTCCGCACTCTTTCTCGTTCTTGCACGTTTCTGCATGTATCGTAGCGCACCATGAACGACACGCCCATGCTCATCCTCATCGCCGGGCCCTACCGCTCCGGCACCAACGGCGACCCGCAGGCCATGGCCGACAACCTCGCCCGCCTCGAAGCAGCCGCCTGGCCGGTGTTCGCCGCGGGCCACCTCCCCGTGATCGGGGAGTGGATCGCGCTGCCCGTCCTGCACTCGGCAGGCGCGGGCCCCACGGACCCCCTGGCCGACCAGGTGCTCTACCCGACCGCCGAGCGTCTGCTCGCGCGCTGCGATGCCGTGCTCCGTCTGCCCGGCGAGTCGGCCGGGGCCGACCAGGATGTCGCCACGGCCCGGCGCCGCGGCCTGCCCGTCTACGACGACGTCTCACAGATCCCGCTCCGCGCGGCGCCGGGGGAAGAGCTGCGCACCCCGCAGGAGACCGCATGAGCCCCCGCCCCGGCATCGACGCCCCCGACCACCGCGGCCGTACCGGCCTGGACCGTGCCGGACGCGGCCTCGACCGCAACCCCGATGTCGTGATCCGCGATGTCGAGCTCACCTCGCAGGGCTGGCATGTGCTGCGGCGCACCACCTTCGACTACCGCCGGAGCGACGGGCGCGTGGTCACCCAGCAACGCGAGACCTACGACCGGGGCGACGGCGCGGTGATCCTGCCGTACGACACGGAACGGCGCCGCGTCCTGCTCACCCGTCAGTTCCGCTACCCGGCGTACGTCAACGGCCACCCCGACGGCATGCTCGTCGAGGCGGCGGCGGGGCTGCTCGACGCGGACGACCCGGAGACCGCGATCCGGCGCGAGAGCGCGGAGGAGCTCGGCGTATCGCTGGGCCCGGTCACCCATGTGTTCGATACGTTCATGAGCCCCGGCTCCGTCACCGAGTGCCTCCACTTCTTCGCCGCCCCCTACACCCCGGCCGACAGGACAGGGAAGGGCGGCGGGCTCGAAGAGGACGGCGAGGACATCGAGGTCCTCGAACTCCCCTTCGCCGAGGCCCTCGCCATGACCCGCGACGGCCGCATCGCGGACGGCAAGACCGTCATGCTGCTGCAATGGGCGGCGCTGGACGGGCCGTTCGGCTCAGCGGCCGGCTGCCCCGGTCCCGGAAGGCGTACGGCTCGCCTCGATCAGGCCCAGCCGGCCCTTCCGCTCCCCCGACAGCCCCGGGCAGAGCCCTGACAGCGCGGCCTCACAACCACCCGTGTTCGCGGGCGATCCGGGCCGCGACATGGCGGTTCTCCGCGCCGAGTTTCATCGCCGCCGACGAGAGGTGGTTGCGGACCGTTCCGGTGGACAGCGAGGCGCGGGTGGCGATGTCGGCGACGGGTGCGCCGTCCTGGGCGTACGACAGGAGCTCCGCCTCCCGGGGTGTCAGGGGGGATTCGCCCGCGGCGATGGCGTCGGCCGCGAGCTCCTGGTCGATGTAGCGCCCGCCGGTGTGGACGGTGCGGATGATCTCCGCCAGTTGCTGCGCGGAGACCGTCTTGGGCACGAAGCCGCGCACCCCGACGCTCAGCGCGCGCTTCAGGGCTCCGGCGCGGGCGTGGCTGGTGACGATCATCGAGGCGCACCCGGGCACCGTGTCGCGCAGCCGGCCGGCGACGGCCACGCCGTCGAGGCCGGGCATCTGGAGGTCGAGGACGGCGACGTCGGGGTGGTGCGCCCTGGCCATGGCCAGGGCTTCGTCGCCCGTTCCGGCCTGCGCGACGACGGTGATGTCGTCCTCCAGGGTGAGGAGCGAGGCGAACGCGCCCCGGATGAGGTGCTCGTCGTCCGCCAGCAGGACCGTGATCATGCGCCTTCCTCCCAGGGGATGCGTGCGGTGAGGCGGAAGATCCCGCCGGGGTGCCGTTCGGTGGTCAGTGTGCCGTTCAGTCCCGCGAGGCGTTCCCTCAGCCCGCTCAGACCGGTGCCGGTGCCGGGGTCCGTGTCGGACGCGCCGTCGTTCTCCATCACCAGGACGGCCGCGGTGGCGCCCTCGGCGCGCAGGGTCATCGTGGAGTGGGAGGCGCCCTGCGCGTGGCGGAGTACGTTCGTCGTCGCCTCGCGGACCACCCAGCCGAAGGCCGACTGCACCTCGGTGGGCAGGCGGTCGGCCGGTCCGTACTCGATACGGCAGTCGATGCCCGCGGCGTCCAGGACCGAGCGGGCTCCGACGAGTTCGGTGTGCAGGTCGGCCGTGCGGTAGCCGCGGACCACCGAGCGGATCTCCCGCTGCGACTCCCGGGCGATGCGCTGCACCTCCTCCATGTTCTCGACGGCCTCGGGCCTGCCCCGCCTGGCCAGTTGTGCGGCCAGTTCGGCCTTCAGCGCGACGACCGCGAGGTTGCGGCCCAGCACGTCGTGGAGGTCGCGGCCGAAGCGAAGGCGCTCCTCGGCGACGGCGAGGGCCGCCTGCGTCCGGCGTGCGGCGCCCAGCTCCTCGACCAGCCGTACGCTCCAGCCGGAGGCCCGGGACGCGACGCCCATGAACGGCACCATGATCACGGTGGCGCCGATGACGAGGGCCAGGCTCGAACCCGACAGCCCGGCCAGGACCGCCCCGGTCAGGGAGCCGGCGACGACGGCCGCCATGAGGGCCGATCCCGCGCGGAGCGGCAGCGCCAGCACGGGTGGTCCCGCGGAGAACATCAGCAGCCAGAGCAGATACGCCGTCAGGTCCCCGGCGTCGATACGGTCGTACGCCAGCAGCAGGCATCCCAGCGTGGCCATGCCCACGGTGACGGCCATGTAGCCGGCCACGAGTGCGTCGGGGCGTGGGCCGATGCCGAGGTAGTGGCTCAGGGCCGCGCGCCACAGCAGGAACTGGCCCGCGGCGTGCACGGCGCCCGACACGGCCACGGCCGCCAGCACGGGTGCGCCCGCGTTCGCCTGGAGCAGCCAGATGATCCACAGGCACACCTCGGAGAAGGCGAGGAAGCCGACGCTGCCCAGCGCGTACCGGCGGTAGCGGTCGGGGCCGTCCTCGCCGCCCAGCCGCTCCACCCAGTCCTCGATGCTCATCGTCGTCCCCAACATCCCCTGCCTTCTCGTTCCGAGGCCGTGCCGGTCAGTTGCGCGGGCTCCACCGGAACCACTGCCGCACTCCGAGCGCCGCCACACCCGTCCACGCGCAGACGGCGAGCAGCGCGCGGATCTGGTCCATGCCGCCGAGGTCACCGGTCCAGCCGCCCTGGAGGAGGTCCATCACCGGTGAGAACGGCAGCCAGGCGCTGATGGCCTCCACCACGGGGGGAAAAACCTGACGCGGTACGAACATTCCCGATCCGACCATGCTCAGCAGCCAGAACGGCAGGAACGTCAGCTGCGCGCTCTCCGCCGTCCGGGTGACCGCGGCCGTCAGCGCGCCGGCGGCCACCAGCAGGGCACCACCGGTCAGCAGCCCGAGGACCACCAGGTGCGGTGCGGCCGGTGCGGGGGCGTCCAGGACGACCGTCAGGCCGCCGATCAGCAGCACGCTCTGCACCAGTGCCAGCAGCAGGGCCGGGAGGGCCCCGCCCACGAGGATCTCCCAGTCGCGCAGCTCGCCCGAGCGCAGCCGCTTGAGCACCAGGCTCTCACGGCGGGTGACATAGACGCCGACGAGATTGGAGTAGATGGAGAAGATCAGCGCCAGCCCCAGCGAACCGGGCAGCAGGACCGTGGCGATCGACAGTCCGGTGCCGCCCAGGTCCAGGTTCTTGACCATGCTCCGCATGGAGAAGGCCGTCACGGCGGGCACCAGGAGGGCGGTGAACAGCGCGGCCCTGCTGCGCATCAGCAGGGTCAGTTCAGCGCGGCCGAGCGCGACCAGCCGGTTCACGGCGCGGGTCCTCGGGGGCGCGGTGGTGGTCAGGGGCCGGGCGGGAGCGGTGGTCGTCATCGGGTCTCCTCGTTGTCCAGGCCCTTGGCGATCTCCATGAAGGCCTCTTCCAGTGATGCGGACCGGGCGTCCAGGGCGTGCAGCGTGACGCCGGTCCGCTGGGCCCAGACGAGCAGTTCGGTGGCCGTGCGCTGGAGGTCCCTGGTCTCCAGACGGACCGTCCTTCCCTCGGTCTCGTGCCGGGTCACTCCCATCGGCGGGAGCGGCGGCAGCTCGCCGAGGAAACGGTCCTCCGGCAGCTCGAAGGTGATGCGGGAGGGCCGTTCGGCCACCACGTCCGCGACCCGCCCCGTGGTGGCGATCAGCCCCTGGTGCATGATCGCCAGCCGGTCGGCGAGCTGTTCGGCCTCCTCCAGGTAGTGCGTGGTGAGCAGCACGGTCGTGCCCTGGAGCTTCAGTTCGCGGATCAGGTCCCAGGTGTCCCGGCGGGACTGGGCGTCGAGGCCGGTCGTGGGTTCGTCGAGAAAGAGCACCTCCGGCCGCCCGAGCAGGGCCAGCGCCAGATCGAGGCGGCGGCGCTCGCCGCCGGAGAGCTGCTTGACCCTCACATCGCGGCGGCCGGTCAGGCTCGTCAGCGCGAGGGCCTCGTCCGCGGGCCGGGCGCCGGTCGTGCAGCCCGCCCACATGCGTACGGTCTCCAGGACCGTCAGCTCCGTCGGGAAGCCGCCCTCCTGGAGCATCACCCCGATGCGGTGCCGCACGGACGCCCGCTCGCGGAACGGGTCGTGGCCGAGGACCCGGACGCTCCCGCCGGTGGGGGTCGCCTGACCCTCCAGGATCTCCAGCGTGGAGGTCTTGCCCGCGCCGTTGGTCCCCAGCAGGGCGAAGAGCTCTCCGCGGGCGACCGTGAAGTCGATGCCGCGCACGGCGTCGAAGCCCTGGTAGCTGCGTGTGAGTCCGGCCGTTTCGATGACTGCGTCCATGTACTCCACCCTCCCCGCCAGCGGCGGCCGGGGGCAGTGCGGTCTGTCACGAGCTGTACATGACGTCTGTAACGGGTGGGGCGGCCCGGCGGGCGGCGTCCGCGAGGAAATACGGGACGGCTCTTAATTGCGGACCGGTGATTTGGGCGCGTATATTGGATGGTTCTGTGCGCCCATAGAAAAAGGCCCCTCACCGGGGGCCAACAAGCAACACCATATCCGGCAGGGAGCGGTTTTGTCAACTCGCGAAAACGTTGAATTGCAGAAGGAGCAGCAATTCATCGACCGGCTGTACGACCGTGTCGACGCGCTGCGCGGCGAGGCCGCTCAGCATGTCGAGGACGCGTTGACCCCGGTCGGGAACGGCTTGCAGGCCCGTCATGAACGCGATGTGCTCGTCGCCGAGCGTTCCGGTCTGCTGGCCGCACTGAATGCGGTGGACGGTTCGCTCTGTTTCGGCCGTATCGATCCGGCCGACGGTGCCGCGCACCATATCGGCCGTATAGGAATTCGTGAGGACGACCCCGATCACACGCCTCTGCTGATCGACTGGCGGGCGCCGGTCGCGCGGCCGTTCTATCTCGCCACCGGGCATACGCCCATGGGGCTGCGCCGGCGCAGACACATCACCACCGAGGGCCGTACGGTCACCGAGCTGCACGACGAGATCCTCGATCTGGGGGACCGTGAGCGCAGCGGTTTCGAGGACCCGAGCGGTGACGCGGTGCTGCTCGCCGCGCTCGGTTCGGCGCGTACCGGCCGCATGGGCGACATCGTGCGGACCATCCAGGCGGAGCAGGACCGCATCATCCGTGCCCCGCACCGCGGCGTCCTCGTCGTCGAGGGCGGCCCCGGCACGGGAAAGACGGCGGTCGCGCTGCACCGGGCGGCCTTCCTGCTGTACGAGCACCGGGAGCTGCTGGCCAAGCGCGCGGTCCTGGTCGTGGGCCCCAACCCGGCCTTCCTCCGCTACATCGGTGAGGTCCTGCCCGCCCTCGGTGAGACCGGCGTCATGCTGGCCACCCAGGCCGAGCTGTTCCCCGGTGTCCACGCCCGGGGCACCGACACCCCCCGCGCGGCGGCCGTCAAGGGCGGCGCGGGGATGGCCGAGGCGCTGGCCCTCGCCGTACGCGACCGGCAGGGGCTGCCCGAGCCCGGCGCCCCGATGGTCGTCCCGCACGACGACGGCGACCTCGTCCTGGACTGGGAGATCGCCTACGAGGCCCGGCAGGCGGCCCGCGAGACCCGGCTGCCGCACAACCTGGCCCGTCCGTACTTCGCGTTCCAGGTGATCGACGCGCTCACCGCGCAGCTCACCGAGCGCATCGGCGCCGACCCCTACGGCGGCCCGAACTTCCTCGGCGCGGACGACATCGCCCAGCTCGGCAAGGCCGTCGCCGCGAGCGAGGAGGTGCACGCCGCCGTGGCGGAACTGTGGCCGCTGCTCACGCCCGAGGGCTTCCTCGCCGACTATCTGGCCGAGCCGGTGTATCTGTCCGACGAGGACGCCGAGGCCGTCCGGCGCGCCCCCGGCGCGGAGTGGACCCCGGCCGATGTGCCGCTCCTGGACGAGGCGGCCGAGCTGCTCGGGTCCGACGACAGTGCCGCGCTGGCCGCGGCCGAGGCCGAGCGGCAGGAACGGGTGGCCTACGCGCAGGGGGTGCTGGAGCTGTCGCGGGGTTCGGAGTCGTTCGAGTTCGAGGACGAGGAGTCGGAGGTACTGGCGGCCCACGACATCATCGACGCCGAGCGGATGGCCGAGCGGCAGGAGGAGGCCGACCACCGGAGCGCGGCCGAGCGGGCAGCGGCCGACCGGACCTGGGCGTTCGGGCACATCATCGTCGACGAGGCGCAGGAGCTGTCGCCGATGGCGTGGCGGCTGCTGATGCGCCGGTCGCCGACCCGCTCGCTGACCCTGGTCGGCGACCCGGCGCAGACCTCGGAGGAGGCGGGCGTCGGATCGTGGCAGAAGATCCTCGAACCGTACGTCGACGACCGCTTCGAGCATGTGCGGCTGGGGGTCAACTACCGCACGCCCGCCGAGATCATGGAGCTGGCGGCCAGGGTCGTACGGGCCGAGGACCCGTCCTTCGAGCCGCCCGGGTCGGTCCGGTCCACGGGTGAGGAGCCGTGGACGCGGGACTGCGGTAAGGATCTGGCGGGCGCGGTGGCGCGGGCCGTCGCGGAGCTGACCCCCGCGGAGGGGCGCCTCGCGGTGATCGCGCCGCGTGAGCTGCACGAGGAGATCGCGGCCCCGCTCGACGGGATCACCCCGGGCGCCGAACCCGACCTGACCCGTGCCGTGGTGCTGCTCGGCCCGCGCGAGGCCAAGGGCCTGGAGTTCGACCATGTGCTGGTCGTGGAGCCGGGGCGGTTCGGGACGAGCGATCTGTACGTGGCGCTGACCCGCGCGACGCAGCGCCTGGGCATCGTGCACCGGGAGGAGCTGCCGGAGGCGCTGCGCTGAGCGGTGCGCGAGGACACCGGGGAACGCGTCCGCCCCGCACCGGTCGACTCGGTGCGGGGCGGTCGCGGGCCGTGGGTCGTCAGTTGCAGGCGTGGCCCCAGCCCATGTTGGGACGCCAGGTCTTCTCGCCGGCGGAGGCGCCCTTCCAGCTGAACGTCGCCACCACGCCGAAGCTGTTCGTCGGCCACTTGCACGGGTCGATCTTGGCGGTGGCCGCCGAGTCCGTGGTCGCGAACCAGCCGTCGTAGTCCTGCTTGGACTTCACGGTCACCCAGCCGGTGCCGTTGAAGCGCTGGAGCTTCACATTGGTGACCTTGACCGAGTAGTTGTTGCCACCGGTGGCGTCGGTGATCTTCGCCCGCGCCTGGTAGGTGTCGGTGGCCCGGTCCCACCAGACGGTGGCGCAGCGCTTGACCTGGGTGCCGTAACACTCCCACGCGCTGTCCGCGGATGCCGGGGCCGGGGTCAGCACGATCGACGCGCCGAGCGAGGCGGCGACCAACGCCCCGACGGAACCGGCCCGACCCACACGCTTGAGCCTCATGAAACCTCCTGTTGCGCCAGTGATTTCGGGAACCGTATCCAGGGATCATGGCCAAAAGCGGAGGCGTGCTGGGTGGTTGCCCCGCTGTGACAAAGTCAGAGTTCGGTCCCTTTTTGACTGGGTGCGAACATGTCCGGCGCTCGCTGTTCGAGGCCCGGTTCCCGACGCTCGGACCTCGACCCTCGACTCCCGGGGCTCGGCGCTCGGACCTCGACCCTCGACCCCCGGGGCTCGGCGCTCGGATCTCGGGATTCGAGCTCCGGGATCACCCGGTTCACTCTTTCGAGGGCCGGAATCAGGCATTCCGCCCGAAGCCCGAGCTTCGGGATTCGAGGGCCGGGACACGAGATCCGGGATTCGAGCGATTCCTTTGACCGGTAGGGAAAGAAGGGTGGTTGGGAAAACCTCCCCGACCTCCCTGCCCCGTCACGGCCAGCAAGTATGACTAATCGTGACCAACTTGCGGCGGAGCGTGGCGAGTGCCTACGGTGCGAGAAACAAGCGACCCCGACATGGTGTTGGAGCACCGGGCCGGGGTCTCACCGCAAGATCGTGAGGCGATCCCGTGGCTATCCAGCACCCTAGCTCCGCCGTGAGCACCCCCGCACTCTCGCGCCCGTACACGATGGCCAAGCCCGGTTACGGCAAGCGCTCCATGCCGGACCAACTCCCCCGCAGCGCTGCCGACTTCGCGCTGCTTCCCGCCCGCGAGCGGTATGTCGCCGGGTTCATCGACCATCTGCCCGACGGCGCGTCGATGGACGTCAAGAGCCTCGCCAAGCAGCTCCCCCTGTACGGCCAGCAGGCCGTGGGCTCCGCGCTGAAGGCCCTGGCCACCGCAGGCCATCTGCGCCGCGTACGGTGCCTCGTCGGCGAGCTGGGCCAGGTCCGCTGGGTCTCGCGGACGTTCTGGTCGCGCACCGCCCGCGACAACGAGTGGTGGGCGGCCACGGAGTTCACCCCGGCAGCGGCGCCCACGGCCGTGGAGTCCGAGCACGCAGCACCGGCGACGGCCGTACCCGAGCCCGCCGCACCGGCACCCACTGCCCCCTCGCCCGCCGCCCCCTCGCCCGCCGCCCCCTCGCCCGCAGCCCCCTTGCCTCCCGCCCCGACGAGCGACGTACCGGCGCCCGCGGTGTCGGCACCCCCGGCCGAGCCCGTCGCGCCGCCCGCGCCCGCCGCCTCCCCCGTCGTGCCGCAGCAGCGGGCCACCCCCGCGCCCGCCGAGCACTCCCCCGCCTACCTCGCGCTGGCGCGGCTCGGGCGTATCGACTCCCGGCTGACGCTGTCCGCCGCCGACTGCGCGGTCCTGGAGCCCCAGGCCGCCGGGTGGCTCGCGCGCGGTGTGGACACGGACTACCTCACGCAGGCCCTCGTCGCCGGGCTGCCCGCCCGGGTCGAGTCCCCCGTCGGCCTCGTCCGCCGCCGCCTGACCGACAAGATCCCGCCGCACGTGCCCGCCGCCCCGGCACCGCCCGCGCCGGGCGCACCCGTGCACCGGGTGATGCTGGAGTGCACCGGGTGCGGGGCGCCCGGCCGCGCGGAAGCCCTCGTCGACGGCCTCTGCCGCCCGTGCCGGCCGCCCGCCCGGGGCGACGCCGTCGCGCCCGGGCTCCCCGTCGGCCGGCCCAGCGAGCAGGAGGTGCGTACGCTCGCGGCGGGGCTGCGTGACCTGCTCAAGTCCCCCTGATCGGCGAGTGGTCCGGGCAGGTCAGCCCACCAGCAGGTCCCGCTTCAGGTCGCGGATGTCCTTGGCGTCCAGGCCGAGCGCCTTCTTCTCGTACGCGCCGAACGAGCCGAACTTCTCCGAGACCTCCTGGAAGCCGGAGTTGAGGTACTCGGCGCGCACGTCCAGCAGCGGCTTGTACACCGCGGCCTGCGCGGCGGGCATCGAGGCGAGCGCGGCGGCGTTGGCCTCGGCGCGGTAGTCGTTGGAGGCGAGGTAGTCCTCCATGACCGTGGAGCGCGGTACGCCGAGCGCCGTGAGCAGAGCGGCGTTCGCCCAGCCCGTACGGTCCTTGCCCGCCGTGCAGTGGAAGACGACGGCTCGCGAGGAGTCGTCCGCGGCCCCGGCGAAGACCGTGCGGTAGGCGGCCTTGGCGGTGTCGCCGCTGACCATGAACTTCTCGCCCTCGACCATCATCGCGACGCCCTCCTCGGGCGTCGTCGGCATGGCGGTGAAGGTGGGCGACCCCGCCAGGACGTCGGCGACGACGTGCGTGGCACCGGCCGGGACGCGGTCGGGCGCGGCCGTGCGCTCGGACTCCATGCGCAGATCGAAGACCGTGCGGACGGACAGCCGCTTCAGCTTCGCCAGGTCGGCGGCGGTGAGCTTGTCGAGCGCGTCGGCGCGGTAGATCTCGCCCATCTTCACCCAGTGGCCGTCGGCGGTGCGGTAGCCGCCCGCGTCACGGAAGTTGACGGTCCCCTCCAGCTTGATCAGCCGGTCGGCGAGGTGCAGGGAGCCGCCCCGCTCGGGCACCAGGTCGAACCACTGGCGGTCGGCGGCGGCCAGCCCCCGCACCGTGACCTTGCCCGTCGCCCCGCCGGAGGCCACGGTGCGCCCACCGGCCTTGACGGCGACGCGGTGCGTGCCGGGGGCCTTCCACTCCACCGTGTACGAGCCGTCGTCCTGCGCGGTGACCTTCGCCTGGGTGAACGGGATGCGCGCGTGGGAGTCGCGGGCGGGGGATGCGGGGGCGCCGTGCGCCGAAACGGCGGGTGCGGCGATACCGACGAGGAGCGCGGCGGCCAGGGCGCAGGAAGAGGCCTTTACACGGGTTATGTGCGTCATGCATGGATCTTCTGAGGGCTTGACGATTCCCGCCGGAATGGCCGGTGAACACAGCGGGAAGCCGGGCCGAACACCCTGCTCCGCAGGTCGTGGACGGCTCCGCTTGACCTTGTCACCGTGACAACGTCTTCACTGGGGCCGAGGAGGTGGTCCCGATGACCACGGCACGGCAGGACACACAGGCGGGGAAGGCCCTGCGGGCTCTGGAGGACGGCGACGCGTCCGTACGGCTGCGGGCGGCGATGGCGGTCGGATCGGCCCCGGACGCGGCGTACGTCGGCACGCTCGTCGAGCGGTGCGCGACCGAGCCCGACTTCCAGGTGCGCGAACTGCTCACCTGGGCGCTCACCCGCCACGAGCCGTCGGTGACGGTCCCCGGGCTCGTCGCCGAACTCGGCTCGGAGACCGCGCAGGCGCGGAGCCAGGCCCTGCACACCCTGTCGAAGATCGGGGACCGGCGGGCATGGCCGGCTATCACCGGGGCGCTGCTGACCGACGCCGACGACGAGGTGGCGCGGAGCGCCTGGCGCGCGGCCGTCGTGCTCGTGCCCGAGGGGGACGAGCACGGCCTGGCGGCCGTGCTGGCGACGCAGCTCGGGCGCGGCGGGCGCGAGACGCAGCTCAGCCTGAGCCGGGCGCTGGTCGCCCTCGGTGAGGTGAGCGTGGAGACGCTCCGGGCCGCGAGGACGGCTCCGGACCCCCGGGTGCGGCAGCATGCGCTCGCGACGGAGAGGCTGCTGCGCGACCCGGATGCCGGATTCGGGTTCGCGATCGAGGAGGCGAAGCGCATCGTGGCCCTGGGCGGGAACGACCAGGAGGGATGACGGGTGTGTTGATCGGCGAGGTGGCACGGCGGTCCGGGGTCAGCGCCCGCATGCTCAGGCACTACGAGTCGCTCGGCCTGGTGCGCCCCGAGGGACGCACCGGCGGCGGCTACCGCTCGTACTCCGGCGAGGACATCCGCCGCGTCTTCCACATCGAGAGCCTGCGGTCGCTGGGGCTGTCGTTGCGCGAGGTGGGGCAGGCGCTGGACGATCCCGGCTTCGCGCCCTCGAAGCTCGTCGACGACCTGATCCGGCGGACCCGGGAACGCATCGCGGCCGAGGAGGCGCTGCTCACGCGGCTCGGCCGGATCGGCGCCGCCGGACCCGCCGGCTGGGACGACGTGCTCCAGACCGTCGCGCTCCTCCAGGGGCTGGGGTCCAAGAGCGCGGGGCAGCGCCAGCGCGCGGCCCTGGAGGCGGCCGAGGAGGCTCCCGTTCCGGTGGAAGCCCTGGTCGAGGCGGTGCTGAGCGAGGGGGACACGAACGTCGCCGGAGCCCTGCGGTGGGCCCTGGCGCAGTCGGGCGACGAGGGACCGGTGCTGCTGGCGAAGGGCCTCGGCTCACCGTCCGCCGACGTACGCGAACGCGCCGCGCTGTCCCTCGCCGCGATCCCGGGTGAGGCGGCGGCCGGGCTCCTGCGGGGCGCCCTCGGCCACGTCGATGTCGTGGTCCGCCGGCGCGCGGCTCTGGCGCTCGGGGCGCGGGGGGACGCCGACGCGGTCCCGACACTCGTCGGCATGGTCGTGGACGGGGTCAACGACGTGGACGCGGCCGATGTGCTGGCCGCACTGGCGAACCGCCCGGCGCCCGCGCCTTCGGACGGGACCACCACGGAGCTGCCCGACGGGACAGCCACGGCGCTCTCCGACGAGATCGCCGCCGCGCTCGTCCGGCCTCTCGCGCACGGCGCCGTCCCCCCGTCCGTACGCCGCCGAATCGCCCAGGCGCTCGCGGACGTCCCCGGCTCCACGGCGTCACACGCGCTGGAGGAGCTGTCGCACGACGAGGACCGTGCCGTGGCCCTCACCGCGGCCTACGTCCTCACCCTGCGCGGGTCCGCCTGAACCACGCCCCGTACCCGACCGCATCGGGCACAGGATGTCGGGTCGGGCAGGGTGGGTCCTCCCTAGCGTGAGCTGGTGTGAAGGAAGGAGTCC
Source organism: Streptomyces sp. NPDC002125 (assembly GCF_053593715.1). Taxonomy (NCBI): domain Bacteria; kingdom Bacillati; phylum Actinomycetota; class Actinomycetes; order Kitasatosporales; family Streptomycetaceae; genus Streptomyces; species Streptomyces sp. NPDC002125. The sequence continues at coordinate 178,744 of NZ_JBSFDD010000002.1, read as the reverse complement.
GGGATGCTGGACCGGCTGAACCAGGCCATGGAGCACATCGAGTCCCACCTCGACCAGCCGGTCGACGTGGAGGGCCTGGCGCGCATCGCGATGACGTCGGAGTACCACTTCCGGCGGATGTTCTCCGCGCTGGCCGGTCTCCCGCTGTCGGAGTACGTCCGGCGCAGGAGGCTGACCGTGGCGGGCGCCGAGGTGCTCGCCGGTGAGCGGACGCTGCTGGACATCGCGACGCGCTACGGCTACGGCTCGGGCGAGGCCTTCGCCCGGGCGTTCCGCACCATGCACGGTGTGGGCCCGGGCGAGGCCCGGCGGACCGGTGCGGCACTGAACTCCCAGCCCCGGATGTCCTTCCGCCTCATCATCGAAGGGAGCAGCAGCATGCGATACAGGATCGTCGACAAGGACGCGTTCCGGGTCATCGGGAAGAAGGTGCGCGTACCGCTCGTCCACGAAGGGGCGAATCCGGCGATCGCCGAGTTCATCCGGTCCCTCGCCCCCGAGACGCTGGAACGCGTCGCCGCGCTGGCCGACCAGGAGCCCGCCGGGATCGTCGGGGTCAGCGACCAGCTCGACCCCAGCCGCGCGGAGGGGACCGAACTCGACTACTACCACGGGGTGGTGTCGGGCGCCGAGGTGCCCGACGACCTGGACTCCCTCGACGTCCCGGCGGGCCTGTGGGCCGTCTTCGAGGACTCCGGGCCGTTTCCCCAGTCGCTCCAGTACATGTGGCGGGACGTGTTCACGCAGTGGTTCCCGTCGAATCCGTACGGGAGCAGGCCGGGGCCCGAGATCCTGAGCGTGCGGCTCTCGGACGGCGGGGCGCGGGGGGACGCGCAGCTGTGGATTCCGGTGGAGCGGTCCGCCGGCTGAGCGGGTCCGTCAGCGGGCGCCCACCTTCTCGCGCAGCCAGGTGAGGCCGAACTCCAGGACCTCACCGGCTTCGAAGAGGTGGCTGCCTGCCGCGCCCACGCTGCCCCGGCGTCCGATTCCGGCGGCCAGCATGTCCCGGACGATCGTTTCGAACGGGTCCTGGCCCTCGGGCGTCACGGCGGAGTAGTCGAAGGCCCCGCCCGAGGAGTCGATGTCGCGGAAGCGGCGCCAGACGCGGCGGCCGTCGGCCAGGAGCGGCTGTTCGTACTCCACGAACCGCTTGCCCGGCGCGTCGGCGAGCGCCTCGGCGTGGTGCAGGAGGGTGAGGGTCTCCAGCGGGGCCCCCAGCATCAGCACCCTGCCGCCCAGCTCGACCAGCCGGGCCAGTGGGCTGCCGGGGCCGTGCGGGTCGTCCCACGGATGGTCTGCCGTCAGCGCGGTGGCCGCGGGCCCGAGCGCGGCGAGGCTCACATCGGGGTGCCTGCTGCGGACGGCCCCGGGCCAGCGGCGCAGGGCCTCGGGGAGGCGGCCGTTGTCGTGGTCCGCCTCGCTCGACTCCGGGTCGTACGGCGGATGTTCGGCGCGTACGGCGTCCTGCCAGGGCTTCGGCCACTCGCTGAAGCCGTACGGCAGGGCGTCGTTCCAGCCGCAGGTCACCATCAGGGTCCCCCGCTCCCCCACGACGTCCCGCAGGGCGCCGATGAGGGTCGGGGGGCCGCCCGCCACATAACCGATGGCGGACATCCGCGTATGGAACATGACGACGTCACCCGCGCCGAGACCGAGCGCCGTCAGATCACGGACGAGCCGGCTCCTGGTGACGGGGCCGTGGGCGCGGGCGAGCAGGGCGGCATGGTCCGGGGGCGGTGCGTCCATGGCGCGACGCTACCGCTCCCGGAGCGTTCACCCCCAACTGATTTCGGCGGCAACCGGCCGGTGATCGCTGCCGGTCGACGGCAGCACCCAGGAGCTCTCCGGCTCCACTCCCCTGACGAGGATCTGGTCGATCCGCACCACGGGGAACCGCGCGGGCCAGCTGAATCCGAATCCGTCCCCGGCCTCTTCCTGGGCGGAGCGCAGCTGCGAGGTGATGCCGTCCAGCGCGCGGTCGTCCGTGGTGCCGTTCATATCGGCGAGCAGCACCACCCGCTCGCTCTTCTCGGCGGCGAGGACCTCGGCGAGCGCCTGCGCGTTCCTGTCCCGGGAGTCCGTCCAGAAGCCCGCCCGGGGATTGACGCGTACGGACCCCAGGTGCGCCACGTACACCGCCAGCGGCCCGTGTTCCGTGGCCACCGTGGCGCGCAGGCCCCTGTTGTAGGCCAGCTTGACCTCGGCCGGCTTGCTGTCGCCCAGCGGCCCGGCGTCCATCGCGGTGTCGACCGCGCGGGTGTCCGACAGCGGCAGCCTGCTCCACAGCCCGACCGTGCCCAGCACCGCGTGGTACGGATACGCCTCCGCCAGCTCCTTCTCGTACGTACGGGCGTCCCTCTGGTCCAGTTCCATCAGCCCCAGCACGTCAGCGCCCGAGGAGACCAGGTCGCGGGCGGTGCCCGCCGGGTCGGTGTTGCCCGCGCCGACGTTGTGGCCGGCCACGACGAGGTCGCCGCCCGGGCGGGACCTGTCGCCGAGCAGACCGCCGAAGAGGGACGTCCACACGACGGCCGGCAGCAGCAGCGCGACCACCGCGGAGGCGGAGCGGCGCCACAGCGCCAGGGCCAGCAGCACCGGCACGAACAGGCCGAGCCACGGCAGAGCGGTCTCCACCAGGCTGCCGAGGTTCCAGATCCGGTTCGGGACGCGCGCGTGGAACAGCAGGGTCAGGCCCAGCAGCAGCGCGAGCGCCACGAGCACCGGGCCGCGCTTCCAGGGGTCAGGCCGGGACGCGGCGCCCGTCACCCGGCGGACGGTCCTGCTGACCGTCCGCCGGAGACCCGGGCGTTCGGCGGCTCGGACCTGCTGCCGTGTGTCGTTCCGTTCCCGCGTTGTTTCGCTCACTGTTCGGGTGCCCCTGACGGTGGAGTGCTGGAGGAGTCGTGGTGCGGAAGCCGGACGGCGACCCGGAGGCCGCCCTCGGGGCGCGGGGTGAGGGTGAGGGTCCCGCCGTGCGCCTCGGCGATTCTCCTGACGATCGCCAGGCCCAGGCCGACACCCGTGCGGTGCGCGTCGCGCACGCGCCCGGTGCCCCGCTGGAAGGGTTCGGTGAGGGTCGCGACCAGCTGCGGCGAGAGCTTCTCCCCGCTGTTCTCGACGGTGAGCGTCGCGCTCCCGGGTGCGACGCCGGTCCTGACCCGCACGGAGCCCCCGGAGGGCAGGTTGTGGACGACGGCGTTGTGGACCAGGTTCGTCGTCAGCTGGAGCAGGAGCGCCTGCGACCCGAAGGCGGGGGCGGCGTCACCGGCCGTGTCGAGGGTGACACCGCGCTCCTCGGCGAGCGGGAGCAGCGTCTCGGTGGCCTCCTCCGCGAGCAGGGACAGATCGACGGCGTCCCTGGTGAAGGCCCCCTGGTCGGCGCGGCTGAGCACGAGCAGCGCCTCGGTGAGGTCGATCGCCCGGGCGTTGACGGTGTGGAGGCGGTCGAAGAGCTTCACGGGGTCCTGTGCCGGATCGTTGCGGGCCACGTCGAGGAGCGCCTGGGAGACGGCCAGCGGGGTGCGCAGTTCGTGCGAGGCGTTGGCCGCGAATCTCCGCTGTTCGGCGACGTGTGCTTCGAGCCGGGCGAGCATGTCGTCGAAGGCGTCGGCGAGTTCGCGGAACTCGTCCTCGCGGCCCTCCAGCCGGATGCGGTGGGAGAGCGACCCGTTGCCGGCGGCCCGCGCGGCGTCCGTGATGCGGGTCAGCGGGGCGAGCATGCGCCCGGCGAGAATCCATCCGCCCAGGAGGCCGAAGACCAGCAGGAAGACCATCCCCACGCCCCCGATCGGCACGAAGATACGCAGGAAGCCGGAGCGGCTCAGCGGCCCCTCGGGGCTGGCCCCCATCTCGGGCATGAAGAGCAGCAGCGACACCCACACCGCCGCGAGCAGCAGGACACCGGCCAGCATGAGGAATCCGGCGTAGCTGAGGGTCAGTCTCAGGCGGACGCTCAGTCCGGGAGCCCTGTCCACGGCCGCCGCCTTCATCCCTCCCCCTCGCTCCCGGTGTCGATGCGGTATCCGGCGCCCGGCACGGTGGCGATGATCCAGGGTTCGCCGAGCCGCTTGCGCAGCGCCGAGACCGTGATGCGCACGGCGTTGGTGAACGGGCCGGTGTTCTCGTCCCAGGCCCGCTCCAGGAGCTCCTCGGCGCTGACGACACCGCCCTCGGCGGCGGTGAGGACGTCGAGCACCGCGAACTGCTTCCGGGTCAGCGCGACGGGGCGGCCGTCGCGGTGGACCTCCCGGCGGAACGGGTCCAGCCGCAGGCCCGCGATCTCCCGCACGGGCGGCCTGCTGTGCGCACGCCTGCGGTCGAGCGCCCTGAGCCTGAGCACGAGCTCCTGGAGTTCGAAGGGCTTGGTGAGGTAGTCGTCGGCGCCGAGTTCGAACCCGGTGGTCTTGTCGTCGAGACGGTCGGCGGCCGTGAGCATGAGGATCGGCATGCCGCTGCCCGACGCGACGATGCGCGCGGCGATCTCGTCACCGCTGGGCCCGGGGATGTCCCGGTCGAGGACGGCGATGTCGTACGCGTTGACGCCCAGCAGCTCCAGGGCGGTGTCGCCGTCGCCCGCGATGTCCGCCGCGATCGCGGCGAGGCGCAGGCCGTCGCGAATGGCCTCCGCCATGTAGAGCTCGTCCTCGACGATCAGTACACGCATGCACCGAGGTTACGATCCGGCACATATCGTCGGCGTATCGAAAACCGCCCGGGCGCCCGGGGGTGCTCCGGCGGGACGTTCCGGCTGCTGGGGGCGGGGCTGCCGGTCACTCCGGCCGCTGGGGGCGGGGGCTTTCGGCCAGCTCCGGCCGCTGGGGGCGAGGGCTTCCGGTCACTCCGGTCGCGCGCTCCGCGCGCTTCGGCCGCGTGTTTCGGCCACCGCTGCCGGGCGCTCCGGCCGCACTCGCGGGGCTCCTCGGCAGGTGCTCCGGCCGCGCCCGCCCGGCGACGGAAATCGTTCCCCGGAGGCCGTTCCGTATCGGCTCCGTGTCGATCCCGACCGCTTGGCGCGCCACGGGAACCGCCCCGCGCGATTCGGCCGTCCTCAGGCCCGAACTGCCGCGCGGGTCACAGTGGGTGCCGTGCGGAACACGCCACGCGTTCAAGGAGCAGCATGACCGTCCACGGCAGCACCAGCACCCGGAACACCCTCGCCTCCCCGTCCCCGCGCGGCGGCCGTGCGGCCCTCCGGAACTGCGCGAAGGGGGCCCTGGTCGTCGCCCTCGTGCTCGGGGCGACCACGGCGTGCGGGCCTTTTTCGGACAGCGGCGGCGGGTCCTCGAAGAAGAACAACGGGTCGTCGGGCGGCGGCAGCCACGCGGCCAAGGACTGGAAGGCGGGCGACTGCGCCGGACCGGACACCAGCCAGTCCAAGGACGGCTTCCAGCCCCTCGACTGCGACGACCCCAAGGCGACGATCAAGGCGCTGGAGGTCAAGGACGGCGAGATCTTCGCCGGTGCCGTCGAGTGTCCCGCCGGCACCGACGAGATCATCTCGGTGAAGGTGTCCTTCGGCGGGGACGCCAGCGCCGGCCTGCCCAGCAAGACCATCTGCGGCCGCAACCTCTCGGACGACCACCCCGGAGACGCGGGCGCGGGCGGCGGGCAGCTCGTCGTGGGTGACTGCGTGGACGACCAGGCGAAGGAAGTGCCCTGCGCGAGCGGCGGGAACAAGGTGCTCGCCCTGACCAAGACCGCCGAGGAATGCCCGGCCGAGGCCGACAACCCCATCGAGCTCTTCCCGAGCCCCGGCCGCCCGTACGACGCCATCTGCACCAGCAAGGCCTGACGGCCGGCGGCCGGGCCCGCGCCCGCGCGGCGCGGAGCCCGGCGAACGGCAGGGGACGACGCACGGTCCGAACGCCGGACTGTGCGCGATGTCTTGACGTGCCCCTGCCTAGCTGGCTTTATGGGAGCGCTCCCACGTCTTATCGATGTGCGATCCGTCCGATGTGTTCGATGTTCGGTTCATCCGGCGCTCACCCCTTTTCTGGAGTCGCAGTGAGAACAGCAACGAGTACGGCACGAAAGAGCCCCCTGAGGGTGGTGATGAGGAGCCTCGCCGCTCTTCTCGGCGTCACCCTCCTCGGCGCTCTCGGCCCGGCCGCCGCCCAGGCCGCCGAGACCGAGCAGGTGAAGGCCGCCGCCACCGGCCTGCACATCAGCAACGGCCGTCTGCTGGAGGGCAACGGCAACGACTTCGTCATGCGCGGCGTCAACCACGCGCACACCTGGTACCCGGGTGAGACGCAGTCGCTGGCCGACATCAAGGCCTTCGGCGCCAACACCGTCCGCGTCGTCCTCTCCGACGGCCACCGCTGGACGAGGAACGGCCCGGACGAGGTCGCGGGCATCGTCGACGACTGCAAGGCCAACCGGCTGATCTGCGTCCTGGAGGTGCACGACACCACCGGTTACGGCGAGGACGCCGCGGCGGGCACGCTGGACCACGCCGCCGACTACTGGATCAGCCTCAAGGACGTACTCGCGGGCGAAGAGGACTACGTCATCGTCAACATCGGCAACGAGCCGTGGGGCAACACCGACCCCGCCGGCTGGACCGCGCCGACGACCGCCGCCGTGCAGAAGCTCCGCGCCGCCGGATTCCAGCACACGATCATGGTGGACGCGCCCAACTGGGGCCAGGACTGGCAGGGCGTCATGCGCGCCAACGCCCAGGCCGTGTACGACGCCGACACCACGGGCAACCTGATCTTCTCGATCCACATGTACAGCGTCTACAACACGGCGCAGGCGGTCACCGACTATCTCAACGCCTTCGTCAATGCCGGACTGCCCATCCTCATCGGTGAGTTCGGCGGACCCGCCGACCAGTGGGGCGACCCGGACGAGGACACCATGATGGCCACGGCCGAGCAGCTCGACCTCGGTTATCTGGCGTGGTCCTGGAGCGGCAACACCGACCCGATCCTGGACCTGGCGATCGACTTCGACCCGAGCCGGCTGAGCTCCTGGGGCGAGCGGATCTTCCACGGCGCCAACGGCATCGCGCAGACGTCCAAGGAGGCCACCGTCTTCGGCGGCACCCAGCCGGGCGACACGCAGGCCCCGACCGCCCCGGGCACCCCGACCGCCTCCGCGGTGACGGCGACCTCGGCCACCCTGGCATGGCCTGCGGCGACCGACAACGTTGCCATCGCGGGCTACGACGTCGTGCGCGTCAGCGGCGGCACCGAGACCGCCGCCGCCTCGTCGACCACCAACAGCGTCACGGTGACCGGCCTCACCGCGCAGACGGCGTACAGCTTCGCCGTCTACGCCAGGGACGCGGCGGGCAACCGCTCGACCCGTTCGGCCACCGTCGCCGTCACCACCGACGCGACCGTCCCCACGCCGGGTGTGGGCTGCTCCGTCGGCTACAAGGTGGTCGGCCAGTGGCCCAACGGCTTCCAGGGTGAGATCACCATCCGCAACACCGGCACCGCCGCCATCAACGGCTGGAACCTCGCCTTCGACTTCGCCAACGGCCAGACCGTCTCCAACATGTGGGGCGGGACGCCCACGCAGACCGGCGCCTCGGTGAGCGTCGCCCCCGCCGGTTACACCGCCGCGATCCCCGTGAACGGCACCGTCACGCTCGGCTTCACCGGCACCACGGGCACCACCAACACCGCCCCGACCACCTTCAAGCTCAGCGGAAACACCTGCACGACGGCCTGATCCGGGACCGGCTCTCCGGCCGGCGGGGCACCACCCCGCCGGCCTCGCGCGTTCCCCGAGCGGCGGGCCGGCGGGCTTGGGGCACGAAAGTTTTCGAAGCTTTCGGAGCATTGACCGAAATTAATTCGAGCGGCTAGCGTGCCGCTCGAATCCTCGGACGCAAGTGAAGACGCCGTCCACATCCTTGGATTCACCCTGCTTCCCCCACCCAGCCAGAGGGAGCACCACCGTGATCCGAAGATCGTCGACCCTCAGCCTGTTCGCCGCCGCGGTGCTGACCGCCGCCGTCGTCTCCCCCGCGCTCGGCGCCGGGGACGGCAAAGGCCCTGGCAGCTCGGCCGCGCCCGACGAGCGCAACGCCCGCTGGGTGAGCACCTGGACGTCCATGCCGCAGCTGACCGAGCCGGGCAACATGCCCCCGGCGCCGTTCACCCAGGAGGGCTCGGTGCTCCGGGACGCGACCCTGCGTCAGACGGTCCATGTCTCGGCGGGCGGTGAGCACATCCGGCTGCGCTTCTCGAATGCTTTCGGTGGCGCGGTGCTGCCGATCACCAAGGTGTCCGTGGCCCTGCCGCTCGACGGCAGGGCGGGCACCAGCGCGGTCGAGGCGGGGACCACACGGGCCGTGACCTTCCAGGGCCGGTCGTCGGTGTCGGTGCCGGCCGGTGCCCAGGCGGTCTCCGACCCGCTGGACTTCACGCTCGCGCCGGGGTCCAACCTCACGGCGACGGTGTATCTGGCGACCGGTCAGGCCTCCACGTCCATCACCTCGCACCCCGGCTCGCGTACGACGTCCTATCTGCGCGCCGGGGACCATGTCACCGAGGCCGACCTGCCGGGGGCGACACCCACCGACCACTGGTACTTCCTCAGCGGCGTCGAGGTCTGGTCCCGGAACACCACCTCGGCGGCCGTCGTGCTCGGTGACTCGCTGACCGACGGCCGGGGCTCCACGACGAACGGGAACGACCGCTGGCCCGACCTGCTGCTGAAGCGGCTGGCGTCCGGCGCGGCCACGTCGAAGACGGCCCTGGTCAACCAGGCGGCGGGCGGCAACCGGCTGCTCAACGACGGCCTCGGCCCCAACGGCCTGGCCCGCCTCGACCGTGACGTCCTGTCCCAGAGCGGGGTGGACTGGCTGCTCGTCTTCGAGGGCATCAACGACATCGGCACGGCCGAGGCGACTCCGGCCGCCCAGAAGCAGGTCGCGGCCGATGTGATCGCGGCGTACGAGCAGATCATCACCCGGGCCCACACCCACGGCATCCGGGTGTACGGGGCGACGCTGACGCCCCTGGGCGGCAACACCGGCTACGACGACCCGGACGGCCACCGCGAGCAGGCCCGGCAGACGGTCAACACCTGGATCCGTACGAGCGGACGCTTCGACAGCGTGATCGACTTCGACCGGACCGTGCGCGACCCGCGGGCGCCCCGGCAGCTGCTGGCCTCCCTGGACACCGGCGACCACCTCCACCTCAACCCGGCGGGCTACCAGGCACTGGCCGACGCCGTGCCGACCCGGCTGTTCCGGCAGGCCCCGCTCCCCCGGGGCTTCGGCTACAACTGACGGCCGGGAACCGTCGCGCCCGGCCCGTGGACAGGTGGTGTCCGCGGGCCGGCCGGCGTTTCGCCTGAGATGGTGCAGCCATGGCCTCCCTGCCCCGCGTCGCCCCCATGCTCGCCACCCCCGGCCGGCTGCCGCCCGGTGCGACCGCCGACCAGTGGGCGTACGAGGTGAAGCAGGACGGCCAGCGCGCCATGGTCTATCTGCCGGGCGACGGGTCGGTCCGGCTGCTGGCCAGGTCCGGGGCGGACATCACTCCGGCCTATCCGGATCTCGCGGCGCTGGGTCCCGCGCTCGGCGGCGTCCCGGCGGTGCTGGACGGCGAGATCGTCGCGCTGGACAGCGAGGGGCGCAGCGACTTCGAGCGGCTCCAGTCGCGGATGGGGCTGTCCGGATCACCGGCCAGGGCCGCCCGCATGGCGCAGCGGGTCCCCGCCCACCTGGTGCTGTTCGACGCGGTGTTCCTGGGCGAGCGGAGCCTCGTACCGCTGCCGTACACGGAGCGGCGGGCGGAGCTGGAGGGGCTCGGGCTGCACGGACCGCGCTGGTCGACGCCGGCGGTGGTCGTCGGGCACGGCGAGGAGGCCCTGGCCATGACGCGGGAAGCCGGTCTGGAGGGCGTGGTCGCCAAGCGGCTGAGCTCGGTGTACGAGCCGGGGGTCCGCGCCCGTACGTGGATCAAGATCCGCCATGCCCGCACGGTGGACGTCGTCGTCGGCGGCTGGGTGCCCGGCCGCGGCAGGCTGGGCGGCCTGCCCGGTGCCCTGCTGGTCGGGGAACGGCACCCGGGCGGTCTGCGGTACGCGGGCAGCGTCGGCACGGGGTGGAGCGACGCCGAGCGGAACAGGCTCGCCGAGCTGCTGCGGGTCGCGGCCGTCGACACCTGCCCCTTCGACGAGACACCGCCGGTCGCCGGGGCGCGGTGGGTGCTGCCACGGCTCGTCGGCGAGGTGCGCTACTCGACCCGGACGAGGGCGGGGCGGCTGCGCCAGCCCTCCTGGCACCGGCTGCGGCCGGACCTGGCCCCGGACGACATCGGTTAGGACGTCCCGCCCGGACCCGGGCCCGGACGACCTGGGACAGGGCATTCCGCCGGGCCTGGCCCCGGACGGCATCGGTCAGCAGGTCCCACCCGGACCGGGCGGGCCGGAATCAGGAGGCGGTCCGCTTCTTCGCGGCGGTCCTCGCCGGCTGCTGCTTCTTCGCCGTCGTCTTCTTCGCCGCCGTCGTCGTCTTCTTGGCGGCTGTCCGCTTCTTCGCCGCGGGGGCCGCCTTCTTCCGGGCGCGGGGCTTGCCGGGCGTCATCTCGTGGACGGTCGCGTCCTCGCCCCGGGTCTCCTTGGCCGCCTTAACCGACGCGTTCAGCGCCGCCATCAGGTCCATGACCTTTCCGGGCTCCTCCTCCTCGCCCCCGGCCGCCGCCGGGAGCGCCTTGCCCTCGGACTTGGCCGCGAGGAGCTTCTCCAGGGCCTCCCTGTAGTGGTCGCGGAAGCCGGAGATGTCGTCCAGGGCCATGCTGTCGGTGAGCTGCACGGCCCGTTCGATCTCGCCCTCGTCGAGCTCCGTCTCCCGGGGGGCCAGGGACTCGGGGCTGCGGATCTCGTCCGGCCAGCGCATCGCGTGCAGCACGATGGCCTCCTCCCGCACCCGCAGCAGGCCGAGCCGCTCGCGGTTGTGCCAGGCGAACTTCGCGACGGCGACCTTGTCGCTGCGCTCCAGCGCCTGCCGCAGCAGGGTGTACGGCTTGGCCGCGACCTGGCCGTCGACCGCGAGGTAGTAGCTGTCGCTGATCCGGACGGGATCGATGCTGTCCGCCTCGACGAACGCGACGATCTCGATGGCCTTCGCCGTCGGCAGCGGCATCCGGTCGAGTTCCTCGTCGGTGACGGGCACGGTCCGGTCCTTGGCGACCTCGTACCCCTTGCCGATCTCGTCCTGGGAGAGCACCTTGCCGTCGATCTCGCACACCTTGCGGGTGCGGATACGGCCCATGTCCTCGCGGTGGTACTGGTGGAAGGAGATCGAGTGGTTCTCGGTGGCCGACACGACCTTGATCGGGATCGTCACCAGTCCGAAGCTGATCGCTCCGGTCCACAGGGGCCGCGGCATCCGTACCTCCAGCTGTCCCCCTGGTCGTCTGGCCGGGAGGCGGACCGGCGCGTCTGGAAGGGAGAACCAGCCCGAGAGGGCCGAGACGCGACCCGGGCCACCGCCCGTACCCCGATCCTCGCGCCCCGGCTCCCGGTCCGCATGTGGATCACCGGGGTCCGGGGCGGGCGCGCGCCAGTTCCAGCTCGCCGACGACCTGGTCCTCGCTCATCTCGGCGACCGGGGAAACGAACCGTTCCTGCTCGGGTGCCACCTCCAGGCGGCAGGCGTCGAGGACGTTGGCCGGGGTCACCCCGACGCCGACCCCGACAACCGCCCGGACACCGAAGGCGAAGCCGGCGAAGCCCTCCGTGCACTACGAGAACTGCGACGCCGCGCGCCGCGGGGGCGGCCCCCGTCAGGCGCGGCGAACCGGGTTACGCCGCCCATCTGGACCGGGACGGCGACGGAGTCGGATGCGAGCCGTACGGATCGTCGGGATCGAGCGGAGGAACCTCCGGCGGCAGTTCGAGCGGGGGCTCCGTTGGCGGAAGCGGCACCTACTACGCCAACTGCACCGCCGTACGCGCCGCAGGGGCCGCCCCCATCCACCGCGGGGACCCTGGATACGGATCCCACCTCGACCGGGACGGCGACGGAGTCGCCTGCGAGTAGCAACTTCCCCTCCCACCCCACCTCACAGCCGCCCCCGGCCCTCGCCGGGGGCGGCTGGCCTTTTCTAATGTGCTTCAAACGCGCTATAAATAAGCAACTTCGAGCACCATTCGCCCACGGTTCACGCAGCCCGATCCGCGAAGGACGCCCATGCCGCTCATATCCACCGGTGACATCACGCACGGCGCACGCAGGGACGCGACGGGCGTCGGGGCCTTCAACGTCGTGCAGATCGAGCACGCCCAGGCCATCGCGTCAGGGGCGGAGGCCGCCCGGCTGCCGGTGATCCTCCAGGTCAGCGAGAACACCGCCCGCTACCACGGCTCCCTCGAACCGATCGGGCTCGCCTCGCTGGCCGTAGCGCGGGCGGCGGGTGTTCCGGTGGCCGTGCACCTCGATCACGCCGAGTCGACGGAGCTGGTCCGCGAGGCCGTCCGGCTCGGCTTCACCTCCGTCATGTTCGACGCGTCGAAGCTCCCGTACGACGAGAACGTCGACGCGACGCGTGAGATCACCGCCTTCTGCCACGGCCACGGGGTCTGGGTGGAGGCCGAACTCGGGGAGATCGGGGGCAAGGACGGTGCGCACGCCCCGGGCGTGCGCACCGATCCGGCCGAGGCGCGGGCGTTCGTCGAGGCGACGGGGGTGGACGCGCTCGCGGTGGCGGTCGGGAGCTCGCACGCGATGCTGACCCGCGACGCCGTGCTCGACTTCGCGCTGATCTCCCGGCTGCGCGACGCGGTGGGCGTGCCGCTCGTGCTGCACGGCTCGTCGGGGGTCGGGGACGCGGGCCTCGCGGCGGCGATCGGCGCCGGCATGACCAAGGTCAACATCTCCACGCACCTCAACAAGCTGTTCACCGGGGCGGTCCGCACCTATCTGGACGCCCATGCCGAGGCCGCCGATCCGCGGAAGTACCTCGGCCCGGCCCGCGACGCGGTCGCCGCCGAGGTGACACGCCTGCTGGGCGTCCTCGCCCGGCCCGGGAGATAGGGTTTCGCTCCGGACAAGGAGGACCAGGTGGCGGCACACACCCGATGGACCCGGCTGCTGGAGATCCTCAGCGACCAGGGGCATCTCGACGTACTCGACGCGGCCGAGCAGCTCGGCTGTTCCGCCGCCACGGTCCGACGCGACCTGGACGAGCTCGCCCGGCAGAATCTCCTGACCCGCACCCGGGGCGGCGCCGTGGTGAGCGCCGTCGCCTACGACCTGCCGTTGCGCTACAAGGCGGCCCGCAGGGCGGACGAGAAGCAGCGCATCGCCAAAGCCGCGGCCGAGCTGGTCCCGACGGGCTCCACGGTCGGCCTCAACGGCGGTACGACGACCTCCGAGGTGGCCAGGGAACTGGCTCTGCGCCCCGAGCCCTCGGGCGGGGGCACGGCGCTGACGGTGGTGACCAACGCGATCAACATCGCCAACGAGCTGGCCGTGCGACCCCAGGTGAAGATCGTCGTCACCGGCGGGGTGGCCAGGCCGAATTCGTACGAACTCGTCGGCCCTCTGGTCGACTCCGTGCTGCGCACCCTCGCCCTCGACTACACGATCCTCGGCGTGGACGCCGTGCACCCGCGCTTCGGAGCGGCCACGCACGACGAGTCCGAGGCCGGGGCCAACCGTGCCCTCGCCGAGTGCGCGGGCACGGTGATCGTCGTCGCCGACTCCTCCAAGCTCGGCCGCCGGGCCTTCGCCCAGGTCTGCGAGACCGGGGCGGTGTCCGTCCTGGTCACGGACCAGGACGCGCCCGAGGACGTCGTCGGGGAGTTCACCGATCTGGGGATCGACGTCCTGCGGGTGTGATCCGGCCCCGGGTCACAGGTAGCCCTGCGGGGGCGACCCGGCCCCGGGTCAGCGGTAGTCCTCCGGATGGCCCTGCAAAACATGAGGCCCCCCTCGTCAGTTGGACCAGACCTTACCCCTGCCGGGCGTTCAGCCCTCGACCAAGCGCTGGAGCGCGGGGGCGTAGCCGGTGGCAGCCGTTTCCGGCGTCGCTGCGGCGACTCGGGCGGTCATGCGCCCCCCTGGATCGGCATCGCCCGTGCACGGCCGCTGCGCCTGCGTTTCCCTCCGACCGTACCCGCATCCGCGCGGTGGCCGGGAAGGCACAGTGTCACCGCGAGGGCCAGCGGCGCGGCGCCCCCTGCGATCAGGAAGACCAGCCGGCAGGCCCCGAGGGTCGGGGCCGGGCGGCCGGCCGCCAGGAACGTCATGTTGGCGAGTACGGCGGCCACGGCGGCGCCGCAGAACGCCTGGCCGATCGAACGCATCAGGGTGTTCAGCCCGTTGGCCGCGCCCGTCTCGGCGACCGGGACGGCGCGCATCACCAGCGCGGGCCCGGGGGTAAACGCTTGTGCACCCCGGCGGCACCCCGCCCCCGGGCCGGCCCCACCGGCGCCCACCGCAGCATTTGCATATACATGCGAGTGAGTGCATACTCTTCCTATGTCTAAGGTTCTCACCTCCCTGCCCACCGGCGAGCGCGTCGGCATCGCTTTCTCGGGCGGCCTCGACACCTCGGTCGCGGTCGCGTGGATGCGCGACAAGGGTGCCGTCCCGTGCACCTACACCGCCGACATCGGCCAGTACGACGAGCCCGATATCGCCTCGGTGCCCGGCCGCGCGAAGGCCTACGGCGCCGAGATCGCGCGCCTGGTCGACTGCCGTGCGGCACTGGTCGAGGAGGGCCTGGCCGCGCTCGCGTGCGGCGCGTTCCACATCCGCTCCGGCGGCCGTGCCTACTTCAACACGACGCCGCTCGGCCGCGCCGTGACCGGCACCCTGCTGGTCCGGGCGATGCTCGAGGACAACGTACAGATCTGGGGCGACGGATCGACGTTCAAGGGCAACGACATCGAGCGGTTCTACCGCTACGGCCTCCTCGCCAACCCGCACCTGCGCATCTACAAGCCCTGGCTCGACGCCGACTTCGTCACCGAGCTGGGCGGCCGCAAGGAGATGTCGGAGTGGCTGGTCGCCCACGGGCTGCCCTACCGCGACAGCACCGAGAAGGCCTACTCCACCGACGCCAACATCTGGGGCGCCACCCACGAGGCCAAGACGCTGGAGCACCTGGACACCGGCGTGGAGACCGTCGACCCGATCATGGGCGTCCGCTTCTGGGACCCCTCGGTCGAGATCGACGTCGAGGACGTCACGATCGGCTTCGAGCAGGGCCGCCCGGTGACGATCAACGGCAAGTCGTTCGCCACCCCGGTCGACCTGGTCATGGAGGCGAACGCGATCGGCGGACGCCACGGCCTGGGCATGTCCGACCAGATCGAGAACCGGATCATCGAGGCGAAGAGCCGCGGCATCTACGAGGCGCCGGGCATGGCGCTCCTGCACGCCGCCTACGAGCGCCTCGTCAACGCCATCCACAACGAGGACACCCTCGCGCACTACCACAACGAGGGCCGGCGCCTCGGCCGTCTGATGTACGAGGGCCGCTGGCTGGACCCGCAGGCCCTGATGGTCCGCGAGTCGCTCCAGCGCTGGGTCGGCTCGGCCGTCACCGGCGAGGTCACGCTGCGGCTGCGGCGCGGTGAGGACTACTCGATCCTCGACACCACCGGCCCGGCGTTCAGCTACCACCCGGACAAGCTCTCCATGGAGCGCACCGAGGACTCGGCGTTCGGCCCGGTCGACCGGATCGGCCAGCTCACCATGCGCAACCTCGACATCGCCGACTCGCGCGCCCGGCTGGAGCAGTTCGCGAGCCTCGGCCTCGTCGGCACGCCCCAGGCCTCCCTGATCGGCGCCGCCCAGGCGGCGGCGACCGGCCTGATCGGCACCATGCCCGAGGGCGGCGCCCAGGCCATCGCCTCCCGTGGCGAGGTCTCCGGCGACGACGAGCTGCTGGACCGCGCCGCCATGGAGTTCGGCACCGACTGACCGGCCACCGGGCGGGCCGGGCTCCGGCCCGCCCCGCCCGCGGCCTATCCTCGAATCCTCGGACCAGGGATGAGCGGAAGAGCGAAGGTGGCGGCAATGGCGAAGGTTCCGGCAGCGGCGGTGGCGGCGAGCGGACTCGTCGGCGGGTACGCGATCGCCCGCTGGACGCGCAAGCGTCCGCTGGGCGGCGTCGCCCTGGCGGCGGCCGGGTCGGTGGCGGCGTACGAGTGGAACCGGCAGGCCGGGGCCAAGGCCGCCACCGGGCTCACCCTCGCGTATGTCGCCGCGTTCGCCGGCTCGCACCCGCTCGCCAAGAAGGTCGGCGCCTGGCCCTCGGTGTTCGCCGTCGCGGGTGGTGTCGCCGCCGCCTCGTGGGCCGTCACCCGGCGCGCCGCCTGAGAAATTCCGTGCCCGGGGATTGAACACGGGCGCCGCGGGGTGCGTACTGAGGAGCAACTCCCCGCGTGACCCGGGGGCGTGCCCGCCACGACAGGACGGGCGCGCCTCCGGTCGGCTCCGGGGCCCCGGCCGTCGACCGTCAGCCGTCAGCCGTCAGCCGTCAGCCCCCGAACGCCTGCGACACCGAGTAGATCGCCAGCCCGGCCAGCGCGCCCACCACCGTGCCGTTGATCCGGATGAACTGCAGGTCGCGCCCGATGTGCGCCTCGATCTTCCTCGACGTCTGGTCGGCGTCCCACCCCGCGACCGTGTCGCTGATCAGCGAGGTGATCTCCGCGCGGTACGTCGTGACGACATACGCCGCGGCGTCCTCCAGCCAGCCCTCCAGCTTGGCCTGGAGCCGCTCGTCCGAGGCCAGCCGCGCGCCCAGCGAGATCAGCGAGGCCCTGGCCCTCAGCCGCAGCTCGCTGCGCTCGTCCTCGGCCGCCGCCATGATCATCGCGCGTACGGAGGACCAGGCGGACGCGATGACGTCCTGGACCTCGCGGCGCCCCAGGATCTCCGACTTCAGCCGCTCCACCCTGGCCCGGGTGTCCGAGTCCGTCTGGAGGTCGGCGGCGAAGTCCGTCAGGAACGTGTCGATGGAGCCGCGCGCCGGATGCCCCGGCATGTCGCGCATCTCCGTGACGAAGCGCAGCAGCTCCTTGTAGACCCGCTCCCCCACGCGCTTGTCCACGAACCGGGGCGTCCACCCCGGCGCCCCGCCCTGCACCGCGTCCATGACGGAGTCGCCGTGCAGGACCAGCCAGTCGTGCGCGCGTACGCAGACGAGGTCGACGACCCTGCGGTGGCCGCCGTCCGCGACGATCTTCTCCAGCATCTTGCCCATCCCCGGGCCGACTTCCACCGTGTCCGCCCTCCGGGTGATCGCCTCTCCCACGACGGCCTGCACGTCGGAGTCCCGCAGCACGGTCAGCGCGCCGCGCAGCGCGGTGGCCAGCTCGGCGGTCACCCGGTCCGCGTGCGCGGGCTCCGCCAGCCAGTTCCCGAGCCTCGCACCGACGCCCAGGGCGTGAATCCGGTCACGAACGACGTCCCCGGAGAGAAAATTCTCGCCCACGAAGGAACCGAGTGACTCCCCCAACTGGTCCTTCTTGGTGGGAATGATGGCGGTGTGCGGGATGGGCAGGCCGAGCGGACGCCGGAAGAGCGCCGTGACGGCGAACCAGTCCGCCAGCGCACCCACCATTCCAGCCTCGGCAGCCGCAGCGACGAAGCCCGGCCAGCCGCCCACACCCGCGTTCTCCGCCCAGGTGGCGAGGACGTACACGAGCGCGACGAGCAGGAGCAGCCCTGTGGCGGTGGTCTTCATGCGGCGCACCCCGCGCCGCTTCTCCTCATCGGCGGCGGTGTACGCGAACCCGCCGGACGGCGGCCTCGGCCGCCCCCCGTCCGGAGCCCCGGCCATCCCGGCCGTTCCCTGTCCCGCGTCCTGTTCCATCCGCTCCACCCGTCCGCGTACGCGCCACGCCGTGCCGTACGCATTGTCCCTACCTCACCTACTCCTGGGCCGCACGTCGAGTTCCCCAGGGCCTGTCGCATCATGAGAGCAACCCGGATACCGGGTCGAACATCGCAAGGAGAATCACCGCAGATGCCCAGGCGCCAGGGGTATGCCCTGCTCATCGCCCTCGTGGCAGGCACCGCCGCGCTCGCCGCCGCCGTCGCTTTCGGTACGACGCTGATCGCGGGCAAGCGGGAGACGCCGCTCGCCGGAACCGGGGCCCACGCGGCGGCGCGCAACCCGGCCGCACCGGCCAACTCCACCGGCACCTGGGTCGTCACCTGGACCGGAGCCCCCGTCAGCGCCGAGCCGAACGCCGCCCAGGGCTACCCCGGCCGCACCGTCCGCAACATCGTGCACACCAGCGTCGGCGGTGACGCCGCCCGCATCACCCTGTCCAACCTCTTCGGCTCCACCCCGCTCGTCGTCGACCAGGCAGCCGTCAACACCCGGCCGGTGACCTTCCAGGGCCTGGCCGCCGTCACGATCGCCGCGGGCCGGCAGGTCGTCAGCGACCCCGTCGTCGTCCCCGTCGCCCCCGACGCCGACCTTGAGGTCACCCTGCGCACGCCGTACGCCGCCGGGCCGGTCACCCAGCACCCCAACACCCACCAGACGTCCTACCTGGCCGACGCCCACGGCACATGGAGCACCACCCGCTGGCGCTATCTGACCGCCGTCGACGTCCGCAACGAGGGGGCACCCGGTGCGATCGTCGCGATAGGCGACTCCCTCACCGCGGGAAGCGGCTCCACCACCGACGCCAACTCCCGCTGGACGGACGTCCTCGCCGACCGGCTGCGGCACCGCTACGGGGTCGCCAACCAGGGCATCGCGGGCAACCGCCTCCTGCGCGACAGCCCGCTGACCGTGGGCGGTGTGCGGCACGTGGGCGGACAGAGCGCGGCCGGCCGCTTCGACCGCGACGTGCTCTCCGTCGCCGGGGCGAGGACCGTGATCATCGCCCTCGGCATCAACGATGTGCAGCAGGTCCCCCAGGAGACCGACGCCCGGCGCGTCACGGCCGGACTCCGCGCCCTCACCGAGCGCGCGCACGCCCGGGGACTGCGGGTCGTCGGGGCGACCCTGACGCCGTTCCAGGGCTACCCCACCTGGACGCCGGAGCGCAACGCCGTGCGTCTGGCGGTCAACGAGGAGATCCGCTCCGGCCGGGTCTTCGACGCCTTCGCCGACTTCGACCGCGCCGTGCGCGACCCCTACGCGCCCAACCGGGTCCTTCCCGAGTACGACTCGGGCGACCGGCTGCACTTCAACGACGCCGGCTACCGCGCCCTGGGCCAGGCCATCGACCTCGACACCGTGGACGGGACGCCGAAGTCGGACGCGTTCTGACCGGCTGAGCCGGCCGGGCTCCCCGCCCGGCTCAGCCGAGCTCCTTGCGCCCGTCCCCCGTGTCCGGCCCCCGCAGCTGTTCCTGCTGCTCCTTGAGGAGGCGCTTCTGCGCCCTGCTCCGCTTGCGCTCCACACCGACGCCGCCCATGAGCGCGAATCCCGTCACCCGCACCCGGGGCGAGCCGGGCGCCGGTTCCGTCTCCTCGTCGAGCTTGGAGTGCTCCCCGAAGCCGCCCATGATGCCGAGACCTCGCACGTCGACATCGAGGTCCGGCGGCACGGTCACCTGGATACCGCCCATGATCGTGAAGCAGCGGATCACGACGTCCCGCTCGGCGAACCGGGCCTCGCGCAGATCGATCTCGCCGCCTCCCCACATCGCGAACGAGGTGAACGTCCGGCCCACCGTCCAGTGGCCCTTGCGGCTGAACCCGCCCCAGAAGGCGAACCCTCCCGACGAGGTGGCGGTGCCGCCGATCCGCGAGGGCCAGTCGGCCGACGAGCCGCGGCGCTCGGACACCGCCCCGGTCACCGGCCCGGCAAGCGTGCCCGGCACCGGAAGATCACGTACGAGCGGCTCCAACTCCCCGTGCGTACGCGCCTTGTACGTCGCGTCGAGCCGCTGCTCGAACTCGTCCATCTCCAGCCGGCCCTCGGCCACGGCCTCCCGCAGGGTCTCGGCGACCCGCTCCCGCTCCGCGTCGGAGGCTCGCATGTCCGGGTTTTCACTTGTCATACCGGGCACCCTATAGAGCGATCGCGGGACGGGCCTAGAGCGATGGTTCCGACACGTACATCTTCGCGATCACGGACTCGATGTCCGGCTCGCGCACCGACAGATCGACCAGTGGATACTCCGCCGCGATGCGCGCCACCAGCGGCGCGGCCGACCCGGCCGCCGGGAACGCCAGCCACTGCCGGGGCCCTTCCACCTTCACGACGCGCACCGACGGCTCCGACGCGAGCTCGATCGGGGGCAGCTCCCGCTCCAGGTCCACGACGAGCGTGCGCTCGCTCTCCCCCACCTCGTGCAGCCCGGCGAGCGCCCCGTCGTACACCAGACGGCCGTGGTCGATCACCATCACCCGCTTGCACAGCTGTTCGATGTCGGTCAGGTCGTGCGTGGTCAGCAGCACCGTCGTGGACCGCTCCGCGTTCAAGTCCCGCAGGAAGCCCCGCACCTTGGCCTTGGAGACGACGTCGAGCCCGATCGTCGGCTCGTCCAGGTACAGCACCTCCGGATCGTGCAGCAGCGCCGCCGCGATGTCGCCGCGCATCCGCTGCCCCAGTGACAGCTGGCGCACGGGAACCTCCAACAGGGCTCCCAGATCGAGGAGTTCGACACACCGGTCCAGGTTCTCCCGGAAGCGGCTGTCGGGGATGCGGTACATCCGGTGCATCAGCCGGTACGAGTCGCGCAGCGGCAGGTCCCACCAGAGCGTCGTGCGCTGCCCGAACACCACACCGATGCGGTGAGCCAGCTTCGTGCGCTCCCGATTGGGGTCGATCCCCGCGACCCGCAGCCGGCCGCCGCTCGGCGTGAGGATGCCCGTCAGCATCTTGATCGTCGTCGACTTGCCCGCCCCGTTCGGGCCGATGTAACCGACCATCTCGCCGCGCGGCACCCGGAAGCTGATCCCGTCCACCGCCCGCACCTCACGCCGTTCACGGCGCAGGAAACCGGTCCTGCGGCGTACGTCGAAGACCTTCTCGACGCCGTCGAGCTCGATGAAGTCCATCTCGTCCACGCGCACTCCTCAACTTCCCGTACTGCGGTAGGACCGAAGCCCCACCCGCCACGCCAGTCCCGCCAGAACCCAGCACCCCAACGCCACCAGCGGCGGCAGGAACGCCACCCACCGCGGCAGATCCAGCGGATAGTCCCGGCCCAGCACGTACAGCGCGGGCAGCCAGCTCGCGAAGGCCAGCGGCACGACGAACGTCACCCCGCGCACCAGGTCCTTCGCGAAGACCGACGGCGGGTACTGCAACAGCGTCGTTCCCCCGTACGTGAACGCGTTCTGCACCTGCGACGCGTCCTGGGCCCAGAACTGGAACGCCCCACCCGCCACGAACACCGCCCCGAAGACGGCCGCCCCGCTCAGCACCATCATCGGCAGCATCGCCACCTTCAGCGGGGCCCACGCGATGTCCAGCGTCCCCAGCGCGTAGCCCAGCACCAGCAGCCCCTGGGTGATCCGCCCCAGCCTGCGCAGCGCGAACCGGTCCGCCGCCACCTGCGCCAGCACCGGTACCGGCCGCACCAGCAGCGTGTCCAGCGTCCCGTCCCGCACCCGCTGCCCCAGCCGGTCCATCGACCCCAGCAGCAGGTCGGAGAGACCGAACGCCGTCGCCGACGTCCCGTACAGCAGAGCGACCTCCGGCAGCGTGAAGCCGCCCAGCACGTCGATGTGCGTGAACATCAGCAGGATCGCGACGAAGTCGAGGCCCGTCGCCACGAAGTTCCCGAGGGCCGTCATCACGAACGACGCGCGGTACGCCATCGTCGAGCGCAGCCACATCGCCACGATCAGCCCGTAGGCCCGCACCCCCTCGACCAGCCGCGACCGCTCGGCGAACGCCGTCTCCGGCTCCCGCGCCACGATCGGCCCGACCCGGACGTCAGCCACCCTGGACCACCGCCCTCCTGGTCGCCACCGACTGCAGCAGCCGGCCCGCCAGCAGCAGCACCACGGCCCAGCCGGCCTGGAAGGCGTACGCCCCCAGCAGATCCCGGCCCTCGTGCGTACCGAGGAACACATCGGCGGGCACCTGGAGCAGCGACGACCAGGGCAGCGCCCGCGCCACCTCCCCCAGCGCCCCGGGGAACAGATTCAGCGGCAGCACCATCCCGGAGAAGAACAGCCCGGCCAGCCAGGCGATCTGCATGGCCCCCGCGCCGTCCAGGAGCCAGAACGCGGACAGCGCCACCAGGAAGCGCACCGCGAAGCTCACCACCACCCCGAGCGCCACGGACACCAGGAAGGCCAGCCAGGTCCAGGGCGAGACGGGCAGCGCCAGATCGAAGGCCAGGGCCCCCAGGACCATCGGCACGATCCCGCGCCCCAGCAGATGGAACGCCGCCCGGCCCAGGTCGCCCGCCAGCCACCACAGCTGCAGATCGGCGGGCCGGTACAGATCGACCGCGATGTCACCCGTACGGATGCGCTCCATCAGCTCGTCCTCGAAGCCGCCGCCCATCATCGCGCAGGTCATCAGCAGGGCCTGACCCAGCCACACATAGGTCAGCGCCTGCGGCATGTCGTACCCGCCGAGGTGCGGACGCTCGTCCCACAGGGCGATGTAGGTGTACGCCAGGATGAAACCGAAGACGGTGTTGGTGAACACCCCCGCGAGCGTCGCCACCCGATAGGTGGCATGCCGCCGGAACCCACCGGCCGCCACCACGGCGTAGAGCCGCACCTCGCCCCCCTTTCCGCCAAAGCGCACGACGTTAGTCCCCTGCGACCGTCCGCCGCGACCCCATTTCCGTGGAGTGTTCCGAGGGTTATCCGCCCGAAAAGTGCACTATAGGAAAATCATCCGCAGTCGAGGAGCCTCCACAGTCATGAGCGACGAGCCACCGCAGCACGACGGAGACCCTGGTCAGCGGGGCTCCGGGGGCTGGGCCCCCCGAGACCCCTCGGCCGCGTCCTCCGCCGCCGACACCCCTCACCCGAACGGCGCAGAAGCCACCAAGGGGCGCACAAAACGCCCCAAGCGGCCCAAGCGCACCGGCTGGCGCCGGGCCGTCCCCACCTGGCGGATGGTCCTCGGCGGCGTCCTGCTGTTCGCCCTCCTCCTCGTCGGCGGATTCATCGCCGGCTACCAGCTCATCGACATCCCCGCGGCGAACGCCGCCGCGACCGCGGAGGCCAACGTCTACGTGTACGCGGACGGGAAGACCGTCATCGCCCGGGACGGCGAGATCAACCGCGAGAAGATCCCGCTGGACCGCATCCCGAAGAACATCCAGCACGCCGTACTCGCCGCCGAGGACCGGGACTTCTACTCCGAGGACGCCATCGACATCAAGGCCACCCTCCGCGCGGGCTGGAACACCGTCACCGGCAAGGGCAGGCAGGGCGGCTCCACCATCACCCAGCAGTACGTCAAGAACTACTACCTCGGCCAGGAACAGACCGTCATCCGCAAGGCCAAGGAGTTCTTCATCTCCATCAAGCTCGACCGCGAGAAGAGCAAGGACGAGATCCTGGAGGGCTACCTCAACACGAGCTACTTCGGCCGCAACGCCTACGGCATCCAGGCCGCCTCCCACGCCTACTACGGCAAGGACGTCGAGGACCTCGGCACCGGCGAAGGCGCCTACCTCGCCTCCCTGCTCAACGCCCCCAGCTCGTACGACGTCGTCACCCACCCCGAGAACAGGAAGGCCGTCCTCGCCCGCTGGGACTACGTACTCGACGGCATGGTCGAGCACGACTGGCTCAGCGCCGCCGACCGCGACGCGATGGCCTTCCCCGTCCCCGACAAGGCCAAGCCCGCCACCGCACTCTCCGGCCAGCGCGGCTACATCGTCCACGCCGTCGAGGACTACCTCACCAAGAACAAGATCATCGACGAGTCCACCCTCGCCACCGGCGGCTACCGCATCACCACCACACTCCAGAAGAAGAAGCAGGACGCCCTCGTCGAAGCCGTCCAGGACAACGTCCTGTCCAAGACCAGCGAGGAACGCGAAGCCGACCGCAACGTCCGCGCGGGAGGCGCCTCCATCGACCCCGCCAACGGCCACGTCGTCGCCCTCTACGGCGGAATCGACTACACCAGGCAGTTCGTCAACAACGCGACCCGCCGGGACTACCAGGTCGGGTCAACCTTCAAGCCCTTCGTCCTCGCCGCCGCGCTCGCCAACGGGTCCACCACCCAGAAGGAGCGCGCCATCACCCCCAACACCCGCTACGACGGCGACAACAAACGCACCGTCCAGAGCGCCACCGGCTCCACCGGCTACGCCCCCGCCAACGAGGACGACGTGGACTACGGCTCCATCACCGTCCGCGAGGCCACCGACAAGTCCGTCAACGCCGTCTACGCCCAGATGGCCCAGGACGTCGGGCCCCAGGAGGTCAAGGACACCGCGATCGCCCTCGGCATCCCCCAGGACACCCCCGACCTCACGGCCTCCCCCTCCATCGCGCTCGGCCCCGCCACCGCCAGCGCCGTCGACATGGCCTCCGCCTACGCCACCCTCGCCGACCACGGCAGACAGCGCCCCCACACGCTCGTCGTCAAGATCACCAAGGACGGCACCGAGCTGGACCTCCCCGCCAGGACGACCCGGCGGGCCATCAGCCGCGAAGCCGCCGACACCACCACCTCCGTCCTGCGCAGCGTGGTCGACGGCGGCACCGGCACCGCCGCCCTGGCCGCGGGCCGCCCCGCCGCCGGCAAGACGGGCACCGCCGAGGAGGACAGGGCGGCCTGGTTCGCCGGCTACACCCCCGACCTGGCCACCGTCATCGCCGTCATGGGCCAGGACCCCGAGACCGGGGTCCAGAAGCCGCTGTACGGAGCCCTCGGCCTCGCCCGTATGAACGGCGGCGGCGCACCCGCCCAGACCTGGGCCGCCTACACCAAGGCCGCCCTGGAGGGCAGCGAGGTGCGGGGCTTCGAGCTGGAGGCCGAGGAAGGCCCCGTGGAGCCCGAACCGGACGAGAGCGAGGGAGAAGAAGAGGAGGACACGGAAGAGGCGGAGGGAGGCGACACCCGGGACTCCGGGGAGAGCGACGACCCGCCCGGACCGGGAGAATCCCGTGACTCCCGGGAGGACTCGCGCGAGGAGTCCGGCGAGGAGTCCCGTGAGGAGAACGGCACCGGCTCACGCACACCGGACGGCCCTTCCGGGGTCGCCCATGAGCGGCGGGCGCCCGGCGCGGCCACCCCGGCCGGGGCACCCTCACGGGCCGCCTCCGGCCGGGAGACGGACGCGGTCCCCGCGGGCGGGGAGCCCGCGGGGACCGGCGAGGAACGCGTCCCCGCGAGCGACCGGACCAGGGACGACGCGGCGCTCCACGCCGTCCGCCCCTGACACCCTCAGTGGCCGGAGGTCGCCTTCAGCCCCACCACCGCCACCAGCAGCAGACAGACGAAGAAGATACGGGCGGCGGTCACCGGCTCGTTGAGCACGACCATGCCGAGCACGGCCGCACCGGCGGCGCCGATGCCGACCCACACCCCGTACGCCGTACCGATCGGCAGCGTCTTCGCAGCCTGCGACAGCAGCATCATGCTGGCCACGATCCCCAGGCCGGTGAACACGCTCGGCCACAGCCGGGTGAACCCCTCGGTGTACTTCATCCCGATCGACCAGCCCACTTCCAGCAGACCGGCGACGATCAGCAGAACCCACGCCACGACGGCACCTCCACGACGAAACACGCGAACAGAACGGGTGCGTCGTCTTTGCGGAAACCCGGTACGGCGCGTCTCGTCGGGGGTGTCTCCACCGTAGCAACAAAAGCCGGAGGGCCTGGTGACCGCGGTCACCAGGCCCTCCGGCCACACCCGCGCGGGTCCGCCTACAGATACAGCCCGGTCGAATCCACCGAGCCCTCGAAGCGGTCAGCCGCCACCGCGTGCAGGTCCCGCTCGCGCATCAGCACGTACGCCACGCCCCGCACCTCGACCTCGGCCCGGTCCTCGGGGTCGTAGAGCACCCGGTCTCCCGGCTCCACGGTCCGCACGTTCTGGCCGACGGCGACCACCACGGCCCATGCCAGACGGCGGCCGACCGCCGCCGTCGCCGGAATCAGGATGCCGCCGCCCGACCGCCGCTCGCCCTCGGGCGAATCGGACCGGACCAGCACACGGTCGTGCAGCATCCGGATCGGCAGCTTGTCGTCGGTGTTGCTCATGCCGTTGTCGCTCACGCCCCGAAACCTACCTGCCCCGCGGTGCCCCGGATGCCCCAGGGCCCGTACGGGACGAGCGCGCTCAGCGCCTCTTGCGCCGCGAGGACCGCGAGGACGAGGGCCGCGAGGAGAGCGTCAGCAGAGCCACCGCACCGGCCACCAGCAGCGCCGCCGGAATGACCCGCTCCAGCCGGGGCGAACCCTCCTCGGTCACGAACTGCGCCTTCACGTCCGACACCGACCGGTTCACCGCGACGAACGCACGCCCGGCCGTCCGGTCCACCGTCGACGCGACCTTGGCCTTCGCGTCACCGATCATCGTCTTCGGGTGCACCCGCACCCCGATCTCGTCCAGCACCACGGCGAGCTGTGCGCGCCTGCTGATGATGTCCGCCTCGATCTGCGCAGGGGTCCTGGTATCCGACACTGCGCCGCCTCCGTGGTCGTCGTCGGGTAAACCTTCATCGACAGTCTGTCAGCTCGGCCGCTCCTCCACCCGGCGGCACCCCCTATTACGCTCGGTCCCACACACCCCGTGCGCCACTCGAGGAGAGACATGAGCGAGCGACTGCAGACCGGCGACACCGCCCCCGCCTTCACCCTTCCGGACGCGGACGGCAATGAGATCTCGCTCGCGGACCACAAGGGCCGCAAGGTCATCGTCTACTTCTACCCCGCCGCTCTTACCCCCGGTTGCACCAAGCAGGCGTGCGACTTCACCGACAACCTCGACGTCCTCGCGACCGCCGGCTACGACGTCATCGGCGTGTCGCCCGACAAGCCGGAGAAGCTCGCGAAGTTCCGCGAGAAGGAGAACCTCAAGGTCACGCTGGTCGGCGACCCCTCCAAGGAGACCCTGGAGGCGTACGGCGCCTACGGCGAGAAGAAGCTCTACGGCAAAGTGGTGACGGGCGTCATCCGCTCCACGATCGTGGTCGACGAAGAGGGCAAGGTGGAGCGCGCGCTCTACAACGTCAAGGCGACCGGCCATGTCGCCAAGATCATCAAGGACCTCGGGATCTGAGGCCGGTTCGTGGGGGTCCTGGCCGAAACATGCTGTGAGCGAGATCGCATCGGCCCCTCGATTCGGTTTGCAATCGCCATGACCGCGCAGAAGCCTTTCCTGGAACACCGTTCGACGAAAGGACCCGGCCATGGCGGCCTCCGACCCCCACCAGGCGGCCGACCCTGAAGCGGTCAAACGCCACCCCGCGCTCTTCCGCGCGATCAGAAAGCGCCAGAACCCCAGGCTGCGCCGGACCGACATCACGGTCACCGACGACCAGGCGGTCAAGCGCGCGGTGAAGGCGGCCTCGCTCGGTAACGCCATGGAGTGGTTCGACTTCGGTATCTACTCCTACCTCGCCGTCACCATCGGGCATGTGTTCTTCCCGTCGGGGAACGACACCACCCAGCTCCTTTCGTCGTTCGCGACCTTCGCCGTGGCCTTCCTCGTGCGGCCTCTGGGCGGCATGTTCTTCGGCCCCATGGGCGACAAGATCGGCCGCAAGAAGGTCCTCGCCCTCACGATGATCCTGATGGCGATCGGCACCTTCGCGATCGGCCTCATCCCGTCCCACGACACCATCGGCGTCTGGGCCGCGGTCCTGCTGATCTTCTTCCGGATGCTCCAGGGCTTCTCCACGGGCGGCGAGTACGGCGGCGCGTCCACCTTCATCGCCGAGTACGCCCCCGACAAGCGCCGCGGGTTCTTCGGCAGCTTCCTCGAATTCGGCACCCTGGCCGGATACGTCGGCGCGGCCGGGCTGGTCACGCTGCTCTACGCCGTCCTGGACACCGGCCAGATGGAGTCCTGGGGCTGGCGCATCCCGTTCCTGGTCGCCGGCCCGCTGGGCCTCGTCGGCCTCTATCTGCGACTGCGCCTGGACGAGACCCCGGCCTTCCAGAAGCTGGAGGGCGGCACCGCCCACGCCACCGAGGCCGCCGACCACGTCGAGTCCACGGCCAAGGGCGACCTCGCCAAGATCTTCCGGCAGTACTGGCCGACGCTGATCCTCTGCATCGCGCTGGTCGGCGCGTACAACATCGCGGACTACATGCTGCTGTCGTACATGCCGACGTACCTCTCCGACGAGCTCGGCTACAGCGAGACCCACGGGCTGCTCATCCTGCTCGGCGTCATGGTCTTCCTGATGCTGATCATCAGCCAGTTCGGCAAGCTCTCGGACCGCTTCGGCCGCAAGCCCCTGCTGATGACGGGCATGCTCGGCTTCCTGTTCCTGTCCCTGCCCGCGTTCCTGCTGATCCGCCAGGGCAGCATCCCGGCCATCATCATCGGCATGCTCATGCTGGGCCTCTCGCTGGTCTGCATGCTGGGCACGATGTCCGCCGCGCTCCCGGCGCTGTTCCCGACCAACGTCCGCTACGGCTCCCTGTCGGTCGGCTACAACCTCTCGGCCTCGATCTTCGGTGGCACGACCCCTCTGGTGATCACCGCCCTGATCAGCTGGAGCGGCTCGAACCTCATGCCCGCGTACTACGCGATGGCGGCGGCGCTGGTCGGTGTCATCGCCGTGGCCTGCATGAAGGAGACCGCCAACAAGCCGCTGGCCGGCTCCCCGCCGTCGGTCGAGTCGGAGGAGGAAGCCGCCGAACTGGTCCACGCCCAGAGCCCGGACCCGAAGTTCTGACGCGCGTCCCGCACGGAAGGGGCCCGTACCGCAGCACGCGGTACGGGCCCCTTCTCGTCGTCTCCCCCGGTCAGCGCTCCGAAGGCGGCTCGGCCCCCGTGTGCAGGACCGCGCGGGCCTGCTCGGCGGCGCGGGTGATGCTGTCGCTGATGAAGTCGAGGAAGCGGGCGACGTTCTCCAGGCGCACGGCGGCGGGGGTGTCGGGGCCGAGGACGGCGACACCCTTGCGTGCTGTCTCGACGAGCAGGTCATTGGCCCGGGCGCTGGCGATCGTCGCCTGGTAGAAGAGTTCGCCGTCGACGAGATAGCGGTCGCGGCGGCGTTCGTCGCGTTCCCTGCGGACGAGGCTCTGGCTCTCCAGGTAGGTGATCGCCTTGGAGACGGACGCCGGGCTGACCTGGAGGCGCGAGGCGAGTTCGGACGCGGTGAGGCTGCCCGCGTCGGTGGTGAACAGGCAGGTCAGCACCCGGGACGCCATCTTGTTCAGCCCCGAGGACATGAGGACGGTCGTGAACGTCTCCTCGTACTCGGCCAGGGCCAGGGCATCACGTCCGTGCGGGTCGGGGGCCGGCAGGGGACCTCGTGCCGAGGCCGGCTTGCGCCGGTGCGTGCGCTGCTCGGTGGCGCGGTGGGCGAGGTCGGCGCGATAGCCGGCGGGGCCGCCGTTGCGCATCACCTCACGCGTGACCGTCGAGGTCGGACGGTCCAGACTCCGCGCGATCTCCGCATAGGCGAGGCCGTCGGCCAGACCCATCGCGATCTGCTGGCGTTCCTGCTGGGTGAGCCTGCCTCCCGGCATCGCGGCCTCCTCATGTTCGTGGTGTCCACATCATAGCGTTCACTTCACGTCCATTGCAACAAACAGACAGGTGACGTTGCGTTAGCTTGCGAGTCATTGCAACAAAATATCTACTTCTACCTGGGATTACTCAGATCTAGTGCAACAAGTGCGTTGCCAGAACATCGAACGCAACGTAGCTTTTCCCTCATCGGAAACAGCGGGCCGACAGAGCGCACGCTGCGAATCAGGGAGAACACCATGCAGAAGTTCGACACCCCCGCCCCCGTCTCGGCCGTCCTCGGCATCTCCGCGGGACACATCCGGTTCATCGCCGCCGACCGTGCCGACACCACGGTCGAGGTCCGGCCCCTGGACGCCTCCAACAGCCGCGACGTGAAGGCGGCGGAGCGGATCGAGGTCACCTACGGCGACGGAGTCCTCCGGGTCCAGGCCCCGCCGGCGAAGAACTCCCTCCTCGGCAGCACCGGGTCCGTCGAGGTCACGGTCCAGCTGCCCGCCGGCTCCCACGTCGAGGCGAAGGCAGCAGCCGCCGACTTCCGCGGCGTCGGACGGCTCGGCGACGTCTCCTTCGACGGCGGCCACGGCGCGGTCAAGCTCGACGAGGCCGCGAGCGCCCACCTCACCGGTCTCGACGCCGACATCACGGTCGGCCTGCTGAACGGCTCGGGCGAGATCAGCACTCAGCGCGGCGACCTGAAGATCACCGAGGCCGTGCGCGGACACCTCAGGCTCAGCACCCAGCAGGGCGACATCACCATCGGCGCCGCTCGCGGTGTCTCCGCCTCGCTGGACGCCGGCACCGGCTACGGCCGCATCGACAACGCGCTGAAGAACAGCGACGGCACGCCCGCCCTGAGCATCAGGGCGACCGTCTCCCAGGGCGACATCACCGCCCGCAGTCTCTGACCCTCATCCCCTTCCAAGGAGCACCGGCATGACGAACCCGGCCATCGCAGCGAACGGTCTGCGCAAGTCCTACGGCGAGAAGACCGTCCTCGACGGCCTGGACCTGGCTGTCCCTGAAGGAACCATCTTCTCCCTGCTCGGCCCGAACGGCGCCGGCAAGACCACCGCCGTCAAGATCCTCTCCACCCTCATCGGCGCCGACCCCACCTCCGGCGAGATCCGCGTCGCGGGGCACGACATCGCCACCGACCCGCAGGCCGTGCGTGCCTCGATCGGCGTCACCGGGCAGTTCTCCGCCGTGGACGGCCTGATCACCGGCGAGGAGAACATGCTCCTCATGGCCGATCTGCACCACCTCTCCAAGGCCGAGGGGCGGCGGGTCACCGCCGAACTCCTCGAACGCTTCGACCTGGTGGAGGCCGCGAAGAAGCCCGCGTCCACCTACTCCGGCGGCATGAAGCGCCGCCTCGACATCGCCATGACCCTGGTCGGCAGCCCGCGGATCATCTTCCTCGACGAACCGACCACCGGCCTCGACCCCCGCGCCCGCCACACCATGTGGGGCATCATCCGCGAGCTCGTCTCCGACGGCGTCACCGTCTTCCTCACCACCCAGTACCTGGAGGAGGCCGACGAACTCGCCGACCACATCGCCGTACTGAACGACGGAAGGATCGCCGCCGAAGGCACGGCCGAACAGCTCAAGCGGCTCATCCCCGGCGGCCACGTACGCCTCCGCTTCACCGACCCCGACGCCTACCGCTCCGCCGCGGACGCCCTGGCCGACGCCACCCGCGACGACGAAGCGCTCGCCCTCCAGATCCTCAGCGACGGGAGTCAGCGCGAGCTGCGCGCCATCCTCGACCGGCTCGACACCTCCGGCATCGAAGCCGACGAACTCACCGTGCACACCCCCGACCTCGACGACGTGTTCTTCGCCCTCACCGGCACCGGCGTCCCCGCCCAGAGCACCACCCAGTCCAAGGAGACCGTCCGATGAGCACCCTCTCCCTCGCCGTGCGCGACTCGTCCACCATGCTGCGCCGCAACCTCCTGCACGCCCGGCGCTACCCCTCCCTCACCCTGAACCTGCTGCTCACCCCGGTGATGCTGCTGCTGCTCTTCGTCTACATCTTCGGCGACGTGATGGGGGCGGGCATCGGCGGCGGCGCCGGCCGCTCCGAGTACATCGCCTACGTCCTCCCGGGCATCCTGCTGATGACCATCGGCTCCACCGTCATCGGCGCGGCGGTCTCGGTGGCGACCGACATGTCCGAGGGGATCATCGCCCGCTTCCGCACCATGGCGATCCACCGGGGCTCCGTGCTCGTCGGGCATGTCGTCGGCAGCGTCCTTCAGTCAATGGCCAGCGTGGTCCTCGTCGGCGCCGTCGGCGTGGCCATCGGCTTCCGCTCCACCGACGCCTCGGCCCTGGAGTGGCTGGCGGCCTTCGGACTGATCGCCCTCTTCGCCCTGGCACTCACCTGGATCGCGGTCGGCATGGGCATGGCCAGCCCGAACGCGGAGGCCGCCAGCAACAGCGCGATGCCTCTGATCCTCCTGCCGCTCATCTCCAGCGCCTTCACCCCGATCGACGCGATGCCGGGCTGGTTCCAGCCGATCGCCGAGTACCAGCCCTTCACCCCGGCCATCGAGACCCTGCGCGGGCTGCTGCTCGGCACCGAGATCGGCCACAACGGATGGCTCGCCGTGGCCTGGTCCGTCGGCCTGGCGGTGCTCGGCTACCGCTGGTCGACCTCCAAGTTCAGCGCCGACCCGAAGTAACGGCCATGGCCGGGCGGGGCACCCCCCGCGACCGCGTACCACCCGAGGGCGGCGTACACCGGCAGCAGGCCGGAGTACACCGCCCTCGTTCGTCGTGCGTACGGGCGCCCCGGGCGCGTACCGCGCGGGACATCCTCCCGCTAGCATGGCGGGGGTATGCGGCCGTGTCGTAACTGGCAGCCGAGCTGGGTTTAGGTCCCAGTGGGAGAAATCCCGTGTGGGTTCGAGTCCCACCGGCCGCACCGACCCGAGTGGCCCGCCCTGTTCAGGGGGCGGGCCACTCGGCGTCCCGCTCAGACCACCAGTTCCCGCACCACCGGCACCAGCGCCCGGAACGCCTTGCCCCGGTGGCTGATCGCGTTCTTCTCCGCGGGCGTGAGCTCGGCGCAGGTCCGCGTCTCGCCGTCCGGCTGGAGGACGGGGTCGTAGCCGAAGCCGTGCTCGCCGGCCGGGGTGTGGCGCAGGATGCCCGTGAGGCGGCCCTCGACCACGCGTTCCGTACCGTCGGGGAGGGCCAGGGCGGCGGCGCACGCGAAGTACGCGCCGCGGTGCGGGGTGTCGATGTCGGAGAGCTGGGCGAGGAGCAGGTCCAGGTTGGCCTGGTCGTCGCCGTGCACGCCGGACCAGCGCGCCGAGAAGATGCCGGGGGCCCCGCCGAGCACGTCGACGCAGAGGCCGCTGTCGTCCGCGACGGCGGGGTGGCCGGTGGCCCGGGCCAGGGCGTGGGCCTTGAGGAGGGCGTTCTCGGCGAAGGTGACGCCGGTTTCCTTGACGTCGGGGATGTCGGGGTACGCGTCCGCGCCGACGAGGTCGTGTGTGAGACCGGCGTCGGCGAGGATCGCGTGGAGTTCGGTGATTTTCCCGGCGTTGCGGGTGGCGAGGATCAGACGCGTCATGCGTCGATTATCGCTGCCGGTTACGGGGTGCAGACCTTGCCGATCTCGGTGGCGGCGTCCGTGACCGGGGTGATGTCGGGGGTGGCATCGCCCTTCTCGATGGAGTCGCGGACGTTGGTGACGCCTGCCTGAAGGTCGTCGACGGCCTTGCTCAGGTCCGCGTTGTCCGTGGTGTCACCGAGCTCCTTGAGCTCCTTGTCGATCTGGTCCAGGGCTTCCGACGCCTGCGTGGGGTCGTTGGAGGCGTTGGATATGGCCTGCTGGAGGTTGTCGACACTGGTGGCGATCGCGTCGGCGGTGCGGACGCAGTCCAGGGCCTTGTCGACGGCGCCGCAGCCCACCGCGGCGGTGAGCGTCAGCAGGGTGGCGGTGACGGCGAGTGCGGTGCGGTGGTGACGGCGGCGCGAGGCCATGGTGCGGTCCCTCCCGGGGGCGGATACATGGACGGACGCACGGTTCGACCCGTGCGCCCGTATCCGTTACGACGCTGTGCGCTGCGTATTTGGTTGCTTCTTTACTCGCCGAGTGTGCGGGCGAGCGCCTCCTCCTGGAGCTTGGCCAGATCGGCGCAGCCGGCGGTGGCGAGGTCGAGGAGCGCGTTGAGTTCGGCGCGGTCGAACGGCTCGGCCTCGGCGGTGCCCTGGACCTCGACGAAGCGGCCGTCTCCGGTGCAGACGACGTTCATGTCGGTCTCGGCGCGGACGTCCTCCTCGTAGCAGAGGTCGAGGAGGGGGGTGCCGTCGACGATGCCGACGCTGATCGCGGCGACGGTTCCGGTGAGGGGCTTGCGGCCGTGCTTGATGATCTTCTTGCCCTGGGCCCAGGCGACGGCGTCGGCCAGGGCGACATAGGCGCCGGTGATGGCCGCGGTGCGGGTGCCGCCGTCGGCCTGGAGGACGTCGCAGTCCAGGACGATGGTGTTCTCGCCGAGGGCCTTGTAGTCGATGACGGCGCGCAGCGAGCGGCCGATGAGACGGCTGATCTCGTGGGTGCGGCCGCCGATCTTGCCGCGTACGGACTCACGGTCGCCGCGGGTGTTGGTGGAGCGGGGCAGCATGGAGTACTCGGCCGTGACCCAGCCTTCGCCGCTGCCCTTGCGCCAGCGCGGGACGCCTTCGGTGACGGAGGCGGTGCAGAAGACCTTGGTGTCGCCGAAGGAGATGAGTACGGAGCCTTCGGCGTGCTTGCTCCATCCGCGTTCGATGGTGACGGGTCGGAGCTGTTCGGGTGTGCGGCCGTCGATACGAGACATGGCGCCGAGCCTATCGGCTGGAGCGGCCAGGTCCGTTCGGGTGCACGGCAGGCCCCGCTCCGGGCCGGTCGGGGACGGAGCGGGGCCTGCGCGTGGGACCTGGGTGGGCCGGCCTGTTCAGCCGGTCACATCATGTCTTCGATGTCGGCGGCGATGGGGTCGGCGTCGGTGCCGATGACGACCTGGATCGCGGTGCCCATCTTGACGACGCCGTGGGCTCCGGCGGCCTTGAGCGCGGCTTCGTCGACCTTGCTCGGGTCGTGGACCTCGGTGCGGAGGCGGGTGATGCAGCCTTCGATCTCGTCGATGTTCTCGATACCGCCGAGCCCGGCGACGATCTTCTCAGCCTTGCTGGCCATGTCCTTCTCCCTGGTCTTCACGTGCGTGGGGCGGCCCACCATGGGTCCGTTTCGTCACGGTAACGCACGGTTGGCCCAACTTCGCGGGCGGGTAACCGCACGGTCCTCAATGATGACGATCACCGGCGCCCTGTCTTTCGGCGGGGCTCCGCACCGTACCGCAACTGGTCTACACCAGTTTGCAACGACCGCCAAACCTGGCGTGTTCCGGGAGGATGCCGATGAGTGCGAACGCGGCGGCAGCACCGCAGCGCAAGTGGTGGAACGGGCCGGTCCAGGGCTTGCAGAAGGTCGGGCGCAGCCTTCAGCTGCCGGTGGCGGTGCTGCCCGCGGCGGGCCTCCTCGTCAGCCTCGGCAATCTCTTCGACTCCTCGCTGCACGGCGCCTTCTGGGACAAGTTCGCAAAGGTCCTCCTCAACGGCGGTACGGCGATCCTCGACGGCGAGGTGGGCCTGCCGCTGCTCTTCTGCATCGGCGTGGCGATCGGCTTCGCGAAGAAGGCCGACGGCTCCACCGCGCTCGCCGCCGTCGTCGGCTTCCTCGTCTACCGGGGCGTGCTGGCCGCGTTCCCCGTGGACGACACGGTGACCGAGGCGACCCCGGACGGTGTACCGCAGAACCCGGGCGTCCTCGGCGGGATCATCATCGGGCTGCTGACCGCGGTGATCTGGCAGCGCTACCACCGCACCAAGCTGGTCGACTGGCTCGGCTTCTTCAACGGCCGCCGCCTGGTCCCGATCCTGATGGCGTTCCTCTGCGTGATCCTGGGCACGCTGTTCGGCCTGCTGTGGCAGCCCGTGGGCGACGCGCTGACCTGGTTCGCCAAGCAGCTGATCGACCTCGGCGCCTGGGGCGCGGCGATCTTCGGTTTCGCGAACCGGCTGCTGATCCCGATCGGGATGCACCAGTTCCTGAACACCTTCTTCTGGTTCCAGGCGGGCGAGTTCACCGGCGACGACGGCGGCACGGTCCAGGGCGACATCTCGCGGTTCTTCGCCGGCGACCCGTCGGCGGGGCAGTTCACCTCGGGCTTCTTCCCGATCATGATGTTCGGCCTGCCGGCCGCGGCACTCGCCATCGCCCACTGCGCCCGTCCGGAGCGACGCAAGGAAGTGTCCGGCCTGATGCTGTCCGTCGCGCTGACGTCGTTCGTGACGGGCGTGACGGAGCCGCTGGAGTTCTCGTTCCTCTTCGTCGCACCGCTGCTGTACGGGGTGCACGCGATCCTCACCGGCATCTCGATGGGCGTCACCTGGGCGTTCGGCGTGCACGCGGGGTTCAGCTTCTCGGCCGGGCTGATCGACTACGTCGTCAACTGGCATCTGGACACGAAACCCTGGCTGATCATCCCGATCGGGCTGTGTTTCGCGGTCGTCTACTACGTGATCTTCCGGTTCGCGATCACCAAGTTCAACCTCCAGACACCTGGGCGCGAGCCCGTCGAGGAGGAGAAGACGATCGAGGACGACCTGACGAAGTAAAGGCTTCCAGACCCTCCGCGAGGCCCCCGGACCAGACGGTCCGGGGGGCCTTCGCCATGTCACCGAGGGTGTCGGGCGCACTACGGGACAAATTGAAGGTTCCTTATCTAACCCTCACCGTGCTAAAACTGGTCTACACCACTGAGTGGTCCAGACCACGCGGCCGTCTCTGTCGCCGCGTTCCTCGAGTCGCCGCCCCCCGAAAACCCCCCTGTCCCTGGCGGCGCCTTGCCTACTGGAGGAAGTTGATGAGTACGGACACCGCTCCGGCCGCCCCCGCGAAGAAGCGGGGCGCCGGCGTGTTCCAGGGCCTGCAGAAGGTGGGTCGCAGCCTGCAGCTGCCGATCGCCGTGCTGCCGGCAGCGGGCATTCTGCTCCGCCTCGGGCAGCCGGACGTCTTCGGCGCCGAGGGCCTCGGCTGGGGCAAGGTCGCCACGGTCTTCGCGAGCGCCGGTGACGCGGTCTTCGCCAACCTGCCGCTGCTGTTCTGCGTCGGTATCGCCATCGGCTTCGCCAAGAAGGCCGACGGCTCCACCGCGCTCGCCGCCCTGGTCGGCTTCCTGGTCTACAAGAACGTGCTGACCGCCTTCCCGACCTCCGAAGCCGTCGTCAACACCACGGCCAACAAGGGCGTCGACGTCGCCGCGACGTACAACGACCCCAAGGTCTTCGGCGGCATCATCATGGGCCTCCTGGCCGCCGTCATCTGGCAGCGCTACCACCGCACCAAGCTGGTCGACTGGCTCGGCTTCTTCAACGGCCGCCGCCTCGTGCCGATCATCATGGCCTTCGTCGGCACCATCATGGGTGTCCTCTTCGGCCTGGCCTGGGAGCCGATAGGCAACATCATCACCGACTTCGGTGAGTGGATGACCGGTCTGGGCGCCGCCGGCGCCGGTGTCTTCGGTGTCGTCAACCGCGCTCTGCTGCCGGTCGGCATGCACCAGTTCGTGAACACCGTGGCCTGGCAGGAGATCGGTTCCTTCACGGACTCCGCGGGTGCCGTGTGGCACGGCGACCTGCCGCGCTTCTTCCACGGTGACCCCTCGGCCGGTCAGTTCATGTCCGGCTTCTTCCCGATCATGATGTTCGCGCTGCCCGCCGCCGCTCTGGCGATCACGCACTGCGCCCGCCCCGAGCGCCGCAAGGCTGTCGGCGGCATGATGATGTCCCTCGCGCTGACCTCGTTCGTCACCGGCATCACGGAGCCGATCGAGTTCGCGTTCATGTTCATCGCGCCGCTGCTGTACGTGATCCACGCGGTGCTGACCGCCGTGTCGCTGGCGGTCACGTGGGGCCTGGGCGTGCACCACGGCTTCAGCTTCTCCGCCGGCGCGATCGACTACTTCCTGAACTGGAACCTGGCGACCAAGCCCTGGATGATCATCCCGATCGGTCTCGTCTTCGCGGTGATCTACTACGTGGTCTTCCGCTTCGCCATCACGAAGTTCAACCTCACCACCCCGGGCCGTGAGCCCGAGGAGGAGGTCGAGGACCTCACCAAGGCGTAGGCCCTGGGCAGCGCATGCCGAAGCCCCACTCTCCCGCGCGGGAGAGTGGGGCTTCGGCTTTCCCGGGCGCCCGGCCCGGGCGGAAGTCTCTAGACCTCGTACACCGCGCCCGGAACCGCCAGCTCGACCGGCCCCTCGTACACCTCGCGGGCGTCGGAGAGATTGCGCTCGGCGTCCGTCCACGGCGGGATGTGGGTCAGGACGAGCCGGCCCGCTCCCGCGTTCGCCGCGTACTCACCCGCTTCGCGGCCGTTGAGGTGGAGGTCCGGGATGTCCTCCTTGCCGTGGATGAACGATGCTTCACAGAGGAACAGGTCGGTCCCCTCCGCGAGTTCGGCCAGCGCGTCACAGGTACCGGTGTCGCCCGAGTACGTGAGCGAGCGCCCGTTGTGCTCGACCCGGATGCCGAAGGTGTCGACGGGGTGGCGGAGCTTCTCCGTACGGACCGAGAAGGGGCCGATCTCGAACGATCCGGACTTCAGCGTGTGGAAGTCGAAGACCTCGCCCATCGCGTGGTCGGACGGGGTGTCGGCATGGGCGGTGGTCAGCCGCTGCTCGGTGCCCTCGGGTCCGTACACGGGGATCGCGGCGGGGCGTCCGCCGTCGAAGCGGTAGTAGCGCACGACGAAGTACGCGCACATGTCGATGCAGTGGTCCGCGTGCAGATGGCTGAGGAAGATGGCGTCGAGGTCGTAGAGACCCACATGGCGCTGCAGCTCGCCGAGGGCGCCGTTGCCCATGTCGAGGAGCAGCCGGAAGCCGTCGGCCTCTACGAGGTAGCTCGAGCATGCCGAACCCGCGGACGGGAACGAGCCGGAGCAGCCGACGACGGTGAGCTTCATGGAGCGTGAACCTCCGAGGCCTGGGAACGGGGAGGGTTCGTGCGGTCCGTCGAGCGTAAGGCGCTCGGCCACCGGTCGCTCCTCCAGGGCCTGCCGTTGTGGGGGAACTCACCTGTGCTGTCACCGGTTCGATGGAAGCCCGGGCGGCGCCGGTCGCCGGTACGGTCGAGGCATGAACACGTGGTGGTGGATGGCCCTGGCCGCCGTGGTCCTGCTGGCCCTGGTGGCGACGGTCTCCGATGCGCGGGGGCGGGGCGGTCGCGGTCCGCGGCGTCCGGCCGGGCGGACGCGTCCGCCGGGGCGCACGCCGGAGCGGGCCCCGGGGCGGAAGAAGGGACGGCCGCACGGGGACCCGAGGCCCGGCGAGATCTGGTGGGCGGACGTGCCCTACGAGGACGGGCCGGGCTCCAAGGACCGGCCGTGCCTCGTCCTGTCCGTACGCAACGGCACGGCGGTCGTCGCCAAGATCACCAGCAAGCACCACGAGGAGCGGCCGGGAGTGATCGCGCTGCCGCCCGGTGCGGTGGGGGACGCCCGTGGCCGGCAGAGCTTCCTGGAGACGGACGAGCTGCGGGACGTGGCGGTGTCGGGCTTCCGCCGGAAGGCCGGCGACCTCGACCCGGCCGTGTGGGGGCGGGTGCGCGGGCTGGGGTGAACGGACGGAAGGCGCGGCGCGGGATCTCCTCCCGCGCCGCGCCCTCCGTCCGTTCGCAGAACCTAGGCCCAGAGCTGGCCGTGCAGGGTCTCGATCGCCGCTTCCGTGGTGGGCGCGGTGTAGACGCCGGTCGAGAGGTACTTCCAGCCGCCGTCGGCGACGACGAAGACGATGTCCGCGGACTCCCCCGCCTTGACGGCCTTGCGGCCGACGCCGATGGCGGCGTGGAGTGCGGCGCCCGTCGAGACACCCGCGAAGATGCCCTCCTGCTGGAGGAGCTCACGGGTGCGGGTGACCGCGTCGGCGGAGCCCACGGAGAAGCGGGTGGTCAGCACGGACGCGTCGTAGAGCTCGGGGACGAAGCCCTCGTCGAGGTTGCGCAGCCCGTAGACGAGGTCGTCGTAGCGGGGCTCGGCGGCGACGATGCTCACGTCCGGCTTGTGCTCCCGGAGGTAGCGGCCGACACCCATGAGCGTGCCCGTGGTGCCGAGGCCCGCCACGAAGTGGGTGATGGACGGGAGGTCGGTGAGGATCTCCGGGCCGGTGGTGGCGTAATGGGCGCCCGCGTTGTCCGCGTTGCCGTACTGGTAGAGCATCACCCAGTCCGGGTGCTCGGCGGAGAGCTCCTTGGCCACGCGCACGGCGGTGTTGGAGCCGCCCGCCGCGGGGGACGAGATGATCTCGGCGCCCCACATCGTGAGCAGGTCGCGCCGCTCCTGCGAGGTGTTCTCCGGCATGACGCACACGATGCGGTAGCCCTTGAGCCTGGCCGCCATGGCGAGCGAGATGCCGGTGTTGCCGCTGGTCGGCTCCAGGATCGTGCAGCCGGGTGTCAGCCGGCCGTCCTTCTCCGCCTGCTCGACCATGTGGAGCGCGGGGCGGTCCTTGATCGAGCCGGTGGGGTTGCGGTCCTCGAGCTTGGCCCAGATCCGGACGTCCTCGGACGGGGACAGCCGCGGCAGGCGGACCAGGGGCGTGTTGCCCACGGCCGCCAGCGGGGAGTCGTACCGCATCAGCGCATGCCGCCGGCGACGGCCGGGAGGATCGTGATGCTGTCGCCGTCGGCGAGCTTGGTGGAGATGCCGTCGAGGAAGCGGACGTCCTCGTCGTTGAGATAGACGTTCACGAAGCGGCGCAGCTGGGCGCCGTCGACGATGCGCTCACGGATGCCGCTGTGGCGGGTGTCCAGGTCGGCGAGGAGGTCGGCGAGGGTCTCACCGCTGCCTTCGACCGCCTTGGCGCCGTCGGTGTAGGTGCGGAGGATGGTCGGGATGCGGACCTCGATGGCCATGGCGTGGGCTCCTGTCGAAAGCGGGGAGGTGGCGTGGGGCGCGCGTTTGTGTGCCCCCGCGCAGGGGTGGTGCGTACGTGGTCGCGCTCGGACCGCGGCTCAGGCCGGGCGGTTCACGGGCAGGCAGAAGCCGGACACATCGCGCTGGACAGCCTGCACAGGTCGACGTGCAGCCGCGCGACGAGCATCGCGCCCGGCGTCTTTTCGCTCACGTCATGGAGAACCATGCGCTCATCGTATCGATTCCCCACCCCTGCGACGGTGTGTGATTCCACATGGTGGATGGTGAGCGTTCGCCAGTTGGACAAGCGGCGCCGGGCGGTGCTCTCCGGCGCCGCGCCGGGGGTCAGGCCGCGGAGGGGTAGGCCTCGACGATCTCGACCTCTTCCTCGGTGATCTCGCCGTCCACGATGCGGTACGAGCGGAACTG
Organism: Streptomyces sp. NPDC002125; assembly: GCF_053593715.1. Lineage (NCBI taxonomy): Bacteria > Bacillati > Actinomycetota > Actinomycetes > Kitasatosporales > Streptomycetaceae > Streptomyces > Streptomyces sp. NPDC002125. Next base: position 137,788 of record NZ_JBSFDD010000002.1, on the reverse strand, counting down.
GAAGGGGCCCGCGTCGTCGGTGTCCGCGGTGGAGACCAGCACGTAGTGGGCTCCGGGCTCGTTGGCGTACGTGACGTCGGTGCGCGAGGGGTAGGCCTCGGTCGCCGTGTGGGAGTGGTAGATGATCACCGGCTCCTCGTCGCGGTCGTCCATCTCGCGGTAGAGCTTCAGCAGGTCCGTGGAGTCGAACTCGTAGAACGTGGGTGAGCGCGCGGCGTTGAGCATCGGGACGAAGCGCTCGGCGCGGCCCGTCCCGGCCGGGCCCGCGACCACTCCGCACGCCTCGTCGGGGTGGTCCGCGCGGGAGTGCGCGACGATCTGGTCGTAGAGCGCCTGGGTAAGGGTCAGCATGGCCCCCAGGATAAGCATCCGGGCCCTCGCGTACCGGGGAGTGGTACGCGAGGGCCCGGATGCCGGACAGGGGCCGTTGGGGCGGCCGGTGTCCCGGGGCGGCCGTCGCGCGGGTCAGCGCTTGGCGAAGGCGGAGTTCTCGGGGTTGCGCGCCTTGAGCACCAGGTAGGAGACGCCCAGGATCAGACCCCACACGGGTGCGCAGTACAGCGAGATCCTGGCGTCCTTGTCGACGGCCATCATGACGATGACCAGACCGATGAAGGCGAGGGCGAACCAGCTGGTGAACGGCGCGCCGGGCGCCTTGAAGGAGGACTGGGGCAGCTCGCCCCGGTCGGCCTTGGCGCGGAAGCGGATCTGGCAGACGAGGATCATGATCCAGGCCCACATGCCGGAGATGGTCGCGAAGGAGACGACGTAGTTGAACGCGTCGCCCGGCCACTGGTAGTTGATCCAGACGCCGACGAGCATCAGCGCGGCGGAGAAGGTGGTGCCGACCAGCGGCAGGCCGTTCTTCGTCAGCTTGGTGAAGGCCTTGGGGCCCTGCCCGTTGAGCGCCAGGTCACGCAGCATCCGGCCGGTGGAGTACATGCCGGAGTTGCAGGAGGAGAGCGCGGCGGTGAGCACGACGAAGTTGACGATCGCGGCGCCGATGCCGAGGCCCATCTCCTGGAACGCGGCGACGAACGGCGAGACGCCGGGCTTGAAGGTGGCCCACGGGACCACCGACAGGATCATGATCAGCGCGCCGACGTAGAAGACGGCGATGCGCCACGGCACGGTGTTGATGGCCTTGGGCAGGACGGTCTTGGGGTCCTTGGACTCGCCCGCGGTGACGCCGACCAGCTCGACGGCGAGGAAGGCGAACATCACGATCTGGAGGGTCATCAGCGTGCCGCCGATGCCTTCGGGGAAGAACCCGCCGTCGTTCCACAGGTTGGCGACCGTGGCGGTGTCACCGGCGTCGGAGAAGCCGATCGTGAGCACACCGGCACAGATGAGGATCATGCCGAGGATCGCGGTGACCTTGACCATCGAGAACCAGAACTCGAGCTCGCCGAAGAGCTTCACCGAGATCAGGTTGGCGCCGTACAGAATGATGGTGAACACCAAGGCTGACAGCCATTGCGGGATATCCCACCAGTACGTCATATAGGTCGCCGCTGCGGTGACTTCGGTGATTCCCGTGACGACCCAGAAGAGCCAGTACGTCCATCCGGTCACGAACCCGAAGAAGGGGCCCAGGAATTCACGCGCGTACTCCGAGAAGGAGCCGGAGACCGGGCGGTACATGAGGAGTTCGCCCAGGGCCCGCATGATGAAGAAGATGACGAGGCCCGCGACGGCGTACGCCAGGATGAGGCTGGGTCCCGCTCTGTCGATGGCCTTGCCCGCGCCGAGGAAGAGTCCCGTTCCGATGGCTCCGCCGATGGCGATCATCTGGATCTGACGGGCGCCGAGGCCACGCTGGTAGCCCTCGCCCGCCGGGGCGTCGACGGCCTTCGGGCCGTCCGCCTGTCCGTTGTCGACCTGCGCCGATGTCATGGTGGTGCGCCTTTCTCCACGCCGATCCGCGCCGTCGTCGGCGTCGGATCAGGTCCTGATCCCCCCGGATATGGATGGAGTGCCGCCGGCGTTCGGCCGACTCGTAGCGCCCCCGGGGACAGGGGTGGCGTCCCCGGGCGGTCGTGAAGATTTACCACGGCCGGCAGGAGACGCCGATGGACATTATGTGGCGCACACCACAGGAAAAAGCGGACAAGCGTTTCCAGGCGCAGCAAAGAACGCCATTCAGGTGACGGGATCGTTATTCGGATTTGAGCGTCCGTTGAGCGAACCCGGGCGGCCTCAGTCGGGCATCAGCGTTTCGACGAGCGTTTCCTGGAGGGCCCCGAGCCAGAGATAGGCCATCACCATCGGCTTGCGCGGATCACTGTCGGGCAGCCGGTACAGAGAACCGTCCTGGCCCTCGTCCTCGTCGGACACCTCAAGGCGGGTGCCGATGGTGAGCCGGAGGTCGTTCAGCGACCCCAGCCAGTGGTGGCACTCCTCGGCGGAGAGGGCGAGTACCGCGCCGTCGTCCGCCACGGGGGCGAGCGCGTCCAGCGTCCGCACGACGACGAGGGCGTCCTCGCGCTTGCGGGTGCGCAGGTCGTTCTCCGTGAAGCGGCGGAACTCGGCGGAGGCCTCGCGCAGCTCCTTGTCCTCGTCTCCGTACGCCTCGGGGAAGAGCCGGGCGAGTGCCGGGTCCGAGGGCGGCTCGCTGGGCCCCTCGGCGAACAGGGCGGCGAGCGGGTCCTCGCCCTCGGCCGGCTCGTCGCCGGGGCCGATCAGTTCCAGCAGCTGGACGGCGAGGGAGCGCAGGATGGCGATCTCGACCTCGTCGAGCGCGACGGACGCGCCGCCGCCAGGGGTGGCCTCGAAGTGGCCGGCCATGAATTCTCCGATGAGTGGGTCGGACGGAGGGGCAGCGGTCGAGTCAGTTGCGGTCCTGGGTCAGGGTGGCCCAGAGTCCGTAGCCGTGCATGGCCTGGACGTCGCGTTCCATCTCCTCGCGGCTGCCGCTGGAGACGACCGCGCGGCCCTTCTGATGCACGTCGAGCATCAGCTTGTGGGCTTTGTCCTTGGAGTAGCCGAAGTAGGCCTGGAAGACATACGTCACATAGCTCATGAGGTTGACCGGGTCGTTGTGCACCAGCGTCACCCAGGGGACATCGGGCTCGGGGACGGCGAAGGTCTCCTCGGCCGATTCGGGACGTTCGATCTCTACGGGGGCAGCAACGCTCACCTACCCCATGCTGCCACCAGGGAGGGGTCCCCGCACAAACGGCGCCCCCATCTCGTCACTTTGACGAATAGGGAGTAGCATCCCCGGTATGAACTCAGCGGACCTTGGGCGACGGGTCGGTGTGCCGTCGACCGCGCTCTTCACCGACCAGTACGAGCTCACGATGGTGCAGGCCGCACTGAGGGCGGGCACGGCCGACCGGCGCTCCGTCTTCGAGGCCTTCACCCGCCGGCTGCCCGAGGGGCGGCGCTACGGCGTCGTCGCGGGCACCGGCCGGGTGCTGGACGCGGTGGAGAACTTCCACTTCGACGACGAGATGCTCGGCTTCCTGCGCGACCAGAACGTCGTGGACGGCCCCACCGTGGACTGGCTCGCCGACTACCGCTTCAGCGGCGACATCTGGGGCTACCCGGAGGGCGAGGTGTACTTCCCGGGCTCACCGCTCCTGCGGGTGGAGGGCACCTTCGCCGAGTGCGTGCTGCTGGAGACCGTGATCCTCTCGATCCTCAACCACGACTCGGCGATCGCCGCCGCCGCGTCCCGCATGTCGTCCGCCGCCGGGGGCCGCAGGCTCATCGAGATGGGCGCCCGCCGCACCCATGAGCTGTCGGCGGTGGCCTCGGCCCGCGCCGCCTACATCGGCGGCTTCCACACCACCTCCGACCTGGCGGCCGGTTTCCGCTACAACATCCCGACCGTCGGGACGAGCGCGCACGCCTTCACGCTGCTGCACGACAGCGAGCGGGACGCCTTCCAGGCCCAGGTGGACTCGCTGGGCCGCGGGACCTCGCTGCTGGTCGACACCTACGACGTGACCGAGGCGGTCCGCACGGCCGTCGAGGTCGCGGGACCGGAGCTCGGCGCCGTACGCATCGACTCGGGCGACCTGCTGCTCGTCGCGCACCGGGTGCGCCAGCAGCTGGACGAGCTGGGGGCCACGGAGACGAAGATCGTGGTGACCTCCGACCTGGACGAGTACGCCATCGCCTCGCTGGCCGCCGCGCCCGTCGACACGTACGGGGTCGGCACCCAGCTGGTCACCGGGAGCGGGCACCCGACGTGCTCCATGGTCTACAAGCTGGTGGCACGCGCCCGGTCCGCCGATCCGGCCGATCCGCTGCTGCCGGTGGTGAAGAAGTCGCTGGGCGCGAAGTCCTCGCGCGGTGGGCGCAAGTGGGCGGCGCGCAGGCTGGACGACCACGGGATCGCCGAGGCCGAGGTGATCGGCAGCGGGGAGATCCCCGCCGAGCTCACGGACCGGCAGGTGCAGGTGCAGCTGGTCAAGGGCGGCGAGGTCGTCGGCCGGGAGCCGCTGGAGGCGGCGCGCGAGCGCCACATAGCGGCGCGGGCGGGGCTGCCGATGTCGGCGATGCAGCTGTCCCGGGGCGAGCCGGTGCTGCCCACCGAGTACGTCTGAGGCGCACCGGGCTCCCGGCCCGCCCGGCGCGTCCGGGCCCGCTCCGGTGGAAGAGGGAATGTGTGCGCCCCCTCCCGCCGGGTACGCCGATTCTCTAGGCTCGATGGCATCCCCACCGTCCGCCTCCGCACGACCCGCCGACTCCCCCACCGAAGGACAACCGTCATGCATCGCGCCTTGATCGTCGTAGACGTTCAGAACGACTTCTGCGAGGGCGGCAGCCTCGCGGTGGCGGGCGGCGCAGATGTCGCCGCCGCCATCACCGACCTGATCGGTGAGGCACAGCCCGGTTACCGCCATGTCGTGGCCACCAGGGACCACCACATCGACCCGGGGGACCACTTCTCCTCGGCGCCCGACTTCGAGCACTCCTGGCCGCCGCACTGCGTCGCCGGCACGGAGGGCGTGGGCTTCCACCCCAACTTCGCCCCTGCCGTCGCCTCCGGCGCGATCGACACCGTCTTCGACAAGGGGGCGTACGCCGCGGCGTACAGCGGCTTCGAGGGGGTCGACGAGAACGGCACCGGGCTCGCCCAGTGGCTGCGCGACCGCTCCGTCACCGCTGTGGACGTCGTCGGTATCGCCACCGACCACTGCGTACGGGCCACCGCGCTGGACGCCGCCCGCGAGGGCTTCGTCACGCACGTCCTGCTGGACCTGACCGCCGGTGTCGCCGAGGGGACCACCGAGCGGGCCCTGGAGGAGATGCGGGCCGCCGGGGTGGAGCTCACCGGCAAGCCGGTCGTCTGACCCCTCCCGGCGCGCTCACGACGACGACCCCCTCGGGCCCGTCCCCCGCGGCCCCTCAGGCCGCCGGGCGGGCCGGTCCCGCGTAGCCGGAGGAGCCCAGCAGGGCCCGTATCGGGTGCCAGAGCTCCTGGCCGGTCTGGGGCGCCCCGCGCCACAGCAGCCCGTCCGGGTGGTGCAGGACCGCCGTGATCTCGTCCGGCGTGGGCGGCTGGGCGTTGCCCCTGAGGTAGACGGCCCGCAGCCCGAGGTTGCGCAGCCTGGTCAGGGCGCGCGCCCGGTTCACCGCGTGCACCAGCACCCGGACCGGCGCTCCGGGGCCGGAGCCCCCGGCCGGACTGTTCAGGGTCAGTGCCACCACCACCGTGCCGTTCGGCAACCTGCAGAAACCTCCGCCTGCCATGCTTCGCGCTCCCCCGTTGGACTTCATGTCAATAAGGATTCGGTAGGAGGCACCTAAACACGATCGGCCGCCGCCCGCTAGAGGGCGACGGCCGATCATGTTTTGACCTGCGGCTTTACCGGTTACTTGGTCGAGGGACCGACCTTCACCGTGATCGTCGAGCCGCTGAGCGGCTCGTTCACGATGGAGATCCGGGTGTTGGTGTCAGAAACCTTGACACTTCCTGTCGGGTTTTCCTCGTACCAGTAGGTGCCCTTGCGGTCGTCGAAGACGGGGACGCCGAGCGAGGGCTTGATCTTGAGCGCCACGTCCGCGTTGTGCAGCGTGAAGCCCTGGTTCGGGTACCAGCTGAACGGCGCGTCGAAGGGCTGGATCTTGTTGCGCACGAGCGAGCCGTTCGTCCACTTCAGCGGCTTGGCGTGGGAGTCCACCGGCAGGATCAGACCCTGACCCGGGTGGACCGAGGTGTTGTTGTCCTTCTGGGAGGTGTCCCAGAGCCACACCATCAGGCCGTTCTGGTACGAGTAGTGCTCGACCCAGTCCGGACGGGTCGTGGAGAAGCCGAAGTTGTACGGGCCGACCTCAAGGGTCTTGTCGTACGAGACGTACTGGCGGTTCTCCGCGATGTAGTACTGCGGGTAGTCGTTGGTGAACGACTCGCCGATCCGCGAGAAGCCCTTGGCGGTCCAGCCGTTGTCGTCGCCCTCGGCGCCGTCCGTGAAGAGCGCGGCGCCGTTGGCGGTGACCGTGATGGCGTCGGCCGCGAAGCCCTTGCCGCCCGCGCCGCCGTCCGTCTGGTAGCGGAAGCGCAGGTCGATCTTCTTGCCCGCGTAGGCGTCCAGCGGGAAGACGAGCTTCTTGTAAGCACCGGAGACGTCGGTCAGGGCCGGCTTGTCACTGGCGTCGCGCGGGATGGCCTTGCCGTCGGCCGTGCCGTCGAGCGCGGTCCAGCTGCTGCCGCCGTTCTCGGACACCTCGGTGTAGAGGTAGTCGTAGTCGGCCTCGATGTCGTACCAGCCGGACAGGTCCAGCGAGGCGGACGTCTTCCCGGTGAGGTCGAGCGAGCGGGTCAGGGTGTTCGACAGGTCGTCACCCATGTCGCTCCACCACTGCTTCGAGCCCTCCGCGGGCTTCGTGACCGTGGTGGTGACGGCCTTCTCGGGCAGCTCGACGACCAGCGCCTGCTTGTCCTTGGTGTTGTACTCCGCGACGCCCAGCTTGTGCGTGGAGGCCGTGGCCGCCTTCGCCGATGCGTAGTCGAGCCAGCCGAGCTGGAGCTTGTCCCAGGCGGTCATGTCGCCCGGGAGGTTGCCTATCTGGCCGTCGCCGGTGCCGAGCCAGGAGCCCGCCGACATCAGGGACCAGAAGCCGACGGAGTTCTCGCCGCCGCCGGAGGTGTCGTACAGGTCCGGGAGGCCGAGGTCGTGGGCGTACTCGTGGGCGAAGACGCCCAGGCCGCCGTTCTCGGGCTGCGCGGTGTAGTCGCCGACCCAGATCCCCGTGTCACCGATCTGGGCGCCACCGGCCTTGTTGCCCTCGGGGCCCGTCGCACCGGCGTTGGTGCCGTACGCGTACCAGCGGTGCGCCCAGAGGGCGTCGGTGCCCTGGGCGCCGCCGCCCGCGGACTCGTCCTCGCCGGCGTGGACCAGCTGGAAGTGGTCGATGTAGCCGTCCGGCTCGTTGAAGTCGCCGTCGCCGTCGAAGTCGTAGCGGTCCCACTCGTCGTACTGCGCGAGGTCCGCCTTGATCTCGTCCTGGGTGCGGCCCTTGGCCTTCTGGTCGGCGACCCAGGCGTTGACGCCGTCGCGGACGGTGTCCCAGACGTTGGCGCAGTTGGTCGAGCCGCAGTAGTTGGACCCGTAACGGGCCTCGTTGTACGGGACCTTGACCCAGTCGGAGACCTCGCCTTCGACCGAGTAGCGCCCGGAGGACGTCTTCTCGTAGTACGTCTTCAGCGATTCCTTGCCCTCGCCCTCGCCGAAGTACAGGTCCTGGAAGTGGGCCTGGTTGTAATCGGCCTGCCAGGCGGTGCTGTTGTCCTTCGCCGGGTCCGGCTCGGCTATCTCGTTGTGCAGCGGGCCGGGCGTGCCGCCGTACTTCTTGACCGGGGGCTTCGGGCCGTCGCCGTCCGGGTCGAACATCGTCGTGTCGTCGACCTGGTCGCCGAACTCCACGAGGATGGTGAAGATCTTGTCGGTCTTCTCGCGGCCCAGCTCGACGTACTTGCTCTTGCCGAGCTTGACGACCTTGGAACCGCCCTTGACGGTCACCTTCTTGTCGCCGGCCAGGACCTGCTCCAGCGCCGCCTGGCGCTGTGCGTCCTGCTCCTTGCTGAAGGGTCCTTCGAGGTCGTGCTCGTGCGCCTTGACCGGCGCGGGATCGCGCCGGTCCACGACCTCGGCGCCCGATCCCGACGTCCTGTCAACTGCCTGGGCCGTGGCGAAGGCCGATGCCGTCGCCGCGGTGGCGGCCAGGCACACGGCTACGGCGGTGGCCCGTAGCGCCCGTCTCTGAGTGGTCACTTGATGCAGTCCTCCCCGGCGTTCGCGTCCGCGGCCAGGGGGTGTCCTACGGGCCGCGCGCAGATTAACGCGTCACAAGTGACGACATTCGATCGGAGTTATGAGAGAAAAGACAGATCTTGACTTGCACAGGCCAAGTGCACTATGCGGGAGTCCACTTCCGCTATCCGGACGGATATCCCTGCCGGTCGAGCGTCCAACCGGCGCGCCGATACTCATCCTTGGCCTCCACGTGACTCCGTGCGCCCCCCGTGCACCGGTACCGTGGGTTAGGTCACGCTTACTACCCGTTCCTCACGGGCATCCACCGTCGTAGAGTCGATTGACAGTGCGAACGTGTTGAGAGACTCCCCCATCCGACACCCCGAGGACGGATACCGCCATGCCGCGTCCGACTGCCGCACAGTTCTCCTTCGGTTCGGCCACCGTCGTCTTCTCCGCCCTCGCCATGCTGCTGCTGTTCCGTACGGGATCGGGCATCGGCATCGCCGCCGTGTGCACCGCGGCACTGGTCCTGGGCCTGCTGGTGGCCACGACCGTGCCCCTGCCCTCCCGCGCGAGGACGGCCGGGAGGCCGACGGCGCCGCCCGCCGGGCTCCGCGCGCACCGCACGATCGAGGACATCGAGATCGCCGCCGCCCAGCGCCGGCGCATGGGCGAGCACTCGCTGCACCGCTGAACACCCGCCGGGTCAGGGGACGGTGACGACCACGGTCTTGCCCGCCTTGTCCTGGAGCCCCTGCCTGTACGGCTTGTCCGTGAACATCAGCACGATGTTGATGAGCCACCACAGACAGGGGCAGCACAGCAGCGCCGGGAGCCAGAGCACGACGGCCCGCATCAGCGAGGAGCTCGTGTCGGGGACCGAGCCGTCGTTGAGCATCGCGACGCGCATCTTCAGCAGCCGCTTGCCGGGGGTCCGGCCGTCCTTGTGGGTGAAGTACGTGTCGTACGCGACGTAGATCACCAGCCCGATCAGCGACCAGACCAGCTGGTGCCCGCTGTAGGTGTTGCCCACGGCGTTGCCGAAGTCGTCGTTGCCGTCGTCCGACGTGACGTCGACCGCCCCGCCGAAGGGCAGCGAGATCAGGTACAGCGGGATCGAGATGATGAGGAAGTCGATCAGCCGCGCCAGGATCCGCTTGCCCGGCTGGGCGAGCGGCGGCATGCCGGCCAGCGGGTCGGCACCGCCGTAGGGCCCCCCGCCGTACGGATCGCGACCGGGCGGCGGGGGCGGGGGCGGCGCGCTGTCGTAGGGCGAGCCGCCGCCCGGCGGGGGTCCCTGCGGTGGACGCTTGGAGAAGGGGTCGTCCTCGGGCGGCTGGCCGGGCGGCGGGGGCGGCGGTTTGTTGCTCATGGGGGCAGTGCACCCCGGCCCGTAAAGGCCCGCAACGGCTGAGGTCCCTTCGGGGGACGGGGCGTCAGCACACGGGCGTACGAGGCACTCTCACGGACAGTCCGCCGGGCATCCGGCCCCGCCTGGTACACGCCCCGGCCCGTTCAGCCCGCCCTGGCCTGATCCGAACGAGAGGCCCTAGTTCCTCAGCGCGTAGAAGGCCATCGGGGAGTTCGGTTCGAACCCGATGCGCGGGTACACGGGCGCGCCCGCGGCGGTGGCGTGCAGGGTCGCGCGGGTCAGACCGGTGGCCCGGCCGCCCTCGTACAGGGCCTTGCGCGTCACCGCCTCGCCGTAGCCCCTGCGCTCCCACCCGGGAGCCGTGGCGACGAGCACGACGAAGAGGCGGCCGGCCGCCTCCACCGTCGCCGCGCACGTCACCGGGACCCCGTCCCGCAGGCCCAGGTAGGCGTGCACCCCGTCCTTCCAGAGCGCGGAACCGACGAGACCGTCCCGGCCGTCCTCCAGCGGGAATCCGTACGCCTGGGAGTTGAGATCGGCGTACGCCCGCAGGTGTTCGTCGGTGCTCACGCGGACGAACGTCAGGTCGGGGTGGGCCGGTGCCGGGAGCGGCAGCAGGTCCCCGGCCATGCCGGTGCCGGGAAAGGCGTGCACGAGGCCTGCCTGCCCGGCCGCCTCGCCGAGGGCCGCACGGGCCTCGGCGGTCAGGAGGTCCTCGAAGACCCACAGGAACCCCGGCCGCTCCTTGGCGCGCATGATCTCCGCGACGTGCCCCAGGCGCTGCCGCACGAGTGCCGGGTCCGCGCCGACGTCGGTCAGGGTGACGCAGTTCCAGAAGGCGAAGCGCGAATCGGCCCACCGTACGGCGATGCCGGGCAGGTCGCGTACGTCGGCCGCCACGTCCCGGTCGAGCACCATCGCCCGCCAGCCCACGACCAGTTGCTCCATCGACTCGATCGCATCCGCGAGATCCTGCACCAGGGCTCCTGAGGAAGGTGGGACGGAAGGGGTGTGCCGGAACGGGCGGGGGCGCTCAGCCCGCCACGAAGGTGCGGGCCGCCTTGTCGTGCCAGCACTGGCGCCACGGACGGTCGATCAGACACCAGAGCACATTGACCACTCCGAGCACGATCAGGCCCAGCACCCCGTACACGAGCCAGCGGCGCAGCGCCGCCCCCAGGCTCGGGGCGTCGTGGGACTCGATGTCCCGCACCTGGAGACCGCACAGCTTCTTCCCGAGCGTGCGGCCCCACTTCGCGGTCGGAAGCGCCTCCAGGAGGAAGCCGAGCACCAGGAACGCGGCGAGCACCCCGCCCAGCAGCCCCGCCGTGGTGGAGTCCAGCAGCCAGACGGTGACCGTCTCGCCGGACTGCTTGGCCGCCTCGATCTTCTGGTCGATGTGGTCCATCGCCCGGGTGGCCAGCGGGAAGCCGACAGCGCCCACGAGCGCGCCGAGCACGACCGTGTCGACGATCCGGGCCGCCAGCCGCTTGCCGAGTCCGGCGGGCCTGGCGGAGGCCTGGGCGCGGGCCAGCTGCTGGAAGGGGTCCTCGACCGGAGGCTTCCAGGGCACGACCGGCTGCTGCTGCTCGGGCCGGGCGCCCTGCGCTTGCGCGGGCATCGGGCTCTGCCCCTGCGGCACGTGCCGCTGCGGCGGCCGGGCGCCCTGCTCGGGCTGGGCGAGCTGGTGGGCCTGCTGCGCCCAGGACGCCGACCCTCCACCGGGGCCGGGGGTCAGGGGCGTGGACAGCCCGGGCGCCTGCGCCTGCGGCGGGGTGGGCGCCGGGGCGGGAGCGGGCGTCGGCGCCTGGGGCTGCGGCTGGGCCGCGGGCGTCGTGGCGCGGATCGTCATCGTGCCGTCGGCGGGGGCCTGCCCGGCATCGCGCGGACGCGGGGTGCGGGCGGAACCGCCGGGGCCCACCGCGCGGATGGTGACCGTGCCGTCGGTCGGCGGACGGCCCCCGTCACCGGCGCCGGGCCGGTCGACGCGGATGGCGACGGTGCCGTCGGACACGCCGCCGCCGTCCCGCATCCCGGGCAGGGCGCCGCGCGTCGGGTCCGGGGTCCCTGGCGTGCGGGCATCCCCGGGCGCGCGGTCGGCCGGGGCACCGTCCGCCGGAGCGGGAGCCTGGGCAGAAGCCGGAGCCGAAGCCTGGGCGGGAGCCGGAGCCGAAGCCTGGGCGGGAGCCGGAGCGGGGGCCGAAGTCCGGGCGGAAGCCGGAGCCGAAGCCTGGGCGGGAGCCGGAGCGGGGGCCGAAGTCCGGGCGGGGGCCGAAGGCGTGACGGGACGGGGCGCGGGCGCCTCGGGCGTACGGGGATCCTGGCCGCCCCAGGAGACGCGGGCATCGCGCTCGCCGCCGAAGCCGGTCTGCCGGGAGGTGTCGGCCTGCCAGGCGGACGCCGGCCTGGGCCTGCTGGGAGCCACGTCCGGCTCACCGCCGCCGGGGCGGTGAGCGGCGCCGCTGTCCGTGCTCTCCGCCTCCTGTACCTCGTCGAGGTACATCGGTCCGGTCTCCTCCGCCGGGGCGGGCCGCCGCGGGGCCGCGTCCGCCACAGGGGCGGGCGCCGGGGCAGGAGTCGTCTCGCCCTGCTGGGGCGCGGGCCGGCTGGTGCCGGGAACCCACGAAGCGCCGTTCCAGTACCGGACATATCCGGGAATGGAAGGGTCGGGGTAGTACCCCTCGCGGGGGCTTTCGTCACCGGGTGCCGGGGTTGGGGCGCTCATCACCGTGGTCCCGTATCTCTTCGTGGCCTCAGGTCGGCCGGCCGTCGGGGGGTGGCCGACCTCAATACAAGAGTCCACATCTATCAGACAGCCGCGCGCCCCGGGCCTGTCCTGGCGTTTGGACCACTTTCCAGGTCTCCGGAAGTTTTTCTTGGAAGTCGCGTCATAGTCGTCCGTGAGGGCGCTCTCTCCTTGTGCGGACCGGTCATGGGACCGGCCCCTACGAGTACCGGAAGGTCGTGCACCCTCATGCAGAACGCCGTGGAACGCGAGCTGGAAGTGAAGCTGGTCCTGTCGCCGGAGCGGTCCCTCCCCGTGCCCGCGCGGCTGTCGTACTTCACCGACGACCCCTACGCCGTGCACATCACCTTCCACATCGGCTCCGAGTCCCCCGTCCACTGGACGTTCGCCCGGGAGCTGCTCGTCGAAGGGGTGTTCCGGCCGTGCGGGCACGGGGACGTACGGATCTGGCCGACCAAGGTCGACGACCGGGGCGTCATCTGCGTCGCCCTCACCTCCCCCGACGGCAACGCCCTGCTGGAGCTGCCGTCGGCGGCCGTCGCCGCCTGGGTCGAGCGCACCCTGCGGGTGGTGCCGCCGGGGACCGAGAGCGGGCTGCTCGGGCTGGACGCGGCCCTCGCCGAGCTGCTGACGCCCCTTCCGGCCGACGACCTGTGGATGAGCGACCCCTGGTCCCAGGAGGAGCAGCAGGACGGCGAGGCCTGAGCGGTGCCGCCCGTCGGTCAGAACAGCTTGCCGGGATTGAGCAGGCCGAGGGGGTCGAACGCCGCCTTGATGCCCCGCTGCAGCTCGACCCCGACCTCGCCCAGTTCGCGGGCGAGCCACTCCTTCTTCAGTACGCCGACGCCGTGTTCGCCGGTGATGGTGCCGCCCAGTTCGAGGCCCAGCGCCATGATCTCGTCGAAGGACTCACGGGCCCTGCGGGACTCGTCGGCGTCGGTGTGGTCGAAGCAGACGACGGGGTGGGTGTTGCCGTCACCGGCGTGGGCGCAGACGCCGATGGTGAGGCCGAACCTCTCGGCGATGGCCGCGGTCCCTTCGAGCATCGCGCCCAGCTCGGAGCGCGGCACGCAGACGTCGTCGATCATCGTGGCGGACTTGACGGTCTCCAGTGCGGGGAGTGACATCCGCCGGGCCTGTAGCAGGAGTTCGGACTCCGCGGCATCGTCGGCGGGCACGACCTCGGTGGCGCCCGCCTCGGCACACAGCTTCCCGACGGCGGCGAGGTCGGCCGAGGGATCGGGTGTGTCGAAGGCGCAGAGCAGCAGCGCCTCGGTGGTTTCGGGAAGGCCCATGGAGGCCATCGCGTTGACGGCACGCACGGTCGTACGGTCCATCAGTTCGAGGAGTGACGGGGTGTGCCCCCGCTCCATGATCCGGCACACCGCGTCACAGGCGGCCGACGCCGAAGGGAACTCGGCGGCCAGCACGAGCTGCCGCGGCGGCTGCGGGCGCAGCGCGAGAACGGCCTTGACGACGATACCGAGGCTGCCCTCCGATCCGACGAAGAGCCGGGTGAGGTCGTATCCCGCGACCCCCTTGGCGGTGCGCCGGCCGGTCTTCAGCAGCCGGCCGTCGGCCAGGACGACCTCCAGGCCCAGGACGTACTCGGCGGTGACGCCGTACTTCACGCAGCACAGCCCGCCGGACGCGGTGCCGATGTTGCCGCCGATGGTGCACATCTCCCAGCTCGACGGGTCCGGGGGGTAGTACAGCCCGTGCTCGTTGACGGCCCGGGACAGCGTGGCGTTGACGACCCCCGGCTCGACGACCGCGATCCGGTCGACCGGGCTGATCTCCAGGATGCGGTCCATCTTCACCAGGGAGAGCACGATGCAGCCGTCGGAGGCGTTGGCCGCGCCGGAGAGGCCCGTCCTGGCGCCCTGGGGCACCACGGGGACGCGCAGCTCGGTGGCGGTCCGCATGACGTGCTGCACCTCCTCGGCCGTGCGCGGGAGCACCACGACGGCGGGGGCGCCCGCCTCGCAGAAGCTCGCCATGTCGTGGGCGTACGAGGCGGTGACGGACGGGTCCGTGATCAGCGCCTCGGCCGGCAGGCCCGTGCTCAGTCGTTCCAGGAGAGCGTCCATGATCCAAGCGTGACACCCGGGGCCAATGGTGTGAACCCGTCTGCGGCACCCTTCGCGGAGCGCGATGCGATCTTCGTACTGACGCAGAGTGATGGCCATGGATGCCAAGCCGCAGCAGAACCCGGAGCCCTCCCCCTCCACCCTGCCGCCCCAGGGTGCGACGTCCGTCCCCCCGCCCCCGGCGCCGATGCGCACCACGCTGCGCCGGGCGGCGTTCGGCGCGGTGGCGGGTGCCGTGCTCGTGGCGGGTGCCGTGATCGCCGTGCCGGACGACTCCGGCGAGGCCGCCCCGCCCGTTCCGGGACCCGTGGCGCGGGCCGAGGCCGCGGCGGCAGCCGGCTCCCCCGCCTCGCTGTCCGATCTGACGGCGCTGATCGGCGACCGGCAGAAGTGGGTGGAGACGCACCCGGCCGACGCGCCGTCCTGGGCGGTGCTCGGTACGGCGTACGTGGAATGGGGGCGGCGGTCGGCGGACGCGGCGTACTACACCCGTGCGGAGCAGGCCCTCCAGCGCTCGCTGGCGGCGCAGCCCGGCGAGCGGGGCAACACGGAGGCGTGGGTGGGCCTGGGGGCGCTCGCCGTCGCCCGGAACGACTTCCTCGCGGCGAAGAAGTGGGGCGAGACGGTCCGCGCGCGGCAGCCGAAGAGCTGGACGGCGTACCCGGTGCTGATCGAGGCGTACAACGGCCTGGGGGACTACGCGGCGGCGGCGAAGGCCACGGAGAAGTTCGGGACCCTGCGCAAGGGTGCCCCCGCGCTGGCCAGGACGTCGCAGATGTACCGCAACCAGGGCTGGCGCGAGGACGCCCTGGCCACCGCGCAGGAGGCGGCCGACCTCGCCGCCACGCCCGCCGAGAAGGCGGCGGCCCTGCACGGCCTCGGCGACCTGGCGGCGGAGCGCGGCGAGCCCGCGGAGGCGCTCGCGCAGTACGAGGCGGCCCTGCGCACCGACCGGGGACATCTCGCCTCCCGCGCCGGCCGGGCCCGCGCCCTGGTGGCCCTGGACCGCACGGACGAGGCGCTGGCGGACTACCGCACGGTGACGGCGAAGCTGCCCCGCCCCGAGTACGTGCTCGAACTGGGCGAGCTGTACGAGTCGCTGGGCCTGGACGGCGACGCCCGCACCCAGTACACCGCGCTCCGCGAGCTCCTCGCCGGGGCGCGGACGGCCGGGGTCGACGAGTCGCTCACCGAGGCCCGCTTCGAGGCCGACCACGGAGACCCGGAGGCCGCGGTGGAGCTGATGCGCGCGGAGTGGGCGGCGCAGCGCCGCAGTTCGGCGGTGGCGGACGCGCTGGCCTGGTCCCTGCACCGGGCGGGCCGGTCGGAGGAGGCGCTCCAGTACGCCGAGAAGGCGGTGGAGACCGGGGTGCGGAACGCCTCGTACGCGTACCACCTGGGCGTCATCGAGAGCTCCCTCGGCCAGGACGGTCCGGCGCGCGGCCATCTGGAGGAGGCGCTCCGCACCGACCCGGACTTCTCGCCGCTGGCCGCCCCGCTGGCGCGGGAGGCGCTGGACGAGCTCGGGGAGCCGGCGGACGGCGGCCCCGCCGACATGCAGCCGCCCGCGCCGGAGCCCGAGCCCGCCCCCGAGCCCACGCCCGCCCCGAAGCCGGAGCCCACGCGGGAGCCCGCGAAGGAGACGGTGCGGGAGCCCGCGAAGGAGACGGTGCGGGAGCCCTCTCCGTCGTCGGCCCCGTCCCCCGGCACGGCGAGGAGCGGCGCCCCGGCGACCCCGTAGCGAGCGGCACCAGGGCCCTCCTCCCCGGCCGGGGAGGAGGGCCCTGGTGTGTGCCGTCCTAGAGGTTGCCGCGCTTCTCCTGCTCGCGCTCGATCGCCTCGAACAGGGCCTTGAAGTTGCCCTTGCCGAAGCCCATCGAGCCGTGCCGCTCGATCATCTCGAAGAAGACGGTCGGGCGGTCCTGGACCGGCTTGGTGAAGATCTGAAGCAGATAGCCGTCCTCGTCGCGGTCGACCAGGATCTTCAGCTCGCGCAGCGTCTCCACGGGCACCCGGGTCTCGCCCGCCCACTCCCCCAGGGTGTCGTAGTAGGAGTCCGGGGTGTCCAGGAACTGCACTCCGGCGGCCCGCATCGCCCGTACGGAGGCGACGATGTCGTTGGTGGCGAGCGCGATGTGCTGGACGCCCGCGCCGCCGTAGAACTCCAGGTACTCGTCGATCTGCGACTTCTTCTTCGCGATCGCGGGCTCGTTGATGGGGAACTTCACCTTGAGCGTGCCGTCGGCGACGACCTTCGACATCAGGGCGGAGTACTCGGTGGCGATGTCGTCGCCCACGAACTCCTTCATGTTGGTGAAGCCCATGACCTTGTTGTAGAAGGTCACCCACTCGTTCATCCGGCCGAGCTCGACGTTGCCGACGCAGTGATCGATGGCCTGGAAGGTCCGCTTGGCGGCCGGCTCCACGATCGGGTCCACCGCCGTGTAGCCGGGGAGGTACGGGCCGTCGTAGCCGGAGCGCTCGACCAGCGTGTGGCGGGTCTTCCCGTACGTGGCGATGGCCGCCAGGGTGACGGTGCCGTGCTCGTCCTTGACCTCGTACGGCTCGGCGAGGCCCGTGGCGCCGTGCTCGACGGCGTAGGCGTACGCGGCGCGGGCGTCGGGGACCTCGATGGCGAGGTCGACCACACCGTCGCCGTGGGCGTGCACATGGTCGGCGAGGAAGGTGCCCCATTCGGTGGACGCCTTGATGACGGAGGTGAGGACGAAGCGGGCCGAGCCATTGGTCAGGACGTAACTCGCGGTCTCGCGGCTGCCGTTCTCCGGTCCGGAGTAGGCGACCAGCTTCATGCCGAACGCGGTCGAGTAGTAGTGCGCCGCCTGCTTGGCGTTGCCGACGGCGAAGACCACCGCGTCCATTCCCTTGACCGGGAAGGGATCGGCCTGCCGGGCGGTGTCGGGGGTGGTGTGCACAGTCTCAGTCATGTCCGCAGGTTCCCGCCGCTTCGCAAGGTGCGCAACAGTTCGCCTTCTCACTGGTCAATCTGCCCAGCGGGGCATGAGGATGGGCGGGCTATCTGTACAGGCTGACCATCGGGAGACGGATCATGGCGATCGATCATCTGGACGGCCGGCTCATCGTGCTGCTGGCCCGCGAGCCCCGCATCGGCGTACTCGAAGCATCGCGCCGTCTCGGTGTGGCACGCGGGACCGTGCAGGCGCGGCTGGACCGGCTTCAGTCAAATGGCGTCATCCGGGGGTTCGGCCCCGATGTCGACCCCTCGGCGCTCGGCTACCCCGTCACCGCGTTCGCCACGCTGGAGATCAAGCAGGGCCAAGGCGCCGACGTGCGTGCCCATTTGAGCGGCGTGCCCGAGGTGCTCGAACTGCACACGACCACCGGGCACGGGGACATGCTCTGCCGGCTCGTGGCCCGGTCCAACGCGGATCTCCAACGGGTGATCGACCGCGTCGTGGGCTTTGATGGCATCGTCCGGGCCTCCACGGCGATCGTCATGGAAAACCCGGTGCCCCTGCGTATTATCCCGCTGGTTGAGCAGGCTGCAGAGGACAACGACTGAGCCTACGGAGCACCATGTGAACTTCTGGGAGTATCTGGGCACCCGCCATCAGCAACTGCTCACCGACACCTATCAGCACGCCAGTGCCGTCTTCCAGTGCATGGTCATCGCCACGCTCCTCGGCGTCCTGATCGGTGTCGTCAGCTACCGGAGCGGCTGGGGCGGCTCGCTGGCGATCACCTCCACCTCGGCGATCCTCACCATCCCGTCGCTCGCCGCGATCGGTCTGCTGATCCCGATCGTCGGCCTCGGGGTCCCGCCCACCGTGATCATCCTGACGCTGTACGGGCTGCTGCCCATCGTCCGCAACTGCATCGTCGGGCTGCGCGGGGTGGACCCGGCCCTCGTCGACGCGGCGAAGGGCATCGGGATGTCCCGGACGCGAAGGCTCCTCAAGGTGGAACTGCCCCTCGCGTGGCCGCCCATCCTCACCGGCATCCGTGTCTCCACCCAGATGCTGATGGGCATCGCCGCCATCGCCGCCTACGCGTCGGGCCCCGGTCTCGGCAACGAGATCTTCCGCGGACTCGCCTCGCTGGGAAGCGCCAACGCCATCAACCAGGTCCTCGCCGGAACGATCGGCATCGTCATCCTCGCCCTGCTCTTCGACGCCGCGTACGTACTGCTCGGGCGACTCACCATTCCCAGGGGGATCCGTGTCTGAGACCGCAGAGACCGGGCCGGCGGAGACCACCCCGCCCCGCCCGGCCACCACAGCGGGCGCCACGATCCAGCTGGAGGACCTCACCAAGTCCTATCCGGGCAGCGCCGCCCCGGCCGTGGACGAGGTGTCCATGGACATCAAGGCAGGCGAGACCGTGATCCTCGTGGGCCCGTCGGGCTGCGGGAAGTCCACCACCCTGAAGATGATCAACCGCCTGATCGAGCCGACGTCCGGGCGGATCAGGATCAACGACGAGGACGTCACCGACATGGACCCGGTGAAGCTGCGCCGCAAGATCGGCTACGCCATCCAGTCCTCCGGTCTCTTCCCGCACATGACGGTCGCGGAGAACATCGCCCTCGTGCCGAAGATGACGGGCTGGTCGAAGTCCGGGGTGAAGGACCGGGTCGAGGAGATGCTCGACCTGGTCGGGCTCGATCCGCGCGAGTTCCACGGGCGCTATCCGCGCCAGCTCTCCGGCGGCCAGCAGCAACGCGTGGGAGTGGCCAGGGCGCTGGCCGCCGATCCGCCCGTACTGCTCATGGACGAGCCCTTCGGGGCGGTCGACCCGATCACCCGCGACCACCTCCAGGACGAGCTGATCCGGCTCCAGCACGAGCTGCACAAGACGATCGTCTTCGTCACCCACGACTTCGACGAGGCGATCAAGCTGGGCGACCGGATCGCCGTGCTGCGGGAGCGTTCGCACATCGCGCAGTTCGACACCCCGGAGGCCATCCTCACCAACCCGACGGACGATTTCGTCTCCGGCTTCGTGGGCGCGGGCGCCGCGCTGAAGCGGCTCAACCTCACGCGCGTACGCGATGTGGGGATCGCCGACTTCCCCACGGTGACCGTCGAGGACCCGCTCCAGTCGATCTTCAACAAGCTCCGGGACGGCCAGCACAACGAACTGCTGATGCTGGACCGCAACAACCGCCCCTACAAGTGGCTGCGGCGCGGCGACCTGATGCGGGCCAAGGGCTCACTGGCCAGGGCCGGGCAGCTGGTGCACGACACGGTCACCCGGGACGCGACGCTGCACGACGCGCTGGAGGCCGTCCTCACCGACAGCGGGGGGCGGGTCGCGGTCACGGGGCGGCGCGGTGAGTTCATCGGTGTCGTCGACATGCAGACCCTGATGAACTCCGTGCAGGAGCTCCTGGAGGCCGACCGGCTCACGGCGATGGAGCACCAGCACGACCTGGAGGAGCTGCGTGTCCACCGGACGGAGCACGAGCTGGAGGGCGGTGGCACCGGGCTATGACCCCCAGTCATCAGGCTCCGCCCAAGGGGGCCCGGCCGCCGGGTGAGCACGACGTGGGAGGCCATGCCTTCCGCGACGAGGAGGCGGAGCCCACACCGCCGCCGTCCGGGCCGCGGCGCCGCATCACCTGGCAGAAGCTCGTGGTGGTGCCGGCCGTCTGCGCGGTCGTCCTGGTCGTGACCTATCTGTGGATCTCCAACGTCGACCTCGACTCCATCGCGGAGAACTCGCTGGCCGGCGACAACGTGGAGGTGCGCTGGTGGCAGCACGTCAGGCTGACCGCCATCTCCACCTTCTGGGTGCTGATCATCGCCATCCCGCTCGGCATCGCGCTGACCCGGCGCGGGCTGAGGAAGGCGGCCCCCGGGGTCACCGCCCTCGCCAACATCGGCCAGGCGACGCCCGCGATCGGGCTGCTGGCGCTGCTCGTGATCTGGCTGGGCATCGGCCCCTCGACGGCGATCATCGGCATGGTGATCTACGCGGTCCTGCCGGTGCTCTCCAACACGGTGGCGGGTCTGAACTCGATCGAGCCGACGCTCGTGGAGGCGTCCAAGGGCATCGGCATGTCCGCGATGGGCACGCTCACCCGGGTCGAACTGCCGCTCGCCGTACCGCTGATCCTCGCGGGGGTGCGCACGGCGCTGGTCCTCAACGTGGGCACGGCGACCCTCGCCACCTTCGGGGGCGGCGGCGGGCTGGGCGACCTGATCACCTCGGGCATCCAGACGCAGCGCATGCCGGTGCTGGTGCTCGGCTCCGTACTGACGGTGGTACTGGCCCTGCTGGTGGACTGGCTGGCCTCGCTGGTCGAACTGTGGCTGACGCCACGCGGACTGGAGGAAGCGTGAGGGTACGCACGGGCCTGGCGTCGACGGCCGCGCTCGCCCTCCTGCTCACGGGGTGCGGGCTGAAGAGCGGGTCGCCGCTGGTGGACGAGGTGGAGCCGGGATCGATCGGGCGGGGGCAGCCGCTCAAGGGCGCCTCGCTGACGGTGACCTCGAAGAACTTCAGCGAGAACATCATCCTCGGCCAGATCATGGGCCTCGTCTTCAAGGCGGCGGGCGCCGAGGTCCTGGACCGGACGAACCTGCCGGGATCGATCAGCGCCCGCGAGGCGGTCGTCAAGGGCGAGGCGGACGCCCTGTACGACTACACGGGCACGGCGTGGATCACCTATCTGGGGCACGCGAAGCCGGTCGTCGACCCGCAGAAGCAGTACGAGGTGGTCCGCGACGAGGACAAGGGCAACGGGGTGACCTGGCTCCCTCCGTCCACCCTGGACAACACCTACGCCCTGGCCATCAGCAAGAAGAACAACGCCAAGTACCACCTGAAGACCCTGTCCGACGTGGCCGCGCTCGCCAAGAAGGACCCGGGGGCCGTGACGGTCTGCGTGGAGAACGAGTTCGCCTCGCGCGACGACGGACTGCCGGGCATGCAGAAGCACTACGGGATGAACCTGCCGGCCGCGAACATCAAGAAGATGGACGCGGGGATCATCTACACCCAGGTGAACTCCGGCGGCTGCCTGCTGGGCGAGGTGTACACCACGGACGGCCGGATCAAGGCGATGGATCTGGACGTGCTGGAGGACGACAAGCAGTTCTTCCCCAACTACAACGCCGCCCCCGCCATCCACACGGCGACCCTCGACAAGTACCCGGAGATCGCCGGACTGCTGGCGCCCATCACCGAGAAGCTCACGACGCCGCTCGCGCAGGAGCTCAATTCCAAGGTGGACGTGGACGGGGAGGACCCGCACGAGGTGGCGAAGGACTGGCTGATCGAGGAGGGGTTCATCCAGGAGGGCTGAGCCGCTGGGGGGTTACAAAGAAGTAGTTGCAAAAAAGACGTTGCAAAGCATTCTTTGCAAGTCTATGGTCGTCCCATGCCACCGAACGAGCCCGAGGACCGGCCGGTCCCGTACGCCGACGACCCGAAGATCCACCACGTCGACACCCGCACCCTGCGCGGACTCGCACACCCTCTGCGCATCCGGCTGCTGAATGCCCTGCGGGAGTTCGGCCCCGCCACCGCCTCAGGACTCGCCGACCGGCTCGGCGAGTCCAGCGGCGCCACCAGCTACCACCTGCGCCAGCTCGCGGCGTACGGCTTCGTCGAGGACGCCCCGGAGCGCGGCAAGGGACGCGAGCGGTGGTGGAAGGCAGTCCACGCGGGCAACACCTTCAACACCAGTACGTTCACGGAACACCCGGACGCCGAGGTGCGGGGCGCCGTCGGGGTCGTCCTCCACGAGGTGGCGACCACGCACGCCCAGGAGCTGAACACCTGGCTGGGGACGATGCACGAATGGCCCGAGGAGTGGCGCAAGTCCTTCGACCTCAGCGACTTCAAGCTGCGCCTCACCCCTGAACTCTCCCTGGAACTTGCCGAAAAGATCCAGGACCTGGTGAACAGCTACCGGGACCGCGTCCCGGAGGGCACCGAAGGATCAGCCGTCGTACGCACCCACCTCCACATGTTCCCGCGCCCCACCGACTGAGGGGATCACCGCCATGCACAGCGACATACACCTCCTGCTCCACACCTATAGATCCGCCGAACTCCGGCGCGAGGCAGCCGAGTTCCATCCGGTCCGGCGCCCGCTGCGCCAGCGGATGGGCTGGACGATGGTCGAGCTGGGCCTCCGGCTGGCCCAGGCACCGCCGCGCAGGGCCGCACGGGCGGCCTGACGGTGGACGGGGGGAAAGGGATACGGCACCGCATGCCGCTGATCGCCGTCCTCGCGGCCAACTCCATATCCACGGCCGGAACTTCGCTGACCCTCATCGGCGTACCGTGGTTCGTCCTGGAGACCACGGGGAGCGCTGGGCGGGCCGGGGTCGTCGCGTTCTGCGCGACCCTGCCGATCGTCGTCGCGGCTCTGGTGGGCGGGCCCGTCATCGACCGGCTGGGCCGGCGCCGGGTTGCCGTCGGGTCCGACGCGGTCTGCGGCGCGGCCGTGGCCGCTGTCCCGCTGCTCCACTCCACGGGCGTACTCGAATTCTGGATGCTCTGCGCCCTGATGGCACTGAACGGGCTGGCCCACACCCCCGGCAACACCGCGCGCTACGTCCTCGTGCCCGCCCTGGCCGAGCACGCGGGCACCACGCTCGCCCGCGCCGCGAGCCTCTTCGACGCGGTGTCGCGCGGCGCCCGCATGGTGGGCGCCGCGCTGGCGGGCGTACTGATCGCCGCCGTCGGGGCCGAGACCGTGCTCCTGCTGGACGCCGCCACCTTCGCGCTGTCCGCCCTGCTGGTGGCGGCCGGTGTACGCGGGGTCCGCGCGGCCGAGCCCTACAAGGCCGCGGCCCCGGTCTCACTGCGCGCGTACGGCGCCGAGCTGCGCGAGGGCTACGCGTATGCGCTGGGCGACCGGCTGCTGCTGGCCGTCGTCGTCATGGTGATGTTCATGAACGGCGCGGACCAGGGCTGGAACGCCGTCCTGCTGCCCGTGCACGCCGAGGGCGAGCTCGGCGGGGCAACGGACCTGGGGCTGCTCACCGCGTTGTTCGGCGCCGGCGGCCTGACCGGCGCGCTGCTGTACGGGGCGGTGGGGCACCGCTTCTCGCGGCGGACCGTGTTCGCGGTGTGCGTGCTGCTGTGCGGCGCGCCGAGATTCGCGGTCGCGGCGCTGACCGGGACGACGCTGCCGCTCGCGGTCACCATGGCGCTGAGCGGCGTCGCCACCGGTGCACTGAACCCCATCCTGGCGACGCTGACCTACGAACGCATCCCGGAGCGGCTGCGCAGCAGGGTCTCGGGGGCCCTCACAGCCGGCAGCGAGCTCGCCATGCCGGTGGGCGGGCTGGTCGCGGGGCTGCTGGTCGAGGGGATGGGCGCGACAGGGGCGCTGGTGGCGATGGGCGGGGTCTACTTCCTGGCGACGCTGAGCCCGTTGGTCTTCCCCACGTGGCGGGGCATGGAGGATCCGAAGGCGCAGGCCGGCGGCCCGGTTCCGGAGCCGGACCCGGCGCCCCGGGTCAGCAGCTCGGGTACGGAGCCCGACCCGGCGCCCCGGGTCAGCAGCCCGGGTCCGTAGCGCGACTCGGCGCCCCCGGTCAGCAGCTCGGGACCTTGCCACCCTGGTCCAGCGCCCGCAGCGAGGACACCGCGCCCTTCAGGGTCGTGACGGGGATCAGCCGCAGACCGTCGGGCCGCTCGGCCTCCGCCTGCTTGCACTCGGCCTTCGGGACCAGGAAGACCGTAGCGCCGTCGCGCCGGGCGGCCTGCGTCTTCAGGGAGACCCCGCCGACCGCGCCGACCGCGCCATCGGCCTCGATCGTGCCCGTACCGGCGACGGTGCGCCCACCGGTCAGATCGCCGCCGGAGCCGTTGCCGTCCAGCTTGTCGATGATGCCGAGCGAGAAGAACAGGCCCGCGCTGGGGCCGCCGACATCGGCGAGGCGCAGCGTGATGTCCACCGAACCCGGCTTCTTGTCGAGGTAGTTCAGGGCCGCGTCGACGGCGACGTTCTGCGACTCCTTCATGTCCTGGAAATTGTGCTGCTCGATCTCCTTCTCGGACTCGCCCGACGGATAGACCGAGTCACGCGGCATGACCGCCCGGTCCGTCCGGAACCAGCTGTCGACCACGTCTGCGATCCCGATGTCGGCCGTGGGCGCGGTCGCGAGGATCGTCGTCATGCGCAGCTCACCCTCGGGGGCCCGGGTGGGCGCGCCCTTGATCGTGATGACCGGCGTCCCCTTGCTGTCCCCGAGCACATCGGCGGTGGTACCGGGCTGCGCCACGGTGAACGGGAGCGGCGCGAAGGCGGCCGTGCCGAACAGCGCCAGGACGGGCAGCGCGCAGAGGGCGAGGGTGCGGGGGCGAGAGAGACGAAGAGCCACCCGTCCAATCTATCCGCCGCGCGCCCCGGACTCCGAACGCCCCGGGGCGGCCGGAGTCGCCGGAGCCTCGCGGCCGGGCCCTGCGGCCTCGGCGCGGGGTCAGGACGTCCGGCCGCCGGATCTCAGCGCAGGACGTCCGGCCGCCGGATCTCAGCGCGGGGCCTCCACCCCAGCCGCCGGACCTCAGCGCAGGGCGTCCGCGACCTCGCGGGCCGCGTCGAGGACACGCGGGCCGACTCGTTCCGGTACGGCGTCGGCGAGCATGACCACGCCCACGCTGCCCTCAACTCCCGAGACCCCGACCAGCGGCGCGGCGGCCCCGCAGGCACCGGCTTCGAGCTCGCCCTGAGTGAGGGTGTAGCCCGGGTGGTCGACCGTCTTCTGCCGGGCGGTGAGGATCGCCCGTCCCGCGGCGCCCCGGTCCAGGGAGTGGCGGAACCCGGCCCGGTACGCCACGTGGTAGTCGGTCCAGGTCGGCTCGACGACGGCGACCGCCAGCGCGTCCGCCCCGTCGACGAGGGTGAGGTGGGCGGTGGCCCCTATGTCCTCCGCCAGGGAGCGCAGAGCGGGCAGCGCCGCCTCCCTGACCAGGGGGTGCACCTGCCGGCCCAGGCGCAGCACGCCGAGGCCCACCCTGGCCCGGCCGCCCAGGTCACGCCGGACGAGGGCGTGCTGTTCCAGGGTGGCGAGCAGTCGGTAGACCACGGTGCGGTTGACCCCGAGTTTGTTGGACAACTCGGTGACGGTCAGGCCGTGATCGGTATCGGCGAGCAACTTGAGGACACGCAGTCCCCTGTCGAGCGTCTGAGAAGTCTCCGCGGTCACGACGCCCTCTCCCTCTTGGTGAGCGGGGCGGTTTCTCTCCGGGATGCCGACGCCGGTCCCACGGCGACGCACCGAGAGGCCGCCGACTGGCCATGGCACCGGCTGCGCTCCGAGGCCACATTGCCACGGGGCGTTCATGTTTCGGGGAGATTAGCGAGCGGGTCCGCTCAGCGGAAGACCTCGTCCAGAATCCGGTCTCCCACCGGAACGCGCCCGCATAACCGCCGGTCAGCGCGGAACCGTCCGGAACGCGAACATCTACGCGCGTTCAAGTCGGGTGACGTCCTCGCGACGCTCCGTACATCACCCGTGAACGATTGTTAACCCACCGTGAAATATGCGCCACAAATTTTTCCCGCGCCCGTGCGCGCTCCGGCGCCCGCCCGCACGCGCACGCCCTCGCCCCGCTCAGCCCGCGCCGGGGACATCGGCGGACCGCGCCGGGGACATCACCGTCCCGCGCCGAAGACATCGCGTCGGCCACCGGACGGAGAACGGGTCCGGCACGGGGCTCATCCCCGTACCGGACCCGTGAATTCCCCGGCGTCCGCCGTCGCTCACCGCATCCGGGTGGCCCACTCCTGGACCTTCTTGATCCGGTCCTGGATCTGCCCGGCCGTGGCCTCCGCGCTCGGCGGTCCGCCGCACACCCGCCGCAGCTCGGTGTGGATCACCCCGTGCGGCTTGCCGCTCTGGTGGGTGTAGGCCGACACCATCGTGTTGAGCTGCTTGCGGAGCTCCAGCAGCTTCTTGTGCGTGACCACGGGCCGGTTCTCGGCGGCCTTCTCCAGGAGGTCGGCCTCCGCGGCCGGCTTCTGGCGGCTGTGCGCGATCTGCCGGGTCTGCCGCTTCTGGAGCAGCAGTTGCACCTGGTCGGGTTCGAGGAGCCCGGGGATGCCGAGGTAGTCCTGCTCCTCCTCGCTGCCCGGGTGCGCCTGCATGCCGAACTCGGCACCGTCGTACAGCACCCGGTCGAAGACCGCGTCGGACTCCAGCGCCTCGAAGGGCAGCTGCTCCTCGGTCTCCTCGTCCTCCAGCTTCTCGGCGTCCGCGAGGAGCTGGTCCTCCTCGGCGAACGGGTTCTCCTCGTCGCTGCCCTTCTTCGGCTTGTCGAGCACGTGGTCGCGCTCGACCTCCATCTCGTTCGCGAAGTCGAGGAGCATCGGGATGGTCGGCAGGAACACCGAGGCGGTCTCGCCACGCCTGCGCGACCGCACGAAACGCCCGACGGCCTGCGCGAAGAAGAGCGGCGTCGAGATCGTGGTGGCGTACACGCCGACCGCGAGACGCGGCACGTCGACGCCCTCCGACACCATGCGCACCGCGACCATCCAGCGCGATTCGTCCTGGCTGAACTTGTCGATGTTCTTCGACGCGGCCTTCTCGTCGGAGAGGACCACGGTCGGCTTCTCACCGGTGACCGACTTGAGGATCTTGGCGTACGCACGCGCCGACTCCTGGTCCGTCGCGATGACCAGCCCGCCCGCGTCCGGAATGCCCTTGCGCACCTCGGTCAGCCGCTTGTCGGCGGCGGCCAGCACATTGGGAATCCAGTCGCCGGTGGGCGCGAGCGCGGTGCGCCAGGCCTGGCCGATGGCGTCCTTGGTCATCGGCTCACCGAGCCGAGCGGCGATCTCGTCGCCCGCCTTCGTGCGCCAGCGCATGTTGCCGCTGTAGCTGAGGAAGATCACGGGGCGGACGACGCCGTCGGCGAGCGCGTTGCCGTAGCCGTAGGTGTAGTCGGCCGAGGAACGGCGGATGCCGTCGTTGCCCTCCTCGTACGCGACGAAGGGGATCGGGTTGGTGTCCGAGCGGAAGGGCGTACCGGTGAGGGCCAGCCGGCGGGTCGCCGGGTCGAAGGCCTCCTGGCACGCCTCGCCCCAGGACTTCGAGTCACCGGCGTGGTGGATCTCGTCGAGGATCACGAGCGTCTTGCGCTGCTCGCAGCGGTTGCGGTGGAGCATGGGGCGCACGCCGACACCGGCGTACGTGATCGCGACGCCGTGGTACTCCTTGCTCACCGGTCCGGCGCTGTAGTCGGGGTCGAGCTTGATCCCTATGCGGGCCGCCGCCTCCGCCCACTGCTTCTTGAGGTGCTCGGTGGGCGCCACGACGGTGATCTGCTGCACCACGTGATGGTGCAGCAGCCACGAGGCGAGGGTCAGCGCGAAGGTGGTCTTCCCGGCGCCGGGCGTCGCGACCGCGAGGAAGTCCCGCGGCTGGTCCTGGATGTACTTCTCCATGGCACCCTGCTGCCAGGCACGCAGCTTCCCGGCGGTCCCCCAGGGGGCGCGTCCGGGAAAGGCGGGTGAGAGATGGTGGGAGGCGGTAGTAGTCACGGTCTCCGGTTCGGCACTCGGGTACGTGGGGCGCTGTCCGTACGAGCCGGAGCCGGCCCGCACGCGATACGACAACCGGGCCACCCTACCGGCGGGGGGAGCGGAACCTTCCCTGAACGGCGCCGCCCCGGAGCAGAATGCGACAGCTCTCACACCTCGGCGACGACCAGCTCCCGCAGCCCCTGGGCGATGACCTTCACCTCGTCCGTCTCGCCGGTCGCCACCGCGATGACCAGGCGTTCCGCCGCGTCGATGTCGGGCCGCAGGTCCACTCCGTTCATCGCCAGGAACGAGACGCAGGACAGCCATGCCGTCCGTTTGTTGCCATCGAAAAGTGGATGGTTGACCGCGAGGGACTGGAGGAGCGCAGCGGCCTTGTCGATCACGTCCGGATACGCCTCCTCCCCGAACATGGCGGCGGAAGGGCGGTGTGCCGCGGATTCCAGGAGCCCCACGTCCCGCACGACCACCTGCATGTCGTCGCAGGCGTATCCGGCGATGACGAGGATGTCCTCGGAGGAGAGATAGACGCAGGTCACTTCAGCCGGTCCATGAGCTCGCCCCACTTGGCGGCCTGCTCCTTGGCCGTCTTACGGACGATGGCCTCCTGCGCAGTCCGGGCGAGGTAGTCGTCGACGGCCTTGAGCAGTATCGCGTGCATGCTGGTGCCCTCCTGCTCAGCCCGCTGCTTGAGTGCCTCGGTCTGGTCGTCGCGAAGACGCAGGTTCATAGCCATACCAAAACGGTACCACCGCATGGGGCCAAAATGGTACCGTACGGGCGCTACCGGGGCTGCGTCCGCCCCGCCACCCACACGCCCATCAGTGCCACCGCCGCCATCGGCAGGAACACCACCATGAACGCACCGGGGT
This sequence comes from Streptomyces sp. NPDC002125, assembly GCF_053593715.1. Taxonomy (NCBI): domain Bacteria; kingdom Bacillati; phylum Actinomycetota; class Actinomycetes; order Kitasatosporales; family Streptomycetaceae; genus Streptomyces; species Streptomyces sp. NPDC002125. The sequence goes on along the minus strand of NZ_JBSFDD010000002.1, from coordinate 109,006 downwards.
GCGCCGCGGCCGTACCGCTTCCCACAGCCCCGTGCGCCGCCGCGCCCACCGAGCCGCCGCCGAGCGCGGCGAACGCCGCACCGCCCGCGGCGAGCAGCAGCGCGTTGGAGAGACCGTCCGAGATCTGGAGGGCGGCCGAGTTGGCCCCCGCCTCCTGCGGGGCCGACAGCTTCAGCAGCATCACGCTCGTCGACGCGATCACCATGCCCATGCCGAAGCAGCCGACACCCCATACCGCAGCGAGCGTCCACACCGGTACCGACTCGATCAGCACGGCGGGCGCGGCGAGGATCGACAGCGTCACGAGCACCATGCCCGCCACCATGAGCGCGCCCCGGTGAGGCTCCAGCCGGGGCCTGGCCAGGACGTACGAGCCGAGAGCCCAGGTCAGGCCGCCGGCGGCCAGGGAGAGGCCGGCCAGGGTCGGGGAGAGCCCGCGCTGGGTCACGAGCATCAGCGGCACGAAGGACTCCGCGACGATGAACGAGCCGGCCGACATCCCCCGCAGCAGAATCACCGCGGGCAGCCCCCGCGCGGCCCGCACGGTCCCCGCGGGCAGCAGCCCGCGCACGGCGGGCACGAGCAGCGCGGCACCGGCCAGCGCCGGGACCAGGGAGAGCCAGCGCAGCTCCTGGCCGGCGTACTGGAGCAGCCCGGCGCCTGCCGAGATCCCGAGGGCGAGCCGGATGCGCCTCCGGTCGAACGGCTCGGCCGCCGCCTCCGCGTCCGTGGGACCGCCCGCCATCCGCCGTATCGCCGGCAGCGCGAGGCCGAGCGGCAGAAGGATGAGGACCGGGATGCCGACGAAGACCCAGCGCCACCCGAGCTGCTCGGTCACGGTCCCCGAGGCGAGCGGCCCGACGACGGACGGCACGATCCAGGCCGCCGAGAACGCCGCCATGATGCTCGGCCTGATCCGCTCCGGATAGGCGCGCCCGATGACCACGTACAGCGCGACGATCACGAGCCCGCCGCCGACACCCTGGACGGCCCGCCCCAGGATGAAGATCCACATGCCGGCCGCCGTACCGGAGAGCAGCAGCCCGGCCCCGAACGCCCCGATCCCGGTGGCGAGCGGCGCGAGCGGCCCGCGCCGGTCGGCCCACTGCCCGGAGAGCACCATCGCGAAGAGGCTGGTGGTGAAGTACGCGGAGAAGGCGAAGGCATAGAGCGGGATGCCGTGCAGCTCACGCGCGGCCACCGGCATCGCCGTGCCGACGGCGGTCGCCTCGAAGGCGATGAGCAGCACGACGGACACGATCCCGATGCTGAGCGCCCGGTATGTACGCCCGAGCACGCCTTCGACCGGGGCGGGTGCGGTGGTCTCCACGAGGGCGGCGGTGACCTCGGCGTCACGGGGTTCCAGGGCAGTCATGAGCCTCAGAGTAAGGGCCGCAAAGCCCGGTGACCCCTGTCGGGTGGCGTATCCCTCTGGTCCCTTGGTCGTACGACCGCCACCTCGGCCCCACGGGTGACTGTGAACGCGGTATGGCAGTCGCGTTGCGGGCCGCCCGCGACCCTTGAGCCCGCCCCACAGGCCCCGTACCGTCGACGGCAGATCAAGAAACGCACGGCCGTGTGCCCGAGTGGTTCAGGGGCTCGACTGCAACTCGAGTTACACCGGTTCGAATCCGGTCACGGCCTCCAGCGGAAGACCCGGAAGGGAAGGCCGCCCCCGTGGTGGGCGGCCTCTTCTGCGTGCGAGGCGAATACCGGCAATGGCTCAGGATTGTGGCCGCACCTTCTGCCGGGCTCGCTCCTCGGACTCCTGCATCTCCAAAATCCGGAAGACATGGGAACTCGCCCGCTTGCGTGCGCTCCCGCTCACGAACAGCGCCGCACCCGCGACGGCGGGGGGTACGGCGAGGAATCCGATTCCGAGGAGTTCCGGCCAGTCACGCTCGACGCTGCACAGCTTCCCCGCGCCTTGGCTGTACGACGTGCTCTCGCTGTCGTAGAACACCGGCGCATCGCAGGCGATTTCATCCTGATAGTCATGCACGGTGAACGGGATCAGCAGCAAGTACCCCAGCCAGAGGAACAGGGCCACGGAGACCGCCATCAGGCCGGCGCCCCAGCTCTGCTGCCGTCCGGCCCAACGGTCGAATTCCTGTCGGGCTGGCCATTGCATGAGAAGTCTCCCCCGTTGATTGTCCAACTTGCCTATCGGGCGCGGAACTGTGCCTCACGGAAGTATCCGGCGGGCCGGTGCCACGTCGGGCCGTGGGTACGGTCAGCCCGTGACCGCACCCGCCACGAATGCGGTCCACGCGGCGGGGGTGACGGTGAAGGTGGGGCCGTCGGTGACCTTGGAGTCACGGACGTGGACGGTGTGGGGGCAGGTGGCGACCTCTACGCAGGTCGCGCCCTCGTTGCCGCCGTAGCTGGACTTGTGCCAGTCGTAGGCGACTTCAATGCACTCGGCACCCTCGTTGCCGCTGTGGCTGGACTTGAACCAGATCAGTCGGGTGGCGTGGTAGCTCACAGTTGCCCCATCTTCTTCTCGATGATCTCTGCGGATTCCCAGGGGTTGTGCGCCTGAGCCCGCAAGATGCCGAAGAGGTCGAGCATGTCGATGACCTGGTCCGGCTGCGAGATAAATCTATCCCCGCCACGCGCCTCCACGTACACGACCGCACGACCCTCCGCCGTGGACATCAAGTGCATCGACCCCATCAGCCCTGCATGGGTGTGCTGCGCTGTCGGCATCACCTGCACTGTCAGGTGGTTATGGCGTTCGATGCAGTCGAGCATGTGCTGCAATTGCCCCTTCAGCACGTCAGGCCCGCCCAAGCATCGCTCCAAGACCGACTCCTCCACGACGTATCCGATGTGGGGAGGCGGTGTGCGCGTCAGAACCGCCTGGCGCTCCAGCCTCGCTTCGACGCGGCTGACGACCTCGGCCTCCGTGTACGCGGGCACACGCACCCGGTGTAGGGCGTACGCGTACGCCTCGGTCTGAAGCAGACCTGGCATCACCATCGTCTCGTACCCGTTGATGACCCGAGCGGTCCGCTGAAACTGTGCCCAGTTCACAAACTTCGGAGGATACTTCTCCTCGTCCAGCATCTCGCAGCACTCCTTCAGAGCACCGTTCGCTGCGAACAGTTCGTCGGCCGCCACCAGCAGACCGATCGACGGGATGCGCTCCGCGCGCTCGACCGCGCCCATCAGCGACTCCGAGATCAGCAACTTCTGCGCAGCCGTCCTCTGCGTGAACCCAGCACGCACCCGATGGACGCGAACCAACTCCCCCACGAGTCGCCGAACATGGGATACCTCAGTCGTCCCCACAACTCACCACCGTTCCCCACACTGCACCGATGTGGATCGCCACCTCCTGGTCACGCTACGCAGCCACCGCGATGCTCATTGCCATGACGAGCAAGAAGCTCCCCGAATGGGTACCCGCCTCGGGGCTCCAACTCCACCTGACTGGCATTTACTTCGACGCGATCCGACTGCGCGGCGTCTGCGGCGAGGCGGTGCTGCACCACCTCGCCACGCTCACAGACGGCGATCCGGGGCCCGTCGTGCGGGAGATCGCGGGTGCGCGGTGGACGTACTTCCTGCTGGAACCCGGCGCCAGCCAGGACTTCGACTGGCCGCCCGGCGCGAAGTGCTTCGGCCCGGCTGCCCGCGACCAGTACGTGGGGATTCCGGCTGCCCACGGCAACACGTATCCGCTGAGCTGGCGCTGCGGGCCCCCGCAGGACGGGGACTTCGTGGACGCGGAGCTGCTGTACGGACTGGTGATGGCCCAACTCGCTCCGGAGGCCGCGCACGTGGCCGACGCGTGATTCCTCAGGGAGTGCGCATCAGGTTGCGGAGGCTGGCGACGAGTGCAGGGACATCGCGTTCGACCTCGGCGGGCGTCGCCTCTTCGGCCGACGCGGTCCCGCAGGGGCGGCACAGGCCGTCCGGGAGAGCTCCGGCCGGACCGGGGCGCCCGCATTCGGTGCACTCGACCAGAAGAGCGCGCACGGGAGTGCCGGGCGGGCCCTGGACAGGTGCGGGTGCTGTGGGCAGCTGGGGCGGCATCTTGTCGGTGAGGCGGCGGCGTACCAGGCCGATGGGTGATCCGATGGGCTCGGGCAGTCCGGCGGTGAGCGCCGAGGTCAGGTAGTCGGCGCTCACACCTCGCGCGAACCATGCGGCGGCGAGCGGTTCCAGAGCTGCGCAGTCGGCGGCGGAGAGCGCCAGGCGGGGTTCCCTGCGGCCGAGTTCGGCGAGGGTGAGGTAGGCGGGGGACGGCGCCCCTGCGTCCGGGGTCGGCACGTCCACTGCGGGTCGTTCCACTGTGCGCTGCTGGGGCACGACCACCGGTACGGGTGCCTGCTCCGGGGCGGTGGCCGCCTCGCCTGCGAGCCTGGCGGTCCACCACTCGTTGTCATGGGCGGTACGGGACCAGTAGGTGAGCGTCACCCACCGGCACTGACCGGCGCCTTCCACCCGGCAGCGGACGCGGCGCAGATGCCCGGCCACGGCGAGGGCGCGCAGAGCGGTGCCGATGGCCATCTGGCCGTACAGGGGCAGGTCCTTGGCCAGCGACTTGATGTCCATGGCGGCACCGTCGGGCAGATGGTCGACATACCCGGCGACATAACGCTCCCGCTCGGGTAGGAGGGCGAAGGCGGCTGTATCGGCGGGGCCTTGGGCCGGGACGGTCTGCTTGCCGTAGCCGGTGGGAGCCTTGGTGTACGGGCGCGAGGCTGCGGGGGCGGGCGGGGCGGAGTTAAGGTGCTGGATAGCCACGAGATCGTCTTTCTAGGTGCTCGATCTTGGGTCAGACCCCGGCCGGTGCGGTAAACACCCGTCGGGGTCGTCTCGTTGTGGGCACCGTAAGCAGTCGCGACTCTCCGCTGCAACTCGATCACGATTAGTCATACTTGCTGGCCGTGACGGGGTGGGAGGGAGGGGAGGTTTCCCCAAAAGCCCTTACCTACCCCCCGGATGAACAACACCGCTCGAACCCCGGCCCTCGCGACTCGGCCCTCGAATCCCGAAGCTCAAGCGTCGGCCCGCAGGAGTCCCCGGACCCCCTGAACGAGTGACAGGGCCGCACCCGGCGCTCGACCCCCGAGACTCGGGACCCGAGCGTCGGGGTCACCGCCCGCCCCCGCCGAGCGTCTACTTCGGGGTGAGATCGGGAGTCTCGGGCAGCCCTGCGTTGTCCTCGCAGCCGAGTTCCTTCACCACGGAGAGAGCCCCGGTGTGAAGGATCTCCAGATTGGCGTCACGGGTCTCGGGCGTGTCCGGGGCATCACTCTCCCCCACCGTGAAGCCCCCGTAGATGCGCAGCGGCTGCGCCTCCGAGCCCTTGAGCTGCGGGCTGACGCACTCGAGGTAGAGCGAGGCTCCGGTGGCCCGCGCCTCGGACCTCTTGCCCATCGTGTAGGACACCGTGCCGGGGGCGGTCCTCAGGTCCTTCACGTCCTGCGGGGCGTACATGGAGAACTTGAGCGCCGCTCCGTCGCCGGCTCCGCCGCCCTTCGGGCTGAGTTCACACAGGTCCGCCCCCGTGGCCCAGCTACGCCCGGACTCGTATCCGTCCGTCAGCGCCTCGACGACCTTGTCCCGGCCGCCGGTGCCACTGGCAAAGAACTCCGAGTCCGTCGTGACCGCTTCGACCTTCTTCGCCAAGGACGCGTCGAACAGGCCGCCGCAGACCTTGTCGGCCCCCACGAAGGTCTCATCGCCGCCCTTGCCCTCCGCGTCCGAGCCGCAGGCCGCCAGGCCCGCTCCTGCGGCCACGACCAGGCCGACGACGGCCGCCAGGCGCCCTGCCCGTGCCAGTCCCACGCTCTTCATCCCTCCACCGGTTTCCATGTTCTCGTCAGCCCGTTTCCGGATCCTGGCCCTGCTGGTTCTCCCGCTCGTTACCGGTCGAATAGCCGTTCCTCATGGACTCCTTCATGTCCTGACGGAACTCCTTGTCCTCCTTCGAGTCCCCGGTGTGGCGGCCGAGGAAGTCCTCCATGGGCGCTTCGGCCGTGGACTCGCCGGCCCGATAGATCTTGTTCCATTCCTCCCTGGTCAGCTCCTCGGCCTTCTCCTTGCTCTCGTCGACCGACTTGTCCGAGAGGTCACCGATGAACTGCCCCGCGAGCTGCTCCAGCCCACCGCTGGCCGTGTCGGTGGCCAGGGGGATGAGCACGGCCGCCGTCCCGACCGCCGCGGTGGCCGGCAGGAAGGCGACGCCCGCGGCGATGCCCGCCGCCGCGCCGAACTCGACCCATCCGGAGCGCTTGGCGACAGCCTTCTCGTAATCCTCGTGGCTCTTCATGTTGTCGGCCTGGACCTGGTCGGCCCGGGACTGGTCGAGCATGCCCTGGACCTCCGCACCGACGTGCACAGCGTTTCGGGCGCTGCCCTTGTCGATCACCCCGTTGGAGTCGACCTGGTTCTCCAGCACACTCCGCGTGTACACCTCTTCCGCGGCCGAGACCGTCGCGTAGGCGTCCGGGTGCTGACCGAGGGCGCTGAGGAAGCCACGAGTGATGCTCCTGCCCTCCGTGTCATCCTCGAAGTCGATGTGCCCCTCCGAGTTTTTCGGGGCGAACACACTGTCCGGGTCGCCCTTGTCCAAGGCCCAGTTGATGTCGTCGATGTAGCCGGCGCCCATGGTGCCCAGGCTGTCGGACATCGCCTCCTGCTGCTTGAGCAGGCCGGCGTCCGCCCCGTACTTCTCCATGACCTGCTGCATGACCGCGGCGTTGTCGTCGTCCCGCACCACACCGGCGTCCGGGTGCCCGGCCGGGTAGCCGAGTGTGGCCGCCTCCAGGGCGTGGCCCAGAGCGTCGGGCATGTGGTTGAGGGAGCCCTTGAGCTCGTCCTCGTCGAGAGAGTTGACGTCTCCGAACGACTCCCACTTCTCGTTGCCGAAGAAGTCGAGGTAGTTCTCGATCGGCGTGTCGCCGTTCTTGCCGAGGTCCGCCGTGGCGCCCTTGTTGACCGTGCCGTCCTCGTTGTACGCGGTCGGCGGGTCATTGAAGAAGTGCTTGGCCGCGTCCGGGCTGTTGCCGAGCGCCTCCAGCATGGCGGTGGTCGGGTCGTATCCCGCACCGTTGACGCCGGACGGGTTGAACGGGTTCTTGAACGGGCTGTTCACCACCTTGTTGTCGGCGAACATGTACGGGTCCTTCTGGTGCAGCTGCGCCACGTGCTCGGCGATCGGGTTGAGGAACGACTTGTCGTAGTTCCCGTACCGCATGATCCCGCCGAGCAGCTGGTAGCCGTACGGCCCGTTGTAGTCGTGCTTGGCGAGCGGGATACGTTCCGTACCCATCTTGCGGAGCTCGGGGCCCCACTTCTCGCTGAAGTCCTTGTCGTGGGAAGCGGTCGCCAGGTTGAGGCCCAGGTTCTTCTGGAGGTCCTGGACGTCCTTGAGGCGTTCCTTGTCGACCTTGCCGTAGTTGTACGTGTCCGTGGAGAGCTGCCCGAAGAACGCGAGCGACTTTTCCGGGCCGAGCTTCTCGTAGAAGTTCTTCGAGAACTCCACCGACTTGCTGTTGTCGTGCAACAGCTCGTTGAGTGCCTGGAGCTCGGTGTGCGTGATGTCGCGGCCCTTGGCGGCCAGAGTGGCGGCCCGTGCGGCCTCCTCCTGGTCCATCTTCGTGTACTTCGGGGCGCTGAAGTCCTTGCCCTCGGTCACGTTGGCCTCAAGGGTGAGCTTGAAGGTCTCGTCCGTGTCGTTGCAGGTCTCGACGATGTTGTCGATCTTCTTCTGCCAGGACGCGATGTTCGCCTTCTGCTGGCGTGCGAGCTCCGGATAGTCGGGGTCGTGAGCGCGCTGCGAGGCCGGGATGTCCTCCACGGGGTGGCGCGCGGTGACCTTGCCCTTGGCGTCGATGTGCATACCGGCCGCCGGTCCCTCGTGGTCCCGGATATTGACGAGGTCGTCCTTGGCCTTCTTGATGGCCGTGTGGGCTTCCTCGAGAATCGCCTTGACGCCCTTCGCCTCGGCCGCGGCGTCCTTGAACTCCTTGGCCGTCTTGGCTATGAACCCCTTGGTGACCCCGGCGTTCGCGCCTTCCCACTCGGCCTTGTCCGCCTTGGCCTTCATGCCGTCGTTGGCGTCGTCGGCCAGCCGATCGAGCTTGGTGACCATCTCCGACCAGTCGTCGGCCGCCGACTTCAGCTTGGCTACGGGAGCATCGACGATGTCTTCGAACTTCAGCATGCGGATTCCCCCGGGCCTTACTTCAGATAGTCGTTGAGCTTGGACACCGAGATGAGATCGCCACCGATCTGCACGTCGTCCTTGGAGTGCGCGGACTTCGTGTAATTGAGGTGGTTGGAGATCTGCGCACAGGCGTCGAGCAGCGTCTTCATGTGCGTCTGCCAGCGGTCGTGAACCTTCATCAGCGCGGAGCCACTGCTGAAGTTCCCGTTGGTGAGTGCGATCGCCGCGTCGAAGGTCGTCGGACGGGCGTGGTCACCGTCCTTCGACAACCGGGTACGCACCTCGTAGGCGTCGTGTCCGATGGCCCCCAGGTTGTCCTGGTTGACCGCCAGATCGGCGTTCGCGGGGCCGCCGCTACTGCCGCCCTCGGCAGGGACGCTGTTGAGCCGCATATCGACCCGCTGCGTCGATTCCGCCCGAAGAGCCGCCCATTCAGCGTCGAACGTCACGAATTCCCCCATGGTCGTTTCCCGTGGCCCGCCGGAAGCCACCGCTACGGTTCCGGCGACGCACACGCTAGCTGTTCGGTTTCAGGTCGCACACGCGGGGCGGCGGGTGATCCGCCCCGGCCGCGCCCGCCCGGCCTCAGGCGCCGGGGCCCTGCGGCGGGCCACCGTAGGGCCCGTTGGAGCCCTGCGGCGGGCCGTAGGCGGGGCGGTGGGGCGGCTGAGGCTGCTGGGGCGGCTGGTACGCGTACGGGGCGGCCGTGGGAGCCGCCGGGGGCGCCGTGCGACGGCGGGAGCGGATGATCGCCGCCACCGCTCCGATGACGACCACCGCGCCGACGCCCAGGCCGATCCAGAGCGCGGCGTTGCCGCCCTCGTCGTCGGCGGCCGGGGCTGCGGCGGCCGGCTCGTCGCCCGTCTCCGCGCCGCCGGCCGCCTTGGACGGCTCGGCGGAGGGAGCCGGCGAGGCGGCTGCGGCGAGGTCGGGGAGCGGGTACTCGTCGGCGGGGCCGGGGTCGCCGGGGGTCGTCAGGGCGATACGGGGCCGGACGATGCCGTACCCGATGTCGTCGGCCCGCTCCTCCCCGGTCGTCGGCCCGCCCGCCGTGTTCAGGAGGACGCGGAGGACCTGGTTGTTGGTCCAGTCGGGGTGCTTGGACCAGATGAGGGCGGCGGAGGCGGAGGCGAGGGCGGTGGCGTCACTGGTTCCGTGGGACTCGCAGAACCCGGTCTCCCCGCCACAGGCATGAATCATCTCCTCCCCCGGCGCGGTGAGGTCCACCTGCGGGCCGTACTGGGATTCGTCGGTCCTCTGGAGGTCCTGGCCAACAGCCCCCACACCGACCACTCCTGGCGTACCTGCCGGGTACTCGACCAGGTTGGAGCCGTCGCCGCTGTTTCCGGTGGAGGCGAAGATCAGGGCGCCTTTGGTCAGCGCATATTCGACAGCCTCGTTCAGATTCTGCGATCCGGTTGTCACGCCCAGCGAGACGTTGATGACTTTGGCATCGTGGTCTACGGCGTACTTGATGGCCTTCGGAAGGTTCTCGTTGAACCGCTTGTCCCCAGCGGCCTGGTTCGCGGCCCCGCCTGCCTTGGGCATCCGGATCGGGAGGATCTTGGCACCCGGCGCCAGACCGAAGGCACCGTTCCCTCCGAGAGCTTGGCCGGTCCCGGAGATGAGACCGGCCATGCCCGTACCATGCCCGCTGTAGTCCTCAAGCTCGTCGCCCGGAAGATCCTTCTCCAGGTTCAGACCCTCCAGGACACGTCCAGCAAGGTCAGGATTGGTTGCGTCCACACCTGAGTCGATCACCGCAACGGTGACTCCCTCGCCGGTGCTCGTCTTCCACATCTCTTCCGCCTTCATGGCGTCGAGATGCCACTGCTCGGAGCGGGCCGAGTCCGCGAAGGCAGGCGTCGAAGCACCGACTGCGAGCAGAAGCCCCAGCACGACGGGGACCACACTTCGACGGGAACTGCCCGTGGTGCTGTTGGTACGCATCCGAATCCTTCTTCGTCTCTACGGCTCAGTCGATGACTGGCGGGACGACGCGGCGACCGCCCTGCTGCCAGGTTTCTTCGTCCTCGACCAAGTAGTCCGGACGCTCGCCGCCCTCGCGACGCGAGTCCTCTGGCCGCTGAGGATTGATCCCCGCGCGCCCCAGCGCACCGGTGCCACGGCCGTTCTCTCCCGCTGTACCCCGGACCAGGCCGGTGCCCCCAGGAGTGAAGGGGCGGCCAACAGAGCGTCCCTGCTGGGGGCGCCCACCAACCATCCCACCGGTCTCGCCGGCCAGCCGCCGCCCACCGACAATGCCGTTCTGGCCACCCGAACCCCCGAGGCCCCCACCGTGCGCCATCGGAGCACGGCCGCCATGGGTGCCTTCGCCGCCGATGACATTGCCACGGGGAAGTCCTCCCAGCGGTCGGCCGGTGGACTGAGCCACAGGGCGGCCCCCGACGATGCTGGCGTCACGGGCAGGCCTGCCTGCGAGATTGTTCCCGAGGTTCGGCCCGCCGGCAGTGGGCGGACGCACCATACTCACAGGCTTGCCACCACTCGTGTTCGGCGGCAGCACGGGCCCCCCGCCAACAACGGGTCCCGTGAGTGGAGGCAAGGCATCGACCTTTCCTCCGGCAGGGGCAGTGGGGGCAACCGGCGTGACGGACGGCGTGTCAGGGAGCGTCGCCGTTCCGGCGATCTCCATGTCCACAGGCCGCGTGGCAGAAGCCACGGGCACACTGAGTGGGTCCGATGTGCCACGCGAAGCCGCGCCCACGGTCCCTGGAACGTCAATGCCGCCCCCGGTGGTGCTTGTCGACGCGGACGTGGCACCGGTCGACGCAGCCGGGCCGAACTCGCGGCTGGCGCTCACGTTGCGCGCCTCTTCCTCACGCTCCGGAACAATCGCCCCCGGCGGCGGCGGAAACACCGGCTTCTCCAGGCCGTCCATCTGCGACGCCGAGAACGCGTACGACTGCGCCAGCCTCCGCATCTGCGCCGCCGCCTCCTGGCGGTTCGACTCCTTCGCGGCGAGCAGCGTCTCCAGGGACTTCTTCTCGACGGCCGACGCGTCCGGGTCGTTCCGCGCCGCCCGCGCCGCCTCCAGGTTCGCCTCGGCGCCCGCGTCCGTGCGCGGGATGGCGACCTGGGCGGAGGCCAGTGCGTCCGAGGCCTGGGCCAGCCACTTCGACGCGCCCTCGCTGTAGTCGCCCAGGCGCAGCGTCGCGTTGGCCAGGTCGGCGCTCCAGGTACGGAAGGCGTCGGCGCCCTCGCCCTTCCACTCGACCATCTGGGGGCGGACCTTCAGGTCCTCCGCGATCTTGCGGATCTCCGTGGCCGCGCTCACCAGGCGGTCCGACGCACCCTGGATCGCCCCGCTGTTGGCCTTGTCCAGCCATGCCAGCATCGTCTCGTGGGACATGCCGTCGAAGGGCGTCCCCTGCCCTGATTCCTTGTGGTCCATCCCAGCCCCCGTCTATCCCCGCGCCGTGCCAGTGATCGTCCCCGCCATCAGATCGTCCCGGTGCTCGGCTCCGGCGCAGGCGTGGGCGGCGTCGTGTCCCCGTGCTGCTTCGCCGGCTGCGTCGGGTCGTACTCACCGCCGTAGTGCTTCTTCGCCTCGTCCGAGATCGCGAGCATGCGGCGGCGGATGTCGATGTCCAGGTTCTCGTAGCCGTTGTGCGACGCGAGGACCGCGATGCTCATGCCCTCTATGGAGTCCGACAGCAGCTTGGAGAGCGACTCCAGCTCCGTGATCACGGACTGGTAGGACGTGAACAGGCTGGCGGCCTCGGCCCATTGGCTGTCGCCGCCACCGAACTGGGCGCGGACCATGGGGTCTTCGCCCAGCTTCTTGGGGCCCGCCGGCGACGTCTTGAGGTCGTCCAGTATCTCGTCGATACGGTTGCGGAACTTGGTGAACGACGTCAGCTCGGTGGCCAGTTCGACGGCGGCACCCGCCGTGGCGACTCCCAGGACCGGGATCGCTCCCAGCGCAGCTCCGACCCCATCACTCGGCAGCACAGCACCCTCCCCGTATCCGGCCGGCCACGACTTCAGGGATCACTGTAGTCAGCACCGGTGACAGCCCGCACCCCCGGGTTGCAGGTGCAACGTGAATCACACGTCATGACTTCGCGACGGCCACCGCTGCCTGCGGGCGGATCGGGAGACGGTTGACCGGGCGGCCGGTCGCCGCGCGGACCGCCGAGGCCACCGCAGCCGGGGAGGTCACCACCGGGACCGCCGACGCGGCCTTGGCCCCGAAGGGGGCGACGACGTCCCGTTCCTCGATCAGTTTGACGATGCGAATGTCCGGAGCGTCCAGGGAGGTCGGAAGTGCGTACCCCGTCAGGTCCGGGTGCCGGATCAGACCGCGGGCCGTGCGGAGGTTCTCCGTGAGGGCCGCGCCGATGCCCTGCGTGACGCCCGCCTCGATGCGGGTCGCCAGCTGGGACGGGTTCAGGACCCGGCCGACGTCCTGGGCGACGGCCATCTCGACCACACGGACCGAGCCGAGCTCGATGTCGACGTCCACCACCGCGCGGACCGCGCAGAAGGCGAGGCCGACGAAGGCGTCGCCCTGACCGGACTCGTCCAGGGGCTCCGTGGGGTGCGGGCGGCACTGGGCGGTGGCCCAGAGTTCCTTGCCGTCCATCGCCTCCGTGACCGTCGTGGACAGCACACCGTCGTACGAGGTGATCTTGCCGTCCGCGATCTGGAGGAGCTCCGTGGACATGCCGAACTTGTGCGCCAGGGGCTGGAGGAGCTGTGTGCGGACCATCTTGGCCGCGCGTTCGATCGCTCCGCCCGAGACCCAGGTGTGGCGGCCGTGCGTCGCCGGGCCCGCCGGGGGCTGGTCGGTGTCGACCGCGGCGACGTGGACCTCTTCGACGCCCAGGGTCTCCTGGACGATCTGCCGGGCGAGCGTGGTGAAGCCCTGACCGGTCTCGACGGCCGCGCAGATGACGGTGGCGACACCGTCGTGGACCCGGACCGTGGCCGTGGAGACCTCGTCCGCGCCCTCGGCGCCGAGCATGTGCACCATGCCGACGGCGTAGCCGACACCACGGCGTACGGCGCCGGGCTCGCCCGCGCCCTCCGGGCCGCCCGGGAGCAGCCAGTCGTCCTCGGGGGCGTCCTTGGGGAGCGCGGGCAGCGGGAATTCGCTGAGCTCGCGGAGGAGTTCGGCGACCGGGGCCGGGCAGGTCACGGTCTGGCTGGTGGGCAGGATGTCGCCGGTGGAGAGGGCGTTGCGGAGCCGGAGCTCGACCGGGTCGATGCCCAGCTTCGCCGCCAGCTTGTCCATCTGGCCCTCGTACGCCGCGCAGACCTGCATCGCGCCCTCGCCGCGGACATGGCCGGAGGGCGGGTTGTTCGTACGGACCGCCCAGCCCTCGATGAAGGCGTGCGGGACGACGTACGGGCCGCAGGCGAAGGCCACAGCGGCGGCCAGCGACTCGGACGAGGAGTCGGCGTACGCCCCCGCGTCGAGGAGGATCTGGGCCTCGACCTTGACCAGCCGTCCCTCGGCGTCCGCGTGGTGGCGGTAGCGCAGCAGGGTCGGGTGGCGGTGGGCGTGGCCGAGGAAGGACTCCTCGCGGGTGGCGGCGAGCTTCACCGGGCAGCCGGTGCGCAGGGCGAGCAGGCCCAGCGGGATCTGGAATCCGGGGTCCTCCCGGTCGCCGGTCGCCCCGGGGACGCCGGTCACGACGACCTTGACCCGCTCGGGGTCCAGGCCGAAGCAGGCGGCGGCCAGATCGCGGTCGGTGTGCGGGTCGGTGGAGGCCGTGTAGAGCTCGACGCCGCCGTCGGGGCGGGGCACGGCGAGGCCGGCCTCGGCGCCGATCGGGGCGGGGTCCTGGCGGCCGATGCGGTACAGCCCCTCGACGATGACCTCGCCCACGGTGTCCGGGTCGCCGTAGCGCAGCGGGATGTGGCGGATGAGGTTGCCGTCGGGGTGCAGGGGCTCCGCGGCGAAGGCCTTCTCGGGGTCGGTGACCGGTTCGAGGACCTCGTACTCGACGGTGATCGCGGCGGCGGCCAGCCGGGCGGTGTCGGGGTGGTCCGCGGCGACGGCGGCGATGGCCTCGCCGTGGTGGCGCACGAGGTCGGACGCGAACACCGGGCGGTCGACGACCCGGCGGCCGTACGCGCCGTCCCCGGGGATGTCCTCGTGCGTGACGACCGCGCGCACGCCCGGCATCCCGGTCGCACCCGAGGTGTCGATCGACAGGATGCGCGCGTGCGGGTGCGGGGAACGCAGCACCGCGGCCCACAGCAGTCCCTCGGCCCACAGGTCGGCCGCGTAGGGGAACGTGCCCTCGGTCTTGGCGCGGGCGTCGGCGGGCGGCAGCGAGGTGCCCAGGCCGAGCGCGGGCGCCTCCTGGTCCGGCTCGGTGCCCTCGGGCTGCGGGTTGGTGCGCGGGGTGCTGGTCGCGGTGGCTGCGTCGCTGGTCACGCCGCCTCCTTGTCGTTCGCTCCGCTGCGGCGGCGGCTGTTGGCGGGGGTGACCGGTCGTGCGGGAGACGGCGCGGTGCTCACCGGACGTCTCCCTCGTGTGCCTGGACGCTGCCCGCTCCGGGCGCGGCCTGGTGCGGGATGCGCGGTTCGGGCTCCTCCGGCGCGGTGGCCGCAGCCTCCGCCGCCGCCTCGGCGGTCGCCTCCCGGCCGGCGACGACCTCGCGTACGGCGTCGAGCACGCCCCGGTAGCCGGAACACCGGCAGAGGTTCCCGCAGAGCGCCTGGCGCGTCTCCAGCTCGCTGGGGGCGTGGTTGCCCTCCAGGAGGTCGTGGACGGTCATGGCCATCCCCGGGATGCAAAAGCCGCACTGGACGGCCCCGCACTCGGCCAGCGCCCGCTGGACGTCGGAGGGTTCGCCGTCCACCGCGAGGCCCTCGACGGTACGGACCTCGCTGCCCGCCGTCGTGGCCGCGGGGACCAGGCAGGAGGCCACGAGGCGGCCGTCGACCTGGACGTTGCAGGCGCCGCACTCACCCTGGGAGCAGCCGTCCTTTGCCCCGGCGAGGCCGAGGCGCTCGCGGAGCACGTACAGCAGGGACTCGCCGATCCAGGCGTCGCTGACGGGGCGGTCGGCACCGTTCACATGGAGGACGTACGAGGCCGAGGGGTGCTGGCTGGGTACGTCCACGGGAGCGACGGCCCCGGGGTCGCCCAAGGGCTCGGGAGCGGGCTCGGCCTCGGGCTCGGGAGCCGCCTCGGCGTGTGCGGCCTCGGGGGCCTGCTCTGCGGCGGGTCCGGCCGCCTCGGTGGCGGACGCGTCCTCGGGTGCGGGGCCTTCGGCGGACGGTGCCTCCGTCGGCTCGGCGGCCTCCGGGGCCTCCTGGACGTCCAGGGGCTCAGGGGCCTCATGGGCCTGCGGTGCATCAGCGGCAGCAGGGGCCTCGGGCGCCCCGGGGGCCTCCACGGCCTCCGGGTGCGCCGGGGTCTCCGGGTGTCCGGGCAGGGAGTCGTCCGCCGAAGCCTCGAAGCCGGAGGACACCGGGGTGTCGAAGCCGGAGGCCTCCGGAGCCTCGAAGCCGGACGGCTCCGGAGCCTCGAAGCCGGAGGACTCCGAGGGCTCGAAGCCGACGGGCTCGGGGGCGGGCTCCGGGGCCTGCGTCGCCCACGGTGCGGGCGCGCCGCCCGGCAGCGTGGCGGGGGCGGAGTCGGCGTACCAGGGGGAGGCCAGCGCCGAGGCGGCGAACTCGCCCGATTCCTCGGGGAGGTCGCCGTCCGCCACCGGGATCGTCCACTGACCGGTGTGCCCGGCGGGCTCGGGGACCGGCTCGGGCTCGGGCTCGGCCTGGGGCAGCGCCTCGGTGAAGTTCCACTGGGCCGTGGCCGACGAGGTCGGGCCGTACTGGGAGGTGTCCGGGTACGGCTGCTGGTACGGCTCGGGCTGCTGGTTCGGGTCGGGCCAGTGCACCGCGTCCGGAACGGGCTCCGCGCTCGTGGAGTGGCCGGCCGCGCGCTCCTGCTGGCTCTGGGTCTGCAGGACCCAGCTGCCCGTCACCGCGGGGTCGAGGCCCGCCGCCGGGGTCAGCGGCAGGATCATCGGCGGTACGTACCCCTGGCCGGGCGCGGCCAGCGGGTCGTTCCCGAGGTTGGCGAGGTCCTCCGGGGGCAGGTGGACGAAGGCGGTCGCCTCGGCGTCGTACTCACCGCCCTGCGGGGTCGGCTGCCAGCCCGCGTACGGGTCGGGCTGCCCGTGCTGCTGCTCGGGGTTCTCTTCATTGCTCACGACAGTGCCCTCCCCAGTGCGCGTCGGGCGAGCGCGGCGACCGTGCGCCGCAGGTGCAGGACTGCGGGCGACAGCGGAGGTGCCTCTCCCCCGTCGTCCGGTGGTGCCTGGTCCGGGATGCAGGCAGCCGCGACGTACTCGCCGAAGGCGGCCAGCGCGTCGGGGGCCAGGCCCCGTTCGCCGTCCCAGTCGATCAGGGAGGCGATCCAGCGTTCGGCCTCCAGGGGCCGCAGGGGCATCGGTGCGATCGCGCCCACCGCGCAGCGCACCCCGCGCCGGGCCGGGTCCAGGACGATAGCGACGGAGGCGGTGGCGCGACCGGGTCCGGTGCGCCCGGTCGCCTTCAGGAAGACCTGGGGGGCGTGCAGCAGCGGCACCCGGACGAAGCCGATCAGCTCGGCGGGTTCGAGCATCTCGCGCCCGGCCAGCAGGTGCGAGACGGGCATCTCGCGGCGCGCGCCGCCGGGGCCCGCGATGACGAGCTCGGCCTCCAGGGCGGCCAGCACCGGCAGGGCGTCGCCGGTCGGCGCGGCGGAGGCGATGTTGCCGCCGAGCGTCCCGGCGTTACGGATCTGGGGCGGGCCCGCGGCACGCGCGGACGCGGCGAGCGCGGGGATGAGGGCGGCGAAGTCGGGCCGTCCCATGCGCGCGTGGGTGAGACCGGCGCCGAGCAGGGCGTGGCCGTCCTGGTAGTGCCAGCCGCGCAGCTCGCTGATCCGGCTCAGGCCGACCAGTCCCGAGGGCCGCAGGAGGCCCTTGTTGACGGCCGCCATGAGGTCCGTGCCGCCGGCCACGGGAACGGCGGCGGGCATGGCGCCGAGAGCCGCCACGGCCTCGTCGAGCGAGGCCGGCAGCGTTACCGACCGCATCGCCTGCGGTGCGTGCGTGGTCAACCCAGCTGCCCCTTCCCGGTGTCCCGGCAGTCCCGCCTGTCCGCCGTACGGTACGTGCTCACGGCCGGGACGTGGCAACTCTGGCACATCTTCCGGGCGCTGCGACGCGAGGGTCCGCGAAGGGTGTTTCCGTCCCCGACCAGGGGAAAAGTCAGCTTTGCCAGAGCTTCGGCCCGGCGCACGAAATGCCACTCTTCAGCGAGTTCGTACGACTTATTCTCTTCCCCCGGTCCGGGCGTGGGACGGAGGTCACAGGACCGGGGGCGGTCCCTCGATCGGGCGACCCTGGACGCCCGGCCGCCGTTGCCACGGATGCGGTCCCGCCGGCGGACGGTAGTCCACCCCGAGGGCGTCGAGCCGGGCGTAGTGCGAAGTCATCCGCCGTTCGAAATCGGCGAAGTCCCGCTCGCCGGACGCCGGGAGGCGGGACCAGGCGACCTCGGCGAAGGCGGCGAGCCTCGGGAAGACCTGGTAGTCGACGCGGGCCCTGTTCTGCATGACCTCGGTCCAGACGTTGGCCTGGGTGCCCATGACGTGCCGGGCCGCCTCCTCCGAGAGGCCCGGGGGCAGGGGCTCGAAGCGGTAGACGTCCTCCAGGGTGCGGACGTACCCGATGGGCATCGGCTCGTCGGGGCCCCCGTCCTGGCGGTAGTCCAGGTACACCTGTTGCAGGGGGCACATCACGACGTCGTGCCCGGCCTCGGCGGCGGCGATCCCGCCCGCGTACCCCCGCCAGGACGTCACGGCCGCGCCCTCCGCGAGGCCGCCCTCCAGGATCTCGTCCCAGCCGATGAGGCGGCGCCCCCGGCCGGTGAGCCAGCGGTCGAAGTGCCGGATGAACCAGGACTGGAGCTCGTCCTCGTCGGCCAGGCCGAGTTCGGCCATGCGGGCCTGTGCCGACGGCGACGCCTTCCACTGGTCCTTGGGGCATTCGTCGCCCCCGATATGGATGAACGGCGACACGTCGGCGGGGAAGAGGTCGAGCAGTTCCTCGAAGACCCCTTCGAAGAAGCGCAGGGTGTTGTCAGTGGGGGCGAGTACGTTCGGGTTGACCCCCCAGGTGTCCCACACGGAAAGCGCGGAGGTGTCGATGACATCGGTGTTGCCCAGCTCCGGATACGCGCTGATGGCTGCCTGCGAGTGGCCCGGGATGTCGATTTCGGGGACGACGCGGATATGCCGCTCGGCGGCGTACGCCACGATTTCGCGGATGTCGTCCTGGGTGTAGAAACCGCCGTGCGGTGTCTCGTCCCACAGTTCCGAGGCGCGGTGGCCGTATTTGGTGCGTGCGCGCCAGGCTCCCGCCTCCGTGAGCCGGGGGTGGCGCTTGATCTCGACGCGCCATCCCTGGTCGTCGGTGAGGTGGAAATGGAAGACGTTCAGTTTGTGGGCCGCCAGCAGATCGAGCATGCGCAGCACATCGTCCTTGGGCATGAAGTGCCGTGCCACGTCGAGCATCAGCCCGCGCCAGCCGAAGCGGGGGCCGTCCTCGATCTCGGTGTACGGGACGCCCCGCTGCGTGCCGGGGCTGACGGGCGCGCGGCGGAATGCCTCGGGGCCCAGGAGCTGACGCAGGGTCTGCGCGCCCCAGAACACCCCGGCCGCGCTCCCTCCGGTGATGCGCACGCCCCAA
Organism: Streptomyces sp. NPDC002125; assembly: GCF_053593715.1. Lineage (NCBI taxonomy): Bacteria > Bacillati > Actinomycetota > Actinomycetes > Kitasatosporales > Streptomycetaceae > Streptomyces > Streptomyces sp. NPDC002125. The sequence continues at coordinate 90,100 of NZ_JBSFDD010000002.1, read as the reverse complement.
GTGGGCGACACGCCCAGCCGGTATCCCTCAGGTTCCAGGGAGGGATCGACGCGCAGCTCGACGGTGTTCCCGTCCTCGCCCGTCCCGGGGGCGAGCGGCAGCCCGAAGGCGGCCTGGAGGGTGGTGCGCAGCCAGCGCTCCGTGCCCTCGGTGCCGGGGCCTGCGGTGAGCGTGGTGGCGGCGTCCAGGACGAACCCGCACCGTCCGGGGGCACCGGTGTGCAGGGGTGCCGGAATCAGTTCGTGCATGTCAGTCCTTAACCGCTCCGCCGAGCCCGGAGACCAGGCGCCGCTGTACGAGGACGAAGAAGACCAGTACGGGGATGGTCATCACGGTCGAGGCCGCCATGATCCCTCCCCAGTCGTTCTCGTCGGGTTTGAAGAAGACCAGCAGCGCCATGGGAAGCGTCGACTGGGAGGTGTCGCTGATGATGAACGATTTCGCGAACAGGAAGTCGTTCCAGGTCGAGATGAAGGAGAAGACACTCGTCGCCACGAGGCCGGGGAAGACCAGCGGGAAGAGGATCTGCCAGAGGAAGCGGGTGCGGCTCGCCCCGTCGATGTAGGCGGCCTCCTCCAGCGCGTCCGGGACGGCCTTCACGAAGCCGCGCAGCATCCAGATCGCGAAAGGCAGCGAGAAGGCGAGGTGCGGCAGGATCAGCGATCCCAGGGTGTTCAGCTGGCCGAAGTCCCGCATCAGGAAGAACAGCGGGATGGTCAGCGCCTCGACCGGCACCATCTGTGCCACGAGAAACATGATGAGCAGGGTCGAGCGGAACTTGAAGCGGAATCGGGTGACGGCCGTCGCGGCGAGGAAGGCGATCAGCGCGGAGGCGATGACGACGGTGCCGGCGACGATCAGGCTGTTGAGGAAGTAGCGGCCGAATTCCTGCTGTTCGAAGACTCTGCGGAACGAGTCGAGGGAGGGAGCCAGGGTCCAGGGGCGCGGCTCGGTGGACTGGATCTCCCCCGCGGGCTTGAAGGCGGAGAGCACCATCCAGTAGAGCGGGAAGGCGACGACGACGGCGATGAGCAGGGCCGCGGCCTCCGCCGCCAGCCGTCCCGGCCTGCGGACGCGCAGAAGCGTGCGTGCGCTCACAGTTCCTCCCCCTGGCGCCGTACGAGGCGCAGATAGACCAGCGTGACGGCGAGCAGGATCACCAGCATCACGACGCCGATCGCCGACCCGAGGCTGTACTGCGAGGAGGCGAACGCCTTCTGGTACGCGTACACGTTGAGCACCAGGTTCTGGCCGGCGATGCCGCCGCCGTTGGTCATGACGTAGATCTGGGTGAAGACCTTGAAGTCCCAGATGACCGACTGGATGGTGACGACGACCAGGATCGGCCGCAGCATCGGGGCCATGGCCGAGCGCCAGATCCGCCACTGCGAGGCGCCGTCCAGCGAGGCCGCCTCCAGTACCTCTGCGGGGATGGCCCGGATGCCCGCGTACACGGTCACCATCACGAACGGGAACGAGCACCAGAGCACTTCGAGGAGCACCAGGGCGAAGGCGCTGTAGCGCCCGTACGTCCAGGAGAAGTCGCCGAGCCCCAGCACCTTGTTGACCGGGCCGAAGTCCGGGTCGAAGAGGAAGACCCAGACGGTGGAGCCGGTGATCGCCGGGGTCGCCCAGGCTCCCAGCGCGGCCAGCATGAGCGCGAGCCGGGGCAGGGCGCGGATCCTGGTCAGCAGGACGGCCAGGGCGCAGCCGGTGAACAGGGTGGTGACCACGCAGGCCGCGGCGAAGAGCACGGTGGCCAGCAGCACCTGCCAGAACTGGCTGTCGCCGAAGAGCGTGGCGTAGTTGCGAAAGCCCTGGAAGGTGGTCGGTTCGCCGCCGCTGACCTGCGCCTGGGTGTACTCCAGGAAGGAGATCAGGCCCAGCTGGTAGATCGGGTAGACGAGGAGTCCGCCGAGCAGGGCGAGCGCGGGCAGCAGATAGAGCCAGGGGGTCCAGCCGGAGCGCCGCGCGGGTGATGCCGGGCGGCGCCGGGGCGCGCGGGCGGTCGTCCCGCTCGCCCCGGGCCTTTCGGGGGCCTTGTGGAGTGTGGTGTCCGCGGTCATCGTCAGCCCGCTTCGGCGAACGCCGCGTCCATCTTCTTCGCCGCGTCGTCCGAGGCGGCGTCCACGTCCTTACGGCCGCTGACGATCTCCTGGAACATGGTCGGCAGGACCAGGGAGGCGTCGATCTGGCCCCAGGCCGGGGAGGCGGGGACGAACTTGGCGCCCGCGCCGAGCGATTCGACGAAGGGGCCGACGAAGGGCTCCTTCTCCGCCGCGGTGTCCAGCACGTCCGTGTAGGTCGGCAGGAAGCCCATCGCGTCGAACATCTTCGCCTGCGTCTTCTTGCCGGCGAGCGACTTCATCAGGTCGACGGCGAGGGTGCGGTGCGCACTGCTCTTGAGCACACCGATGTTGTTGCCGCCCGCGAACGCCGGAGCGATCGAGCCCTCGTCCACGCCGGGCAGCGGCACGACGGCGTACTTGCCCTTCACGGCGCCCGCCTCGACGGCGGCGTGGCTGAAGTCGCCGCCGATCGCCATGGCCGCCTTGCCGGACGCGAAGGCGGTGACGGTCGCGTTGCCGCCCATGGACGCGCACTTGGCGGCCGGGCAGTTGTCGTCCCCGAAGAGCGAGGTGTAGGCCTCGATGCCCTCGCGGGCCTTCCCGCTGTTGATGGCGGACTTGTAGGTCACCCCGGTCTCCTCGGCCAGTTCGCCGCCGCGCGCCCAGATGAAGGGCATCGCGCCGTAGGTGTAGGCGCCGCCGACCGCGAGACCGTAGAGGTCCGGCTTCTCCTTGTGGATCTTCCTGGCGGTGGAGATCAGTTCGTCCTGGGTCTTCGGGGGCTCGATGCCGAGCTCGTCGAAGACGTCGGTCCGGTAGTAGAGCGCCCGTACGCCGACGAAGAACGGTGCCCCGTACACCTGGCCGCCGACCGTCACGGACTGCTTCGCGGTCGGGTCGGTGTCCTTGGCCTCGTCCCAGGCGGAGAACTCCTTGCTGACGTCGGCGAGTCCGCCGTCCTTCACATAGCCCGCGGTGTCGGTGTTGCCGTACTCGATCAGGTCGGGGGCGCTCTTCGGGTCGTTGAAGGCGGCCTTGATGCGCTGGGCGCGGGTGTCGACGGGTATGTACTCGACCTCCACCTCGGCGCCCTCGTGGGCCTTCTCGAAGTCGGCGACCGCGGCGTCGACGACCTTCTCCTTGGGCTTGTTGCCGACCTCCTGGAAGAGCCAGACGCGGAGGGTGCCTGTCTTCTCGTCGCCCTCCGCACTCGTGTCGGAGGTCCCCGGCGCGCAGGCGGTGGCGGTGAGGCCCGCCAGCACAAGAGCCGCGGCCGGGGCGGCGATTCGGGCAGAAAGCTTCATCCGGAACCCCTACCGGTCATTCGTTGCATTCCCTGCAACGGGCGTTTCGTTCTGCACAACTGGCAGGAGACTAGGGGCGTGTCAGGGAGCTGACAAGTGGTCTCAACCACTCTGTGACCACGCGGTGCAGCCCGTGCAACGCGTCCTTCCCGCCCGCCGCGCACCCGGATGCCCCCGGGCATGCGAACGGCCCCCGGGGTACGCGTCGCCGCGCACCCCGGGGGCCGGGGTCAGGTCCTGAAAGGGGATGAAGGGATAAGAGGCCCGCGGGCTACTTCTTGCCGCCGTCCTTGCCGCCCTTGCCCTTGTCCTTGTCGCCACCGGCGCCCATGGACTCGTAGATCTCCTTGCACATGGGACAGACCGGGTACTTCTTGGGGTCGCGCCCCGGGACCCAGACCTTGCCGCACAGTGCCACCACGGGAGTGCCCTCCAGGGCGCTCGCCATGATCTTGTCCTTCTGGACGTAATGGGCGTAGCGCTCGTGGTCACCGTCGCCGTTCGACACCTGCGGCGTCGGCTCTACGAGGGTCCCCGTACCTGCCCCGCGCTCGGGCTCAAGAGTGCTCATAACTGCCAAGCGTACTGAAAGCTCCGGGCATCAGTTCAGCGAAGGGTCGTCCGGATACGTCGCGATCATCGCCAGTTCGCTGCGCTGGCGGCGCAGAACCGCCCGCCAGAGGTGCTCGGGGCGCGGCGAGGAGACGTCGCCCGGCTCCGACTCGACGACGTACCAGGCGCCGTCCGTGAGCTCCGCCTCCAGCTGGCCGGGCCCCCAGCCCGCGTACCCGGCGAAGATCCGCAGCGAGCCGAGCGCCGCGGCGAGCAGCTCCGGCGGCGCCTCCAGGTCCACCAGACCGATCGCCCCGTGCACCCTGCGCCACCCCAGGGGACCCTCGTCGCCGGGGATCACGGCCACGCCCAGCGCGGAGTCGAGCGAGACGGGGCCGCCCTGGAAGACGACGCCGGGCTCACCGGTCAGGCCGGCCCAGGACGCCAGGATGTCCCCGACGCCGACCGGGGTCGGGCGGTTCAGGACCACACCGAGCGAGCCCTCCTCGTCGTGGTCGAGGAGCAGCACCACCGCGCGGTCGAAATTCGGGTCCGCGAGGGCGGGCGCGGCCACGAGCAGCCGCCCTGTGAGCGAGGACACCTCCGTCATGGCACAGATGATCCCGCATCTTCGCCCTCCGCGGGGACCAAGTGACGCGCCCGGTCCCGTCCGTCGCCTCCGCGCAGCTCAGGGCGCACGAACCCCGCACGGAGACACAGGGAGCGCACGGCCGGCGGGCGCCGGGAGGGACCGTACGGACGGTGACCCTCCGCACAGCACGGGGAGCAGAACGTGTTGTGGCGAATTCATGACGTTCGTACGGACCCCGGCTCCTTACGGAAGGGGGGTGGAAGCCCATTACCCTTTTGATGGCCCCCTGCCCGACCACTCCGGAACGCGAGATACATGACCGGCACAGACGATGTCCTGCTTGTCCACGGCGGCACCCCGCTGGAGGGCGAGATCCGCGTCCGAGGCGCCAAGAACCTGGTGCCGAAGGCAATGGTCGCCGCACTGCTCGGCAGCGGGCCCAGCCGGCTCCGCAACGTGCCCGACATCCGCGATGTGCGGGTGGTCCGGGGGCTGCTGCAGCTGCACGGCGTGACCGTCCGCCCCGGTGACGAGCCGGGCGAACTCATCCTCGACCCCTCGCACGTCGAGAGCGCGAACGTCGCCGACATCGATGCCCACGCGGGCTCGTCGCGCATCCCGATCCTCTTCTGCGGTCCGCTGCTGCACCGCCTCGGCCACGCCTTCATCCCGGGCCTCGGCGGCTGCGACATCGGCGGACGGCCGATCGACTTCCACTTCGAGGTGCTCCGCCAGTTCGGCGCGACCATCGAGAAGCGGGCCGACGGCCAGTACCTGGAGGCCCCGCAGCGGCTGCGGGGCACGAAGATCCGGCTGCCGTACCCGTCGGTGGGCTCCACCGAGCAGGTGCTGCTGACCGCCGTCCTCGCCGAGGGCGTCACCGAGCTGTCCAACGCGGCCGTCGAGCCGGAGATCGAGGACCTCATCTGCGTACTGCAGAAGATGGGCGCGATCATCTCCATGGACACCGACCGGACCATCCGGATCACCGGTGTCGACAAGCTCGACGGTTACACCCACCGGGCGATCCCGGACCGCCTGGAGGCGGCCTCCTGGGCGTCGGCGGCGCTGGCGACCGAGGGCAACATCTACGTCCGCGGCGCCCAGCAGCGCTCGATGATGACCTTCCTCAACACCTTCCGCCGTGTCGGCGGCGCCTTCGAGATCGACGACGAGGGCATCCGCTTCTGGCACCCGGGCGGCGCGCTGAACGCCATCGCCCTGGAGACCGACGTGCACCCCGGTTTCCAGACCGACTGGCAGCAGCCCCTCGTGGTGGCGCTGACGCAGGCCGCCGGCCTCTCGATCGTCCACGAGACGGTCTACGAGTCCCGGCTCGGCTTCACCTCGGCGCTCAACCAGATGGGTGCGCACATCCAGCTCTACCGCGAGTGCCTCGGGGGCTCCGACTGCCGGTTCGGGCAGCGGAACTTCCTGCACTCCGCGGTCGTGTCCGGCCCCACGAAGCTCCAGGGCGCGGATCTGGTCATCCCCGACCTGCGCGGCGGGTTCTCGTACCTGATCGCCGCGCTGGCGGCCCAGGGCACGTCCCGGGTGCACGGCATCGACCTGATCAACCGCGGCTACGAGAACTTCATGGACAAGCTGGAGAAGCTCGGCGCCAAGGTCGAGCTGCCGGGCGGCTCACTCGTCTGACGCACCGCCCGACGCGCTCCGGCGCGCGCACAGTGCTGCCGCACACAGCATTGCGCGACCCCGCACCACAGTCCGCCGCCCCGGCCCCCCGCGAGGGACCGGGGCGGCGGTTTTCCCTCCTCCCGGCTCCCCCACGGGCGCCCGGCGATCCGCTCTGATCGCGGTGCCGGGACCGGCGTGAGCGCCGCCCGGATCAGGGTCCGAGGATCGGTGGGGGCGCCGCTCTGATCAGGGCCCGGGGACCGGCGGGCTCCGCCCGCTATCCGTGTCGCGCCGCCCGGTACCGCTCAGGCGCCGCAGAACGCCCGTACAGCGCCTAACACGCCCGGCTGCCCACTCCGAGTCCGCCCCGGGGTGCCGGGACGCCGCAGCCCGCCTCACAGCGCCCGCACGGGCGGCATATGCGGGCGGGTCGGCGCCGGGCGGGGTTCCGGGTACGCCGAAGGGCGGCCGCCCCGGTCAGGACGGCCGCCCTTCTTGATGCCTTGGGGGCCTTACTTGCCCTTGGCGGCTTCCTTGAGCTTGGAGCCCGCGGAGACCTTCACGCTGTAGCCGGCCGGGATGTTGATCGGGTCGCCGGTCTGCGGGTTACGAGCGGTGCGAGCGGCACGGTGGGTGCGCTCGAAGGTCAGGAAGCCGGGGATGGTGACCTTCTCGTCGCCCTTGGCGACGATCTCGCCGACGGTCTCGGCGAGGGCGGCCAGAACGGCGTCGGCGTCCTTGCGGGTCACCTCGGCACGGTCGGCCAGGGCGGCCACCAGCTCACTGCGGTTCATGTTTGTACTCCCGTGTTCTTCTTGCCTGTGAGGCGTGAGATCGAAGCCGATGCTGCCAGGGCCCTCTGACAGTCCCCGGACCCGGGTCTGATGTCAGACCCTCGCGCCCGAATACGCATCCTGCCCCCACCTGCGGCGCTAACGCCAATCCGGAACCCCTCGGCGCCGTACGAAAAGCACCACCGGGTGGCCGTGATGACGTTCCGTCGACTTGTTGGAGCGGTCCGCAGCGGATGCCGGGCCTGTGGGGCTCGCTGCCCGCCCACCCTAAAGGGGCGTTTGGGACGCCGCGACCCGCGACGCGCCGTACGGCGCACCGGGACGTGAGGTACGGCACCGTCCGCGGGGGCCGCGATCGGCCCCCGCGGACGGCCCCGGACAGGGCCGTCCGGATGAAATCCCCTTACGCGGGGTCCGCCGCCGCCTCGGCGACGCCGGCCGCCTTGGCGGCCTCGCGGACCGCACCGGCGACGGCGCCCGCGACCTTGTCGTTGAAGACGGACGGGATGATGTAGTTCGCGTTCACCTCGTCCTCGGCGACCACGCCGGCGAGGGCGCGCGCCGCGGCGAGCATCATCTCCGTGTTGACGGTGCGGGACTGAGCGTCCAGCAGACCGCGGAAGACGCCCGGGAAGACCAGGACGTTGTTGATCTGGTTCGGGAAGTCGGAGCGGCCGGTGGCGACAACTGCCGCCGTCTCACGGGCGATTGCCGGGTCCACCTCGGGGTCCGGATTCGCGAGCGCGAACACGATGGCGCCCTCGGCCATGGCCGCGACGTCGGAGCCGTCCAGGACGTTGGGGGCCGAGACGCCGATGAAGACGTCGGAGCCGACGACGGCCTCCTTGAGGGTGCCGGTGACGCCCTCGGGGTTGGTGTTGTCGGCGATCCAGCGCAGCGGCGAGTCCGGGGTGGCGTCCACCAGGTCCTCGCGGCCCGCGTGCACCACACCGTGGATGTCGGCGACGACCGTGTGCTTGACGCCCGCGGCGATGAGCAGCTTCAGGATGGCCGTGCCGGCCGCGCCCGCTCCGGACATGACGACCCGTACGTCGCCGATCGCCTTGCCGACCACGCGCAGCGCGTTGGTCAGCGCGGCCAGGACGACGATGGCGGTGCCGTGCTGGTCGTCGTGGAAGACGGGGATGTCCAGGGCCTCGCGCAGCCGCGCCTCGATCTCGAAGCAGCGGGGGGCGGAGATGTCCTCCAGGTTGATGCCCGCGAAGCCCGGGGCGATCGCCTTGACGATGGACACGATCTCGTCGGTGTCCTGCGTGTCCAGGCAGATCGGCCAGGCGTCGATGCCCGCGAAACGCTTGAACAGGGCCGCCTTGCCCTCCATCACGGGGAGCGAGGCCATCGGGCCGATGTTGCCGAGGCCGAGCACCGCGGAGCCGTCCGTGACGACCGCGACGGAGTTCCGCTTGATGGTCAGACGGCGGGCGTCCTCGGGGTTCTCGGCGATCGCCATGCAGACCCGGGCCACACCCGGGGTGTAGATCATCGAGAGGTCGTCACGGCTGCGGATGGGGTGCTTGGACGCCATCTCGATCTTGCCGCCGAGGTGCATCAGGAACGTACGGTCGGAGACCTTGCCCAGCACGACGCCGTCGATGTCGCGCAGACCTTCGACGATCTCGTCCGCGTGCGAGGTGGAGGATGCCGCGATGGTGACGTCGATCCGCAGCTTCTCGTGGCCGGAAGCGGTCACGTCGAGGCCGGTGACCGAGCCTCCGGAGGACTCCACGGCCGTGGTGAGCTGGGAGACCGCTGTGCCGCTCGCGGGCACCTCCAGCCTGACCGTCATCGAGTACGAGACGCTGGGCGCCGTTGCCATGGCCGAGTCCTTCGCTTTCCTGAGCTTCGTTGCCGCACGCGAACGGGGCTCAGCCCCGCACGTGCGTTCCGATCGTCGCACCTACCGACCAGTAGCAGGTAATGACTGCCACCTTTCGGAAACTTTTTTCCACCATACGAGAAGTAGCCGTCCTGCGTAACCCCGGACGGCCCCCCGATCGGCGCGGGTGGCCCCCCGATCGGCCGGGAGCGCGGGACGGCACGGCGCGTAAACAGAAACAGACCCGCGCCACCATCAGGTGACGCGGGTCTGTCTTCTTCAGTCAGGTGACACCGGCCCGCCATGCTCGCCTCGCGGCAAGTGGTCGCTCGTAGCGACGAAGGTTGGGCCCGGGGGCTTGGATCGAGCCGGTGCCGACACCAGGCTAACAAACACCCCGGAGAAGTGATTCCTGTGCGACGTGTTGACTCGGCAAAGAACCGGCGACGCGCGCCGCTCAGTCCCTCAGCAGGTCCGGTACTCCCTGCTCGTCCGGCATGTCACGCTCCCCCGAGATCACGGTCAGCTGCTGCGTCGCACGGGTGAGAGCCACATAGAGCACCCGCAGCCCGGCCGGGGACTCGTCGGCGATCTCCGCCGGCGAGACGACCACCGTGGCGTCGTACTCCAGGCCCTTCGCCTCCAGACTTCCCAGCGCCACCACGCGCTCACCGAGCTCCTCCAGCCAGCCCCGGGCCTCCGCGCGGCGGTTCATCGCGACGACGACGCCGACGGTGCCGTCCACCTCGGCCAGCAGCCTGCGCGCCTCCTCGCGGACCGTCGAGGCGAGGTCCCCGGCCCCGACCGTCTCGAAGCGCGGCTCCACGCCCGTCGAGCGGACCGCGCGCGGGGACTCCATCCCCGGCATGGCCAGCGCCAGCACCTTCGACGCGAGCTCGGCGATCTCCGCGGGGTTGCGGTAGTTCACCGTGAGCGTGAAACGGCGCCTCGGCCGGTTGCCGAGCGCCTCGTCGCGGGCCGCCGCCGCCTCGTCCGGATCGGACCAGGAGGACTGCGCGGCGTCGCCCACGACCGTCCAGGTGGCGTGGCGCCCTCGGCGGCCGACCATCCGCCACTGCATCGGCGTCAGGTCCTGCGCCTCGTCGACGATGACGTGGGCGTACTCGGTGCGCTCCGCCGCCAGCCGTTCGGCCCGCTCGCGCTGGGTCTCCTCGCGCTGCGGCATCAGCTCCTCAAGGCCCGTGAGCTGGTCCAGCGGATCGAGCTCACGCTTCCGCTTGGGCCGCGCCGGGGTGCCCAGCAGGGTCTGGAGCTCGTCCAGGAGCGCCACGTCGTGGACGGAGAGCGGGCCCTTGCCGTCCTCCCCCAGCCGCTTCAGCGCACGCGCGAGGCGGCGCACCTCGCCCTGGTTGAGGATGCGGCGCGCCCACCGGCTCAGCCGCCGCTCGTCGGCCATCGCGGCCAGCACCCCACGAGGGGTGAGTTCCGGCCACCAGGCGTCCAGGAACGTCAGGAACGGGGCCTCCGTGGAGACGTCGTCGTCGAACGAGGAGCGCAGCTCCGCGATCAGCTCGGGGTCGGTGTAGCGGCCCCGGCCCGACGACTTGCTCCACAGGGCGTCCAGAAGCAGCTTGCGGGCGCGCGGGCGCAGCAGGTTGACCGGGGCGGTGCCGCCCAGGACGTTGTGCCGGATGCGGCGCAGCTCCTCCGCGTCGAGCTCGACGCGGGCGCCGAAGGCCACCACCCGGAGCAGGGTGGGGGTGCCGGCGCCCCGGGCGGGCTCCTCCCCGAACTCCAGCTGCCCCTGCCGGGCGGCGGGCCGGGGCGCGGACTGCTCAAGCGCGCCGCGGGCCGCCTTGCGCAGCACGTGGAGCATCCGGGACGAGCCCTTGATCCGGGCGACGGCCGGATCGTCGTAGGTGGTCGCCCCCTCCACGCCCGCGGCCTCGTCGGACAGGGAGCCGACCGCGCGGATCGCGACCTGCCCCTCCTCGCCGAGCGAGGGCAGCACGCCCTCGGTGTACGCGACGAGCAGCGGGGTCGGCGAGACGACGAGGATGCCTCCGGCGTACCTGCGCCGGTCCTGGTACAGCAGGTACGCGGCCCGGTGCAGGGCCACCGCCGTCTTGCCCGTCCCCGGTCCGCCCGCCACCTCGGTGACGGACGCGGCGGGGGCCCGGATCACGAGGTCCTGCTCGGCCTGGATCGAGGAGACGATGTCCCGCATCGTGTGGCTGCGGGCCTGGCCCAGCGTGGCCATCAGGGCGCCGTCGCCGATGACGGGCAGCGTGTCGCCGTCCAGGTACGCGGTCAGCTCGGGGCGCATCAGGTCGTCCTCGACCCCGAGGACCTTGCGGCCCTTGGAGCGGATGACCCGGCGGCGTACGACCCTGCCCGGGTCCTTCGGCGTCGAGCGGTAGAAGGGCGCGGCGGCGGGCGCCCGCCAGTCGATCACCAGCGGCGCGTAGTCGGAGTCGAGCACTCCTATGCGGCCGATGTGCAGCGTCTCGGCGATCTCTGCGGTGCTGTCCTCCCGTACGGCGTCGTCGGCGGCCTCCACGGAGGTGAAGGCGCCGTCCGGGCCGCGTTCGCCGTCCTTGCCCCGCAGCAGGTCGATCCGGCCGAAGAGGAAGTCCTCGAACTCACTGTTCAGCCGGTTGAGATGGACCCCGGCCCGGAAGACCTGGGCATCGCGTTCCGCGAGTGCCCCCGGCGTCCCGACCTGGCCCCGTTTGCTGGCGTCCTGCATGAGAAATTCCGCCTCGTCGATCTTCTCTTCGAGACGGCGGTAGACCTGGTCGAGATGGTCTTGTTCGACACCGATCTCCCGGTCCCGCAACGAATCGACAGCGGCATCCTGCGCGGCCACCGAGGCCCCCTTCTGACGTGCACTGGGCAGCCGTCAACCGTACGCGAAAGGGGGGCCGCGGCGCACCTGTGGCCGTGGTTGCGTTTACGCGTCGATCTTCACGAGCCGCTCGCCGTCGAAGGTGCGCACCTCGAAGTGGTCGATGTCCCCGCGCGCCATCGCGGCGCCCCCGTGTACGTACAGCGGGTTCCGCGCGCTCGCGTGGGCGGAGTCCTCGATGCCGTACCCCCATTTCGGCACGGACCAGGAGGTGACGACCTCCTCCTCGCCGGTCCGGGACACGGCGACGAGGCTGCACTTCTGCGGGCCCTTGACGTTCTTCAGCTCCAGGACCGTGTGGGTGCCCCAGGCCTTCGGCTCCATGCCGACCGTGGCGTCGACCCGGGTGACGGGATCGCTCGCCCGGAGCTTCTCCGGCATGTGGTGGAAGAAGGCGTCCTCCGCGGGGCTCGTGGGGTGCGGATCGGCCGCCTCCACCTGTCCGCGGGAGTCCTCCCCCGCGGTGGCGGTGACCGCCACCACCGGGCCGCCGATCACGAGGACGGCCGCCGCCGCGATCAGCCAGCGGGCGCGCCTCCGGCGCTGCGACCGCTTCCGCGCGACCTCGTCGACCAGCCCGTCCAGCAGCCGGGGCGCGGGGCGCCCGGGAACGTGCGGTACGGGGCGTGCGCCCGGGACGGCGGCCGGTGCCTCGGCGAGCATGGCCAGCATGGGCTCCATCCCGGCGAAGGCGTCGAGGTCGGCGGCGCACTTGGCGCAGCTCGCCAGATGCGCTTCGAAGGCACTCGCGTCGGCGTCGTCGAGGATGCCCAGCGCGTAGGCGCCCGCGGCGTCGTGCCCCGCGGCGTCGTGCCCCGCGTCATCGCCGGGGGGCGCGAAGGGGTCGTCCGGAGGGCCGGAGGGTCCCCGATGGCCGGTTCCCGGAGGGCCGGAGGCTCCCCGGTGCCCGGTTCCCGGAGGGCCGGAGGGTCCCCGGGGGCCGGTCGGCCTGGGCCCGAAGGGCTGCCATTCGTGGTCGCTCATGCCGTGATCCCCCTCTCCTCCAGTGCGAGCTTCATCGAGCGCAGTGCGTAGAAGACCCGGGACCGCACGGTCCCGCTGGGCACGCCGAGGATCTCGGCGGCCTCGTTGACCGTACGGCCCTTGAAGTAGGTCTCGACCAATGCTTCCCGGTGGGCCGGGGTCAAATCGTCGAGTGCGTCCGAGAGCGTCATCAGCCACAACGCCTTGTCGATCTCGTCCTCCGCGGGGATGACCTCCAGCGGCGACGGATCGACCTCGCGGGGCCGGGCCTGCCGGCTGCGGTGGCCGTCGATGACGATGCGCCGGGCGACCGTCACCAGCCAGGGGCGGACGGAGCCGGTGGCCCGGTTGAGCGAACCGGCGTTCTTCCAGGCACGGATGAGCGTCTCCTGCACCACGTCCTCGGCCCGCTGGCGGTCGCCCGCGACGAGCCGGAGCACATAGCCGAGCAGCGGCCCGGCGTGCTCGCGGTAGAGCGCCCGCATCAGCTCCTCGTCGGGGACGTCCGAGGGCGGGCGGCGCGGTGCACTGCGATGTCGAGCCCTGTGCGGACGGTCATCGGCCACGGCCGCATCCTTGCGCACCCGAACCTCCCGGTCGAGACCCTGTCGAGCTCTGTGCCCGTCGGTACGGGAACGGGGACCGGTTCATTCAGCCGGCGCACAACTTTCTTCCGGGGCAGGGGGTTTCGGCTGGAAAGGGGCCCAACGACATGGCAGGCCAGAGGCGCTACGGCCTGCCCCTTCCCGGCCAGGGGGCGCTACGACATGGCCCGTGCCCGGCGCCGGTGCCTGGCCACCCGCTCCCGGTTGCCGCAGACCTCGCTGGAACACCAGCGGCGCCGCCGCCCCCGGGAGGTGTCCAGATAGAGCCGCCCGCAGGCGTCGCCCTCGCACCGGCGCAGCCCCGCCCGTGCCACCGGGTCCGTCAGCAGGTCCACCGCGTCCCGGGCCACCACCGCGAGCAGCGCCCCGCACCCCGGGTCGGCGCTCAGCGCCCGTACGAGCACACCGCCCTGGTCCCGCACGGCGCGCAGCCCCGGAATCGGGCCCGCCGAAAGGGCGTTGATCCGGTCCAGGGCGCTGTCGGCGCTACCGCCGGCCAGCTGAGCCGTCATCAGCCGGTCGATGTCCGTGCGCAGCTGCCGGAAGCGCGCCGGCCAGGTCTCGTCCACGGCGGCGAGCGGGGTCCCGCGCGGGACCAGCCGGGAGGCCACCAGCCACTCGGCGAGGTGCGCGGGGCGGTCCAGCTGCTCGCACCCGCCCGCCCCTGTCGCCACCAGGTCCAGGCAGATCCGACCGGAGTCGAACCGCCGGCCGTACGCGCCCGTGCCCGCCGCCATGAGCCTGTCACCGCCTCGGGGATCACCTGTGGGGAGAGTCACCCCCAGAGTGCCCGCATCCCGCCCGGCCCGTAACCCCTCCCGCCGTCGTACCGTTCCTGCATGAACGACGATGCGGCCACGCTGACGGCCGGGCCCCTGCTCCTGCGCCCGTGGCGGCGCGGGGACATACCGGCGCTGCTCGCGGCGTACGACGACCCCTCGATGCGGCGGTGGCTGCGGACGCAGGTCCCCGACGCCGGGGCGGCGGAACGCTGGATGACGGTCCAGGAGGAGGGGTGGGCGAACGGCAGCCGGTACAGCTTCGCCGTCACCGACACCGCCCGGGACGGGGAGATCGTCGGCAACCTCGCGCTGAACCGTCTCCCCGGCGCCCCGAGCGCCCAGGCCGGTTACTGGACGACGGCGTCGGCGCGCGGCCGGGGTGTGGCCACGGGGGCTCTCGGGGCGCTCACCGACTGGGCGTTCGCGCGGTTCGCCGAGGACGGCCTGCGGCGCCTGGACCTGCTCCACGGGACGGGCAACGAGGCGTCCTGCCGGGTCGCGGAGAAGTCCGGATTCGCCCTGGCCGAGTCCGTCCCCGCCCGGTCGCCGCGCATGCCGCTGGGCGGCCACCGGCACTCCCGCACGGCGCCGCTCAGCGCTGCGGAAGGCCGTCGTGCAGGATGCGCTGGAACATCCGGTGGTCCTGCCAGGCGCCGTTGATGTGGAGATAGCGCGGCGCCGTGCCGTACAGCTCGAATCCGGCCTTGGCCAGCACCCGCTGCGAGGCGGCGTTGTCCAGGACCGTCCCGGCCTCGACGCGGTGCAGCCCGAGCCCGTCGCGCGCCAGCTCGCAGACCCGGAGAACCGCGGCCGTGGCCAGGCCCCGGCCCGCATGGCCGACGTCGATCCAGTAGCCGAGCCGGGCGTTGCGGAACGGCCCCCGCTCGATGGAGGCGAGGGTCATCGCCCCCACGACCCGGTCCTCGTCGTCGGCCAGCGCCCAGGGCATCGCACGCCCCGCGTCCCGGTCGGCCAGCAGCCCGGTCAGCCGCTGGACCTGGCCGTCCGGGGTGTAGAAGGCCTCGGGGCGCACGGGCTCCCAGGGGCGCATGTAGGCGCGGCTGCGGGTCAGGGCCTCGGCGAAGGACCCGGCGTCGTCGAGGGTGACGGGCCGCAGCCGGACGCCGTCGCTCAGGGGATGGCTCTCGGAGATCATCCCCGCACGCTATCGGCCCCTCAGGAACCGTCGTACTTGGTGTCCGCCGAGGGGTCCAGCGCCAGCCGGTAGCCGCGCTTGACGACCGTCTGGATCAGTCTGGGCACCCCCAGCGCCGTACGCAGCCGGGCCATCGCCGTCTCCACGGCGTGCTCGTCGGTCCCGCTGCCGGGCAGCGCCCTCAGCAGGTCGGCGCGGGAGACCACCCAGCCCGGCCTGCGGGCCAGGGCGTGCAGGAGCGCCATGCCCGCCGGGGGCACCGGGCGCAGGGCGCCGTCGACCAGCACCGCGTGGCCGCGGATCTCGACCGCGTGTCCGGCGACGGGGAGCGTACGCGCCCGGGCGGGCAGCTGGGCGCAGAGCACCTGGACGAGCGGGCCGAGCCGGAACCGCTCCGGCTGGACGGTGTCGATGCCCTTGGCCTGGAGCGGCAGCGCGGTGACCGGTCCGACGCACGCGGTCACGACGTCGTGGCTGAGCGCGGAGAGCACCTCGGGCAGCATGCCGCGGGCCTCGGCCCGGTTCAGGTAGGAGGCGGCGGCGGGCGCGCTGGTGAAGGTGAGGGCGTCCAGGCTCCGGGACGCCGTGGCGTCGAGCATGCGGTCGAGCGGCGCGATGTCCTCGGGGGGCATCCATCGGTAGACGGGTACGCCGACGACCTCGGCGCCTGCGGCGCGGAGCGACTCGACGAAGCCCGGCAGCGGTTCGCCGTGCAGCTGGAGGGCGATCCTGCGGCCCGCCACCCCCTCGCCGAGCAGCCGGTCCAGGACCTCGGCCATCGACTCGGACTGCGGCGACCACGCCTCGGTGAGCCCGGCCGCCCGGATGGCGCCCTTGACCTTGGGCCCCCTGGCCAGCAGCTCGATGCCGCGCAGCCGGTCCAGGAGCCCGTCACCGATGCCCCAGCCGTCGGCCGCCTCCACCCATCCCCGGAAGCCGATGGCGGTGGTGGCGATCACGACGTCGGGGGCGTTGTCGATCAGCTCCTTGGTCGCGGCCAGGAGCTCACTGTCGTCCGCGAGAGGCACGATCCGCAGCGCGGGGGCGTGCAGAACCGCGGCCCCCCGGCGCGTGAGGAGCGTTCCCAGCTCCTCGGCGCGACGGGCCGCGGTCA
Organism: Streptomyces sp. NPDC002125; assembly: GCF_053593715.1. NCBI lineage: Bacteria > Bacillati > Actinomycetota > Actinomycetes > Kitasatosporales > Streptomycetaceae > Streptomyces > Streptomyces sp. NPDC002125. The sequence goes on along the minus strand of NZ_JBSFDD010000002.1, from coordinate 73,804 downwards.
CCCCGACCGTGAAGCCCGCGAGGGGCCCGTGCTGTGCGTCGTCGACGTGCATGGCGATACCCGGCTCTCGTCCCGCTGTTGCTCGATGATGCGAAGGACCGAGACTGTCAACCCTGCGTGACAGTCTCGGTTCTCCCGTATTTCCCACCCGTTACGTCGTGCGACGCGTTATGGCCATCCTCACACCTCGGCGTAGCTGAGCTGGGGCTTCGCGGCCACCGCTTCGGAGCGGCGAAGGTATACCGCCCAGGTCAGGGTGAAGCAGACGGCGTAGAAACCGAGGAAGCACCAGAAGGCTGCGGTCCCGGCGCCCGAGGTCGCGAAGGACTGGCGGAACGCCAGGTTGATCGCCAGACCGCCCAGGGCGCCGATCGCCCCGATGAGCCCCATGGCCGCGCCGGAGAGCCGCCGGCCGTACGCCGCCGCCTCCTCGCTGCTCAGGCCCCTGCTGACGCCCTGGGCGTGGAAGATGCCCGGGATCATCTTGAACGTCGAGCCGTTGCCCAGACCCGTCAGCACGAACAGCGCGATGAAGCCGACGAGGAAGACCGGCAGCGACTCGATGCCGGAGGCGTAGACGACCACACCGGTCGCCCCCGCCATGGCCGCGAAGGTCCACAGGGTGATCCGGGCGCCACCGTAGCGGTCGGCGAGCCAGCCGCCCGCGGGCCGGATCAGGGAGCCGAGCAGCGGGCCGATGAAGGTGAGCGAGGCGGCCTGCAGCGGGGTCCGGCCGAACTGGGTCTGGAGGACGAGCCCGAAGGCGAAGCTGTAGCCGATGAACGAGCCGAAGGTGCCGATGTAGAGCACCGACATGATCCAGGTGTGCGGCTCGCGCACGGCCTGGAGCGCCGCCCCCGTGTCGTTCTGGACGGGCCGGAGGTTGTCCATCTTCAGCGCGGCGCCGAGCGCGGCCACGATGATCAGCGGCAGGTACACACCGAGCACGATCCTCGGGTGCGCGGCGCCGGCCGTGCCGATCACCAGCAGGCCGATGAGCTGGACGACCGGGACGCCGATGTTGCCGCCGCCCGCGTTGAGCCCGAGGGCCCAGCCCTTCTTGCGCAGCGGGAAGAAGGCGTTGATGTTCGTCATCGAGGAGGCGAAGTTGCCGCCCCCGATACCGGTGAGCGCGGCGACGACGACGAAGGTGGTGTAGGAGGTGCCGGGCTCCATCACCCAGAACGCGGCGATGGTCGGCACCAGGAGCGACAGCGCGCTGAAGATGGTCCAGTTACGGCCCCCGAAGATGGCGACCGCGAAGGTGTAGGGCACCCGGACGATCGCGCCGACCAGGGTGGCCGTGGAGATCAGGAAGAACTTCCCCGCCGGGTCGATCCCGTACTCCGGCCCCATGAACAGCACCATGACGGACCACAGGGACCAGATCGAGAACCCGATGTGCTCCGAGAGCACGGAGAACCACAGGTTCCGCCGGGCGACCTTCTCGCCCTTCTCTCGCCAGAAGGTCTCGTCCTCCGGCTCCCACTGCTCGATCCAACGACCGGCCATCACGCGCCTCCACAGGGGTCGGGGTGTTGTGATCCCGACGCTAGGGAGTCCGCGTTTCGGTGCGGTGCCCTGAGGTGACCGGTGCGCAACCTTGCTCTCACTCGGTGCACGGGGGTGCGGTGAGCCGGGCCCACCGCACCCCCGCGCCCGTGTCAGGCGCGGCGCCGCCGGTCCGCCCCGTTCGGCCACAGCCGCGGACGGCGCTTGGCGGCGACGTCCTCGACCCAGCCGAACGCCAGGATCGCGAGCCCCAGCAGTGGCCAGATCGCGATCAGGACGAGCCCCTCGTACGACTTCTCGATGTACGTGTCGAAGGTGTCGCCGAACCAGGGGATGGACCAGAGGCCCTCGACGAGGTGCGCGGCGGCCATCAGCAGCAGGTTGTGCCACAGATAGATCGTCACGGCCCTGTTGTTGGCCAGGGTGACCAGGCTGTCCCAGGCGGCGAACCGGCCCGGCAGCTTCTGCCAGGAGGGTGCGTACACGAGGAGGATCGCGCAGAAGCCGAGGGACCACGTGGCCTGGGCGAGCGGGATCTCGTCGAGGTTCCAGCCCTCCTCGGTGAGGTGCCCGGACGCCCACCACAGGCCGAATCCCATGACCATCGCGGCGGACGAGACCGCCAGATAGCGCGGGATCTCCTTCAGGAGGCCGTCGTTGTGGGCGAAGCCCAGGATCCAGCAGGACCCGAACACGGCGAAGTCCACGAGCCCCTCGCCGAGGGTGCCGGGGACCGTCACCAGGCCGGTGCCGATCACGGCGGTCAGACCGATCGGGGCGAGCAGCGTGACCCACGGGAGCCTGCGGAACGCCTTGAGGAGCAGGGGCGACGCGAGCACGAACCAGAGGTAGGCCCGGAGGTACCAGAGCGGCCCCGCCGCCTGGTCGGCCCAGGTCAGCTCCAGCCACCCGCCCGGCGAGCCGATCTCCTCCGGATACGGAGGAGATCCGAGCGGGAGGACATAGCTGCCGAGCTTGATGAACCACCACAGCCCCTCCTCACGGACGGGCTTCCAGCTCAGCGCGAACATCATCGGCAGGACGACGAGCGCGAACGCCCACATCGGCGGGAGCAGCCTGCGCAGCCTGCCGCGGATGACGCTTCCCGCCGGCCGCGACAGCGAGCGGGCCATCAGCGACCCCGCCAGGGCGAACATGACACCCATGGAGGGGAAGAGGATGGTCAGCCAGCCCCACCCGAAGAGGTGGAAGAAGACGACTCGGACCAGGGCCACGGCCCTGAGCAGGTCGAGATAGCGGTCCCGGCCGGGCTTGGCGCGGGGCGCGGGGGCCTCGGCGGGCTCCTTGCCGCCCGCACCGGGGGCCGTCGGCGCCTGGGGCGGGTAGGGCGCCTGGGGCGGGCCGGAGTGACCGGCCGGGACGGAGTGACCGGCCGTGAAGGCGTCCGCGGTGAACGGGGCCGCCGCCAGGGGACCCGCCGTGAAGGGGTCAGCCGTGAAGGGGTCCCCCGCGAAGGGGTCCGCCGAGGAGGGTTCCGAGGTGAAGGGGCCGGGCCGCGCGGACAGGGGCGCGCCGTAGGGCACGCCGTCGTCGTAGCCGTCCTGCCGGGGGCCGGGGCCGCTCGGGGGATGGGTCATGCCACCGGCCTCCGATCCGTGTCCTTGCGGCGGTTCTGCGTGCCGCCGGGCGCTTCCACCACGCCCGTACGCCGGAGCTTCTGCCAGCGCAGCCGACCGCCGGTGAGAGCGGTGATCCACGACTGGAGCAGCACGACGTACATCAGCTGCCGGTAGAGGATCTGCTGGAGCGGCAGCGAGATCAGATGCGTCATGCGCTCCCGGTCGAGCCGGAAGGCGTACGCGGCGCAGACGGCCTGCACCAGCAGGACGCCGAACCAGGCCGCGACCGTCTTCCCCGTCGGGCCGAAGACCAGTCCGTACAGCAGGAAGACGTCGATGAGGGGCGCCAGCAGCGGCGCGACCACCATGAACAGGGAGACGAACGGCAGTCCCACCCGTCCGAAGCGCCCGGAGGGCCCGCGCTCGACGACCGCGCGGCGGTGCTTCCAGATGGCCTGCATCGTGCCGTACGACCACCGGTAGCGCTGTGACCAGAGCTGCTGCACCGACTCGGGTGCCTCGGTCCACGCCCGGGCGTTCTCGGCGTAGACGACGCGCCAGCCGTCGCGGTGGAGCGCCATGGTGACGTCGGTGTCCTCGGCGAGGGTGTCCTCGCTCATGCCGCCGATCCGGTCCAGCGCGTCCCGGCGGAAGGCGCCGACCGCTCCGGGGATGGTGGGCATGCAGCCGAGCAGGTCGTACATCCTGCGGTCGAGGTTGAAGCCCATCACGTACTCGATGTGCTGCCAGGCGCCGATCAGCGAGTCGCGGTTGCCGACCTTGGCGTTGCCCGCGACCGCCCCGACCCGCCGGTCGGCAAAGGGCTGGACGAGCTCGCGCACGGTGGAGGGTTCGAAGACCGTGTCGCCGTCCATCATCACGACGATGTCGTAACGGGCGTGCGCGATGCCGTTGTTGAGCGCCGCGGGCTTGCCCGCGTTGCGCTGGCGCACGACGCGGACGTTCGGGATCCACATCGCCTCGACGAGGTCGGCCGTGCCGTCCGTCGAGCCGTCGTCGATGACGATGACCTCGATCGGATAGTCGCTGGCCACCAGCGACCGCACGGTGGCCTCGATGCACTCGCGCTCGTTGTACGCGGGCACGAGGACCGACACCGGGCGGGTGAACGGCTCGCCCCAGCTGAAGCCCCTGCGGCGCACCTTCCTGGCGTGCAGGAAGGAGAGGAGCAGCATCAGCCCGAAGCGGACCATCACCAGGACGCCGATGACCGCCAGGCCGACGACCAGGACGCCGGTGACGTGCTCGGAGATCTCCACCGCCCCGATGAATGCCTTGCCCTTCCAGAGCGCGAACCCGGTGACCGGGGTGTGCGCGCTGGGGGCGCCGAGCGCCGCGGTGAGATTGGTGAACTCGTAGCCCTCGTCCTGCATTTGCGGGAGGAACTTGCCCAGGGCTGCCACGGTCTGGGAGCGGTCGCCGCCGGAGTCGTGCATCAGGATGATCGCGCCGTCGCCGTGCTCGGGAGTGGCGCGCTCGATAATCGCGTCGACGCCGGGGCGCTTCCAGTCCTCGCTGTCGGTGTTGTTCACGACGGTGAGGTAGCCACGGCTGCCGATGTACTGCGTGACCGGCCAGGACTTGTTGTCCATGGCGTCGGAGAAGGAGGAGTACGGGGGCCGGAACAGGGACGTGCGGATGCCGGCCGCGCCCGCGAGCACCAGCTGGTTCTGGGACAGCTCCCAGTCGATGCGGCTGGTGGACTGGAAGGAGAGATCGGGGTGGTTGAAGGTGTGCAGCCCGATCTCGTGCCCTTCGTCGACCATGCGCTGGACGAGGTCCGGGTAGCGCGAGGCCATGGTGCCGGTGACGAAGAAGACGCCGTGCGCATGGTGCTTCTTGAGCTCGTCCAGGACCCGTGGGGTCCAGACCGGATCGGGGCCGTCGTCGAAGGTGAGGACGATTCTGTGGTCCGGTATCCGGAGCGTCTTGGCCGCCTCACCCGCCGTACGGGCGTCTATGACCGGACCGCCTTCGAGGACGTCGTCCGGCACCTGGGTGGTGGGGGCGGGGGCCTGGATGCGGTGGTCGGCGAGGATCTCGCTGTGGACGTAGCCGCGCAGCATGAGCATGGCGAGCAGAGCGACGAGCAGGACTGACGGAAGCAGATAGCGCATGGGAAGCCTGCGCCGGACGGTCCGCTTCTTCTTCCCGTTGTGCCTGCCCCGCGGAACGGGGGTGGTCATTTACTGAGTGCCTTCTTGTGGTTGCACCGTGGATTCCGAGGGATCCGGGGAGGCCGGAGGACTCTCCTCGGTGGGCGGGTCGGGGCTCGGCGTCGGCGACTGGTCGACCACGGGCGGCGTGGTGACCTGGTTGCCCCCGGCGGGCGCCGAGGAGTTGCTGCCCCCGGGTGTCGCGGCGGACGCGGAAGCCGAGGCCTCGGCCGCGCCGGAAGCGCCCGAACCGGCCGCCGACGCGTCCGACGACGGGAGCGAGGAGGCGGAGGCCGAGGCCGACGCGGAGGAGGAGGGAGTGGCCTGCGGGCTCTGGGACACGGCGTCACCGCTCGGGGCCGGTCGCACCTCGACCTCGTCCGAGTGCTTCTTCTCCTGACCGGTGAGCGGGAGCCAGGGAGCACTGGAGTTGCCGCCGAGCAGCGCGACCACCAGCGTCACCGCGTACACGGCGCAGATCGTGGCGAGCACCCAGCCCACCCGCCGGTACGTCTTGCTGCGACGGCCGCTCTCGTCGACGAAGACCGGTCCGTCGGAGGGATCCGGAAGGTTCGGCTCCACCGGCAGCTCGGAAAGCTGACGGCCGAGCCCGTCCAGTTGCACGGTGACGTCGTTCGGCTCATGCGTGTGCCAGGTACGGGTACCTTCGCGCCAATTGTCCACAGGTGTTCGCACATCCCCCACTCAATGAAACAGGTGCGCGAAAAAATGACGTGATTCCTGCCAACGGACGGGCCCCCACCCGGTCCGGGCGGCACTCGTCCGGTGCACCCGAAAGCCTGAATGTAGCGCACGAAGTGGACCGGCAAGGTCCTGTATCACCGGATGTTCATCATCGGTGACGCATCAGTGACGAATCGGTTTCGGGCAGCCAAGAATCCGTTGGCCGTACCATCCATCCTTCTGCCCCAGCGAGTTCGGCGCTTGCGGCACGCAGAGCGGTCAGCCCGGGGTGGTCGAGGCCCTTGCGCCAGACCATCAGCAGCGGGGACAGCGGCACCGGTCGCACCAGCGGGCGCAGCACCGTCCCCGGCAGCGGCGGAAAGCCCGCGACGGCCAGCACGGGGTGCCCCGTCTTTGCCATGACCCGTTGAAATTCAGCCACTCCCACGGCGAGCGGGGCAGGCGGCGCCAGAGAGATGTCCCACGTGCCGAACAGCAGGGCAGCGAGCTGTGTCCACTCCAGGGTGCGCGCGTTACCCGCCCCCGCGTAGACGGTTTCACCGGCCATATCACTCATGGCGACGGCCTCGCGCCCCGCCAGAGGGTGATCGTGCGGCAGGAGAACAGCCATCGGCTCGTACCGAACGGGCTGGACGGAGAGCTGGGCGAGCACCGCGGGATCGAGCCCCGCGGCCCTCCCGAAGGTGACGTCGAGCCGCCCGGCGAGCACTTCGCCGGCCGCCCAGGTGAGTCCGCTCTCGAAGCGCGCCATCAGCTCGCACTCCGGCGCGCGCTCCCGCGCGCGGGCCAGCACCCTGGCCGCGGTCATCCCATCGGTGTTCAGATCGACGAGCAGGGGACGGTCCGTGGGGTCGGTGAGAGCGGCGGAAAGAGCGGCATGCGCGTCGAGCACCCGCCGGGCGTGCGGCAGGAGGCGTTCCCCGTCGCCGGTGAGCGACACCTGCCGGGTCGTACGGAGGAAGAGCTCCCGGCCGAGCTCGCGCTCCAGCCGCCGGATGTCCCGGCTCAGCGCCTGCTGCGCGACATAGAGCCGGGCGGCGGCGCGGGTGAAGTGCAGCTCCTCGGCCACGGCGACGAAGGCACGGAGCAGACGGGGATCGATGTCGGGTGCGGGCACGCGATCAATCTACAACGGAAGTGCGTGAATACGCTTCGAACAGGTGTTGGACGGCACGGGCCCAGCCCCCGAGGGTTGACGCGTGCCCCATGAGATCGCTGCCGCCCCGCACCCGACGACCGCCCAAGACCGCTCCACCCCGGACCGCTCCACCCCGGACCGCACCATCCCGGACCGCACCACCCCTGGCCCCACGGCCGCCCCCGAGCGCCCCGCCGCCCCGGGCAACCCGTATCTCCGGCTGCTCGCCACCCCCGGCGCACGCGCGTTCACCGCGGGCAATCTCCTCGCCCGGCTGCCCATGGGGATGTTCAGCGTCAGCGCCGTCATCATGATCGCCGACGCCCATGGCTCGTACGCCCTGGCCGGGGCCGTCACCGCGACCGGGCTGCTCGCGACCGCCGTGGTGGCCCCCTGGACGGCGCGCCTCGTCGACCGCCACGGCCAGGCCAGGATCGCCGTGCCCGCCACCGCCGTCGCCGTGCTCGGTTCGCTCGCGCTGCTCCTCTGCGTGCACTACGACGCACCGGTCTGGACGCTCTTCGCCGCGTACGCCGCCACCGCCACGACCCCCAACACGGGCGGCATGTCGCGGGCCCGCTGGGCCCATCTGCACCGGGGCGACGCCTCCGCCCTGCACACCGCGAACTCCTTCGAACAGGCCGCCGACGAACTGTGCTTCATGCTCGGCCCGGTGCTCGCCGCGACCCTGTGCGGGGCGCTCTTCCCCGAGGCCGGCACGCTCACCGGAGCCGTGCTCCTGATGACCGGCGTCCTGATCTTCGCCGCCCAGCGCGCGACGGAACCCCCGGTGGCCCCCCGCACCCGGGCCGCCTCGCCCCTGCGCACCAAGGGCGTACCCGCCCTGCTCGCCGTCTTCCTCGCGACGGGGGCCGTCTTCGGGGCCCTGGAGGTCGTCTCCATCGCCCGCGCCGGGGGTGCGATCCTCGCGCTCCAGGCGGGCGGCTCCTGCGTGGCCGGGCTGCTGTACGGGGCCCTGCGCCCCGCCCCGGACGTCCGGCGCAGGCTGCTGCTCTGCCTGACGGGGATGACCGCCCTGATGTCCCTCCCCCTGGTCGCCACGGCCACGACCGGCTCCCTGTTCGCCCTGGCCTGCTGCCTGCTGCTGGCCGGCGCCGCCACCGCGCCCACCATGGTCACCGGCATGACACTGGTCCAGCGGCTCACCCCACCGGCCCAGCTCAACGAGGGCATGACACTCGCCGTCACCGCGCTGCTCGGCGGCGTGGCGGCGGGTTCCGCGCTGGGCGGCTGGATGGTGGAGCACGCGGGGACGGCGACCGGATACACGGTGCCGGTGTGCGCGGCGGCGCTGGCACTGACCGTCGCGGCGGCCGGAACCCGCAGAACCATCTGACCCGCGGGCTCACGCAGGCACGGGCACACGGGCACACGGGCACACGAAAAACGAGGACCCCGCTGCCAGGGGCAACGGGGTCCTCGTTCACATGGGAATTGTGGAGATGGCGGGAATCGAACCCGCGTCCAACGGTGCGGAACCAGGGCTTCTCCGAGTGCAGTTCGCTACGCTTTTCTCGGCCCCGGAGGTCACGCGAACAAGCCTCCGACAGGCCCAGTCACTGTTAGATTTCCTTCAGAACCCCGTGACCGGGCTCAGAAGTTTAGATCCCTTGTTGATGCCAGGATCCGGGTCGGGATCACCCCCGGGCTGACACTCCGCAGAGTCTTCGCTAGCTGCTAATTAGGCAGCGAGGGCGAAGGCGGAGGAATCGCGCTTGGAATTGGCGATTATTGGTTGCGACATATGGTTTACGAGATCATTGCCGCTTCCTCGACTCGCTTCCCCTGCTTCGACATCCGCTGTCGAAACCGATCATCCCCATGTTGATTTTTCAATCCGCGCACCTTCTGTGAGGTGCACGGCCCATCGTACGTGACCAACGCACGCGGATGCCACCGTATTCCGGCGGCTCCGGGGCGCCGGCCCCGGGCCGGGTGGCGCTACGCGCTGCGCTGGCGCCGCCGGGCCGCCGAGATCGCGCGGTTCGTCTCCCGCGTGTCCTGCTTCTCTCGCAGCGTCTGGCGCTTGTCGTACTCCTTCTTGCCCTTCGCGAGCGCGATCTCGACCTTGACGCGGCTGTCCTTGAAGTACAGCGCGAGCGGCACGATCGTGTGGCCCGTCTCCTGCGACTTGGACTGCAGCTTGTCGATCTCGGCCCGGTGCAGCAGCAGCTTGCGCTTCCGCTTGGCCGCGTGGTTGGTCCAGGTGCCCTGCACGTACTCGGGGACGTGGATGTTGTGCAGCCACGCCTCGCCGTTGTCGATCTGGACGAAGCCGTCGACGAGCGACGCCCTGCCCATCCGCAGCGACTTGACCTCCGTGCCCATGAGCACGAGACCGCACTCGTAGGTGTCGAGGACGTGGTAGTCGTGCCGCGCCTTCTTGTTCTGCGCAATCATCTTGCGCCCGGTGTCTTTTTCCTTGGCCATAGTGCGGTCATTTTCGCACTACGACCCACCCCCGAGGCCACTCAATACCGTCTCGCCCCTCTGCTGGGCCTCCTGACCCGCCCCGACGTCCGGGGTGATGCCGCTCCCCTCGACGCTGCGGCCCGCCGGAGTGCGGTAGTGCCCGACGGTCAGCTCGGCGACGGAGCCGCCCGGCAGCTCGCTGGGCATCTGCACGGACCCCTTGCCGAAGGTGCGCGACCCGACGGTCACGGCCCTGCCCCGGTCCTGGAGCGCACCGGTCAGCAGCTCCGCCGCGCTCATCGTGCCGCCGTCGACCAGGACGACCACCGGCCGCTCGGTGTCCCCGCCCGGCTCGGCGTAGAGGGCCCGCTGCTCACCGTGCACGTCGTAGGTGGCGACGAGCCCGCCGTCCAGGAAGGCGGACGAGGCGGTGACGGCCTCGGTGACCAGACCGCCCGAGTTGGCCCGGAGGTCCAAGAGGATGCCGGCGTCCCCGGGCGCCTCGTCCACGGCCTCGCGGACCGCGGTGCCCGCGCCCCTGGTGAACGCCGCGACCTTGATCAGCACCGCGGACTCGGGGTCCTCGCCCAGCCGCCGCACGCTGACCGGCTGCATGGTCAGCCGGGCCCTGCGGAGCGTCGTGGTCCAGGAGTGCCCGCCGCGGCTCAGCCCGAGCACCACGGAGGTGCCCTCGGCCGCCCCCTCGCGGTCCCCGCGCAGCAGTGCGACGACCTCGGCGACCGGGCGCTTCTCCACGCGACGGCCGTCCACGGTCCGCAGCAGGTCACCCTTGCGCACCCCGGCCGCACGCGCGGGGCTGCCGGGCTGGACCCCGGTCACGGTGACCTCGCCGCGGGCCGAGCGCCGGGCCGAGATGCCCACACCGGTGTACGAGCCGTCGAGGGCGCGTTCGAAGTCCTCGTACTCCCGCTCGTCGTAGACCGCGCCCCAGCGGTCCCCGCTGCGGCTCACGACCTCCTCGGCGGCGTCCGTGCCGGACTTCCCGTCGGCCTCGGCGTCGGCTGCGGCCTCCGCGATCTCCTCGCGGTCCACGGAACCGACCGTGGAGGACACCGAGCGCGTCTGTATCTCCGTGCCCGCACCGTCCTCGTGGGGCAGGGACCCGGTGGCCGCGGCGGTGGCCAGCACGCTCGCGAACACCAACGTCAGGGCCGCCCCGCGGCGGAGACCGCGGGGTTTCAAATGGTACGTATGGCCCGGCATGTGGCCGAGTGTAGGACAACGCCCCGTCCGCACACGGCTCGTTGGCCGCATGCGGGACGGGGCGCACGTCACACCTTGAGGTACTTGCGCAACGCGAAGAGAGCGGCAACGGCGGGCATCAGCAACCCGATCGCGATGACCAGGGGGAGCTTGGTGAGCACCGCTTCCCAGCCGATGAAGTCGATGAGGTTCAGCTTCTCCTGGAGCGCGAGGCCGCCGTCGATCAGGAAGTACCGGGCGGCCAGCAGGATCACGCAGGCGAGCAGTCCGCCGATCAGTCCGGCGAACGCGGCCTCCATGATGAACGGCATCTGGATGTAGAAGCCCGACGCCCCCACCAGCCGCATGATGCCCGTCTCCCGTCTCCGGCTGAACGCCGAGACGCGGACGGTGTTGACGATGAGCATCAGCGCGATGACCAGCATCAGCGCCATCAGGAAGATCGCGGCCACGTTCATGCCGTTCATCAGCCCGAAGAGGTTGTCCAGGATGCTGCGCTGGTCCTGGACGGACTGCACCCCGTCACGGCCGGCGAAGGCCGTCGCGACCACCTTGTACTTCTGCGGGTCCTTCAGCTTGACCCGGAACGACTCCTGCATCTGGTCCGGCGTGATGTTGCCGGCCATCGGCGAGTCGCCGAACTGCTCCTGGTAGTGCTTGTACGCCTGGTCGACCGTCTCGAAGAGGACCGGCTTCTCGACGGCCTCCATCTTCTCGAGGTCCGCCTTGATCTCCTTCTTCTGCTCCGCCGTGACAGCACCCTTGGCGCACTTGGGCACGTCCTTGGCGTCGTTCTTGTTGCAGAGGAAGATCGAGACGTTGACCTTGTCGTACCAGTAGGTCTTCATCGAGCTGACCTGCTCGCGCATCAACAGCGCACCGCCGAACAGGGCGAGCGAGAGGGCGACGGAGACCACGACCGCGAAGGTCATCGTGAGGTTTCGACGAAGACCGACGCCGATCTCCGACAGGACGAACTGGGCGCGCATGGCGTCCTTTCAGTACTCGATGCTCAGTGCTGGTAGCCGTAGACGCCACGCGCCTGGTCGCGTACGAGACGGCCCTGCTCGAGCTCGATGACGCGCTTGCGCATCTGGTCGACGATGTTCTGGTCGTGGGTCGCCATGATCACGGTGGTGCCGGTCCGGTTGATCCGGTCCAGCAGCTTCATGATGCCCACGGAGGTCTGCGGGTCGAGGTTGCCGGTCGGCTCGTCCGCGATCAGCAGCATGGGGCGGTTGACGAACGCCCGCGCGATGGCGACGCGTTGCTGCTCACCGCCGGAGAGCTCACCGGGCATCCGGTCCTCCTTGCCCCCCAGACCGACGAGGTCGAGCACCTGCGGCACGGCCTTGCGGATCTCGCCGCGCGGCTTGCCGATGACCTCCTGCGCGAAGGCCACGTTCTCGGCGACGGTCTTGTTGGGCAGAAGGCGGAAGTCCTGGAAGACCGTTCCCAGCTGGCGGCGCATCTGCGGCACCTTCCAGTTGGACAGCCGCGCGAGGTCCTTGCCGAGCACATGGACCATGCCCTGGCTGGCGCGCTCCTCGCGGAGGATGAGCCGCATGAAGGTGGACTTGCCGGAGCCGGATGAGCCCACCAGGAAGACGAACTCACCCTTCTCGATGTCGAGTGAGACGTCCCGGAGAGCTGGACGGCTCTGCTTCGGGTAGGTCTTGGAGACGTTGTCGAATCGGATCACGGATGCACCACGGTCGGCCGGGGGTAGGTGTGCGTGACCATACGCGAAGCGGGTGTACGCGTGCAGTCGGCGTCCTTCAATGAGGGATTTGTGACGGAAAGCGGCAGGGAACGAAACAGGGCGTGCCGGACCTTGTACGGCGGGCCGCGCCGAAATCGCCGCGAGCTGGCACAGTGGTAGGGGGAACGGTTGCGTTTCCCTGAGCGTTGTGCGGAGAGAACGTGAATGCGGCTCCGCCGCGCGGGAGGAGGACTGCGCATGACCTACGACCGACTGGTGTGCGCGAACTGCGCGGCGCCCGTGAGCGAGGGCCGCTGCCGCGTCTGCCGTGCGAGCCGCGAGCGGATGCAGGAGCAGGGGCTCTTCGCGGGGCTGAATCCGGCGATGCTGATCGCCCTGATGGTGATCCTGGTGGCCGCCCTGGCGCTGCTGGCGCACCAGGCCGTCTGAGCGGGAGACCGCCCCCCACCGCCCGGCGGGGCCCAGACGCGCGCGTACGGCCGCAGGAGCGGTTCCGGTACACGAAAGGGCCCGGGAGGCCATGACGGCTCTCCCGGGCCCTTCCTCGTGCGCGTACGGACGTCAGGCGGCCGTACGACCGCCGCCCGCCAGACGCGGCAGGATGCGGAAGCCGATGCCACCGGCGATCATCGTCGCGGCGCCGACCAGCAGGAACGTGGTCTCGGCCGCACCGGTCTCGGCGAGCTCGTCCTTGCCCTTGCCCTGCTCGACCGGCGTGTTGCCGACGCTGTCGGTGTCGGTGTTGTCGGCGCAGGCGGCACCGTCGAGGTCGACGGTGCAGGTGCCGGCGCCGTCGTCCGGGTCGGACGGGCCGGGTGTGCCGGTGGACCCGCCGTCGGCGCCGCCGTCAGCACCGCCGTCAGCACCACCATCGGCGCCACCGTCAACGCCACCATCGGCGCCACCGTCAACGCCGCCATCGGCACCGCCGTCAGCACCGCCGTCAGCACCACCATCGGCACCGCCGTCAGCACCACCATCGGCACCGCCGTCAGCACCACCATCGGCACCGCCATCGGCACCGCCGTCAGCACCACCATCGGCACCACCATCGGCACCGCCGTCAGCACCACCATCGGCGCCGCCATCGGCACCGCCATCGGCACCGCCGTCAGCACCACCATCGGCGCCACCGTCAGCACCACCATCGGCGCCACCGTCAGCACCACCATCGGCACCGCCGTCAGCACCACCATCGGCGCCACCGTCAACGCCGCCAGCACCGCTGTCGCCGCCGCCGTCAACGCCGCCTGCGCCGCTGTCACCATCGTCGCCGTCGGCCGAGCCGACCTGGACGCTGACGCTGGCGTCCTCGCCGTCGAGGCCCAGCCCGAGGCCGATGCCCGAGGCCTGGGCGGCGCCCGCCGCGGTGAGCGAGGCACCTGCGGCGATAACCGCGCAGGCGGCTATGCGCGCGACGCGGATCCGCGTCTTCTTCGTCATCTGTTGCTACCCCCAGTAGCTGATCTCGTCGATGGAGCAGCCCTATGCGGTCCACGGCCCTGCGGGGTCAACGCTCTGCAGGGCCACGCCGTACCGTGGTCATCCCGCCCGCCCCCGATCACACCTGTCCCAGACATACGCGTGCTGCCCTAGCACCCTGTCCAGAGTTAAGGACTACGTCAAGGCCGTTCCAGGTGCGTACGGGGCGATATGAGGGTTCTTGACGGCTATTCGGAATCACGACTGTGACTCATTCGCCACGTCTTCCCCCCAACTGCCCCGGGCCACGGGCCGGATGGAACGCACCGGGGCCCGGGCAGGAAACCTGCCCGGGCCCCGGTCGCCGTACGCGTACGGCTACTTCTCGCTCTGCTTGCGCCAGCGGATACCGGCCTCGACGAAGCCGTCGATCTCGCCGTTGAACACCGCTTCCGGGTTGCCCATCTCGAACTCCGTACGCAGGTCCTTGACCATCTGGTACGGGTGCAGGACGTACGAACGCATCTGGTTGCCCCAGGAGTTGCCGCCGTCGCCCTTGAGCGCGTTCATCTTCGCCTGCTCCTCCTGGCGGCGGCGCTCGAGGAGCTTCGCCTGGAGGACGTTCATCGCGGACGCCTTGTTCTGGATCTGCGAGCGCTCGTTCTGGCAGGAGACGACGATGCCGGTCGGCAGGTGGGTCAGGCGCACCGCGGAGTCCGTGGTGTTGACGCCCTGGCCGCCGGGGCCCGAGGAGCGGTAGACGTCCACGCGCAGCTCGGACTCGTCGATCTCGACGTGGTCGGTCTGCTCGACGACCGGCAGCACCTCGACACCCGCGAAGGACGTCTGGCGACGGCCCTGGTTGTCGAAGGGCGAGATCCGGACGAGCCGGTGGGTGCCCTGCTCGACGGAGAGCGTGCCGTAGGCGTACGGCACCTCGACGGCGAAGGTGGTCGACTTGATGCCGGCCTCTTCGGCGTACGCCGTCTCGTAGACCTCGGTCTTGTAGTTGTGCCGCTCGGCCCAGCGGAGGTACATGCGCTGGAGCTTCTCGGCGAAGTCCGCCGCGTCGACGCCGCCCGCCTCGGCCCGGATGGTGACCAGGGCCTCACGCGCGTCGTACTCGCCGGAGAGGAGGGTACGGACCTCCATCTCGTCGAGCGCCTTGCGGACCGACTCGAGCTCCGCCTCGGCCTCGGCGAGCGTGTCGGCGTCGCCCTCGTCCTCGGCGAGCTCGAAGAGGACTCCGAGATCGTCGATACGGCCGCGCAGGGCCTCGGCCTTGCGGACCTCGGCCTGGAGGTGCGAAAGCTTGCTGGTGATCTTCTGCGCCGCCTCCGGGTCGTCCCAGAGGGACGGCGCCGCCGCCTGCTCCTCGAGCGCGGCGATGTCGGCCCTCAGCGCATCCAGGTCCAGGACGGCCTCGATCGACCCCATGGTGGAGGAGAGGGACTTCAGCTCTTCGGAAATATCGACGACTGCCACGGGTCCAGCGTAACGGCTGGACGAGTGAACCTGTCCCTCCCCCGGATCAGGGGGCCTCGCGGGCCGTCCTCAGGGGCCCGCGGGCGCCGAATTCCGCGTGTCGTCGGGGGCCGGGCCCGCGTCGTCGCCGCTCGTGGCGAGCCAGCCGCCCACCCCTATGGCCGCACACAGGGCGACGGCGGCCGCACCGAGGGTGATCCGGCGCTTGCGGACGGCCGCGGCCTTGTTCCTGGCCGAGCCCGGACGGGGGCGGCCGGGGGCGCGCGGGGCGCGGGCGGTGCCCAGGGGGCCGCCCGCCAGCTCGTCGGGCGCCGGGACGCGCATGCTCGTGTGGGTGTCCCGGTTGGAGTCCGGTGAGGAGCCCGGCACCAGCGGGACCGCGCCGCGGCGGCGGGGCTCCTCGGGGGCCGGGGTGTACTGCTGCTCGTCGTACGCCTGGGGTTCGGCCTCGGCGTCGGGCTCGTCGACGTCGAGCGGGGGTATCCCGGACAGCAGCGGGAGGATCTCCCGCAGCCGGGTGGCCAGCTCCGAGGCACGCAGTCTGGACGCCGGGGCCTTGGCCAGGCACTGCACCAGGAGCTGCCAGAGCTCCTCGGGGATGCCGGGGAGCGGGACGACCGTCTCGGTCACATGGCGGCGCAGCACGGCGCCGGGGTGGCCGCCGCCGAAGGGGGTGAAGCCGGCGAGGAGCTCGTAGAGCACGGTGGCGAGGGCGTAGATGTCCACGGCGGCGCGCGGCGGGAGGCCCTCGACGATCTCGGGGGCGAGGTAGTCCGGCGTACCGATGATCTTGGTGGCCTTGGTGCGGCGCGGGGTGTCGATCAGTTTGGCGACGCCGAAGTCGGTGAGCAGCGCGGGGTGCGAACCGCCGGGGCCGAGCGGGCCCTCCATGTCGAGCAGGATGTTCTCCGGCTTGACATCGCGGTGCACCACTCCGGCGCGGTGCGCGGCGGCGAGGCCGTCGGCGACGTCCGCGATGATCGCGGCGGCGGCCTCGGGCGCGAGACGGCGCTCGCGGTCGAGCCGGGTACGCAGATCCGTGCCCCGCACGAGATCCATCACCAGCGCCAGGTCGGTGCCGTCCACCACGAGGTCGCGCACGGCGACGACGTGGGGATGCCCGAGCCCGAGCAGCGCGGTGCGTTCCTGCACGAAGCGGCCCACGAGCTCCTGGTCGGACGCGAGGTCCTCGCGGAGCAGCTTGATGGCGACGGGGCCTTCCGGCCCCTCGCCGAGCCACACCGTGCCGGCGCTGCCGCGCCCCAGGATCTGGTGGGCGGTGTACCGGCTGCCGATATTCCGTGCCAAGACTGCTCCCTCAGCGGCTGGCGTTGACCCCCGGTCGACAAAGTTACGCGGCGAACGGGGTGTTGCGTGCCCTGGATGGCGCCAACCTTCACTTCTGCGGGCGAATTGGGCCCGCAGAAGTCGACAAAGACACAGAGCTGGTGTTCTTACTGTCCGGTCAGGTCGTTCGAACTGCTGCCGAGGCTCTCGAACCAGCCGGTGACCTCGGAGATGCCGTCACCGATCGCCTCCCAGTAGCCCTTGCCCTGGGCGATCCAGTCCTGGAGCGGAGTCAGCTCCCAGATGAGCCAGCCCGCGACGATCAGCAGCACCACCGTGAACAGGCACCCCTTGAGGCAGCCGAGGCCCGGGATGCGCATCGGGTTGGCGCTGCGCTGCCTGGGCTGGCGCGGGGCCGGCTGCTGGGGCGGGGGCTGCTGCGGGGGCGCGTACTGCTGGCGCGGGGCCGGCTGCTGGGGCCGGCGCTGCTGCGGCTGCTGGTAGGGCTGGGGCTGCTGCTGCGGCTGGTACTGCTGCGCGCGCTGCGGCTGGGGGCGCTGCTGCTGCGGGCGCTGCTGCTGGGCCCCCGGCTGCTGCTGGCGCTGAGGGCGGCGGCGCAGCGGGTCCTGGCTCGGGTCGAGGTACTGGACCTGCGTCTGCTCGTTGCGGTCCCTGGCCGCCCGGAGCTGGGACTGCCACGGGTGCGGCTCGTCGGGGCGCGGGGGACCGTCGGGGCGCGGCGGCACGGGCGGCATCATCGCGGTCGGGTCGGCCCCGCCGCCCGGGGTCTGCCGCATCACGCTGGTCGGGGCCGCCGGGTCGTACGAACCCGCGTTGCTCGGCAGGACCTGCGTCGGGTCGGCAGCGCCCGGGGTGTCCGGGACGGCGGCGGGCGCCGGGTCGGGGGCGAGCAGGGCGCCCACGCCCTCGGCGGCGGCGATCTGCGCCGAGTTGGCGTGCACCCCGATGCCCGCGCCGACGGTACGCAGCGCGCGGGCGAGGTTCACGGCGCTGGGCCGCTGGTCCGGGTCCTTGCGCAGGCAGCGCTCGATGACCGTCCACAGCGGTTCCGGGACGGTGCTGGGGCGGCGGGGCTCCTCGCTGAGGTGCCGGTGCAGCACCTCCAGCGCGGTGCCCCCGGCGAACGGCGGGCGGCCCGTGACCAGTTCGTACAGCAGAATGCCCGCGCCGTAGATGTCCACGGCGGAGGTCTGCGGCCGGCCCTCGGCCGACTCGGGTGCCACATAGGCGGGCGTGCCGACGAACTCATGGGTGCGGGTGAGCCCCGGGGAGTCCGCGAGGCGCGCGATGCCGAAGTCGGTGAGCATCGGCTTCATGCCGCCGTCGCGCTCGTCGAGCAGCACGTTGGCGGGCTTCAGGTCGCGGTGCACGACGCCGTCGGCGTGGCTCGCGGCGAGCGCGTCCGCGATCTGGGCGGTCAGCAGCGAGGCGGCGACCGGGGTGAGCGGGCCGTTCTCGCGGAGGTAGCGGTGCAGGTCGGGACCGTCGATCAGGTCCATCACGAGGGCGAGCAGATCGCCCTCGACGACGAGGTCCCGGGTGCGCACGATGTTCGTGTGGGTGAGCCGCAGCAGCACGGAGCGCTCGCGCAGGAAGCGCATCACGACATCCGCGTCGTTGGCGAGCTCCTCCTTGAGCACCTTGATCGCGACGGTCTCCCCGGGCTGCCCGGCGACGGCCGCCTCGGCGCCCGCGGTCTCCCGCTGGCGGGCTCGCCAGACGGTGCCCGTGGCGCCGCGTCCGAGCGGCTCCTCGAGCAGGTACTTGCTGCCGACTGGCCGCACGTCACGCGCTCCCTGCTGATCGATGTGCTCGCGGTCCCCCGGGGCCCGCCGGATGTTCCGGCCCACTCTAGTGCCGCCGTACAGGGCACCGGCCGGTCGTACTCCGGTCGTGTTCCTGCTGTGTTCAGGGGAAGACGCTTACACGAAAGAGATGGTTGCCGAACGAGTGTGCAGGACCTTTCCGGCAGGACCAAGCAGGCACTTTTACGCCCACACTCGGCCATTCATGATCACTGAGCGGCCACCCCCGGGCGTGTTGTCAGTGGCAGGTGCGAGGATGCCTCCAGCACGGAACTGTGGGGTCGGGAGCCTCACCCTCCGTGACGACCTGTACCGGACGACGCGTCCGTGCCGGGTGGGGGGAATCACAGGGCATCTCCCCCTGCCGGGCACCCCGCGCAGAAGGGACCGCTGACGGCGATGCAGATCCGGCTGACCGTCCTCGCGCCGCGCAGCGGCCAGACCGCGGCGCGCGCCTGCGACGTGCTCGTCACCGCCCCGGCGGGGACCGCCCTCGCGGCCGTCGCCTCCGGCCTGGCCACGGCGGTCGCGGGCCCCGAGGGCTCCCTGGGCGGCGGCGCCACCGTGCTCTACGCCGGGCGGGACCGGCTCGACCCGCAGCGCTGCGCCCTCGGCGAGCCGCCGCTGGTGGACGGCGCGGTGCTCTCCCTCCAGGTGCCCGGGGAGGGCGAGGCCGTGGACGACACGGTTCCGGCCAGGCTGCACGTGATCGCGGGACCGGACGCCGGAGGGGTCCATCTGCTGCACGGCGGGCAGATCCGCATCGGCCGCTCCGCCGAGGCCGACGTCCCGCTCGACGACCCCGACGTCTCACGGCTGCACTGCGCGGTGACGGTCTCCGAGGACGGCAGGGTCTCCGTCGCCGACCTGGGCTCCACCAACGGCACCTCGCTCGACGGCACCGAGGTCCGCGACCGCCCGGTCCGGCTCGTGCCGGGCGCCCTGCTGCGGCTCGGCGAGTCCACGCTCCGGCTCACGCCCGGCGCCCGCACACCCACGCTGACGACCACACCCGACGGCGAGGGCCATCTGAGGGTGGCCAGACCCGATGCGGGCGGCGGCCGGGCACCGGACGCCGAGGGCGGCGCGGACACGGGCGGCGAAGGACACGGCCACGCCTACAGCCCCGCTCCGGCGGACCACGGCCCGCACGATCCGTACGACGAGGGCCCGGCGGGCCACGACGCCCACCGGGACGCGGACCTGCCGCAGGTCACCCACGGCCGCGGCTTCGACGCCACGCAGGGCGAGACCCCCCGGCGCGGCGGCATAGGCGCCTGGGCCCGGCGCCTCACCGGCGGCAAGGGCGAACCGGCTCCCGGAACGCCCGCCGGCACCGCCCCGGCCACCGGACCCGCCGCGCACCCCCCGTCCGAGCCCCTCCGCTCCCCCTCGGCCCCCGCCGGGACCTGGCCGGACCCCGCCACCGTGCTGCTCACCGCGCTCGGCCCCGGGCCCCGGCTGTGGGAGCGCGACCCCTCGCACCCCGAGGCCCTGGTCGTGCGGCTCGGGACGACGGAGCGCGCCGACCTGCCCGCCGTGCCGGTCACCGTGGGACTGCGGGAGGCCGGTTCGCTCGGCCTCGCGGGACCCAGGGCCAGGCTGTCCGGGCTCGCCCGCTCGACGGTCGCGCAGCTCGCCGCGCTGCACTCCCCCTTCGACCTGGAGATCGTGCTGATCAGCACGGACCGGGCCCGGAGCCCCGAGGAGCGCCGCCGCGAGTGGTCCTGGCTCGGCTGGCTGCCCCATCTGCGCCCCATGCACGGCCAGGACTGCCGTCTGCTCCTCGCGTACGACCGGGAGCAGGCGGGCGCCCGCGCGGCGGAGCTGGTGCGCCGCCTGGAGGAGAGCCCGCTCGGCCCCGGCTGGGCCAGCGCCGACCGGAGCACCGTCGCCGAGGCCGCCCGCCGGCACACCGGGCCGTACACCGTGGTGATCGTGGACGGCGACCCGGGCTCCGCCGCGCTGCGCGAGACCACGGCCGCGCTGGCCGGGGCCGGAGCCGCCGCCGGAATCCATCTGATCTGTCTGGCCGAGACCCCGGCAGCCTCCCCGACGTCCCCGGTCACCGCGACCTACGACAGCGCGTGCCGGGCCTCGATCGCCTTCCGTGAGTGCGGGGCGGTCGCCATGCTCAGCGGCGATGTGGCGACCGCGCTGCGGCTGCTGCGCACGGCGGGCGGCCAGGCGGCGGGCCACGGCACGGTCGCCTCGGTGGACGCCGTGTCGGCGGCCTGGGCCGAGCGGTTCGGGCGCGCCCTCGCCCCGCTTCGCGACGAGGGCGCCGCCGCCCTGCCCGGCCGGCCCATGGCGGCGGCCCTGCCCCCGTCCGCCCGGCTGCTGGACGAGCTGGGCCTCGCGCGGGCCACCCCGGCCTCCCTGATGGCGCGCTGGGCCTCCACCGCCGAGGTCCAGCCGGGCGCGACGGTGCGCGCGGCTCCCCAGCCCGGCGCCGACCTGAACACGACGAGCTCGGGCCGCACCCTGAGCACCGGCCCCCGGGTGGGCGCGCAGCGCGAGTCCCCGGACTCCGAGCGCACCCCCTTCCTGGGCACCGGGCCCACCAGCTCGGGTCCGGGCCGCTCCGTCTATCCTCCGGCGGCCGCGAGCGGCTCCCCCCGGATCGGCGCGCAGAGACGCGACAGCGGGGCCCCCGCTCCCGCGGCCCCCGCCGGCGGTTACGCGGGACGGCCCGTGGTCGTGCTCGGCGCGGGGCCCCGCGGCCCGCTCTCCGTCGACCTGGCCGACGAGGGACCTCACCTGCTGATCGAGGGGCCTCCCGGAAGCGGGCGCACGGAGCTGCTGCGCGCCGTCGCCGCGTCCCTGGCCTCGGCCGCACGCCCCGACCGGCTCGGCATACTGCTGATCGACGGAGCGGGAGGCGAGCACGGCGAGGGCCTCGGCCCCTGCCTGGAGCTGCCGCACGTCTTCACGCGTCTGGTGGCCTCCGACCCCGTACGGATGAGGGAGTTCGCCCAGGCACTGGGCGGCGAGCTGAAGCGCAGAGCGGAGCTGCTCGGCGGCCTGGACTTCGCCGAATGGCACGCGCGGTACGAGGAGTCGCAGACGCTCGGGGGCCGGCACGCCCCGGGCGCCGCCGAGCAGCGCGGTGACATCGAATCGCCTGCCAGCGGCACCCTGCGGCTGCGGCCGGCCGCGGCCCGTCCCGTGGACCCGGGCCCCTCGCCCCTGCCGCGGCTCGTCGTCCTGGCCGACGACTTCGACGCCCTGGTCGCCCCGGCGCTCGGCAGCCCCGGCCGCCCGTCCGCCGGTTCCGTGGTGCGGGTGCTGGAGGCCGTGGCCAGGGACGGCGGGCGCCTCGGCGTCCATCTCGTCGCCGCCTCGGGCCGCCCGGACCGCACCGAGGACACGGAGCTGGCCAGGGGCGCCAGGCTGCGCATCGTGCTCGATCCGCCGGTCGTTCCCCCGTCCCCCGACGAGGCCGCTCCCGGCCGGGGCCGTCTGGGGCATCCGGACGGCCGGGTGACGCCGTTCCAGGGCGGCCGGGTGACCGGGCGCATCCCGCGCACGGCGACCCTGCGCCCGACCGTCGTACCGCTGGAGTGGGAGCGGATGGGCGATCCGCCGACCCGCAGACCCGTCCGCGAGCTGGGCAACGGACCCACCGACCTGGCCCTGCTCGCCAGCGCCCTGGAGCGTGCGGCCCGCTCGGTCAACGCCGAGCGGCTCCCCCCGCTGGTCCCGTACCCCCTGCCCTCCTGAGAGCCTGCCGGGGCCCCGGGAGCCCCTCCTGGGGCAGGTCCGGCGCGACGTCACGAGCCCATCACGATCAGTGAGTTGGGGTCGGCGGCGGTATTGCGGCCCCGGGACGCCGGGCATAGGACTGAGCGCACGGACGACGTGAACAGCGCGATGTGTGACGTGAGCGGCACCGCAGAGTCCCACCGTGGGTGCCGGTCCGCACACATGCGCGCGCAGGAGAGACGGGGCAAGGGATGCGCAGAACCCTTCGAATGCGTAGGGCAGCACTGGTGTTCACCGCGATCGGAGCGCTGGCCCTCACCGGCTGTGGTGGTGACGGGGACGGCGGCGGCAAGGACAAGGCGAGCAAGGGGCCGGACAAGAGCTCGGACAGTGCGTCGAGCGTGAACCTGCCGAAGCTCGACGGCCAGAAATTATCGGTGGCGGCGGTCTGGACGGGACCCGAGCAGGCCAACTTCACCAAGGTGCTGGACGAGTTCGAGAAGCGCACGGGGGCCACGGTCACCTTCGTCCCGGCGCAGGACCCGATCGTCAACTTCCTCGGTACGAAGATAGCGGGCGGCCAGCCCCCGGACGTCGCGATGATCCCGCAGGTGGGCGCCATCCAGCAGGCGGTGGCCAAGAAGTGGGCCAAGCCGGTCGGCAACGAGGCGCGGGCACAGCTGGGCCAGAACTACTCCAAGGTCTGGCAGGACCTCGGCGCGGTCGACGGCACCCAGTACGGCGTCTACTTCAAGGCCGCCAACAAGTCCCTGATCTGGTACAACGCCAAGGCGTTCGAGAACGCGGGCGCGAGCGAGCCGAAGACCTGGAAGGACTTCATCGCCACGGCCGAGACGGTCTCCGCCTCCGGTGTCACACCGGTCTCCGTCGGCGGCGCGGACGGCTGGACCCTCACCGACTGGTTCGAGAACATCTATCTCTCCCAGGCCGGACCGGAGAAGTACGACCAGCTCGCCCAGCACGAGATCAAGTGGACGGACCCGTCCGTCAAGGACGCGCTGACCACCCTGGCCGAGCTCTTCGGCAATCCGAGCCTGATCTCCGGCGGAGCCGACGGCGCGCTCCAGACGGAGTTCCCCGTGTCCGTCACCCAGACGTTCACCGGCGGTGACCAGCCCAAGGGCGCGATGGTCTTCGAGGGCGACTTCGTCTCCATCAACATCGCGCAGACCAAGGCGAAGATCGGCACGGACGCCAAGGTGTTCCCCTTCCCGGCGGTCGGCGCGGAGTCCCCGGTGGTGACCGGCGGGGACGCGGCGGTGGCGCTCAAGGACGGCGAGGGCGCCCAGGCGCTGCTGACCTGGCTCGCCTCGACCGACGCGGCGAAGATCTGGGCCGAGGCCGGCGGGTTCATCTCGCCCAACAAGTCGCTGGACGCGGCGGCCTACCCCAACGACGTGCAGCGCAAGATCGCCGAGGCGCTGATCGCGGCCGGTGACGACGTCCGGTTCGACATGTCCGACCAGGCCCCGCAGTCGTTCGGCGGGACGCCCGGCAAGGGCGAGTGGAAGACGCTCCAGGACTTCCTGAAGAACCCGAAGGACATCGCGGGGACCCAGGCGAAACTGGAGTCCGACGCGGCCAAGGCGTACACGAGCTGACGGGATGACCACAGCGACAGCGGGGGGCGCGGGAAGCGCGCCCCCCGCCGACAAGCGTCCAGGGACGAAGGCGGGCACGCGCACGCGCCGCAGTGTGACCGGCACCCGGCGAGCCGTCGCGGCGGCGTTCCTGCTGCCCGCGCTGGTGCTGCTCGGCGCCCTCGTCGTCTATCCGATCGTGTACTCCGTCTACCGCTCTTTCCTCGACCAGGCGGGCACGGGCTTCGCGGGTCTCGACAACTACAAGGCGCTGTTCACGGACGACACGATCCGTACGGCGGTGAAGAACAACGCGATCTGGGTGGTGTTCGCGCCGACGGTCGCCACCGTGCTCGGCCTGATCTTCGCGGTGCTGACCGAACGCATCCGGTGGGGTACGGCGTTCAAGCTGATCGTCTTCATGCCGATGGCGATCTCGATGCTGGCCGCCGGCATCATCTTCCGGCTGGTGTACGAGCAGGCGCCGGAACGCGGCGTCGCCAACGCCGTGGCGGTGGGCGTGCACGACACGTTCGCCCAATCGTCGGGCTTCCCCAAGGCGCATCCGCTGCCGGTCCATCCGCTGAAGGCGGGCGGCGGCGGCTCCTTCGTCACCAAGGAGACCGTGCGGGCCGGTGAACCGGTGAGCCTGCCGCTGGTCGGCGTGGTCCCGGCGAAGATGCCGGGCGACGCGGAACCCGCGAAGGTGCCCGCCGCCTCCGGTGACGGGATCACCGGGACGGCCTGGCTCGACTTCACCAAGGGCGGCGGCGGCAAGCCGAACGTCGTCGATCCGAAGGAGCTCGGCCTCAAGGGCATCACCGTCGAGGCGGTCAAGGACGGCAAGGTCGTCGCCTCGGCGACGGCGGGCGCGAACGGGGTGTTCACCCTGCCCGCCTCGGCTGACGGCGCCCAGCTGCGGCTTCCGGCGGACAACTTCCGGGAGCCGTACAACGGGGTCGACTGGCTCGGCCCGTCCCTCGTGACACCCGGGATCATCGGCAGCTACGTCTGGATGTGGGCCGGCTTCGCGATGGTGCTGATCGCCGCCGGTCTCGCGGGCCTGCCGCGCGAACTGCTCGAAGCGGCCAGGGTCGACGGCGCGAACGAGTGGCAGGTCTTCCGCCGGATCACGGTGCCGATGCTGGCACCCGTGCTCGCGGTGGTGCTGGTCACGCTGATGATCAACGTACTGAAGATCTTCGACCTGGTCTTCATCATCGCGCCGGGCTCCTCGCAGGACGACGCCAACGTCCTGGCGCTCCAGCTCTACCGGTCCTCGTTCGGCACGGACGCGGATCTCGGGGTCGGCAGCGCCATCGCCGTGCTCCTGCTGCTGCTGGTGATCCCGGTGATGCTGTTCAACATCCGCCGGATGCGGAAGGAGGGGCGGCGATGACGACGACGACCGGAGTCACCGAGGCCGAGAAGGCTCCGCGGGCCGAGCCCGTCACCAAGGCCGGGCCGTCGCTCGGGGCGCGGCTGGCCGCACGGGCCGGTGGCGGGGCCATGCGGGTCTTCCTCGTCCTGGTGGGCCTGTTCTGGCTGATGCCGACCATCGGCCTGCTGCTCTCCTCGCTGCGCGGGCCGGAGGACATCGCGGCGACCGGCTGGTGGAAGGTCTTCACCGCCCCGTCCGAGCTGACCTTCGACAACTACCAGCGCCTGCTGGACAATTCGACGATCACCGACTCCCTCTTCAGCACGGTGATGATCACCGTCCCGGCCACCTTCCTGGTGGTCGTGATCGGCTCGCTCGCCGGATACGCCTTCGCCTGGATGGAGTTCCCCGGCCGCGACTGGTGGTTCCTGGTCGTGGTGGGGCTGCTGGTGGTGCCCGTGCAGGTCGCCCTGATCCCGGTCTCCGAGCTCTTCGGGACCATCGGGATCTTCGAGACGACCTTCGGCGTGATCATGTTCCACACGGCGTTCGGTCTGCCGTTCGCCATCTTCCTGCTGCGGAACTTCTTCGCCGAGATCCCGCGCGAGCTGCTGGAGGCCGCCCGGCTGGACGGCGCGGGCGAGATACGGCTGTTCACCCGGGTCGTGATGCCGCTCGGAGGCCCCGCGATCGCCTCGCTCGGGATCTTCCAGTTCCTCTGGGTGTGGAACGACATGCTGGTCGCCCTGATCTTCGCGGACTCGGAGTCCCCGCCGATCACGGTGGCGCTCCAGCAGCAGGTCCGCCAGTTCGGCAACAACATCGACGTACTGGCGCCGGGCGCCTTCGTGTCCATGGTGATCCCGCTGGCCGTCTTCTTCGCCTTCCAGCGGCAGTTCGTCTCCGGGGTGATGGCGGGCGCCGTCAAGTAGGCGAGACGGCACAGCACATACGTTCGTCAACACCAGGGCGGCCCGTTCACTCCCGATCGGGCCGCCCTACCTCGTATTTCCCCCGAATGCCACATCCGGCGTAACCAAGTCACTCCATCGGCCGTTTGCGGGCCACCTGCCCGCCCGCGAGCGACCCCTGGATGTGTTGTGCCCCGGTTCAGTGTCATCGTGCCCGCGTACCGGGTCCAGGCGTATCTGCACGCGTGTCTCGACTCCGTGCTGAACCAGTCGTACAAGGACTACGAGATCATCGTGGTCGACGACTGCTCACCGGACGCCTGCGGCCCGATCGCCGACGAGTACGCCGTCCGCGACCCCCGGGTCCGGGTCGTCCACCTGCCCGTCAACTCCGGTCTGGGGCCCGCGAGGAACGCCGGTGTGGCCGGGGCCACCGGAGACTATCTGCTCTTCCTCGACGGCGACGACACCTTCGCCCCCGAGGCGCTCCAGGCGATCGCCGACCGCCTGGAGGCCACCGGCGGCCCCGACGTCCTGGTCTACGACTACGCACGTACGTACTGGTCGGGCGAGAGCGTCCGCAACATCTTCGCCGAGCACCTCTCCGAGACCGGCCCCGCCTCCTTCCGGCTGGCCGAGCGCCCCGAGCTGCTCAAGGTCCTGATGGTCGTCTGGAACAAGGCCTACCGCCGCGAGTTCATCGAGTCCGAGGGCTTCACCTTCCCGCCCGGCTACTACGAGGACACCCCCTGGACCTATCCGGTGCTGATGGCCGCCGGATCGATCGCCGTCCTGGACACGGTCTGCGTCGGGTACCGCCAGCGGCGCAGGGGCAACATCCTCTCCACCACCACCCACCGCCACTTCGACGTCTTCGACCAGTACGACCGGGTCTTCGCCTTCATCGACTCGCGTCCCGAACTCGCCGTCTGGCGCCCGGTGATGTTCCGCCGGATGCTCGACCACTTCTCGACCCTCTTCACCTCACGGGGGCGGCTGCCACGCGGCACCCGCGCCGCGTTCTTCCGGCGGGCCCGCGCCCACTGCCGGCTCTACCGCACCCCCGGCGCCCCCGTGCCCCGCCGCACCCGCCTGCGCCACGCCCTGTTCCGGCTCGGCGCCCACCGGACCTACCGCGCCCTGTGGGGCGCGCAGCGGCTGCGCGGCCGGCTCGGGCGCGCGGCGTCGGCCACGCGCCGGGCGGTGCGCGGGGCGGCCCTCCAGCTGCACTACCGCGTCCAGCTCAGGCTGCCCGTGAGGCCCGGGGACGCGGTCTTCGCCGCCTACTGGCACCGCGGCTACACCTGTAGCCCCGCGGCCCTGGAGGAGGCCGCCAGGCGCCTCGTGCCGGGACTGCGCACCTTCTGGATCTGCCGCCCCGAGGACGCCCGTACGGTGCCGGCCGCGACCCGGGTGCTGCACCCCGGGACCGCCGCGTACTGGACGGCGCTGGCGCGCTCCAAGTACCTCGTGAACAACGTCAACTTCGACCGCAGACTCGTGAAGAGACGCGGGCAGGTGCTGCTCCAGACGCACCACGGGACGCCCCTGAAGACCATGGGCACCGACCTCGTGCACCGCCCGGCCGCGGCCGGCTCGATGGACTTCGAGCAGCTGCTGGACAACGTCGACAAGTGGGACTTCTCCCTCTCCGCCAACCAGCACTCGACCCTCGTATGGGAACGCACCTACCCCTCCGGCTATACCACGCTGGAGTACGGCAGCCCGCGCAACGACGTCTTCCACCGCACCGGCCCCGAGGAGACCGCCCGGCTCCGCGCGCTGCTGGGCATCCCGGCCGGCAGCACCGCCGTGCTGTACGCCCCGACCCACCGCGACTACCGGCGCGCCCAGCGGCACTCCCTGGACCTGGACCAGCTGGTCCGGGTCCTGGGCCCGCACTTCGTGATCCTGGCCCGCGCCCACTACCTGGACGAGACGGCCCGCGCGACCGCGGGGCACACCTCGCATCCGCGCATCATCGACGTCAGCGCGCACCCCTCCGTCGAGGAACTCTGCCTCGCGTCGGACGGCCTGATCACGGACTACTCCTCGCTGATGTTCGACTACGTCAATCTGGACCGGCCGGTCGTCCTGCACCTGGAGGACGCGCAGGCGTACGAGGCGGCGCGCGGAACGTACTTCGACCCGGCGGCGTTCCCGCCCGGCGCGGTGGCCCGTGACCAGGAGGAGCTGCACGAGATCTTCGCCACCGACCACTGGCGCGGGCCACGGTCCGCGCAGCGCAGGGCGGCGTTCAGGGCGCGCTTCTGCCCGTACGACGACGGGCACGCGTCGGAGCGGGTGGTGCGCCGGGTCTTCCTGGGCGACACCTCGGGACTGCCGCTGCCGGCACCGCTCACGGGCCGGGGGCCAACGGGGGTGCCCCGGCAGGTGCCGGTGCGGGAGTACACCAACGGATGAGGCGGGCCCGACGGGCGCCGGGCACCCCGGGGGCTCTCCCGGGGGACCCCGGGGCCCGTCCCGGCAGGCAGCTCTCATCCCAGCGGCCCCGGAGACCCCTTCAGCGGCCCCCGGGGCCCGCTGCCGGCGGCCCCGGAGCCCTTCTCAGCGCTCCAGGAGCGCGAACAGCTCCTCCCAGCGGCGCATGATCTCCGCCTCGTCGAACCGCTGGACGTTGGTCCGCGCCCGGTCCCCCATCGCGTCCCGCATCCGTGGGTTGCCGGTGAGCCGGAGCAGCCGGTCGGCGAGCGCCCCGATGTCGCCCGCCGGCGCCAGGAGCCCGTCCTCGCCGTCGCGCACGATCTCGCGTACGCCCGGCGCGCAGTCGAACGCCGCGCACGGCACCCCGCTCGCCATCGCCTCCAGCAGCGCCAGCGGGAAGCCCTCGCCCCGTGAGGACTGGACGAAGACGGACGAGGCCGCCAGCGCTCCGGGCACATCGTCGGTGCGCCCCCGCCAGCCGACCGATCCGTCCAGGCCGAGCGCGGTGCACCGCGCCCTGAGCTCCGCCTCGTCCTCTCCCGTCCCGTACACGTCCAGCCGCCAGTCGGGGCGCTGCGGAGCCACCAGCGCCCAGGTGTCCAGGAGCATGTCGATGCCCTTCTGGTCGGTGAGCCTGCCGATGCTGGCGACCGACTTCTCGCTGCGCGGGGAGGGCAGTTCCGGCAGCGAGGCCAGCGCGTTGGGCATGAAGCCGACGTTGTTCATCCCGTCGCCCGCCCAGATGTCGGCGTCCTCCTCCGTCAGGACGAGCCAGCGGTCCAGCGGCGGGTAGTGGGTCCTGATCCAGCGGTAGCGGTGGCTCGCCCGGGAGTAGTCGTAGGACTCGTGGCTCATCCCGATCACCCGCAGCCCGGTGGTGTCCGCCTCGCCGACCCACTCCATCGCCCAGACCTGGCTGACGATCACCACCCCGCCGGGCCGGGCGGTCCGGAAGATCTCCGAGAGCCGCTCGACGGCCCGCCGCTTCTCCGCCGCGCGGGCCGCCTCCCTCCGCCGCTCGGCGATCCGGAAGCGGTCCCGCAGACCCTTGGGCGCCCAGGGGGTCACGGGATGCGCCGGGTGGAGCGCGGTGACGGGACAGACCGGCGGTTCGGGCAGGGCCATCTTCCGCTCGGCGGCGTACACGCCGATGATGTGGACCCGGTGGCCGGCCTCCGTGAACAGCTGGGCGGTCCGGTGCGTCCAGCCGGTCACACCGCCGAGTTCGTCGGCGCTGTTGGCGACGAGGAAGACATCGCGGCTGCGGCTCATCGGCGGGCCTCCCCGGTGCGGGCGGTACGGGACGGGACGAGGTGCCGGGTGAACACGGCGTCGACCACCGCGCGGGCGGCGTCGCCCCGGTCGAAGGCACCGAACTCCTCCGCGAAGGCGGCGCGTTCCTCGTGGAAGCCGGTGTCCGCGGTCTTCAGCCGGGCCAGCGCCCCGAACAGTTCCTCCTCGGTCGCCGTCACCGGCCCCGGCGCCTTCTCCCTGAGGTCGAAGTAGCTGCCGCGCTCGGCGGCGTACGCGTCGAGGTCGGGGGCGAACAGGACGATCGGGCGGTCCAGGAGCGCGTAGTCGAACATGATCGACGAGTAGTCCGTGACCAGCACGTCGGCGAGCGCCAGCAGTTCGCTGACGTCATGGTGCCCCGACACGTCCACCACCGTCCCCGGCGGGCAGACCGGCAGGCTCGCCGCCTCCAGGTAGTGCGCCCGCACCAGCAGCGTGTACGTGTCGCCGAAGCGTTCCGCGAAACGCGCCGCGTCCAGCAGAAGCCGCTGCCGCTTGCGCTTGCCGGGACCGCCCCGGAAGGTCGGCGCGTACAGCACGACCTTGCGGTGGTCGGGCAGACCGAGCTCGGCCGCGAGCGGCGGACGGGGAAGCCGCCCCTCGGCCTCGTCCCGGGCACGCGCCGCGACGAGGGCGTCGTTGCGCGGGTATCCGGTGCGCAGCAGCGTCTTCTCGGGCAGCCGGTAGGCGCGGGCCAGGGTGCTCACATCGTGCTCCGAGCGGACGAGGAAGTGGTCGAAGCGGTGCACGGCCCGCTGGAGGCGCTCACGCTGCGGAGCGTTCTGCATCCGCACCCGGGTCTCGTCGAAGCCCATGCGCTTGTACGCCGAACCGTGCCAGGTCTGGAGGTACGTCGTACCGGACGGCTTGTCGAGGTTCTGCGGGAAGCCCTGGTTGTCGACCCAGTACTCCGCCCTGGCCAGGGCCCACAGATAGCGCCAGGACCAGCGGCGCACCAGCCTGGCGCCGGACGGGAAGCCCTCCGGGGACTCGGCGTACGACCAGATGCCGCGCAGCGGCAGACCCCGGGCGCGCACCTCCTCGTAGACGGCCCGGGGGCTGTCGCCGTAACAGGTGCCCATGTGGCTCTCGAAGACCACGGAGCCCTTGCGCACGGGCAGCCGGAGCAGCCAGGAGCGGTACACGGAGACCTTGAGGCCCCGGGCGTGCAGCCGGTCCCGGCGCTTGCGCAGGGACCGCAGCAGCAGCCTGGCCCGGCGCGCGGGGCGGAAGTGGGTGGCGTAGTGGACCAGGCGCCGCGCGGTGCGGGCGGGCCGGCGCCGGGCCTCCAGACGGAGCGCCAGATGGTCCCGGAGGGTGATGTAGGGCTGCCAGGTGTCCCCGGTCAGCGTCCCCAGCCTGGGCCGGGCCGGAGAGCGGTCCGCGGGGCCGACGAGATCGTGGGCGGCGAAGAGGTCGCTGACCGAGCGGGTCCGGCCGTCCTCCACCACCATCCGGGCGTCCCACACGGTGTCGCGGGGCCCGAAGGCGCGCAGCAGCCGGGTGAGATCCAGGCGCGCGGACCAGCTGATCCCCGTGGCGTCGGGGCGCAGCGTCTCCACGGGGGCGCGGAAGGTGCTGGAGCCGTCCCGGACCCGGAACTCCAGCCGGGCCGTGAGGGTGCCCGCCGGGTCGGGTCCGGTGTGCGAGGGCAGGACGATCCGGCCCCCGAGCAGGACCCGGCCACCCTCGGCCTCGTAGCGGGTGAGCCTGTTCATCAGCTTCAGCTCGCCGAACCCGCGGTACTGATGGCCGAGTCCGGTGACGTCCAGCAGCGGGTCGGGGCCGCCCGGCCAGTACACCCGCCCGTCGTCGCCCACGGTCAGCGGCGCGGTCACGGTGCCTCGCCTGCGCAGGGCGTACGCCGCCGCCAGCACCCCGTCCGCGTCGCCCCCCGCCAGCAGCCGGACGCCGACACGCTCGACGGGCGGCAGGCCGGACAGGGCCCCCTCGTCCACGCAGTCGGGCAGCACCCGCGCGGCGGTCGCGGCGATCCGGCCGCGCTCGGCGGCCGGCAGCTGCGGCCAGCCGCGCACCAGCGGCACGAGGCGGTCCACCAGGAAGGCGCGGTCCCGCTCCTCCCGCAGCTCGGCCAGCCCCTGCGCCACCAGCACATGGCAGACCCTCCGGTGCGCCTCCACGAGCCCGGCCAGGTCCCGGCCCGCGTCGGGCGCGGCACGGCCGTTGACGATCCGGCGGCGTACGAGCGCGATCCGGCCGACGACGGCCGCCGCCAGCGGACCGAGGAGGACCGCGCTGTGCGTGAGGTCCTCCTCGTAACGCAGCCCGTGCCGTTCCAGCGCCTCGCGCCGCAGGCAGAAGCCGGTCACCAGGGCGTCGTGCACCGCCAGTTCGGGGGCGTCGGTGAAGCGGGCGACGGTCCGGGAGCGGTGGAACAGCGTGTGCTGCCAGGAAGGTTCCCGCTCCTTCGCACCGTCCCCGGTGAGGCGGCTCCATCGCCCGGCGACCAGGTCGGCACCGGTGCGCGTGCCGGCCTCCCAGAGATTGCGGGCCGCGTGCGGATGGAGGCGCTCGCCGACGCCGAGCACCAGGACGTAGGTGCCCCGCGCCGCGTCCAGACCCGCGTTGCGCAGGGCGGCGACGGACGTGGCGCCGCCGTCGAGGACACGCACCCGGTCCGGGGCGCGCCCGGCCAGCGACTCGGCGGCCCTCCGCAGCTCCGCCGGTGCGCCGGAGTCCAGCACGACCAGGGCCTCGACGGCGCGCATGCTCTGGTCGAGGACGGACTCCACGGACGCCCGCAGCTCCTCCTGGCCGCCCTCCGCGGCGGTGATCACACAGCTGAGACCGGGCGCGCTCATGCCTGGGCCCCCTTCAGCATCCGGTCCACGACCCGGGCCGCCGCCGTCCCGTCGTCGAGGTCGCAGAAGGTCTCACGGAAGCGCGCGTACGCCTCGCGGTGCCCGGCCGTCGCGGCGTCCGGGTCGCGCAGGGCCTCGACGATCCCGGCCGAATCGGTGATCAGCGGGCCGGGCGCCCGGTTCTCGAAGTCGAAGCAGAAGCCGCGCAGGGTGTCGCGGTAGTGCTCCAGGTCGTACGTGTGGAAGAGCATCGGCCGGCCCGTCTGCGCGAAGTCGAACATCAGGGACGAGTAGTCCGTGACGAGCGCGTCGCTGATCAGCATCAGCTCGGCGACGTCGGGCCAGCGCGACACGTCCCGGACGAAGTCGCTCGAAGGGATGCTCCCGCCGACCAGGTAGTGGCGGCGCACCAGCAGCACATGGCCCTCGCCGAGCGCCTCCCGGGCGTGCTTCAGGTCCAGTTGGAGGTCCAGCCCGTACAGCCCGCTCCGCTTGGGCCGGTCCTCGCGCCAGGTGGGGGCGTACAGCACGACCCGCCTGCCGTCGGGCACGCCGAGCGACTGCCGGACGGCGGAGGCGACCTTCGCCCGGTCGGGGGCGTACAGCAGGTCGTTGCGCGGGTAGCCGCACTCCAGCACCTCGCCGGTGTAGCCGAAGGCGCGGCGCAGGACCGGCGTGGAGAAGCTGTTCGGTGAGACGAGCACGCTCCACTGGGCGGCGCGGCGGGGCATCGACTCCATGTACGCGGTGTCGGCGAAGGCGGTGCCCGCCAGATCCCGGCCGATGCGCTTGAGCGGGGTGCCGTGCCAGGTCTGGACGACGAACTGGCCCTCCGCCCGCTCGAACCACTCCGGCAGCTGGGTGTTGGTGACGATCCACCGGCTGCGGGCCAGCGCCTCGTGCCACTCGGCGCTGTGCAGGGCCACGGCGCGCACCCCGGCGGGCACGGCCGCCTGCTGGTCCCGCACCACCCAGAGGTGCTCGACGCCGGTCTCCCGGCGGGCCAGTTCCTCCTGGACGGCGCGGGGCGAGTCGGAGAACTGCCGCCCGTCGAAGCTGGAGTACAGCACGGTGTCGCGCAGCTCCCGGCCGCGCGCGCCCGCGTACCCGGCGCGCAGCCGGCGCTGTCCGTACGCTCCCCGGTCGGGCAGCGGCAGGGCGCTGCCCGACTCCAGGCAGAGCCGGTCGTGGAAGCGCCGCTCCAGGGTGAAGCGGCGCCCACCCGACTCACCGTGCAGCGGCAGCCCCGCGTGGAGCTGGGGCACCAGCCGCAGCGGCAGATAGCGCTCCGGGTCGGTCTCGCCCGGCTCCCGGAGGAAGGGGTACCAGCGGCCCTCGGCCAGCGGCAGCGTGCCGCCGGGGCCCTCGACGGCACCTGGGGAGAGCTCCGCGCGGAAGGTGTCCCCGGAGCGCTCCACCGCGAGGGCGGTCTCCTCCCCGTGGCCGCTGTGACGCAGGACCAGCTCGGCCGGGCGGTCCCGCCACGCGGGGAAGGTCCCCTCCAGGAACAGGCCCGCCCCGTCCGTCCAGGCCACGCGCGTGAGGACGGGGCACACGGCCCGGTCGGTGAGCACCAGGTCGCCCGAGGGATTGGCGGCGGCGTACACCTCGCGGCCGTCCGCCAGCGGGTAGCGCCCGGCCTCGGTCTCCGGGCGGGCGGCGACCGTCAGCCTGCGCGCCCCGCCGACGAGCTGGACGCCCCAGTCGGCGTCGGCGCCCCCGAACACTTCCAGCGGGACGTCGGCGTGGACGCTGCGCCCGTCCATGCTCCCGTCCGGGACCAGGGGGAACTCCCTGGTCTCCTTCGTACGCCACTCCTGGAGCCGCAGCGCCTTCGGCGTCTCAGCACCCAGCAGCCGGACCGCGATCCTGATCCCGTCCCCGGCCTCCGTGGGGCCGTGCCCGGCCAGCACCGCGTCGATCCGCTCGGCGCGCAGCTCCAGCTTGTTCCCGGAGAGCAGGGGGACGACCCGGGTGCGCGCGTCGACGTAACGCACGGCGGGGGCGGCCGGATTGCCGAGCAGCCGCATGGGTCCCCGGCGCGGGCGGCCCGCCCCGAACACGACGGATTCGAGCTTCCAGAGGGTCCTCGCTCCGGGCGCGGTGTTCCGGGCGGCGAGCCGGCGCGGGTCGACGACGGTCTCGAAGCCGGACCGCTCGTAGCGGTGCAGCGAGCGGCCCGAGCGGGCCGCCGCCTCGTCCGTCACGGTCCGCCGCAGCCTGAGCGGGACCAGCCGGCGGCCCGACCTCAGCCAGCCCGTCCCGGCCGACCGGCCCGGGGCGTTGCGGACGTAGGCGTACCCCTTGAGGTGCAGCAGCCCGTCCCGCCACACCGCCTCGGTGAGGTGCGCGTGCACGGGGAGGTCACCGGCGGACAGCGCGGTGGCCGCGGGCGGGAGCGGGGCCACGATGCCCGGGTACTGCGCCCGTGGCCGCAGCGTCCCCCGGACGTGGAAGGTGTCGCGGTCGGTGGACTCGTGGGCCAGGAGGGCGAGCAGCTCCGCCGTCCTGCGCTCCCGGATGAGCTGCCACTTGACCCGCAGATGCAGGGGCAGCCCGTCGAGGACGGCCGGGTCGACCGTGTCGGCGAAGGCGTTGGCATGGGTGAGGAAGGCCTCGTGGAAGCTCTCGTCGCCCTCCGGGAGCGCCTCGATGAACAGCCACAGGTCACCGGAGAGGGCGTGTTCGTCGTACCGCCGCTTCGCCTCGCCCATGCCGCGGTCCGCGAGGAAGCGGCTGACGGTGGAGACCGCCGTGACCCGGTCGCGGATGCCCTTGGCCACCGCGCGCCTGGTCGTGATCGAGCCGTCGCGGTCCCGCCAGTGGTAGACCGGGGCCTCGACGACGTCGACGCTCCTGGCCAGGAAGTGGGCGGGCAGGACGACGGCGATGTCCTCGTACAGCACGCCCGTCGGGAAGGCGAAGGCGTGCTCGTCCCAGAAGGACCTGCGGAACACCTTGTTGCACGCGATACGGTCGCCGAGCAGGACCCAGTCGCGGGTGATGTGCGTACCCCTGCGCGGCTTCTCCATCGGCCTGCGGAACATCGGGGACTGTTCGAGCACACCGCCGGCCCGGAGCCTGAGCACATTGCCGGTCGCGAAGTCCGAGCCGGAGGCGTCCAGTTCGCCCAGCATCCGGGCGAAGGCCGTCTGCGGCACGACGTCGTCGCTGTCGACGAACGCCAGGAACTCCGCGTCCGGGTGGGCCTGCCCCGCGCCCGCGTTGCGCGCGGCGCCGAGCCCGGCGTTCTCCTGCCGGATCAGGCGGAAGCGCGGATCGCTCCGGGAGAACTCCAGGGCCACGTCGGCGCTGTTGTCCGTCGATCCGTCGTCGACCATGACGACTTCCAGGTCGTCCATGGTCTGCCCGGCGAGCGAGTCCAGGCAGGCTCCTAGGTACTCCTCGACGTTGTAGAGCGGGACGACGACGGTGAGACGGGGTGCCATGGCTCTGCGCACGATCCTTCCGGACGGACTGACGGACTTCCTCTATGTGGAACGAGCCCCGTGCCGGGGAGGCACGGGGCTCAGCAACGGGGGCCGTCCGCTCAGGGCTTGACGGCGATCCGGCCCTCGTCCATGCGCAGCAGCAGGAGCCGCTCGCCGGTCTCCTCCAGGAACTCGTCCACGGCCTGGCGGGACCCCTGCCAGTAGCCGTAGTCGTCGATCAGGAGGACCCCGCCGCTCACCAGACGGCTGTAGAGGTGCTGGAGTTCGTGCTTCGTCGAGGCGTACCAGTCGGTGTCCAGCCGGAGGACGGAGATCTGCTCCGGCGCCTGCCCGGGGACGGTGTCCTCGACCTTGCCCCGCACGTAGTGCACGCGCTCCTTCGGGTACGGCACCTGCTCGAAGCCGGCCTGTACGTCCTCCAGGGAGGCCACGGCCCAGATCGGCCGGTCCTTGGCCTGGGCGTCCAGCAGCTCCTGGGCCGGCCTGCCGTCCCGCCTCAGGTCCTCGGCGGTGGGCGGGGTCATGCCCTCGTAGGTGTCGAAGAGGTAGAGGTCGCGGCCCGTCTCACCGAGCGACAGCAGCGTCCTGGCGCAGGCCTGCATGGAACCGCCGCGCCATACACCGCACTCGACGATGTCCCCGGGGATGCCGTGCTTGACGACGTGCCGGGTCGCGAGGACGAAGGCGTTGAGCCGCTCCGGGGAGGTCATCGTGTACGGCTTGACCGCGCGGATGATGTCCTTCGCCTCGTCGTCGTAGTCCGCGGGGAACTGCGGCGGCTTCTTCGCCACGGTCTTCCGGGCGGGCGGCTTTGCTACCGCCGCCGGGGCGGGGCGGGGAGCGGGCAGGGTCGCGCGCCTGAGCTGGTATCCGGTGAGTTGCTGAAGGACGCCGTTGACGGCGTTGCGCCAAGCCATGGGGCGGGACAGTACGCGCGTTATGCGGCTCATGTCATCTTTCGTCAACCTGTCGTTGATGTGACCGCACGGGTGTCCGGCCGACCGCACCGCTCCCTGCCGTCCAGCGGACGCGGCAGCGGGACCCGGTCCACTCCCCCGACCCGGTTGGCCCACCAGACGGCCGTCTCGCGCACCGCGAACATGGTGAGCCGGGGATAGTTCACCGGCCTGCGGAAGACACCGACGGAGTCGCCCCAGTAGGCGGCCTTGGCGTCGATGGACCGGTAGTCGTGCCAGATGCCCTTCGTGGGCGGGAAGTCCGTGTACGCCTCGCGGAGTTCGAGGCCCGAGTGCGCGGCCATCGCCCGGAACCCGTCGGGGTAGTAGCGCCAGCAGTCCTGCGCGTCGTGGGCGTGGCCGCGCGAGGGCGCGGTGATGAAGGCGTGGCCGCCGGGCTTGAGCACCCGGGCGATCTCCATCATCGACACCCAGAAGAAGGGGATGTGCTCGAACGCCTGCCCGGACAGCACCACATCGGCGCTCCGGGACTTCGCGGGGATGCGGTAGGGGCGCTTCATGACGGCGTCGACGTTGGGGCCGTCCTGGACGTCCACCCCGAAGTAGTCGATGTCGTGGCCGGCCAGCAGACCCCGGTGGGTACGGGTCTGTTTGCCCGAGATCCGTGAACCGAGGTCCACCACACGGTGCCTGCGGGACGTGGGCAGATACTCCTCGATGCAGAGCCGCATCTGCTCGTAGGCGGACCGGTGCATGACGTCTCCCAACGTTGCCGTGTGCGCGCGCTGTTGAGGACAACGACGGCGGGATGCGGAGGGAGCGCCCCGTACGGGTGACTCCGGTGCTCAGTTCGCACGCACGGGGAAGACCCGCCGCACCACGCGCTCGGCCGCGCGCCCGTCGTCGTACGGGCAGAAGCGGGCGCGGAACGCGACGCGCAGCGCTTCCGCCTCCGGCGCCCTCCACGCGCCGCTCGTCAGCACCTCGCGCAGCCCGTCCTCCGTGGTCGCGACCGCCCCCGGGGTGTCGCCCGGGGCACCGGACAGCAGGTCGATGTAGGTGCCGCGGGCCGCGCGGTAGGCGTCCCAGTCGGGTGCGTAGGTGATCACCGGACGGTCCAGACAGGCGTAGTCGAACACCAGGGAGGAGTAGTCGGTGATCAACGCGTCCGAGGCCAGGCAGAGTTCCTCGGTGCTCGGGTGCCCGGTGACGTCGAGGACCCGGTCCCCCGCCGCCGTCCCGGACGTACGCCCGTAGAAGTAGTGCGCCCGCACCAGCAGCACCCAGCCGGGGCCCAGCGCGTCGGCGAGGCCCTCCAGGTCGAGCCGGGGGAGGAAGCCCGTGCGGTAGTCGCGGTGGGTCGGGGCGTACAGCAGGACGGTGCTGCCGGGCGCGATGCCGAGCTCCGCCCTGATCTTTTCCGACCGCTCCGGGGTGGCGGCGCACAGGACGTCGTTGCGCGGGTAGCCGTAGGGCAGGTGCTCGTACGAGGACGGGTAGACCCGGTCCCAGATCTCGGTGCTGTGCGGGTTGGAGGAGAGGCTGAAGTCCCACTGGTCGGTGTGGGCCACGATCCGCTCGAAGCTGACGCCGCCCGTGAGCGCGGGGTAGGGGAGCTGGTCCAGACCCATGGTCTTCAGCGGGGTCCCGTGATGGGTCTGGAGGTAGATCTGGCCGGGCCGCTTCGTGAAGCCCCCGGGGAAGCTGGAGTTGTTGACGAGATACGTCGCCGTGGCCATGGTCCGCCAGTAGGCGCGGGAGCCCTCGATGACGTACGGCACACCCGGCGGCATCCGGTCGCGGTGGCGGGAGGACACGACCCAGACCCCGCGGATGTACGGGACGAGTTCACGGGCCTTGGCGTAGACGGCGGCGGGGTTGCAGGCGACACCGCGGTTCCAGTAGGCGCCGTAGACCGCGAGGCAGGGGTCCAGCGGCCGGTGCAGATCCGCGCGGTAGACCGCCTTCATCACGCGGGCGCGCAGCGACTTCCGGCCCGCGCGCACGGCGCTCCGCGCCCGGGTGCGCACGGCGCGGACGGCCTCGCGGGCGCGATGGGCGAGGTAGCTGCCGGGCAGCCCCGCGGCGCGGAAGAAGGCGGCGCGGTCCCCCGGGGCGATCCGCCCGGGGTCGTCGAGGACGGCCGTCAGATGCGCGGTGCGGGCGGCGGGGACGCGTGGGTCCCCGCCCGTCTCGTCGGCCAGCCGTTCGTACGCGCCGATGACGGCGAAGTGCGCGCGGCCCGGAGCGGGGGCGGAGGGGCCGGCGCGGCGCAGCCGGTGGCGGACGCAGATCCGGTCGAGGGTTTCGAGCGTGCCCGCGTCCGCCGCGAGGAACAGGGCGCGGTGGACGGGCACGACGTCGTCGTACGGGCCCTCGGTGAAGCGGAGGGCGTGGGCCTCCAGGAAGGCCCTGCGCAGGACCTGGTTCCGGGCGTCGGGGAGCGCGTCGCCCGGCCGGGTGCCGCCCCAGTGGTCGGTGCTGTCGTGGCCCAGGCGCAGCACGTCGGGGCGGCCGGTCCTCAGCCGCGCGGCGATCTCCCCGGCCGCGCCCGGCAGGAGCAGGTCGTCCCCGTCGAGGAAGAGCAGATATGTCCCCCGCGCCGTCGCGGCGCCGGCGTCGCGGGCGGCGCCCCTGTCCCAGGGCCGGTCGAGGAGAAGTACCCGCACCCGGGGGTCGCGCGCCTCGAACTCCCGCGCGATGCCGAGGTCCACGCCGCCATCGGCCGGGGCGACGGCGATCACCTCGAAGTCGCGCGCCGCCGGCTGCCCGGTCACGGACTCCAGGGCCGCCCGCAGATACCCCTGAACGCGGTGGACGGTCATGACGACACTGAGGAGCATGGCAGCCGAGCGTAATGCGCGGTGCGTGGACTCCCCCAGGTTCCTTCACCCGTTCGGGTCAACGGCGTGACCCGGGGCGCTCCCCCGGGTTGAGCCGTACATGAAGCCACGCCTCAGCGTCGTCGTCCCCGTGCACAACGTAGAGGACTACCTTCAGGAGTGCCTCGGCTCGCTGGCCGGCCAGTCCCTGAGGGACATCGAGGTGGTGCTCGTCGACGACGGGTCGACGGACCGGAGCGGCGCGATCGCGGCGGACTTCGCCGCCCGGGACGACCGCTTCCGCTGCGTCCGCCAACCCAACGCGGGCCTCAGCGCGGCCCGCAACACGGGGGTCGCCCACACCACCCCGGGCGTTCCCTATCTGGCGTTCGCCGACAGCGACGACCTGGTCGTCCCCGACGCGTACGAACGGATGGTGGCCTCGCTGGAGTCGACCGGCTCGGACCTGGTCACGGGCAATGTGTGGCGGCTGAACGACCAGGGAAGGCAGCAGGCCTGGCAGTACCGCTGGCTGACGGCCGACCGCCCGCGCACCCACATCACCAGGGACACCGGGCTGCTGGCCGACCGTGTCGCCTGGAACAAGGTGTTCCGGCGCTCGTTCTGGGACCGGCACGCCTTCGCCTTCCCGGTGGGCAAGCTCTACGAGGACACCCCCGTGATGATCCCGGCGCACTACCTCGCCGGATCGGTCGACGTGCTGCACCGGCACGTCTACCACTGGCGGGTGCGGGAGGGCTCGATCACCCGCCGGCGCACGGACGTCCGGGGCGTACGGGACCGGATCGCGGCCTGCGAGCAGGTCAGCGCGTTCCTCGCGGACCGCGACCCCGCGCAGCGGCTGCGCTACGACGCCTCGTGCCTGCGCGACGACTTCGTGTACTTCCTGGAGGGGCTGCCGATGGGCGGCCCCGCCTACCGCTCGGCGTTCATGGAGGACGCGGGCGCCTTCCTCGACCGGGCGGGCGACGCCGCTCTGGCCGGGCTGCCCGCCGAGGCGCGCATCCGGTGGCGGCTGGTGCGGGAGCGCAGGCTCGACGATCTGCTGGCTGTCCTTGAGTTCGAACGGGCCAACGGCACGGGGACGTTCGCCGTCGAGGGCGTGCCGGGGCGGCGGCGCGCGGCGCACCCCGGGGCACTGGCGGGCCGGGGCGTCCCGGCGCGGCTCGGCCGGGGCGATCTCCCGGCGGTGGCGCGGCTGGTGGAGTCGTCCTGGGGCGAGGACGGCCTGCTGCGGCTGCGTGGGTACGCGTACATCCGCAACCTCCCGGCAGCCACGGCCCGGCAGTCGCTGAAGGCGGGCCTCGTGCGGGAGGCGACGAGCGGGCGGACGCGGGCCGTGCGGGTCCGCACGGTCCGGTCGGACCGCGCCACCGCCGACTCCGGCCAGGAGCTGCACTGTTACGACCACGCGGGCTTCGAGGCGGTCCTCGACCCCCGCCGCCTGGGGCCGGGCGACTGGCTGGTGGGCGTGGTGGTGGCCGGGCACGGCGTCGTACGGCGGGCGGCCCTCCGGGCGGTGGAGGCGGCGGTAGCGCACCCGCTGGTCCATGACCTGGGCGGCGGGCTGCGCGCGGTGCTCGGCTACCGGGACGGGCGGCTCGAACTGGCGGTGACGCGGCTGCCCGCGCTGGCCGTCGCCCACGACAGCGGGAGCGGCGACCTGGAGCTGACCGGCGAGCTGTACGGGACCACGCGGCCCACGGACCTGGTGCTGACCCGCGAGGGGGCCGCGGAGCGCGTCTGCCCGGTGCGGGTGACGGACGGGGGCGGATTCACCGCCCGGATTCCGCTGCCGGCTCTGGTGACGTCGTCTCCGGTGGCGTCGTCTTCGGCGGCCGGGCCCGTGGAGGCCGGGGGGCCGCCCGTGGAGCCCGGGGTGCCGCCCGTGGAGCCCGGGGTGCCGCCCGTGGAGCCCGGTGATGCGGCCGGCCTCGCCCGGGGGCGCTGGCGGGCCGCGCTCCGGACGGCCGACGGCACCCGCGTGCCGCTCGCCGCGGGCCCGGACCTGCCGCCGCCGGTGTTCGCGGACCCGGAGGGCCTTCTGGTGGTGGACGTGACCGGCGACCCGCTCCTGACGGGCGCGGGGCCCGCGCCGGACGGCGGGCTCCGCATCGAGGTCGGGGGTGGCGGCGCCCCCGGGGGCACGACCCGGCCGGGAGCCGCGCCCGGGACGGACGACGGTCCCGGCCCCGGCGGCGCCCCCGGGGCCGGCGCGCTCGTCCTGCGGCACAGCGCCCTGGGCGAGACGGTGACCGTCCCCGTCGTACACGAGGGGCAGGGCCGCCTCGCCGCCCTGCTCGCCCAGCCGCCGCGTGAGGGCGACTGGGAGGTGCTCCTCGACGGCAGGCCCGTGCGCGTGGGTGCCGCGCTCGCCGCACGGCTGCCGGTGGGCGCCGCCGGAGCGCGCTTCCGGCTGGACCGCCGCCACGGCGACCGGCTGACCGTGCGGTGCGCTCCGGCGCTCGGGGACGCCGAACGGAGCGCGTACCGGCAGGCCCGGCTGCGGACGGAGCACTACCCGGCGCAGCGCGCGCTCCCCCTGCGGAACACCGTGCTCTACACCGGGGAGGGCTCCTCGCGCGCCGTGCACGCCGAGCTCGTGCGCCGGAGCACCGATGTCGAGCACCTCTGGGTCACCGACGGATCGGCGGGGGCCGCGGCCCGGGTCCCGCCGACGGCCGTACCCGTCGTGGAGGGCGGCACCGCCTGGTACGAGGCGCTGGCGCGGTCCCGCCGGATCGTCGCGGGCGGTCCGCTGCCCGCCTGGTTCGAGCGCCGCCAGGACCAGACGGTGGTGCGGACCTGGCCCGGTGTCCCGCTCGGCCGCTTCGGCCTGGACCTCTCGGGCAGCCTGTACGCCGACCACCAGCACCTCGCCGGGCTCGCGCACCGCTCCGCCCAGTGGTCGGTCCTGGTCTCCCCGAGCGGCTTCGCCACCCCGCACCTCCGCCGCGCCCTGGGCTACGGCGGCGAGGTGCTGGAGGCGGGCTCCCCCGCCGTCGACCTGCTGTGCGCACCGGGCGGGGAGAAGACGGCCGAGCGGGTCCGCCGGAGGCTGGGTGTCCCCGAGGGGCACCGCGTGGTGCTGTACGCGCCGACGTACCGCGACCATCTCGCGCACCCGCCGGGCAGCGTGCCCACCGGTTCGGCGCCGCTGTACCGCTGGGATCCCGCGCTCGATCCGGCCGCGCTGGCGCACGCCCTCGACGGGCGCACCACGGTGCTGGTCCGCAGGCACCCCCGGGTGACGGGCAGTGTGCCGGC
This sequence comes from Streptomyces sp. NPDC002125, assembly GCF_053593715.1. Lineage (NCBI taxonomy): Bacteria > Bacillati > Actinomycetota > Actinomycetes > Kitasatosporales > Streptomycetaceae > Streptomyces > Streptomyces sp. NPDC002125. Next base: position 30,655 of record NZ_JBSFDD010000002.1, on the reverse strand, counting down.
GCACCCCGCCCTGCGCGACGTGTCCGGGCACCCGGACGCGGCCGAACTGCTGCTGATCGCCGACGTGCTGGTCACCGACTACTCGGGGCTGGCGTTCGACTTCGCGCACACGGGTCGCCCGATGCTCTTCCACACCTACGACCTGGAGCACTACAGGGACACCGTGCGCGGCTTCTGCCTGGACTTCGAGACCCGCGCCCCCGGCCCCCTGCTCGTCACCACCGAGGAGGTGGCCGAGGCGCTGCGGACCCTGCCCGGGTCGGCGGCGGCGCACGCGGAGGCGTACGAGAGCTTCCGCCGCGACCACTGCGGCCCGGCCGACGGCATGGCGGCCCGCCGCGTCGCGGACCGGCTCCTCGACGAGGCCCGGGGCCTCCGCGGGACGGCGCCCCTCAGACCTTGAGCGCCCGGACCGCCGAGGCCGCGAGGTCGTCCAGATACCCCTTCGGCAGATCGCCCCGGACCACGACCAGGCGCCAGTACAGCGGGCCGACGATCAGATCCAGCGCCCGGTCGGGGTCGCTGCCCTCGGGCAGCTCGCCCCGCTCCACCGCCGCCCGTACGAGCACGGCGGCCACACCCTGCTGCTGGTCGAGCAGCGCCGCCTTGATGGCGTCGGAGATCTCAGGGTTGCGGGCCGCCTCGACGAGCAGGTCCGGGATCACCTGCGAGGCCACGGGGTGGCGCAGGGCGTACGAGGCCAGTTCGAGCACGGCGCGCACATCCCCGTACAGCGAACCCGTCGCGGGCGCCGGCATGCCCTGGGCGGCCACCGCGGCGACCAGGTCCAGGACGAGATGGAGCTTGGACTTCCAGCGGCGGTAGACGGCGGTCTTGCCCACCCCCGCCCGCCGGGCGATGCCCTCGATCGACATCCGCGCGAATCCCACGGCGGCCAGCTCCTCGAAGACGGCGCCGCGGATCGCGTCGGTCACGTCCTCGCGCAGCACCGCGGCACCTGCCGGGGTGCGGCGCCCGGTTCGCCGTTCGGTGGTCATGGCCCGAATGATAGACCGTAACGACGAAACGGTTGCGTTGCGACGCACAAACGTCCTAGTCTCAGCGTTGCGACGATACGGTGCCGTCCCATCGGGCCCTGGTTCGTCCGCCCTGTTCCCCCCGCCCCCGTCGAAAGCGATCGTGGTGAGCCAGACAGCAGCCCCGCCGGCCCCGGTGGACCCCGCGCCCTCCGCCCTCCTCCCCGTGTACGAACCCGGCGAGCTGGCCGCACTCGCGGCGAAGCACGGGCTGACCGTCAGCGGGGCCCGGCCGACCCTCGGGGCGTACGTCCGGCAGCTCTGGGGGCGCAGGCACTTCATCACCGCCTTCGCCACGGCCAAGCTGACCGCGCAGTACAGCCAGGCGAAGCTGGGCCAGATCTGGCAGATCATGACCCCGCTGCTCAACGCGACGGTCTACTACTTCATCTTCGGCGTCCTGATGAACACCAAGCACGGAGTCCCCGACTACGTGCCCTTCCTCGTCACCGGCGTCTTCATCTGGACCTTCACCGCCAGCTCGATCACCGCCGGCACCCGGGCCATCAGCGGCAACACCGGACTCGTCCGGGCCCTGCACTTCCCCCGCGCGTCCCTGCCGATCGCCCTGGCGCTCCAGCAGCTCCAGCAGCTGCTGTTCTCGCTGGGCGCGCTCTTCATGATCCTGCTGGTCTTCGGCCAGTACCCGCGGCCGTCGTGGCTGCTGGCGATCCCGGCGCTCGCCCTGCAGGCGCTGTTCAACACGGGCGTCTCCATGGTCATGGCCCGGTTGGCCGCCAAGACCCCCGACATCGCCCAGCTGACGCCCTTCATCCTGCGCACCTGGATGTACGCCTCGGGCGTCATGTGGAGCCTGGACACCCTGCTCACCGCCGACCGGGTGCCGCGCCTCGCCCTGCTGGCGCTGGAGTGCAACCCGGCCGCCGTCTACATCGACCTGATGCGCTACGCCCTGATCGACAGCTTCACCGGCGCGCAGCTGCCCCCGCACGTGTGGGCCATCGCGGCGGGCTGGGCGCTGCTCTGCGGCATCGGCGGCTTCGTCTACTTCTGGAAGGCCGAGGAGAGGTACGGACGTGGCTGACACCCTCGATTCCCGTGTGCCCACCGTCGTCGTCGACGACGTCCACATCACCTACACGGTCAACGGCGCCCGTACCGGCAGGGGGAGCGCCACCTCCGCCCTGAACCGGATCGTCTCGCGCCGGGAGCCGCGGGGCGCACGCCAGGTGCACGCCGTGAAGGGCGTCAGCTTCGCCGCGTACAAGGGCGAGGCCATCGGCCTGATCGGCTCCAACGGTTCCGGGAAGTCCACGCTCCTCAAGGCGATCGCGGGCCTGCTGCCCCCGTCGAAGGGCCGGGTCCACACCCAGGGCCAGCCCTCGCTCCTCGGCGTGAACGCGGCCCTGATGAGCGACCTGACCGGTGAGCGCAACGTCGTGCTCGGCGGCCTGGCCATGGGCATGACCCGCGAGCAGATCCGCGAGCGCTACCAGGACATCGTCGACTTCTCCGGCATCAACGAGAAGGGCGACTTCATCACCCTGCCGATGCGCACCTACTCCTCCGGCATGGGGGCCAGGCTGCGTTTCTCCATCGCGGCGGCCAAGAGCCATGACGTCCTGCTGATCGACGAGGCCCTGTCCACCGGCGACGCGAAGTTCCAGCGGCGCAGCAAGGACCGGATCATGGAGCTCCGCCAGGAGGCCGGCACGGTCTTCCTGGTCAGCCACAGCAACAGGTCGATCACCGAGACCTGCGACCGGGCGATCTGGCTCGAAGCGGGCACGCTGCGGATGGACGGGCCCGCCAAGGAGGTCGTGGCGGCGTACGAGGAGTTCACCGGGCCCGTGAAGCCCAGGAAGGCCAAGAAGTGAACCCGGGACTGTCCTGAAAGCCGTGAAAGCCGTCCGCCGGACGGGCCGAGGAGGCCCGTCCGGCGGACGGCTTTCCGTCGCGGCCCGCTCGGCCGCTCCGGGTCAGGCGTGCGTACGCAGCAGCGTCCGCATGGTCCTCATGGCCACCGACAGGTTCGCCAGGTCAAAGGCCTCCGAGCTCCGGATCTCCTCCAGCGTGGCGCGCGAACGCGCCAGGATCGCCGCGTTCTTCTCCTCCCAGGCCGTGAACCGCTGCTCGGGCGTCGACGCCCCGTCGCCGACGGAGAGCACGTCCGAGGTGAGCGCCGCGTGCGCGGCGTACAGGTCCTCACGGATGGAGGCGCGGGCCATCGACTGCCAGCGGTCGGCCCGCGGCAGCTCGATGATCCGGTCCATCAGCTGGGTGATCCCCAGCCGGTCGGCGAGGTCGTAGTACACATCGGCGACGGCCAGCGGGTCCTTGTCCGTACGGTCCGCGATCGCCACGATGTCCAGCGCCGGGAAGGCCGAGGAGAATCCGGCCACCCGCACCGCCAGTTCCTCGGGGACCCCCACCGAGGTGAGCTCCTCCAGGATCGAGCGGTACCACTCGGTGTCGGCGCCCCTGAGCAGCTTGGGCAGCTCGTTCCAGACGCGTTCCACACCGTCGCGGAAGAACTCGACGGTCTCCGAGATCTCGACCGGCTGAGGCCGGTTGCCGAGCAGCCAGCGCGAACCGCGCTCGACGAGCCGGCGCGAGTGCAGCCTGATGCGGGTCAGCACATCGGCGGCGACCTTGTTGTCGAGCGCCTCCACGGCGTCCCACACCGCCGACAGGCCGAAGATCTCACGGGCGGCGAACTGGGCCCGCACGATCTCCTCCAGCGACGCCCCCGTCTCCTCGCGCAGCCGGTGCAGGAACGTCGAACCACCGGTGTTCACCGTGTCGTTGACCAGCACCGTCGTGATGATCTCGCGGCGCAGCGCATGCCCGTCGACGGCCTCGGGGAACCGCTCGCTCAGCTGCTTGGGGAAGTAGGCGTGCACCAGCTTCTGCAGATGCGCGTCGTCCGGCAGGCTGGTGGAGATCAGCTCGTCGGCCGCCGTGATCTTGGTGTACGCCAGCAGCACGGCCAGTTCGGGCTGGCTGAGGCCCCTGCCGTGGTTCAGCAGTTCACGGATCTGACGGTCGTTCGGGAGGAATTCGAGCGCCCGGTCCAGGTGCCCCTCGCGGCCGAGCCTGCGCATGAAGCGCTGGTGGGCGTGGAGGAGCGACGGCGCCTGGGCGCAGGCGTTGGCGAGCGCGACGTTCTGCGCGTAGTTGTTGCGCAGGACGAGCTGTCCGACCTCGTCGGTCATCTCCGCGAGCACCTTGTTGCGCTGCTTCACGGTCAGGTCGCCGTCCCTGACGAGACCGTTGAGCAGGATCTTGATGTTCACCTCGTGGTCGGAGGTGTCCACACCGGCGCTGTTGTCGATCGCGTCGGTGTTGATCCGGCCGCCGGCCCGGGCGAACTCGATGCGGCCCAGCTGGGTCGCCCCGAGGTTGCCGCCCTCGCCGACGACACGGGCCCGCAGGTCCGCGCCGTTGACCCGGATCGCGTCGTTGCCCTTGTCGCCGACATCGGCGTTCGACTCGGCCGACGACTTGATGTAGGTGCCGATGCCGCCGTTCCACAGGAGGTCGACCGACGCCTTGAGGATGTTCTGCATCAGCTCGGCGGGCGTCATCTTGGTGACCTTGGCGTCGATGCCGAGCGCCGCGCGGATGTGCGCGTTGACCGGGATCGACTTGGCGGAACGCGGGTGGATGCCGCCGCCCGCGGACAGCAGGTCGGTGTTGTAGTCCGCCCAGGAGCTGCGCGGCAGTTCGAACAGCCGGCGCCGCTCGGCGTACGAGGTGGCGGCGTCCGGGGTCGGGTCGATGAAGATGTGCCGGTGGTCGAAGGCCGCGACCAGCCGGATGTGCTCGGAGAGGAGCATCCCGTTGCCGAACACGTCACCCGACATGTCGCCGACGCCGACGACCGTGAAGTCCTCGGTCTGTGTGTCGTGGCCCAGCTCCCGGAAGTGCCGCTGCACGGACTCCCAGGCACCGCGGGCGGTGATGCCCATGCCCTTGTGGTCGTAGCCCGCCGAGCCGCCGGACGCGAAGGCGTCGCCGAGCCAGAAGCCGTACGCGACGGCGACGTCGTTGGCGATGTCGGAGAAGCTCGCGGTCCCCTTGTCGGCGGCGACGACGAGATACGTGTCGTCCTCGTCGTGGCGCACGACCTCCGCGGGGTGCACGACCTCGCCCGTCACCATGTTGTCGGTGATGTCGAGGAGGGCCGAGATGAAGATCTTGTAGCAGGCGATGCCCTCGGCGAGCCAGGCGTCGCGGTCCACGGCCGGGTCCGGCAGCTGCTTGGCGACGAAGCCGCCCTTGGCGCCCACCGGCACGATCACGGTGTTCTTGACCATCTGTGCCTTGACCAGGCCGAGGATCTCCGTACGGAAGTCCTCCCGCCGGTCCGACCAGCGCAGCCCGCCGCGGGCGACCTTGCCGAAGCGCAGGTGGACGCCCTCGACACGCGGCGAGTAGACCCAGATCTCGTACGCCGGGCGCGGCGCGGGGAGGTCCGGGATGGCCTGCGGGTCGAACTTCATCGAGACGTAGTTGTGCGGCTCGTGGTCGTCGGCCAGCTGGAAGTAGTTGGTCCGCAGCGTGGCCTTGATGACCGTGAGGAAGGACCGCAGGATCCGGTCCTCGTCCAGCGAGGCCACCTGGTCCAGGGCCCCTTCCAGCTCCTCCAGCAGGCCGTCGATGAGCTCCGTGCCCGCCTTCTGGCGGGCGGGGGACATCCGGGCCTCGAAGAGGGAGACCAGCAGCCGGGTGGTGTGGACGTTGTTGCGGAGGGTGTCCTCCATGTAGTCCTGGCTGAAGGTCGAACCCGCCTGGCGCAGGTACTTCGCGTAGGCGCGCAGCACCATGGCCTGGCGCCAGTCGAGCCCGGCGCCCAGGACCAGGGAGTTGAAGCCGTCGTTCTCCGCCTCACCGGTCCAGATGGCCGCGAAGGCCTCCTGGAAGCGGGCCCGCGCGTCGTCGGCGAGGTAGTCGCCGTTGCCCGTGGCCTTCTTGGGCAGACGCAGCCCGAAGTCGTAGATCCAGGCGTGGGTGCGGTCCGAGCAGCGCAGCTCGTACGGACGCTCGTCGACGACCTCGACACCGAGCCGCTGGAGCGCGGGGAGGACGGCGGAGAGCGAGACCTGCTCGCCGGTCCGGTAGATCTTGAAGCGGCGCTCGGCGGGACCCGCGCCGACCGGCTCGTACAGGCTGAGCGCGAAGTCCTCGCGCGCGCTCTTGAGCTGTTCGAGATGGACCAGGTCGGCCACGGCCGCACGCGGCGAGTGGTCGGCCTTGTAGCCCTCGGGGAAGGACTGCCCGTAGCGGCGCAGCAGTTCGGCGGCGCGCTCCTCGCCGCACTCCGCGTTCAGCGCCTCCTGGAAGCCGTCGGCCCAGGAGCGGGCGGCCTCGACCAGGCGCGCCTCGATGCGGTCGGCGTCCGCGTCGGTGAGGTGCGGGAGCTCGGTGCCCGGCGGGACCCGGACGACGAAGTGCAGCCGGGAGAGGATCGACTCCGTGTTCCAGGCGGTGAAGTCGACGCTGGTGCCGCCCAGTTCCTCCTTGAGGATGTCGATCAGCCGGAGCCGCACACCGGTGGTGTAGCGGTCGCGCGGGAGGTAGACGAGGGCGGAGTAGTAGCGCCCGTACTCGTCCTGGCGCAGGTAGAGCCGCAGCCTGCGGCGCTCCTGGAGGTACAGCACGGAGGTGACGATGGAGCGCAGCTGGTCGACGGGCGTCTGGAAGAGCTCGTCGCGCGGGTACGTCTCCAGGATCTGGAGCAGGTCGCGGCCGTCGTGGCTGTTGGGCGTGAAGCCCGCGCCCTCCAGCACCTCGGCGACCTTGCGGCGCACCACGGGCACCCGGCGCACCGACTCGGTGTACGCGGCGGACGAGAACAGCCCGAGGAAGCGCCGCTCCCCGACGACATTGCCCTTGGCGTCGAACTTCTTCACGCCGACGTAGTCGAGGTAGCTGGGGCGGTGCACGGTCGCCCTGCTGTTCGCCTTCGTCAGGACGAGGAGCTTGTGCTCCCTCGCCTTGGCCCGGGCGTCGGCGGGCAGCCGGTCGAAGGACGGGCTGACGGGGTGGGCCTCGTCCTCGCTGTGCTTGGGGTCGGAGCGCAGGATGCCGAGTCCGGTGCCGGGGACGGCGGTCAGGGCGTCGGAGTCGCGGAGCTCGTACTCGCGGTACCCGAGGAAGGTGAAGTGGTCGGCGGCGAGCCAGCGCAGCAGCTCCCGGGCCTCCTCGACCTCCTCGTCGGCGAGCTCGTCGAGCGGCTCCCCCGGAAGGTCGTCGGCGATCCGCAGGGCGGCGTCGCGCATCTTGTCCCAGTCCTCGACGGTCTCCCGTACGTCGGACAGGACGCGGAGCAGATCAGCGGTGATCTGTTTCAGATCCGCGCGGTCCGTCTCCCGGTCGATCTCGACGTGGATCCACGACTCGACGAGCGCGTCGTGCGGCAGCTCGGCACGCGTCTCCTTGCAGCCTCCGGGCCCCTTGGCGGCCTCGCGCCGGGGGCGGTCCTCGGGGAGCACCTCGATCAGCTTGCCGGTGACATCGCGGCGTACGACGACCTGCGGGTGGATCACGAGGTGGATGCCGCGGCCCTGCCGGGACAGCTCGTTGGTGACCGAGTCGACCAGGAACGGCATGTCGTCGGTGACGACCTCGACGACGGAGTGGCTGCTCGTCCAGCCGTTCTCCTCGACGGTCGGGGTGTGCACCCGGACGTTCGCGGTGCCCTGGGGGCGGCTCTCGGCGAGCCGGTAGTGCGAGGAAGCGGCACCGAAGATGTCGACCGGGTCGCGGTCGGTGACGTCCTCCGGAGCGGTGTGCAGGTAGTAGCGCTGGAGATAGGCGAGCAGCATGTCCCGGGCCGAGGGCTCACCCCGGCCGGCCTCGGTGGTCTCCGCTCCGGTACCGGTCTGCGCTTCGGCAAGGTGCACCCGGAGGCCACCTCCCGGGGCACCGGCACCACCGCCCGGACTGTTGTCAGCTACCCGGGCCGCCCGTGCGAGCAGCTCGGCCTTGGCTTCGTCCAGCTTGGTCTGCATGTCCTCTGGCTCCTGTCGCGCGCCGTTGCGTGACGTAGGTGTAAAAGGCGACGTAACGCCACGACGCGGGGTTTCCGGTCTGGATCGACGCCATGCCGCCTGGGGAGACGCCCGGGACCGCATCGGCCGTTTTCGGCAGACCGCCCGGGACACGGAGATCACGGATGGCCCGGGTGCTGTGGCACTCCGGGCGCAGGCCGGGGGCTTCGCTGCCCCCGAGGCGTATCGCGCTGATCACGGCCCCAGGCTATCCCTCTCTCACCCACAAACGTCATGAGCCGCATATGTACAAAAGAAGGACCCGAACTTTGACACTCTGGACATCGCAGGGGACCTTCGCGACACGTAACGGACACATACCGGGGGTGAAGCGAGCGCGGCGTTCGGCAGAAGGGGCTGCTCCGGCGTCGTCGCGACCAGGCGTCGGTCCGGTCGGCCCCGACGTCGCGACCGGCATCCGTTCGCCCGGTCCACGTCGCGACCGGCATCCGCGCGCCCGGTCCCCGGGTCCCGTCGGCGGGGAAGGTGACCGGGAGCCGGCCCGCCCGGGCCGCTCAGTCCGCCATCAGCCGGGCCAGGGCGACGGCCTCGGCCAGGGTGTCCACCACGGGCACACCCGCCGCCTCCAGACTGCTGCGGCTGTGGGAACCGCCGGTGTAGAGCACGGCACGCGCCCCGACGTGCGCCGCCGCGACGGCGTCGTCGACCGCGTCTCCGATGACGACAGCGCGCTCGGGAGCGATGCCGCCGAGCACCTCGAAGTGCCGCTCCATGTGCTGCGCCTTGCTGCCGCCCGAGGGGCCCGTGCGGCCGTCGACGCGCAGGAAGTGACGCTCGATGCCGTACGCCCGCACCACGGGCACCAGGTGCTCATGGCCGTACATGCTCAGCAGCGACTGGCTGCCGCCCGTACGCAGCCACCCGGCGAGCAGCTCCTCGACACCCGCGGTCAGTGCGCAGGCTGCCCGCTGCTCGGTGTAGTGGCGGTGGAAGAGACCGTCCATCCGCTCCCACTCGGCGGGGGTGGGCAGCCTGCCCATGAGCCGCTCGTAGAACTTGGGTATCGGCACGCAGTACGTCTCGCGGTACTGCTCCAGCGTGAGCGGAGCGAGATCGACCTCGGCGAACGCGGCGTTCGTCGCCCCGAGGACCGCTTCGATGTCGTCGAGCAGAGTGCCGTTCCAGTCCCAGACCAGGTGGGTGCGGTGCTTCCCGGATGTCGCCATGCACAGAAAAATACCCGCCGGGTCCGACAGACGGTCCGGGCGCTTCGGGCTCCGGGCGCTTCGGGCTCCGGATGTATCCGGCTCCGGGTGCTCCGGATGCGTCTGGCTCCGGGTGCTTCAGGCAATGAGACCGGGGATCTCCTGGATACCGAACCACAGCAGCTCGTGGTCCTCCGCGCCGTCCACGGTGAACCGGGCGTCGTCGTCCCCGAGATCCGCGGCACCCAGGGCCGCGGCCGCGGCGGCGACAGCCTTCTCGGCGTCGTCAGCGTCCACGTGCACGGCGGCGGCCCTGGACAGCGCCACGGGGTCCGCGATCCGCACCTCGCCGAGCGACGACGTGTCCAGGACGTGGTCCGGATCGGCGACCGCGGCCCCGTCCGGGACGTCGAGCGCTACGACGACCCGGCGCCGCGTCTCGTCCGGCTTGCCCGCGATCAGCCGCAGCGAGGCAGCCGCGGCCCGGTTGAGCGCCGCGTACTCCAGCTCCTCGATGTCGTCGGAGACGTACCACTCACGCAGTCCGGGAGTCACCGCATAGGCGGTCAGCGGCCCCGGACCGACCTCGCCCGCCCCGTGCACCGCGGCGAGACCGGAGAGTGTCAGGGGGACGTACACACGCATGGCTGACCGCTTTCGTAGTCGATGACGCCCTCAGGATACGTGCGGCGTCCCCCTTCGGGGTTGCCGATCCACCCCCTGCCGTCCACCGCGCGGCGGCCGTCACCCCCGCCGATCCCTTGCGGCGCCGGGCCCATCACCTGGATAGGTGATCCCGCCGGGCGCCCTGCCGTGTCGCCGCCGCGCTTGCGGGGCCCCCGACGGGCCCCGTAGAAGATCCCCAGCAGAAGTTACCGCCCGGTACTCGTACGGGCACCGGACAGCAGCCACGGGGGCTACGCGCATGATCAAGGACAGGACCAGGCCGGCCGGACGACACGACCGCAGCAGGCCGGGCACCGTGCCGGTGCAACGGCCCCGGCGGCCCCTGCGCCCGCACCAGTGGTTCGCGGAACGCCTGCTCGCCGTCCTGAGCGGCCAGCGGCCCGTGCACTGGATGCTCGGCCACACCATCGGCGAGGCCTACGACCAGCTCGCCGAGCTCGCCCCGAACGCCCCGCTGGGGGTGGGCTGCAGGCGCCCGGTCGTACGCACCTGCTACGGCAGCCAGCCGGCCGACGGCGTGGTCGAGGCCTTCGCCAGCATCGCCACGGGCGAGCAGGTCCGCGCCATGGCCTTCCGGCTGGAACAGGGCCGCGACCTCCGCTGGCGCTGCGCCGCCATCGACCTGGGCGGCGAGCGCCTCCCGGCGGTCAGGTAGCGGACCGGGCCCCAGGCGGGCAGGACGGTCAAGCACGTCCTGCCCGCTGGGGCCCATTCTGGCGCCGGAGGACGAAGATCGGCCGCACCCGGACGCCGGAGAACGAAGATTCGGCCGCACCCGGACGCCGGAGAACGAAGATTCGGCCGCACCCAGGCCGCGAAGGACGAAGACCCGGCCCACCCCGCGGCCGGCGGCAACCCGAGTCCTCGGCCGCCGAGGCGGACCCGGCCCACCCGGCAGCCGGACGGCGGACCGATCCCAACCCGGGGCCGGACGGCGGACCGATCCCAACCCGGGGCCGGGGTCGGCCGGACGGCGGACCGATCCGCCGCCCAGTCCTCGGTCACGGACCGAGCCCGCCCTTCGACCCAGGGCACAACCCCGCCAACGCCGCAGAACGGCTCCAGCGGGCCGCTGACGCCCCTTCCGCCCCGAGCTGTCCGGTCACCCACCCTGAGCCGGGAGAAGCCAGGAGACGCCCGGCAAAGGCCGTGGAAACGGCCCGGCCCGGACACCGAGTGGTGTCCGGGCCGGGCCGTCGTCATCGGACGAGCCGCGCGCTACTTCTTGCGGCGCCGTCCGCCCGTGCTCTTCTGCGCCTTGCGGCGCTCCGCACGCGTCAGCCCGTCACTCTCGGACCGGGCGGCGTCGCCGTTGGAGAAGTCGCCCTCGACGACCCCGCCCTCGCCGTCCACCGTGGGAGCGGAGAAGTGCAGCCGGTCCGGACGCTGCGGCGCGTCCAGGCCCTTGGCCCGGATCTCCGGACGCCCGGCCGCGGCCGCCACCGGAGCACCCTGCTTCTCCAGCGAGGTACGGTCCGCCGTGTCCTGCACCGGGACCTCCTCGACCTGCTGCTCGACCTGGACCTCCAGGTTGAACAGATAGCCGACGGACTCCTCCTTGATGCCCTCCATCATGGCGTTGAACATGTCGAAGCCCTCGCGCTGGTACTCGACTAGCGGGTCCTTCTGCGCCATGGCCCGCAGGCCGATGCCCTCCTGGAGGTAGTCCATCTCGTAGAGGTGCTCGCGCCACTTGCGGTCCAGGACGGACAGCACCACGCGCCGCTCCAGCTCACGCATGATGTCCGAGCCGAGCGTCTTCTCACGCTCCGCGTACTGCTCGTGGATGTCGTCCTTCACCGACTCGGCGATGAAGTCGGCGGTCACCCCGGCCAGGTCGCCCGCGGCCTCCTCAAGCTCCTCGACGGTGACCTTCACCGGGTAGAGCTGCTTGAAGGCGCCCCACAGCCGGTCCAGGTCCCACTCCTCGGCGAAGCCCTCCGCCGTCTCCTGGCGGATGTAGTCGTCGATCGTGTCGTCCATGAAGTGACGGATCTGGTCCTGCAGGTCCTCGCCCTCCAGGACGCGCCGACGCTCGCCGTAGATGACCTCACGCTGCCGGTTGAGCACCTCGTCGTACTTCAGGACGTTCTTACGCGTCTCGAAGTTCTGCTGCTCCACCTGCGACTGCGCGGAGGCGATCGCCCGGGTCACCATCTTGTTCTCGATCGGGACGTCGTCGGGCACGTTGGCCATCGACATCACACGCTCGACCATCTGCGCCTTGAACAGCCGCATCAGGTCGTCACCCAGCGAGAGGTAGAACCGGGACTCGCCCGGGTCGCCCTGACGGCCGGAACGACCGCGCAGCTGGTTGTCGATACGCCGCGACTCGTGCCGCTCGGTGCCCAGCACGTACAGGCCGCCGAGCTCCTTGACCTCCTCGAACTCGGCCTTCACGGCCTGCTCGGCCTTCTCCAGCGCGGCGGGCAGCGCGGCGGCCCACTGCTCGACGTGGTCCACCGGGTCGAGACCGCGCTGGCGCAGCTCCGCCTCGGCGAGGTCGTCCGGGTTGCCGCCGAGCTTGATGTCGGTGCCTCGGCCGGCCATGTTCGTGGCGACCGTGACCGCGCCCTTGCGGCCGGCCTGGGCGACGATCGTCGCCTCACGGTCGTGCTGCTTGGCGTTGAGGACCTCGTGCTGGACACCGCGCTTGGAGAGCTGCTGCGAGAGGTACTCGGACTTCTCGACGGAGGTCGTGCCGACCAGGATCGGCTGCCCCTTCTCGTGCTTCTCCGCGATGTCGTCGACGACCGCGGCGAACTTCGCGACCTCGGTGCGGTAGATCAGGTCGGACTGGTCGGCACGGACCATCGGCCGGTTCGTCGGGATCGGCACGACGCCCAGCTTGTAGATCTGGTGGAACTCGGCCGCCTCGGTCATCGCCGTACCGGTCATGCCCGAGAGCTTGTCGTACAGGCGGAAGAAGTTCTGGAGGGTGATCGTGGCGAGGGTCTGGTTCTCGTCCTTGATGTCCACCCCTTCCTTCGCCTCGATGGCCTGGTGCATGCCCTCGTTGTAGCGGCGGCCGGCGAGGATACGGCCGGTGTGCTCGTCGACGATCATGACTTCGCCGTCGATGACGACGTAGTCCTTGTCCTTCTTGAAGAGTTCCTTGGCCTTGATCGCGTTGTTGAGGTAACCCACGAGCGGGGTGTTCACCGACTCGTAGAGGTTGTCGATCCCGAGCCAGTCCTCGACCTTGGAGACGCCGGGCTCGTGGATGGCCACGGTCCGCTTCTTCTCGTCGACCTCGTAGTCGCCGGTCTCCTCGATGCCCTTCAGCGGGTTGCCCGCCTCACCCCTGGTGAGACGCGTGACCAGCTTGGCGAAGTCGCCGTACCACTTGGTGGCCTGGTCGGCCGGGCCGGAGATGATCAGCGGCGTACGGGCCTCGTCGACGAGGATCGAGTCGACCTCGTCGACGATGGCGAAGTTGTGGCCGCGCTGGACGAGCTCGTCCTTGGACCACGCCATGTTGTCGCGGAGGTAGTCGAAGCCGAACTCGTTGTTCGTGCCGTACGTGATGTCGCAGGCGTACTGCTCACGGCGCTGGGCCGGAGTCATGTTCGCGATGATGCAGCCGACCTCGAGGCCGAGGAACTTGTGCACCCGGCCCATCATCTCGGAGTCGCGCTCGGCCAGGTAGTCGTTGACCGTGATCAGGTGCACGCCCTTGCCGGAGAGCGCGTTGAGATACGCGGGCAGGGTGCCGACGAGGGTCTTGCCCTCACCGGTCTTCATCTCGGCCACATAGCCGAGGTGCAGGGCGGCGCCGCCCATCATCTGTACGTCGTAGTGGCGCTGTCCGAGGACGCGCTTCGCGGCCTCACGGACGGTCGCGAATGCTTCGGGAAGCAGGTCGTCCAGGCTCTCGCCGTCCGCGTACCGTTCCTTGTACTCGTCGGTGAGCGCCCGCAGCTCGGCGTCGGAGAGGTTGACGAAGTCCTCTTCGATGGAGCTGACCTGGTCCGCGATGCGGTGCAGTTTGCGCAGGATCTTGCCTTCGCCTGCACGCATGAGCTTGTTGAAGACGGACACTGAGGCTGGTCTCCTTGCCGGTCGGGCCTGGCACTGGGTCGTGTGATGGACTCTGGCGCGGGCACGGCAGGTAGGCCCCACCGCAACGGCCATCGTAAGCGAGGACCCCACCACGCCGGGAGGGCTGCTGCCGCGTTGTCCCCGCCGCACCCTCCCAGGACAACGGACAGAGGGGACGGAAGGTGCCGGGCAGCCCGAAAAGAGCTCGCATCCCGCCTCCGTCCTCACCAGAATCCCTCCATGGAACCCACTGCCGTCACCACCGAGCGCCTGCTCCTCCGGCCCTTCGAGCCCGGCGACGCGGAAGCGGTGTTCGCGGAATGCCAGGATCCGGCGATCCAGCGCTGGACGGTCGTCCCCTCCCCGTACACCCGTGCCGACGCGGAGCTCTGGACACGGAAGCTGTCGCCCGCGGGCTGGCAGGACGACTCGATGTACAACTTCGCGGTGCTGCCGCGCGACGGCGGTCCCCTCGTCGGCGCGCTCGGGCTCACCCGCCGCGACCACCCGGGAACGTACGAGATCGGATTCTGGACGGCCAGGGAGCACCGGGGCTCCGGCTTCACGACGGAAGCGGTGATCGGCGCGGCACGCTGGGCCTTCACCGCCCTGGGCGCGGACCGGGTGGAGTGGCGGGCGGAGATCGGCAACACCCCGTCACGGGCGGTCGCCCTGCGTGCGGGCTTCCGCATGGAGGGCGAGCAACGGGCGGCCCTGCTCAACAAGGGCGTACGCCGCGACACCTGGACCGGTGCACTGCTCCCGGCCGACATGGGGCTGCCCGGGACGCTTCCCCATCTGCCGGCCCGCGATGTCAGTGGCGCGCTCTAGGGTTCGACGCATGACGTCTGTGCCGCAGCCCGTTCTGGAACTCTCCGCCGACCAGGCACGCCGGATCGCCCTGCGCGCCCAGGGCCTCCTGGGCGCCCCCGACCGCCGGGGCGGGGTCCCTGGAGTGCTGCGCCACCTCGGGGCCGTCCAGCTCGACACGATCTCCGTCCTCGCCCGGTCCCACGAGCTCGTGCCCTACGCCCGCCTCGGCGCGCTCGGCCGCCGTACGGTCGAGGAGGCGTACTGGTCGGGCGGCCGCTCGTTCGAGTACTGGTCGCACGCCGCGTGCATCCTGCCGGTCGAGGAGTGGCCGCACTTCGCGTTCCGCCGCCGCTCCTACCGCTCCCGGCCGCACTGGCACCACGACCTGCCCGACGGGGCGTACGAGACGGTGATCAAGCAGCTGCGCGCCGAGGGCCCGCTGACGGCGACCGAGCTCGGCGGCGCGAAGAACGGCGGGGAGTGGTGGGACTGGTCCGCGTCCAAGGTCGCTGTCGAACGCGCCCTGATGTACGGCGAGGTGGTGTGCACCGAGCGGCGCGGCTGGAAGCGGGTCTACGACCTGGCCGAGCGGGCCATCCCGGACGCCCTGCTCCACGACGACCTCGACGACGCCGAATGCGCGCGGCGCCTGGTGGCCCTGGCCGGGCGTTCACTGGGGGTCGGCACCCGCACGGACATCGCCGACTACCACCGGCTCAAGGGCGAACAGTTCGACGCCGTCGTGGCGGACTCCGGGCTCGTCCCGGTGACGGTACGGGGCTGGGCGAAGCCCGCCTGGGCGCACCCGGAGGCGCTGGCCACCGAGCCCCGCGGCCGGCACCGCACGACGCTGCTGTCGCCCTTCGACTCCCTCATCTGGGAACGGGCGCGTACGGAGCGGATCTTCGGCTTCACCCACCGCCTGGAGGCGTACGTCCCGCGGCCCAAGCGGATCCACGGCTACTTCGCGATGCCCCTGCTGGCGGGCGGACGGCTGCGCGGCCGGGTCGACCCGGCCAGAGAGGGGACGACGCTCGTCGCACGCCAGGTGTCGCTGGACGGCGTGAAGTCCGTGGCGCCGATGGCCGAGGCGCTCGTCGAAGCGGCGTCCTGGGTCGGCTGCACGGATGTGCGGCTGGAGCGTGTCGACGCACCGGAGCTCCGCGAGCCGCTCCTCGCGGAGATCGCGCGCACCCTCGGCTGAGCCCTCGGCCTGCGGCTACCGCGCTATCTGATCTCGAGGATCTTCTCCCGCATGGCATAGACCACCGCTTCCATGCGGGAGTGGAGCTGGAGCTTCTCCAGGATATTGCGGACGTGGTTCTTCACGGTGTTCTCGGAAATGAACAATTCCTTGGCGATATCGCGGTTGTTCATGCCCGTGGCCACGAGTTTGAGGACTTCCAGCTCCCGCTCGGTCAGACGCGGCGCGGGCACGAGCCGGCGCTCGTCGGTGCGCTGGATCATCGACTTGAACTCGGTGAGCAGTTTGGACGCCATCGACGGGCTGATCTGGGACTGCCCGTCGGCCACCGCGCGAATGGCCGTGGCCACCTCGTCGGTGGAGATCTCCTTGAGGAGATAACCGGTGGCGCCCGCCTTGATCGCCTCGTAGAGGTCGGCCTCCTCGTCGCTGATCGTCAGCATGATGATTTTCGCGCTGGGCGCCACCTCCTTGATGGAGGTGCAGGCCTCGATCCCGCCGCGCTTGGGCATCCGCACATCCATCAGCACGATGTCGGGCAGCAGGTCCGCGGCCTTGTCGACCGCCTCGGCGCCGTCCCCCGCCTCCCCGACGACCTGGATGTCCTCCTCCTGCGCGAGGACGATCTCCAGCCCCCTGCGGAAAAGCGCGTGGTCGTCGACGACCAGCACCCTGATGGGTTCCTTGCGGGAACTCCCGTCGTCCGCCACGGCTTCCGCACCGGCAGCGCTGTCGGCATCTTTCGCCCCGCGCACGGGCCCGAAGGTGTCCGCCATCGTTCCTCCCCCTGAAGGCCACTGCCCGAGGTCACAAGCTGTCCGCCAACGCCAGTGCGCAGAGCACCGATTGGCCTGGGACGCCATGCTTTCATGCCCGGCCGCCGAAGCGGTGCCCCGCGTGGTCGCGCGCGGTGCCCCCGGGGGCGCGCAGACGCTTCCAGGGGCACCGTGTACCAGCTGTGGATGGTGGCGTGTCAGCCGCCGAGCGCACCGCCCGCGCCGCCCGCCCCGTCGGAGGCAAGCGGATCGGTCCTCAGGTGGATGACACCGTAGTCATAGGCATGTCGCCGGTAGACGACACTGGGCTCCTTGGTCTCGGAGTCGACGAACAGGTAGAAGTCGTGTCCGACCAGCTCCATCTCGTAGAGCGCCTGGTCGAGCGTCATCGGTGCTGCGACGTGCGTCTTCTCGCGCACCACGAGAGGGCCTTCGCCCTGGACCTCGAGCGAACCCATCCTGGTGGTGGGCACGGACGACGCCGGCTCCTCGGGGATCAGCTCACCGTCCCCGTTGAACGAGGCGGCGCCGGGTACGACCTCCGCCACTTCGGACGCGGAGATCCGGCCGTTGCCGCGCCGGCTGTAACGCTTGTCGTGCTCCTTGCGCAGCCGTGCGTCCAGCTTGTCCGTGGCCAGGTCCAGCGCTGCGTACGGGTCGCCTGCCGCCGCTTCCGCCCGGATGACCGGCCCACGCGAGCGGAGCGTGATCTCCACCCTTGCCGCACGGTCGGCCTGACGGGGATTCGGCTCCTTGGACACCTCGACGTCGAGGCTGATCACCTTGCCGTCGAACTTCTGGATCTTGTCCAGCTTCAGCTTCTCGGCCACGTGCTTGCGGAACCGCTCGGGCACCTCGGTCTTGCGGCCCTTGACGACGATGTCCACGCAGAACTCCGTTCCCGGATCGCTCCGCTTCGGCGGCGGAGCATCTCCCTTTTGCACCAGACTCCGGTGATCGCCGGAGCATCGGACTCGGTGACGTTCACCTCCTCCTCCCCCGTCGGCAGGGAATCCACCCCCACCGATTTCCATGCTTCTGGCGTACCGGTGAGTTACCTGCCCGAAACCTGGTGGTGCATTCGTCGAGGTGCGGCATTCACCGTGCCTCACAACCGAACATAGCCTGCCCACCGCCGTGTCGGCACCCGCTACTCACGCGTACCTCCGATCAGGGCCCATTACCCACTCACCACCTGCAACGATGGAAGTAATCTGTCAGTTCCGGTTTAATTCGAAAGCAGACGGAGAAGCCGCTACCACCGCAGCTCGAAGCCCTGCCGCCGCCGTGTCCGCGGCCGGCCCCGCCGCGCGGACCGCGCGTGCCGCCTCGGCCAGCGAGGACCCCGTCGTCAACAGGTCGTCCACCAGCACCACCCGACCGCCGCCGAGCAGTCTCCGGCCGCCTTCCGCCACCACCAGCGCGCCCGCCAGATTCGCCTGCCGCTCGCGCGCGCCCAGCCCCGCCTGGTCGGCCACCGCGCGCCGCTGCCGCAGCACCGGGAGCACCCGGGCCCTCGTCCCCCCGCGCCTCAGCTCTGCCGTCGCCGCGACCGCGATCCTGCGGGCGGGATCATGCCCGCGCGCGGCCGTCGCGCGTCTCGCCGAGGGCACGGGCACCAGCAGCAGGGGGTCAGCGCCACCCACTTGCCCCGCTCCGGCCCGCACGGCGCCCGCCAGCGCCCTTCCGAGCGCCCCGGCAAGGCCGAGTGCCCCTCGCTCCTTGTGGGCCAGCAGCACGGCGCGTACCGCGTTCTCGTACGGCGCGGCCGCGTGGACCACGGGGAGACCCGCCGGCTCGGGCGCCGGTCTCACCCTGCGCGGTGCCCTCGCCAGATCCTCCGCGCACTCCTCGCACAGCAGCGCCCGTGGCCTGCCGCAGCCACCGCAGGCCACGGGCAGGACCAGGCCCACGAACTCGCGTCGCCATCCCCGCACCATCCCACTGTGCCCGGGCAGCGGAGGCCCTGCCACCCCTGTGGAAAACCCCTGTGGACAACCGGAATCGGCCGCACGACAGGGCCGATGAGGACGCCCTGCAAGAGCACCGGACAGCGGAGGGCGACAGCCCGGTGCCGCCGCCCGGCCGGGACCCGCCCGGCGGCAACAGCCCGGCAGCGAGCCCGGCCGGGACCCGGCCGACGCGCCTGCCCGCCTCAGCCCGGGTAGACCAGCGAGGATCCGTCCTTGAGGACCGTCTGCCAGTTGTCGCCCGGCGACAGCTTGACGATTCCGTCGCTCTCGGTGTCCGCCATCAGCGGCAGCTGCTCGTCGTCCGCCGCCGCGACCGCGGTCACCTGGTTCACACCCGGCAGGACCCCGGAGGACGAGGTGGAGCCGTCGGCCTGCACATAACGCACCTGCTGTACACCGCCCTCCTCCTTGCCGACCACCACGAGACGGCTGCGACCGGACCAGGAAACCGCCGACACGTCCGCCAGCTGGGGTGCCGCCCGGCGCAGGTCCTCCACGGAGACCTGCTCCGACTCACCCGAACCGTGGCGCTCGACCCGGCCGATGTGCAGCGTCGTGTGCCCGCCCTTCGACACCCGCAGGGCGATCCGGACGCCGTCGGCCGACATCCTCAGCGCCTCGATCCGCCCGCCGTTCAGGCCGGGCACCGCGACCTCCTGCGGTTCGCCCGCGCCGTCGGCCAGGCGCAGCAGCCGGGGATCCGCCGGATCGCGGTCGGCGACCCACAGATCGCCGTTGCCGTCCCAGCTGGGCGCCGACAGCCGGTCCCCGGGCTTCCTGGCCTTGCTCGTCACCACCGGAGCCGCCGGCTCGCTCTCCACGACGAGGGAGGACACGTAGAGGTTCTGCTGGTTCTCGGAGACCCCGGCGGCCAGCTGCTCGTCCCGGGCCACACCGACGGCGCTCAGGGCCACCGCCCCGTCGCCGAGCGGTCCGGTCACCGGCTCCGGGTCACCGCTGCCCTTGCTGCTGCCGGGGATGCGCTGCACATGGCCCTTGTCGTCGACGAAGTACTGGCTGTCGGGAGCGTCGGACCCGTGGTCCGAGGAGAAGTCCTCGGCCTCGTCGGCCCCGAGGGAGCACAGCGGACCGCTCGCACCCTGCAGCTCGACCTGTCCCACCCGGGCGGACGTCAGGTCCCTCAGGGTGAAGAGCACCTGGGCGGCCATCATCCGGCAGGCACCCTGCCCGGCCTTGTCGGCCTTCTTGTTCAGCGGCACCTTCAGGACGTTCTGGTCGTCGGGTGCCAGCGAGGTGACCCCCTTCCTCAGCGCCGTGCCGGCGGGAAAGCGCGAGTCGACCACCGGACGCAGCCAGTTCGACGGCCCCGCGAGCAGCGTCCGCACCGTCTGCGTGGCCGTGTCCATCCGCGTCACGGGGTCCGTACGGTTGCGCACGTAGACGGGGTCGGCGACGAGCGCCGGCTTCTCGTCCGTACGCCCCGCCGCGAAGTAGTACTTGTTCACGGAACGGTAGAGACGCTTGAAGTCGGACTGCCCGAGCACCAGGCCGTCCGGCACGATGTCGATGCGCCACTCCTGCTTGCCGTCCGCCCCCTTCTCCCGGACCAGGTGCAACGTCTGGGCGTACTCAGACGGGGCCAGCGGCCGGTACGAACTCTGCGCGTCGACCGACGCCACCTGGTCGCCGGTCAGGGTGTACGTGGTCTCGGTGGTCTTGCGCGCCTTGTCGTGGATGGTCGGCCCGTTGCGGTTGGGGGCCTTCGCCAGCACCGTGGTGCCCTCGCTCGGCTGCCAGGTACGCGCCGCTTCCGCGGTCAGATACTTCCGCGTCGTACGGAAATCGGGGTCGTCGCTCGTCATCGACTCCAGGAAGCCGTCGACGACCTCGAGGGGCGACGCACCCTCCCTGGGCGGCACGGCGTAGACCTGCACCTGGGAGTCACCCGGCTGCGAGGCGTCGACCGCCTTCACATCACCGGTGACCGGCATCGCTCCGCATCCGGCGAGCACCACGACGCCGCAGCCGAGCAGCGCGGTCAGCCGCACCGCCCGGCCGTGGCCGCCCCGACGACGGTCAGTGTCCACGTGCCGTGTCCCCCCGCTCCGGGTCCTGCGTCTCTGGGTACTGCGTCTCCGGGTCGCCGCCCGCTCCCGGCCGTTCCCCGGCCGGACGCGACACCACACGCGCCCCGTTGCCCGGCAGTGCGGCCGGATCGACCGACGCCTGCGTACGCGACGCCACCGCGCCGTGCACCGGCGCGGGCAGCTGCGACCGGGCCGCGGAACCGGCCTGGCTCGGCACGGACATCAACCGGTGATCGGCCGCTGCCGGCACCGCCTCCGCACGCTCGCGCTCCTCCCGGTTACGCCGTGAGTCCTCGGGCTCCAGCGGTATCGGCGAGCCGCGCAGGGGCTCGTCCGCCGTACGCGGCAGGGTCAGCCGGAACTGCGAACCGCCACCGGGCTCGCCCCATGCCTGGAGCCACCCTCCGTGCAGCCGGGCGTCCTCGACGGCGATCGACAGCCCGAGGCCGGTACCGCCCGTCGTGCGGGCGCGTGCCGGGTCCGCACGCCAGAAGCGGTTGAAGACCCGGGTCGCCTCGCCGGGCTTGAGTCCCACGCCGTAGTCCCGGACCGCCACGGCCACGGCGCCCTGCGCGACGCCCATCCGCACGACGACGTCCCGGCCCTCGCCGTGCTCGACGGCGTTGACGACGAGGTTGCGCAGGACACGCTCGACACGGCGGGCATCGGCTTCCGCGACGACGGGCTGCTCGTCACCGACCACCCGGATCCGGGTGCCCTTCCGCTCCGCCAGCGGCTCGGCTCCGCCGATCACGCGCCGGACGACCGTCCGCAGATCTATCGGTTCGGCTTCGAGGGCCGCGGCTCCGGCGTCGAACCTGCTGATCTCCAGAAGGTCGGACAGGAGCGACTCGAAACGGTCGAGCTGGTCCCCCAGCAGCTCCGCCGAACGGGCGGTCACCGGGTCGAAGTCGACACGCGCCTCGTGGATGACGTCGGCGGCCATCCGCACCGTCGTCAGCGGGGTCCTCAGCTCATGGCTGACGTCGGAGACGAAGCGCCGCTGCATGCGGGAGAGCTCCTCCAGCTGCTGGATCTTCAGCTGGAGGTTCTGCGCCATCTTGTTGAAGGCCTCACCGAGGCGCGCGATGTCGTCCTCGCCCGTGACCTTCATCCGCTCCTGGAGCCGGCCCGCGGAGAGCCGCTCGGCGATCCCCGCCGCCATCCGTACGGGTGTGACGACCTGCCGCACCACGAACCAGGCGATGGCCCCGAGCAGCACGACCACGAACAGACCGGCCGTGGCCAGCGTCGTCGTGACAAGCGTCAGGGACTTCTCCTCCTGCGTGAGCGGGAAGAGGTAGTACAGCTCGTACGGATTGTGGTCGACGTCGTAGAGCCTCTTGCCCACGACGAGACCGGGCTCCGGGTCCTTTCCGTACGAGTACCGGATCAGCGAGTACGTCTGGTACGCCCCCTGTCCCTTGCCCACGTCGTCCCGCAGCCTCTGCGGGACACTGGATGCCTCCACGCTGCCGGAACCCCGGGGGGCACGGCTGGTGACACCGCTGTCGGCGGAGTCCACGCTGAGCGCCACCACGTTGAACGCGTTGGTGCCACCGCTGGCGAGCTGGTCGACGAGCTCGGTACGCCAGGAGGTGTTGGCCGTCATGCCGTCGGCGCCCTCCTCGCTCTGGTCTCCCGGCACCAGGGGCGCGTTCGCGTTCGTCTGGGCGGCGGCGAAGCCTCCGGCAGCCTGGGTCTGGGCGGCGTTGCCCTTCGCTTCGAGCAGGCCGTTGCGGACCTGCCCGATCACGACGAAGCCCAGGAGCAGCACCACGGCGATCGACATCAGCAGCGTGCCCGCGACGACGCGGAGCTGCAGATTTCGCCGCCAGAGCCGGACGGCGGGCAGGAGCGGCCCGCGGATCCAGCGCATCAGCAGCCGGGGCACGGGGCCGCCGGGCGCCCGGTCGCGGAACAACCGGCCGCCCCGCAGGACCCGGCCGAAACGGGGAGTACTCCGCACCGGCCCGGCAGCCCGCTCCGTACGGGCCCCGGGACCCCCGGGAGGCGGAGCAGCGCTGCCCAGGGTCATGTCAGCTCGGTCCGGCCTTGTAGCCGACACCGCGGACGGTCACGACGATCTCCGGCCGCTCGGGGTCCTTCTCGACCTTCGAGCGGAGCCGCTGGACATGCACGTTCACCAGACGGGTGTCGGCGGCGTGGCGATAACCCCACACCTGCTCGAGCAGCACCTCACGGGTGAAGACCTGCCACGGCTTGCGGGCGAGGGCGACCAGCAGGTCGAACTCCAGCGGGGTGAGGGCGATGGACTGCCCCTCCCGCTTCACCGAGTGGCCGGCGACATCGATGACCAGGTCACCGATCGTCAGCTGCTCCGGCGCGGGCTCCTCGGACCTCCGCAAACGCGCCCTGATCCGGGCGACCAACTCCTTCGGTTTGAACGGCTTGACGATGTAGTCGTCGGCCCCGGATTCCAGGCCCACCACCACATCCACCGTGTCGCTCTTGGCAGTGAGCATGACGATCGGCACACCCGACTCGGCCCTGATCAGCCGGCAGACCTCGATGCCGTCCCTACCGGGCAGCATGAGGTCCAGCAGCACCAGGTCCGGCTTGGCCTCACGAAATGCGGCCAGTGCCTTGTCGCCGTCCGCTACGAACGACGGCTCGAAACCTTCTCCCCGCAGCACGATGCCGAGCATCTCGGCCAGTGCGGTGTCGTCGTCGACGACAAGGACGCGTCCCTTCATAAACGACATCATCCCATTAGCTAATCGTTACCTGCGATGACCTGGCACACAGCTCTGCCAGTCCGACCCCCGTGACCGGGGAAATGACGCCCTCCTCCGTGACGATCGCCGTGACCAGTTCGGGCGGCGTGATGTCGAATGCGGGGTTGTACGCCTTGGTTCCCGGGGGTGCGACGGCCGTCCCACCCCCTTCGCCACCGGCTGCCACACCGAGCACCGATGTGACCTCCGTCACCTCGGCCGCGGAGCGCTGCTCGATCACGATCGATGTACCGTCCACCGTTTCGGGATCGACCGTGGTCGTCGGAGCCACGACGATGAACGGAACATGGTGGTACTTCGCGAGCACCGCCAACGGATAGCTCCCCACCTTGTTGGCCACCGAGCCGTCCGCGGCAATGCGGTCCGCCCCGATGAGTACGGCATCCACCTCCCCAGCCGCAAACAGCGAACCCGCCGCGCTGTCCGTGAGCAAGCTGTACGGCATCCCGTTCCTCGCCGCCTCGTACGCCGTCAGCCGCGCACCCTGGAGCAGAGGGCGTGTCTCGTCCACCCACAGCTGCCGCAGCCTCCCCTTCCTGTGCGCCTCCAGAGCCACCGCGAAGGCCGTGCCCGCACCACCCGACACGAGCGCCCCGGTGTTGCAGTGGGTGAGAAGCCGATGCCCGGACCCCGGCAGGAGCTCCGCCAGCAGCGCCAGGCCGTACTGCGCCATCCGCCCGCTGGCCGCCGCGTCCTCCCGGTGCAGAGCGCGCGCCTCGGCCAGCGCCGCGGCGGCGGCAGCCCCCGGAGCGGCCCCGCTCTCGACGGCGGACCGGTGCACCCGCTCGACCCGCCGCGCCCCGTACCCGAGATTCACCGCGGTGGGCCGCGCCCCCTCCAGCAGCCTCGCGGCCACGGTCGGGTCCTCGCCCCGGGCAGCCGCCAGCGCCACCCCGTACCCCCCGGCGATGCCCAGCAGCGGCGCACCCCGGACTGCCAGCGACCGGATCGCCCGCACCAGCGCGGGCACATCGGCGCACACGAGCTCCACCTCCTCCGAGGGCAGCCGCGTCTGGTCGAGAAGCACCACCGCAGGGCCTTCCGGAGGCTCGTCCCAGCGGAGCACGGAGAGAGCCGGGGGCTCGATGCCCGCCGTTGTTTGCGCTTCCTGATCAGCCATCCGCCCAGTCTGCCCGCTGAACCGCCCGCACACGAAGGCAAGAAGGAGATACGAGGCCTGGCCCGCACCGGACCGGCGCGTGGCACGATGGCTGGCAACCTGCCGCCCCGATGAGCGGGCAGGACTGTGAAGGAGCGACGATGAACGACTCTCCGGGCTGGGCTTCGCCCGGATCCGCCCCCTCCGACGGCCAGGAGACGGGCATCCCCCGCCCCTCCTCGCCCGTTGACGGAAGCGGCCCCTCCGGTCAGTGGTCTCCTGCACAGCCCCCACCAGGGCAGTGGTCCCCTCCGAGCGCCCCCGGCCAGGGCCCGGGCGCGCCGCCGCCAGCGCCGGGCTGGGGAGGAGCACCACAGCAAGGACCCGGATGGGGCGGCGCCCCCCTGGCAGCGAAGCCCGGCGTGATCCCACTCCGCCCGCTGGGGGTCGGTGAGATCCTCGACGGCGCGGTGTCCACCATGCGCACCCACTGGCGCACGGTCCTCGGAGTCAGCCTCACCGTCTCCGTGATCGCCGAGATCGTGATCATCCTGGTGCAGCGCTATCTGCTGCCCCAGCCCGAGTCGATCGACCCGAACGCCGTCGGTGCCGAGGCCCTCCGTCAGGCCACCGACTCGGCGCAGTCGCAGCTGATCACGAGCGCCCCCAGCACACTCGTCGCGATGATCGCCACGCTCATCACCACCTCGGTCCTCACCGTGGTGATCAGCCGCTCCGTGCTCGGCCGCGGCGTGACCCTCTCCGAAGCCTGGTCCGAGGCACGCCCCCGGATCCTTCCGCTGCTCGGACTGACGCTCCTGATCAGCCTGATGAGCGTCGGAATCATGGCCGTGGGCATTCTCCCCGGGCTGCTGCTGGGCAGCGGCCCCACCGGCCTCGCACTGACCCTCCTCGGCTTCATCGCCGCCTTCGTCGTGGTCATCTGGCTGATGGTCCGCTTCACGCTCGCGGCACCGGCCCTGATGCTGGAACGACAGCCCGTCGTCACCTCGCTGCGCCGGTCCGCGAAGCTGGTCAAGGGCAGCTGGTGGAGGACCTTCGGCATCCTGGCGCTCACCTACGTGCTGGTCATCGTCCTCACCTTGATCATCACCATCCCGTTCGGCATCATCGCCATGACCGTGGACAGCGACGGGCTGACCGAATTCCTCAACAGCAGCTCGACCGACTTCGGCTGGCCCTTCCTCATCGTCACCGGCATCGGCGAAGTGATCATCTCGACCCTCGCCTACCCCTTCACCGCGGGAGTGATGGCCCTGCTCTACGTCGACCAGCGCATCCGTCGCGAGGCGCTCGACCTCGACCTCGCCCGGGCCGCCGGGGTACCCGGCTACGACACCCCCACGAGCTGATGCGGTGACGGGGGCGGGGGGCACCACCTTGGCGGCACGGCTCATCGGCGCGGGCGAGGACATACCCGTGGACATCCCGCGCGTCCCCGCCCGCGAAGCGGCGGAGGACGAACTGTCCGACCCGATGTACCACGAGCACGATCCGAATCTTCTCGAACGAGGCCTGGACCGCTTCTGGGACTGGGTCGGCGACCTCATGGACGGCGCCGCCGGAGCCGCCCCCGGCGGCCCGCTCGGTCTCATCGTCATCATCCTGGCGGTCATCAGCCTCGGCGCCGCCCTCTGGTGGAGGCTCGGCACACCGCAGCGCCCCGTCCGCTCTGCGGAAACCCTGTTCGGAGGCACGGCCCTCAGCGCGGCCGGACACCGGGACGCCGCCGCCGCGCACGCCGAGGCCCACCGCTGGACCGAAGCCGTCCAGGAGCGGATGCGCGCCCTCGTACGCTCGCTGGAGGACCGAGCCGTGCTCGACCCGCGGCCCGGCCGGACCGCCGACGAGGCAGCCTCCGAAGCAGGCCGGCTGCTGCCCGCACACGCCGACAGGCTGCGAGCTGCCGCCCGGGTCTTCGACGACGTCACGTACGGCGGCCGGACCGCCGACGAGAACGCGTATCTGAGCCTGTGCACACTCGACCAGGACCTCGAAGCCGCCAAGCCTCTGATGACCGCCGCACCAGCACGGGGGGCCGCCGGATGACCACCATCACCGCCGTCCCTGCCACGTCGGCGTCCCGCACCCCGCACCAGATCTGGCAACGCACCCGGGGACTGCTGTTCGCCGTGCTCATCCTCGTCATCGCAGGGCTGGCGCTCGCCGCGCTCCGCTCCGGCGGACAGCACGGCCGGCTCGATCCCCGCTCCCCGGACCCCTACGGCAGCCGCGCCGTGGCCGAACTCCTCGAGGCGCGCGGCATATCCGTCGACGTAGCCACGACCCTCGACGAGGCCGCCGGTGCCGCGGGCCCCGACACCACCCTGCTCGTGGCCGGCCCCAACGTGCTCACCCCCTACCAGCAACAACGCCTCCGCATGGCGACCGCCGGCTCCCTGGGCCGTACCGTCCTCATCGCTGCGGGCGGCACATCCGTTCCCCGGCTCGCCCCCGGCGCACACAGTGATGCGTCCGGCCCCGTGATCGCACGCCCACCGCGCTGCGACCTCCCCGCCGCCCGCGCCGCGGGAACCGCTGACATGGGCGGCATCCGCTACACGACGGACGCACGCCGGGCCACCGCCTGCTACCCGGACAGCGGCCCGGCCACCCTCCTCGTCATGCCTGAACAGGAAGCCGGCGACACCGTGTTGCTCGGCTCCCCCGACATCTTCTACAACGACCGTCTCGACCAGCAGGGCAACGCGTCGCTGGCCCTGCAGCTCCTCGGATCCCGCCCACATCTAGTCTGGTACCTCCCCTCTCTCGACGATCCTTCCGCCAACGAAGGCGGCACTGGTACCGGCAGCGGAAACGACGGCAGTGACGAAGAAGCCTCAGGAGAAAGCGGCTTCATCGGTCTCATCCCTTCCGGCTGGCTCTGGGGCACCCTCCAACTCGCCCTCGCCGCCGCCCTCGCAGCCATCTGGCGCGCACGCCGTCTCGGCCCCCTTGTCACCGAGCACCTGCCGGTGGTCATCCGGGCCTCCGAATCCACCGAGGGACGAGCCCGTCTCTACCGCAAGGCCGACGCCCGCGACCGCGCAGCCGCGACGCTGCGCTCCGCCACTCGCGCCCGCATCTCACCCCTCGTCGGTATCTCCCCCCGTGACACCGATTCCCGCGAGGTACTCCTGCCCGCCGTCGCCGCGCGTCTCCGCACGCCGGACGGTGATCTCGGTGCCCTTCTCTTCGGCCCGGCTCCGGCCGACGACGCCGCGCTAGTCCTTCTGACCGATCAACTCGACGCCCTCGAAAGAGAGGTACGCACTTCATGAGCGTCCCGACCCCGGAGCACGCCGGGCCCGCAGTCACTTCAGGGACCCTCGCGGCCCCGGTGCACGACGACCGTGCCCGCGCATCCCTGGAAGCTCTGCGTTCCGAGATCGCGAAGGCCGTGGTCGGCCAGGACCCGGCTGTCACAGGACTAGTTGTCGCGCTTCTCTGCCGGGGCCATGTCCTTCTCGAGGGCGTCCCTGGAGTCGCGAAGACACTGCTCGTCCGAGCACTGGCCGCCTCTCTCGAACTGGACACCAAACGCGTCCAGTTCACCCCCGACCTGATGCCCAGCGACGTCACGGGCTCGCTCGTCTACGACGCCCGCACCGCAGAGTTCTCCTTCCAGCCCGGCCCGGTGTTCACCAATCTCCTTCTCGCGGACGAGATCAACCGCACCCCGCCGAAGACGCAGTCCTCCCTCCTGGAAGCCATGGAGGAACGTCAGGTCACCATCGACGGCTCCCCGCGTCCGCTGCCCGACCCCTTCCTGGTCGCAGCAACCCAGAACCCGGTCGAGTACGAGGGCACCTACCCCCTGCCCGAGGCCCAGCTGGACCGCTTCCTGCTCAAGTTGACCGTGCCCCTGCCCACGCGCGAGGACGAGATCAACGTGCTCACCCGCCACGCGGACGGGTTCAACCCGCGCGATCTCAAAGCAGCAGGCATTAAGCCCGTGGCCGGCACGGCCGACCTCGAAGCGGCACGCGCCGCCGTCGCCAAGACCTCGGTCTCTCCCGAGATCGCCGCCTATGTCGTGGATATCTGCCGTGCCACTCGTGATTCCCCCTCACTCACCCTCGGCGCTTCCCCCCGAGGAGCCACCGCACTGCTCTCCACCGCGCGCGCCTGGGCCTGGCTTACCGGCCGGGACTACGTCATCCCGGACGATGTGAAGGCCCTCGCCCTGCCCACGCTCCGTCATCGCATCCAACTGAGGCCCGAAGCCGAGATGGAGGGAGTCACCGCCGACTCCGTCATCACCGCTGTCCTGGCTCACGTCCCCGTCCCCCGGTGAGGCGGTGACCATGGCCCTCACCGGAAGAACTGCACTCCTGGCTGCTTTGGGGTCACTCCCTGTAGGCATCCTGGCGCCGAGCTGGACAGGCATGCTCGCGGTCAACGCGCCGCTCTCACTGGCAATTCTGTGCGACTACGCCCTGGCAGCGCCAGTACGTACGCTGCAGTTCACCCGAACCGGTGATACATCCGTTCGACTCGGTGACACTGCGACGGTGCAACTCACAGTGACCAATCCTTCCCGGCGGCGGCTCCGCGCACATCTCCGCGACGCCTGGCCCCCCAGCAGCTGGTCGTCGGAGACTGAGCAGACCTCCTCCCGGCACCAGTTCACCGTGCCTGCCGGCGAGCGACGACGACTCACCACGTACCTCCGTCCGTCACGGCGTGGAGACCGCCAAGCCGACCGCGTCACCGTCCGGTCCTTCGGCCCCCTGAAACTCGCGGCCCGCCAGGGATATCACCGTGTCCCCTGGACGGTCCGGGTCCTGCCGCCCTTCACGAGCCGCAAGCACCTCCCCTCGCGCCTCGCCAGGCTCCGCGAACTCGACGGACGGACCAGCGTGCTCACCCGTGGGGAAGGCACCGAGTTCGACAGCCTGCGCCCTTACGTGCCCGGGGACGACACCCGTTCCATCGACTGGCGGGCCACCGCACGCCAGTCGGCAGTCGCCGTGCGCACCTGGCGGCCCGAGCGGGACCGGCACATTCTCATCGTTCTCGACACCGGCCGCACATCGGCGGGCCGAGTGGGCGACGTACCGCGGCTCGACGCCGCCATGGACGCGACCTTGCTCCTCACCGCCCTTGCCACGCGTGCGGGCGACCGCGTGAACCTGCTCGCCTACGACCGCCGTGTCCGGGCCCAGGTGCAGGGCAGGGCCGCGGGCGGGGATGTCCTTTCTACGGTCGTCGGTGCCCTTGCCACGCTGGAACCGCAGCTCGTGGAGACCAACGCCCGCGGGCTCAGCACCGCCGCACTGGCGAGCGCCCCCCGGCGGTCCCTCATCGTCCTGCTGACAAGCCTGGACGCCGCGCCCATCGAGGAGGGCCTCCTCCCCGTCCTCCCTCAGCTCACCCAGCGACACACGGTCCTCGTCGCCGCGGTCGCAGACCCGCAGGTCGAAGCGATGACAGGTGCACGGGGAACAGTGGACGCCACCTACGAGGCCGCAGCCGGCGAACAGACCCAGGCCCAGCGCCGCCGCACTGCGGACCAGCTTCGGCGCCATGGCGTCACGGTTGTCGATGCCGGCCCGGACGACCTGGCCCCCGCGCTGGCTGATGCCTACCTCGCCCTCAAGGCAGCCGGCCGACTGTAGACGCCGCCCAACACCCGTCGTCCGAGGAGGGCATGCTCGACCGGCCCCCGTCAGGGGCCTCCATACATCCCTGGAAACGCAGAAAAGCCCCGTGCCACAAGGGCACGGGGCTAGTCCGTAATATTTGTTCGGCGGCGTCCTACTCTCCCACAGGGTCCCCCCTGCAGTACCATCGGCGCTGAAAGGCTTAGCTTCCGGGTTCGGAATGTAACCGGGCGTTTCCCTAACGCAATGACCACCGAAACACTATGAAATTAACCAACACCGGTGTAAACACGGCCGTTCGTTATTTCAGAACTAACACAGTGGACGCGAGCAACTGAGGACAAGCCCTCGGCCTATTAGTACCAGTCAGCTCCACCCGTTACCGGGCTTCCACATCTGGCCTATCAAC